>ABYL01000005.1 GCA_000173575.1 Burkholderia sp. H160 | reverse complement strand
CCCGCGGCCGTGTACGCCTCGTCGGGATAGCTCGCGCCGACGCCCGCGCCTGCCTGGATCGTCACTGTGTGGCCCTGGGCGACGTACTTCTTGACCGTCTCGGGCGTTGCGGCCACTCGGTTTTCGTTCGCCCGCGTTTCCACGGGTATTCCAATGTGCATCAAAGAACCCCTGATTACATAAACGGGAGGTATCAGACCGGCACGAACGTCGGCAAATGCCCGCTCCCGAAGTCCGGTCGAGCCGAATGTCTATCCTTCACACAACTCTCGCAATTTCCTTGAACCTCAATGCCCATTCGCAGTCCTGATTTATATGGATAATCCATAGGAAAGCGCACCCCGGAGGGCTGCGCTTCGCAGGCTTTTCCCTTTCTACAGAACTTTCTTTTCGCGCAGGATATCGATATCCGACTGCGACATACTCAGCACATCACGCAGCACGGCGTCCGTATGTTGTCCGAGCATCGGCGGCGCTCCATACGAATCGATAGGCGTGCCCGACATCTTGACCGGATTGGCAACCATACGGACTGCCTTGTCTGTGAGCGGGTGCGCAACTTCCACGCACATGGCGCGTGCCTGCACATGCGGATCTGCGAACACCTGCTCCAGATTGTTGATCGGTCCAGCCGGCACCCCAGCGGCGTCGAGTGCTGCGAGCAGTTCATCGCTCTGCCATTCGACGATAAGCGGCTCGAACACTTCGCCAAGCGCACGACGATTTTTCACCCGCAGAGCGATCTCGCTAAAGCGCGGATCACTGGCGAGATCGGGGCGCCCGAGAACGTTACACATCCGCGCGTATTGCTCGTTGTTGCCTGCAACGATCATGATGTCGCGATCGGCGCAACGGAACATGCGGGACGGCATGCCCCCGTTGCCCTCGGTACCGCGCCGGATCGGAATTTGGCCGGCAACGAGGTATTGGCTTGCATAGTGCGATGTGGCGGCAATCATCGCGTCCAGCAACGCCAGGTCGATGTACTGTCCCTCTCCTGTACCGCCTTGGCCTGCGTCACGATGATAAAGCGCTGCGATGATTGCCGAAGCGGCGTACTGACCACAGAGGATGTCCGCAAGACTGGGCCCGGTTTTCATTGGGCCACCGCCCGGCACATCGTCGCCGTTTCCGGTAACGCTCATCAGGCCACCCATCGCCTGGAAAATCGAGTCGTAGCCGGGGCGTGGGCTATACGGCCCAGTCTGGCCGAACCCGGTTATCGAACAGTAGATCAGGCGCGGATTGACCAGCTTGAGGCTCTCGTAGTCGAGCCCGTAACGCTTGAGGTCGCCCACCTTATAGTTCTCGAGCAACACGTCGCAGTGCGACGCCAACGAGCGGATCAACGCCTGGCCTTCAGGCGTAGAGATATCGCACGTGATCGACTTCTTGCCACGGTTCGCGCTGATAAAAAACGTCGACTCGCGCGTGACCTTGCCCTCCCGATCCATGAGGAACGGAGGGCCGAATTGCCGCGAATCGTCCCCCTTGCCCGGACGCTCGACCTTGATGACCTCCGCGCCGAGATCCGCCAGCATTTGAGCCCCCCAAGGCCCCGCGAGAATGCGGCTCAGGTCGAGTACGCGAACACCCGCCAACGCGCCTTTTGTCATAACAGACTGTCCCCTTGAATGCACACCGACTGCGCCGGAAGCCATGCATCAGCGTCCGACGAACTTCGCCGTACGTTTTTCGATGAAGGACTGAACGCCTTCCTTGGCATCTTCCGTGTTGTAGAGAAACTGCTGGGTGGACTGAATAGTCGCGTAAGCATCCTGCCAGCCTTGTCCCAGCGAAACGCGCGCGTTCTGCATCGTAGCCTGCACGGCTAGCGGTGCCTGCGCCGCGATTCTCTCTGCGATCGCGAGCGCCCGATCGAACTCCTGCCCCACAGGCACGACATCCTGCACGAAGTTCATGTGCCTCGCCTCCTCTGCGGTGAATTCGTCGCCAGTAAGCAGTACCTTCATTGCGTTACCCCAGCCGGCGCGCTGCACCATGCGGAAGGTCGCACCACAACCTGCCATGATCCCCCGCTTGACTTCAAGTTGGGAGAAACGGCAGTTATCGGCCGCGACAGCCACTTCCGATGCGAGCATCAATTCGACTGCGACGGTGAAGCAGATTCCTTTGAGGGCGATGACGACCGGCTTGGTGCGCAGCGGCGCGCGCAAGTTAAACGGATCGACCTCGCCCTCAGGAAGCAAGGGTTTTCCTTCACGACGCAACGGTGCGATCTTTGGCATGTCGAGCCCAGCCGTAAAGTGATCGCCCTCGGCGTAGACCAGACCGCAGAAAAGATCAGTACTGTTCTCGAGCTGCGTGTAAGCCATGGCCAGCTCCCTGAACATCTTCGGCGTAAAACCATTGCGCTTTTCCGGGCGGTCGATCCCCATCAAAAGCAAGTTCCCGCGCTGTTCCACGCGAATCTGTCCGTCCTCGTGACGAGTCGTCATGTACTGTCTCCTCGCGATATTTTCCGTTAGCAAAGCTGACCTGGGGTTTGATTGACAAAGCTCGGTCACACATTCAGAATGATAAACGTCGTTCACAAATTTGGCAACGTACGGTACGCTTCGACGCAGCCCGAACGGCGCGCCGGAAGCGACATCAACGATGGGCGAGCAAGCTCCGATGCTGGCTTAGGTGTTCACCCTGATTCCCGCAAGGAAAAACCATGGCCTACGAGACGATCATCCTCGAAATTCACGGCAAGACAGGCTTGATCAAGCTGAACCGTCCGCAAGCCTACAACGCGCTGAACAACCAGCTTATGGACGAGCTGACAGCCGCACTCGACGGCCTTGAAGCCGATCCTGCCATCGGCGCGATCGTGCTGACCGGTAGCGAGAAAGCGTTTGCCGCAGGCGCCGACATCAAGATGATGAACGAATGGACGTATATGGACGTCTACAAGAACCAGTTCATCACTTCGAACTGGGAGCGCACCTCGCGTTGCCGCAAGCCGGTCATTGCCGCTGTCGCGGGTCTCGCGCTGGGCGGCGGCTGCGAACTTGCCATGATGTGCGACTTCATTCTCGCCGCCGACAACGCCCGCTTCGCCCTGCCCGAAATCACACTCGCGACCATTCCCGGCGCCGGCGGCACGCAGCGCCTCACGCGCGTGCTCGGCAAATCGAAGGCGATGGAGATGATCCTCACCGGCCGCAAGATGGATGCCGTTGAAGCCGAACGATGCGGCCTCGTGAGCCGAATCGTGCCGATCGACACGATCATCGAGGAAGCGCTGAAAACGGCCGACGAGATCGCACGATTCTCACAACCGGTCGTGGCGATGGCAAAAGAGTGTGTCAACCGTGCCTACGAATCGAGCCTCGCAGAAGGCATCCTCTTTGAGCGGCGCATGGCGTATTCGACCTTTGCTACCGAAGATCGGAAGGAAGGCATGGCAGCCTTCGCCGAAAAGCGCAAGCCCCAGTTTCGCGATTGTTGAGTTGCAAAGAAGTGCCACGCTTATCGTGGCAAACCGAGCACGCCAGGTCACGCGCGTCAGGCGCATTTCTGGCACCTACACTTCCTATCCAGATTACAGGCGCGCGATGAAACCGTATGTCAATCGCATTACTCAATTACTCGGCATTCAATATCCCATCATTCAAGGCGGCATGCGCTGGGTAGCGCGGGCCGAACTGGCAGCGGCCGTGGGCAACGCGGGCGGTCTCGGGTTCCTCTCCGCGCACACCCATGCAAGCGCCGATGCACTCGCGCGCGAGATCGACAAGGTGCGTTCGCTCACGGACAAACCCTTTGGTGTCAACCTGACCGTCCTCGGCGCCAATGCTGGTCTCGACTACGACGCGTACGTGCGCACGATCGTGTCCCAAGGCGTACAGGTCGTTGAAACAGCAGGCAGCAATCCGGCGAAATACATCGCCGAGTTCAAGGCACACGGCGTAAAGGTCGTGCACAAGTGCGTCACGGTTCGCCACGCGGTAAAGGCCGAATCGCTCGGCGCGGACGCCGTGAGCATCGATGGATTCGAATGCGCGGGGCACCCTGGCGAAGACGATATCCCTGGACTGATCCTGATTCCCGCCGCCGCCGACAAGCTGAAGGTGCCGATTCTCGCATCCGGCGGCTTCGCCGATGGTCGCGGACTAATGGCGGCGCTCGCGCTCGGCGCGGAGGGCATCAACATGGGCACGCGTTTCATGCTCACGCAGGAATCGCAGGTCCACCCTGCGATCAAGCAACGCCTGCTGGAAGCGACCGAGCGCGATACGGTGCTCGTGGGCCGCTCAATTGGCGATTCGAGCCGCGTAGTTAAGAACAGCGTGAGCGTCGCCGCGCTCGAACTCGAGCGCGCCGGCAACGTGACGCCCTCGGACCTCTACGCGCTGACCGGAGCAAAGCGCTGGATGGACGCGTTCGTGACGGGAGAAGTCGAAGGCGGCGCCTTCCCCGCCGGTATCGTGACCGGCCTTATTCACGACCTGCCGACCTGTGCGGAATTGATCGCCCGCATCGTCCAGGAAGCAACCGCGATTGCGCAACGCCAACTCGGCTTCAGTGCTGCCCTGGCATGAAACTGACTGGCCTTCGCGTCGTGGACCTGTCGCAGTTCATGCCGGGTCCGTTCCTCGCCGCCAATCTCGCCGATCATGGGGCGCAAGTCATCAAGATCGAACCGGTCACCGGCGACCCCACGCGCGGCGCGCCCGGCACGGACGGCGCGTTCTTCGCCGCTATCAACCGCGGCAAGCGCAGCATCGCGCTTGACCTGAAGCATCCTGACGGGCGCGAGGTCGCGCTAAAGCTGATGAACGACGCCGACGTCGTCATCGAATCTTCGAGGCCGGGCGTGGCCGCCCGCCTTGGCATCGACTACGAGACGGTAAGCCGGACGAACCCGAGGGTCGTCTATTGTGCGATTACGGCATTCGGCCAGACGGGCCCGCTCTCTCAATTGCCCGCACACGATCCGGTAGTTCAATCGCTTGCAGGTACGCTGCCACGCGATGGGCGGGGTATGCCGATTACCACGGGGCCGTCGCTCGCCGCGTTGGCCGGTTCTTTGACGGCGTTGTCCGCTGTGTTGATGGCGCTGCTGCGCACGCGGGAAACGGGGCGCGGCGACTACATCGACCTGTCGCTTTTCGATGCGGCGCTCACCGCGCAACCGTACCTGAGCGGTCGTTTGCTCAACACGCCGGACGATGGATCGCAAGAAATGACTGAGGGCGACAGTGGACTCGCATTGCTTGGCAGTTATGAAACCGCCGATTCGAAGTGGCTCTGCCTTGGCGGCCGGGAACGCAGTTTCGCAAACAATCTCCTTACACCACTCGGCCGACCTGACCTGATCGCCGACGCGATCGGCCCGGCCGGTGAAGGCCAGGTACGCGTTCGGGCATTCCTGACGCAGACCTTCCTGACTCGCACACAAGAGGAATGGCTCGACTGGTTTAAAGGCCGAAACATCAGTGTGGCGCCGGTGCTCTCGCTCGCCGAAGCACTCGACCATCCACATGCCCACGAGCGCGGGATGATCCAGATGGATCCATCCAGACGTAACCACGTTGCAAGCCCGATTCACTTCCGTTTGGAGCCCGCGTCGCCACCGCTCGCCGTTCCACACCTTGGCGAGCACACAGAACCCGTGCTACGCAGCATCGGCTACAGCGAAGAACGGATTGCGGAACTTGTCGGGACCGGCGCAGTACGTGGGCAGTACGACGAAGCCCTGACCCTTGCGCAACCGGCCACTTGACGCAAACAACATCATGCCCTCACTGCTAGAGGCGGACGCCATCGACTTTGCGTCCATCATTCGTCCCGGCGATACCGTTGCATGGGGCCAATCAAACGCAGAACCCCTACCGCTCACGCGAAAGTTGCTCGAGCAGCGGCACGCCATCGGGGCGTTCCGGGTCTTTCTCGGTGCCAGCAGTTACGACACGTGCCGCCCCGAGCACGCGGACTGCATCGATTTCTTTTCTTACTGCGCTACCGGCTCCAACCGTGCACTGGCCAAGGCCGGCGCGCTAGATATTCTTCCGTGCCATTATTCGCAGTTCCCAGAGATGATGGAGTCGGGTCAGCTTTCGATCGACGTCCTGCTGCTGCAGTTGGCACCACCTGATTCGCTAGGCCGCTATAGCCTGTCCGTCGCGCATGAGTATCTGATCCCGGCACTCAAGCACGCGCGCGTCATCGTTGCGGAAGTCAACGAACAGGCACCCTGGACTTACGGCGAGCGATATCTTTGCGACGACGACATCGACTTCATTCTTCCCACGTCACGCGCTCTGCCCGAGAGTCCGCCCAGCGCAGCAAGCGCGACGGATCTAGCGATCGCCCGACACACGGCCGGTTTGATCGAAGACGGCGCCACGATTCAACTCGGTCTCGGCTCGATTCCCGAAGCGATCCTCGCTTGCCTCGCCGATCGTCGAAACCTCGGCATTCACTCCGGCACGATTGGGGACAAAGTCGCCGATCTCATGGAAAGCGGCGTCATCAACAATGCGCGCAAGACGATCGACACGGGCAAGACCATTGCCGGCGTGATGATGGGCGGCCGTCGCATACACGAGTTCGCGCATCGTAACGAGGCCCTCCAGTTTCGTTCGACAAGCTACACGCACGATGCGAACGTGCTCGCGAGCATCGACCGCTTCGTCGCCATCAACTCGGCGGTTGAAGTCGATCTGAGTGGCCAGATCAACGCCGAGATCGCCGGCGGCGTGTATGTGGGCGCGGTGGGTGGAGCACTGGACTTCCTGCGCGGCGCGCGGCGCTCCCATGGCGGCGTTCCTGTCATCGCACTGCCCTCGACCGCGGGCACCGGCACGAGCCGCATTGTCGCGTCGCTGAGCGGACCCGTCAGCACACCACGGAGCGACGCCGGCATCGTGGTGACTGAATATGGCGTAGCCGATTTGCGCGGACTGACGCTACGGCAACGCCGCGCACGCATGCTGGCAATCGCCCATCCGGATCATCGTGGCGTTCTCGACCAGATGGGGAGCGCCCCGCCCTCCAATCGCTCGGGAAGCCCCACGCTCATTGCCTGATTGCAACCGCGCCTGAATCAGAACCTCGAAACCTTGCAAGGAAACGTCCCATGAAACGCGCAGCGATTGTCTCCCCCGTACGAACACCCGTGGGCACTTTTGGTGGTAGCCTGCGCGGCGTTTGTGTCGAAGAGCTCGGTGCACTCGTCGCGAACGAAACGATCCGGCGTGCAAAGCTCGACCCCGCTCGCATCGACGACGTCGTCTTCGCACAATCGTATGCGAACAGTGAAACGCCTTGCGTGGGCCGCTGGATCGCGCTGCAGGCCGGTCTGCCCGTCGAAGTGCCCGGCATGCAGTTGGACCGGCGTTGCGGCGGCGGCCTGCAGGCGCTCGTCACCGCCGCGATGATGGTGCAGACCGGCGCCGCGGACGTCGTGCTGGCTGGCGGCGTGGAAAGCATGAGCAACATCGAGTACTACAGCACGGATATGCGCTGGGGCGCACGTTCGGGCTCCGTCCAGTTTCACGACCGGCTCGCGCGCGGCCGCGAGCGCTCGCAGCCGGAATCGCGCTTCGGCTATATCTCCGGCATGATCGAGACCGCCGAAAATCTCGCCACTGACTATGGCATCAGCCGCGAGGCCGCCGACGAGTTCGCGCTGCGCAGCCATCAGCGCGCAGCGGCGGCTTGGGAGTCGGGCCATATGGCCGAAGAGGTCGTTGCGGTCAGCGTTCCTCAGAAAAAGGGCGAGCTGCTCCTCTTTTCCAAAGACGAAGGATTCCGCGCGGACGCCAGTATGGAAAGCCTCGGCAAGCTTCGCGCGTTGATCCCGGGCGGAACGGTCACCGCAGGTAACTCCAGCCAGCAGAACGATGCCGCCGCCGCTTGCCTCGTTGTCGCGGAAGACCGCCTCGAAGAGCTCGGGCTCGAACCCATGGCCTGGCTGACCGGATGGGCTGCGGCGGGCTGCGAGCCGTCACGCATGGGCATCGGCCCCGTGCCCGCAGTGCAGAAGCTGATGACGCGCATCGGTCTTACGCTCGATCAGATGGATCTCGTCGAGGTGAACGAAGCGTTCGCATGCCAGGTACTGGCAGTCCTCAAAGGCTGGGACTGGCACGATATCGACCGGCTCAACGTGAACGGCTCGGGCATCTCTCTCGGCCACCCGATTGGCGCAACGGGCGTGCGGATCATGACAACGCTCTTGCACGAACTGACGCGCCGAAAGGGACGCTATGCGCTCGAGACCATGTGCATCGGCGGCGGCCAGGGTATTGCCGCCGTATTCGAGCGCGCCTGACCCGGGGCGATCAAGCGCACGGCTTGCGCCGTGCGCGTGTCCGAACGCTCAAGCCTCGACTTCGACCATCACGAAGTCGGCCTTGGTCGCGCCGCATTCGGGGCATGCCCAGTCATCCGGGATATCTTCCCAACGAGTGCCTGGCGCGATGCCCTCCGCCGGAAGTCCCGCTGCTTCGTCGTAGTAAAACCCGCAAAAAATACATTGCCACTTTTTCATGATCGTCTATGAGTCGTTGAGGGTGGAGATACTTCAGACCGCTACATCCCAGACGAGCGGCAGATAGAGCATGCCGTTGACGGAGCCCGAGCCGCATCGCGGCTTGTCGCCCTCGCGAATGCGAAAATCGGGAATGCGTTTGAGCCATTCCTGCAGGAAAACCTTGATTTCCGTACGTGCAAGGAACGACCCCGGGCAGCGATGCGGGCCGTTACCGAACGCGGCGTGAAGCACTGGCTTGCGCGTCAGGTCGACGGCGAGCGGATCGCTGAACTTGCGGTCGTCGAGGCCAAACAGGGAGTTCGGCAATTGAATCTGGTCACCCTTCTTGAACTGGACGCCCTTGTATTCCATGTCCTGCGTGATGAGCCGCGCGGTGTTCGCCACGCCAAAGCGACGAATCATCTCGTCCACAGACGAAACCATCAGTTCGGGATTTTCGATTAGCTGGCGCCGGTGAGCCGGGTTCTCCGCCAGGAAACGCGCGATGAAACCCATCATCGATGCGACGGTATCGAGGCCACCGAACAGCACGACGATGAACATCCCGAACATCCGCTCAGGGCTGATCGGTTTGCCGTCGATCTGCGCGTTGGCGATCAGGCTGACGAGATCGCCGCCCGCCTCTGCCTTGCGCTTTTCCACCCAGGTGGAGATATAGCCGATGAGCCGGTGCTGGGATTCGTTGCGCTGTTCGAAGTTGCCGCGCACGGCCCATTCCGCCCATTCGAGCAATTGTCCGCGATCGCTCAAGGGAAGATCGGCAAGTCGCAGGAAAATCACGATCGGCAGGATCTTCGAGAACTCCGAGACAAACTCACATTCGCCTCGTGGAGCAATCTTTTCGATCAGCTCGATTGCGAGGCTGCGCACGTCACTTTCCAGCGAGGCGATAGCTTGCGGCAGGAAAGCGGGCGTGATCAGGTTGCGGTACGCGGTATGTTCGGGCGGGTCAAGCTCGAGCGGCACGAGCTGCGTCTCTTTGAGCGGCGGGATGTTGACGCTGCGATGCGAAAAACGGGTATGGTCCTTCTGCATCGCCTCGATGTCTTCGCCGCGCGTGGCGATCCAGTGGCCGCCATAGTACGGGGACCAGACGATATCGGGCCCCGTATGCAGCGTCTTCCACGCCAGATGGACGTCGTCTTGTGCACCGGGCGGATTCAAAAAGTCGAAATCGACCACGAGTTCTCGCGGAACATGGTCTGGTACGGTCCAGCCTTTCATATCGTTCATTGCGCGTCTCCTTTCATTTTGTCGCCTTCGAATGGATGAATCGCCACACACTCGCTGTTTAAGCAAAGTCGTTCATATTGTGCAACGTCGTTCAGTTTTGGTTATTATAGCGAGGCAAGCTTTTCTACATCAACGCCTGTATCGAACGGAGACAAGAGTGAGCGATTTCGTCAAGGACAAGGTGGTAGTGGTAACGGGTGCGGGTGCCGGCATCGGACGCGATTTCGCGCTGCAATTCGCGGCGAACGGCGCCAAAGTCGTCGTCAACGACCTCGGTCGCAACGCCGAGACCGGCGAATTCGCGGCACAGCGCGTCGTCGCGGAGATCAAGGAGGCCGGCGGCCAGGCGGTTGCCTCGACAGACAGCGTCGCCGAATGGGATTCCGCGCAGAAGATCGTGCAGGCCGCGCTGGACACGTTCGGCCGCATCGACTGTGTGGTCAACAACGCCGGCATCGTGCGTGACCGGATGTTCTTCAACATGAGCCTCGACGAATGGAAAGCCGTAGTCGACGTCCATCTGAACGGGTCGTTTTTCGTGGCACGTGCGGCGGCTCCGCATTTCAAGGCACAAAACGGGGGTAGCTTCGTTCATATGACCTCCACGTCGGGTCTGATCGGCAATGTCGGACAGGCCAACTACTCGGCCGCCAAGATGGGTGTCGTCGGTCTGTCGAAGTCGATTGCCCTCGACATGGCCAAATTCAACGTGCGCTCGAACTGCATCGCACCGTGGGCATGGACCGCGATGACGGCCTCGATCCCCTCGGAGACGCCGGAACAAAAAGCGCGCGTCGAGGTGCTCAAGCGCATGGAATCGCGCAAGATCGCGCCGCTCGCGGTCTACCTCGCCTCCGACCAGGCCGCAAAGGTGTCGGGTCAGATCTTCGGCGTGCGCGCCAACGAGATCTACTTCTTCAACCAGATCCGCATGATCCGTTCGCTGCATCGCGACGGCGGCTGGACGCCCGAAGCGATTGCCGAGCAGGTCATGCCGGCCTTCGAAGCGAGCTTCTTCCCGAACGTGCCCTCCATGGCGCTCACGCCGTGGGACCCGGTATAAGTGAAATCGGATCACGCCCGCGCCACATCGTGCGGTGGCGGCGCGGGCGGCGCAGCGGTCACTCCGCCGCGCCTCTTACCCTTCAACCGGACGCGCTGACGATACGCCTTGCCTTGAGCAACACCGGCAAGTCCACCATCCGTCCATCGACGGACACTGCGCCGCCTTCTGCCCGCTCATACGCTTCGACAATCCGCCGCGCCTTGGCAATTTCATCTGCGCTCGGGCTAAAAGCAGCGTTGACCGCCTTGACCTGGCGCGGATGAATGCACAGCTTGCCGCCGAAACCCAACGATCGCGCCTTTGACGAGTCCTCCGCGAGCTGCCGTTCGTCGTCGATCGACACGGTAACGCCATCCACTGGAGACTGAATGCCGGCTACACGCGAGGCAAGCACGATCCGCGAACGTGCATGCAGCAACGCATCCCATGAGCCGTCGCAATCCAGATCGAGCTCGAAGTCGACCGAGCCGAATATGAGCCGCTCGACGCCGGGCATGCGCGCCACGTCCAAAGCATTCCAGACGCCCGCGGCAGATTCGATGATCGGCCAGATTGGCTTCGTCGTTGCCGCCGCTACGGCGGTCAACGCAGCCGGATTCTCCGCCTTGGGCAATACGACGCCATCGATTCCATCGAACGCGGCAAGTGAGAGGTCCTCCTCGAACCATTGTGTTCCAGCGCCATTGATGCGCAACAGTACGCACGCTGGCGATGCCGAAAATGTTCGTACCGCATCGGCAACGTGGACACGCGCCGACGCTTTGTCCGCGCCAGCAACGGCGTCCTCGAGGTCCACGATCACCGCATCGGCGCCTGCCGCGAGCGCCTTGGCGAATCGTTCTGGCTTGCTTCCCGGCACAAAAAGAAACGAACGCATAAGTCTCCAATTCAGCGCCCGGTCCGGCTACGGCGAACACGCCGGCGGACCGGACACAACGATCATTTCAGAACAGCTGTGGCTTCCATGCGCAACGACCCGTCGCTGCCGGCGATCCACAAGCTCACCTTGCTTGGGTCCGATTCGTCTCGCTTGCCGCAAACATAGAAAGGCGACGTGTCCACCACCGGTTTGATCGCGCGGAACGAAAACGCTTCGACGCGCGCGCCCGGCAGTTCCGATCTCAGCGAGTCCATAAGTAGCGTGGCGAGCAGCGGGCCGTGCACGACGAGTCCCTCGTATCCCTCTTCGCCAGTCGCGTAAGGCCGGTCGTAGTGAATGCGATGACCATTCAAGGTAAGCGCCGAATAGCGAAATAGCAGCACGGGATCGGGATTGATCTCGCGTGCCCATTGAGCGCCTGCCGGCGCGGCCTGTGAGGCTGCCGGCTTCTCGCTTGCAGCCGGATGATCGCGATACACGATATCCTGGCGTTCGACGATCGCACGGCCATTAGCGTCGCCGATCTCATGCTTGACTTTGACAAACACGAGGTCGCCAGTACGCCCCTGCTTGTGCGCAACGCTCTCGATGCTTGAAAGACGCGTGATCGTGCTGCCCGCTTTCAGCGGCCGTAGAAACTCGAGTTGACTGCCCGCCCACATGCGGCGAGGTAGATCGACCGGCGGCAGGAAGCCGCCGCGCTTCGGATGACCGTCCGTTCCGACCATCGACTGGCGAGGAACCGGCAGAAAATAAAGCCAGTGCCACAACGGCGGCAAGTCATCACCACGTGCTGAAGGCGGGTCGTCGCGGTCGAGCATGGCGCCGAGCGCCGTCATCGGCGTGAGGGTGACCTGATCCTGAACTTCCTCCGTGCGCCCCGTCCATTGCTGCAGATAAGCGATATCCATGACCATTGCGCCAATCACTCCAGATCCAGTGCGTCGCGAATCGCCGCAGCGATCGGAAGCAGTGGGTCTTCTTCCGGCGTGGTCGGGTTGAACAGCTTGTTATGGCAGATCGCGACAGCGAGCCCGCTATCTGGATCCGCCCAGCCAATCGAATTGCCCTGCCCCGGATGGCACAAGGCGCGCGGCGAACGCGCCGCCGTCACCGGCGGATAGTTGCCGCCGAACCAGAAGCCACCGATCGTGATCGGGATCGGAAAGCCGAACATCACCGGGTCGGGCTCTTCGCTATTGGCACGTGGCGTGTTCAGTGTGGCAACAAGCTCTTTCGACAGTATCCTCACGCCGTCCAGCTCGCCGCCGCATGCAAGCATCGCCCAGAAGCGCGCCTCACTGCGCGCATTGAAGATCCCGCCGACGCCTGCCACTTCCGCGCGCCGCACGTCCGGGCGCTCGAACACTTGCGGCGTCAATGCGACCTGTTGCGGCATCGAGCGCAGGAATAGCGGCGGAAGGTACTCCGCGGGAACCGGCACCATCGCATCGGTGAGACGTGCGATGCGCGGTTCGACTTCGTCAGGTATGCCAATCCATAGATCGTTGATGCCGAGCGGCAACGCAATCTCCTCCCGGACAAAACGGCCCAGCGAACGCTTCTTCGGATCGGCGCGCCGTACCAGCTCGCCAACGATCCAGCCGAACGTCATCGAGAGGTAAAGCGTCTTCGTCCCCGGCTCGGCAAGCGGCTCCAGATTTGCGATGGCGCGGGTCATCCACTGCCAGTCGCACATCAGTTCCGGCGTGACGTCTTCAGGCATTTGCGGTACGCACGCGCGATGAGTCAGCACATCGCGCACCGTCGTTCTATCCTTGCCATGGGCGCCGTACTCCGGCCAGTAGCGCGTCACCGGCGCGTCGTATTCGATGACCCCGCGGTCGGCCAGGATGTGCAACGCGGTTGCCGCAACGGCCTTCGTCACCGAATAGACGTTGAAGAGCGTATCGCCGTCGACGAGTCGGCCGGTGGACGGATCGGCCACGCCGCTCCATGCGTCGATCACGAGTTTGCCGTTCAGATAAGCCGCCACCTGCACGCCGACCTCACCGCCTTCCCGCGTGGCACGGTCGAGCGCCTGCTGAACGATCGCGTTGCGCTCAGTTGCTGCTTGCACTGCCGAAGTCATCTCGCTTCTCCCATACGTGAACATATGCTTTGACGCGCTAGTTCTTTCCGGACTGCACCGCGATACCGGCAAGTCCTTCGAGCGCGAGCCCGTAGCCCAGTTCGTCGACCATGCGACGCTTGAACGGCTGCGTAAAGACAGCGCGCGTGTATCGCAACGTTTCGACGGGCTTCGCCGCCAGTTCGCGTGCCATTTGCCAGGCACGTTCGAGCAACGTGTCGTGCGCGACGACTTCGCCAACGACACCAAGCTCCCACGCGCGTTGTGCCGTGATGCGCTCGCCAGTCAGCAGAAAGTGGCGGGCGCGGTTGTGGCCAATCAGCATCGGCCAGACGATCTGCACGCCGTCCGCCGGCACGACGCCGTGAACGAAATGAGCCTGGTCAGAGATTTCCGCCCGACTGGAGGCGAGCACGATATCCGATAGCACAAGCAGTTCGGCATGGATATGTGCCGGCCCGTTAATCGCACCGATAACCGGAACCGGAATATCCAGCAGTTGCATGAGCAAGTCCTGCCCCTCGCGCTGCAAGCGCGGCCAGACTTGCGAAAGCGGTTCCGTCGGCAATTCGGCGTAATTCATCGCGTCGCAGAACGAATCGCCGGTGCCGGTCAGGATCACTACGCGATTGTCGAGGTCGCGTGCGATCTGGTAGAACGCCTCGCCCAGCTGGCTGTGGATGCTGCGGTTGAGCGCGCCCCACTTGAGCGGGCCACCATCCGTATGCAGGCGCACTTGCAAAACACCGTCGCGTCGCTCGAATTCGATATTCGAAAAGCGCCCCCTATAGTCTTCAAGGTGAGTCATCGCGCGCCCTCCAGGATCAGCCCGGCGGCGCGCCATGCCATCGCCATCATGGGGCCATTAGTGTTGCCGGAGATCATCGTGGGTGTTACGGACAGATCCATCACGCGCAGACCTTCGACACCGCGCACGCGCAGCCGCGAATCGAGCACGGCAAGCGTGTCCGAGCCCATCTTGCAGGTGCCGCAAGCGTGATAGCCGGATTGGCCTTCGCGCCGGTAGAGGTCGAGAATCTCGTCATCGGTCTGGACGGCGAGGCCTGGGCGTGTCTCGCCTGTCAGCAGGCTCCTAAGCGGCTCGGCGGCCAGCACGCTGCGCATGAGCCGGAACGCGTTGACGGCCATCTGCTGGTCGTACGGATCGGCAAGGTAGTTCGCGACGACTTCGGGTGGAACGCGGGAGTCCGAGGACTGGATCCTGACGTGCCCCTCGCTGCGTGGACGCAGGGGATAGCTGAAGAGCTGCATGCCTGGGAAGGACTCGAAGGCGTAACCGGCCGCGCCGAAATCCATCGAGTACGGCGCCATCATCAGTTGAACGTCGGGACGCATCGCATCGGGTGCGGTCTTGACGAAGCCGCCCACCTGGTACGAGCCGAGCGACATGACGCCACGGCGGAACAGAAAATACTGCAGCGCGTTACGCCATAGCCGCATGCCGCTGAACTGCCGGTTCTGCGAATCGCGCCAATGCTGCAGACGCGCCTGCACCATATACAGATAGTGCTCGCGCATGTTCCGTCCGACACCCGGACTCGCCGCCACGACAGGAATGCCAAGCGACTGCAGATGAACCGGATCGCCGATGCCCGAAAGCTGCAAAAGCCGCGGCGACTCGATCGCGCCCGCCGAGAGCACAACCTCGCGGCGCGCACGGTAAGCGATCTGCTGCCCCGCGTTTTCACACTGGACGCCGACGGCGCGCGTGGCGTCAAACAAGATTCGCGTGGCTTGCGTGCCGGTAACGACCGTGAGATTCTTGCGCGTCCTCGCAGGCTTCAGAAAAGCTTCGGCCGAGCTTTGCCGACGACCGTTGCGTATCGTATAGATCAGATAGGCGACACCCTCATGATCGAGCCTGTTGATATCTTCCACGCGTCGCACGCCGAGCGACCGGCACGCCTCGAGCACCGCGTCGCCGATACGATTGCGCTGCGCGTACTGCGACACTTTCAGCGGGCCGCCCTCGCCTCGAAGCTCGTCGGCGCCGAGCGCGTGATCCTCGATCCGCCGGAAGCACGGCGCCAGGTTCTGCCAGCCCCATCCCTCGACACCCAGCTCGGCCCATCCATCGTAGTCTTCGGGATGACCTCGCATATACACCATGCCGTTGATGCTGCTGGAGCCGCCGAGCATCTTGCCGCGAAGCCAGATCTCGTTGCGGTGTCCGTTCCCGTCATCGGGCTGCACGGGAATGAACCAGGCATGAGCTGGATCGCCCAGCAGCTTTCCGAAGCCTTTAGGCATCCGGATTAAAGGATTGCGATCTTCCGGACCTGCCTCGATGAGCAGCACTGAATGGTGCCCGCTCTCCGAAAGACGATTGGCCAGTACGCACCCTGCGGCGCCGGCGCCAATCACGATAAAGTCAAACTCGGTCATCTATGCGTTCTCCACCGTCCTTGCATGCGGACCAGCGCTACCTACCTTGTGAGCTGGCTCCCGGCACGTGCCTTGTCGGCCAGCCCCGTCCACGACACGCGAGGCTGGCGTTGTTCTAGTTAGCCGAAGACGACGGGAATCGTATGCGGAACACGCATCATGATTCCATTGATCTGGGGCGCTGCCGCGGCCGGATCGAGGCGAAGATTGGGCAGGCGATCGAGAATCGCGTTGAGCGCGCGCGTCATTTCGACACGCGCAAGATGCTGGCCGATGCATACGTGCGGGCCATAGGCAAACGCAAAGTGCCGGTGAACCGGCTTGCGATAGATGTCGAACTTGTCCGGATCGGCGAAGCGGCTGGGGTCGCGATTGGCGCTGCCTGCCAGCACGTCGAGAAACGCGCCCGCGGGAATCTCGACACCGCCGAGCGTGACATCTTGTGTCGCGATACGCGACTGCATCAGCACGGGGCCGTCCCAGCGCAGGGCCTCTTCGATCGCCTGCGCGACCAGCGTGCGATCCTGGCGAACCGCTTCGAGCTGCACTGGATCGCGCAGCAACGCGAGCAACAATACGCTGGTTGCGCGATAGGTCGTGTCGCCGCCCGCATTCACCAGTTGGCGCAGGAACGAAATGACGACCTCGTCCGGCAGCCGTTCACCGTCCACCTCCGCGAAGGCGAGCGAGCTGACCAGATCGTCGCCGGGATTACGTCGGCGCTCCTCGACGAGTCGCGCGAAATAAGTGCCCAGCTTCGTCGATGCCTCCACGCCATGCTCGACATCGATCGAAACCAGCGTCTGTGCGATTGCCAGCTTGTGAAAGACTTTCACATCTTCCGGGGGCAACGCCAGCTGCCGATAGATGATGTTAAATGGGTAGTGAAGAGTGAACTCGTTGACGAGGTCCGCATGTCCGCGATCCACGAATTTCGACATCAGCTCGCTGACTACTGGATCGACCAGCGTATCGCCCCATGCCGCCACGGTATGCGGCAAGAAGGCTTTCTGGAAGATGCGGCGGTAGCGCGGGTGCTCGGGCGCGTCCATCGTCGAAATGCTGCGCCCGAAGCTGATGCCGAGATTCCGCTCGTAAGACTTGTTCGAAAACGTCGCCGGATCGCCAAGCACCTTCGAGACCTCGTCGTATCCAAATACGGAGTAGTGCGCGACGTCAGACATCGTCAGGTCCGCCACCTCGCCCATCAGCACGCGGTAGTCGCCCTTCTGAACCGTGGCTTTCTCGCGAAGCTCGGCAATGCGCGGATACGGGTCGGGGTCGGCGCCGAAGGCCAGCGAATCCTCAAAAAAGGGGTTGAACGTGGGATCGTCGAAGTCCTCGAGTCGCAGCGCGCCGGCCATGGTTCCTGTCTCCATTAATCGTTCGTTTGCAGGCACCTCTGCTTTGCGGCGAAGTACCAATAGTTGAACTATGTTCTATTTTGCACGAATGTGCAAGATCGATTTATCATTCGCGGAAAGGGTTCGCGCGCTTTCTGGCTCGCGCCCGCCATGAAAGGGAAACCATGTCGTCCAGGACCACATACGCCGCCAGCAGCCCGGCGACTGTCATCAATGAAACGCGCGCCACGGTGCGCAGCACGACGCCAGAGCGCATTCTCGATACAGCCGAGCGGCTGTTCGCAATGCACGGCTACTTCGGCACGTCGATTCGCGACATCATGCAGACCTGTGGCATGGAACTGAGCCTCGCGCGGTACCACTTCGGCAGCAAGGACGCGCTGTTTCAGCAGGCCATCGGCCGCCGCGCAGCCGTGATCAGCCGCCAGGTCATCGAATCGCTCGAGGCCCAACTCGCACCGCTGCAAGGCAAGCGCCCCGACGTCGAGGCAATCGTGACTGCACTTTCCGCACCGGCCTTCGCGCATCTGAAAAGCGGCGATCCGGGGTGGCGAAACTACCTGCGCCTGCTAACCCAGATTGGCTGCCTTCTGGAGTGCCCCGACCTTACGGCGCCGTTCTATGACCAATACGCGTCTGCGGCCGCGCTGTACCGTGACGCCTTCGCCAGGGCGCTTCCTCGCGTCACGCGGGAAACCGTGGAACTGGTGCAGCATTTCGTCGAGTCCGTGTTTCATCTCGTGCTCAATGAGCTTTACGCGCAGGAAGCGCGCTCCGGAGCACAAGCATTAACGACAGCACATATCGAGCGCATGCGCAGCTATTTGATCCGTTTCGCGGTTGGCGGCATCGAGGCGATGGTCGGCTCCACGCCGGCGGCTCAGCGGGGTTCATGAGCATTGACAGTAGCAACGACGGTCGTTCACAATTTAGAACACTATTCGCAATTGCTGGCCGCAGTGAACTTGTGGCCGTATGAGATGGAGTTGGCTTCATGACAGCTGGAGACGCAGAGAACACCGCACTGATCGTCGGTGCGGGTCACGCAGCGGGAGAATGCGCGACCGCGATCCGCGAACAGGGATGGACGGGGCGCATCGTGATGGTCGGAGAAGAACCCCATTTGCCCTACCAACGGCCGCCGCTCTCCAAGGCATTCCTGTCGGGCGAATCAACCGCCGAGCAGCTCTACCTGAAACCGCTGTCGACGTACGACAAAGCGCGTGTCGAGTTCATCCCGAATGTACGCGCGGAGCGCATCGACCGTGACGCGAAACGGGTCACGCTCTCCAACGGCAGCGAAATCCGCTATACGAAACTCGTTCTGGCTACCGGCGGGCGCGCGCGGCGCCTCGCGTTACCGGGTATCGAAGCGATCGAGAAGCTGCAGAATTTTCACTATCTTCGCACGCTCGATCACGTCGCGCGCATTCGAAACCAGTTTCATGCCGGCTCGCGCCTCGTGATCATCGGTGGTGGATATGTCGGGCTGGAGGTGGCTGCCGTGGCTGTGAAGCGCGGCTTGCACGTCACCGTGCTCGAAGCGTTGCCCCGCGTGCTCGCGCGCGTCACGGCTCCCGAGCTTTCCACGTTCTACGAGAAAGTGCACCGCGAAGCCGGGGTCGACATCCGCACGAACGCGATCGTGAGTAGCTTCGAACTCGACGCATCCGCCGACGCCGTTGCCGCCGTGTGCTGCGCGGACGGCACGCGCGTCGCTGCGGATCTCGTCATCGTCGGCGTGGGACTGGAGCCTGCCACCGAACTCGCGCAATCGGCCGGCCTTGCAGTTGACAACGGCATCGTGGTCGACGAGCACACGCGCACGTCCGATCCGGACATTTTTGCGGTCGGGGATTGCACCAACCACCCCAACCCGTCGCTCGGCCGGCGCCTGCGTCTCGAGTCGGTGCCCAACGCGCTGGAGCAGGCCCGCACCGCGGCTGCCTCGTTGTGTGGCAAGGAGCGCGTCTACAACAGCGTGCCGTGGTTCTGGTCCGATCAATACGATCTGAAGCTCAAGATGGTCGGCTTGTCCCATGGCTACGACGAGTTCGTGCTGCGCGGCAATCCCGATACCCGCTCGTTCTCCGCGTTTTATCTGAAGGACGGGGTCATGCTCGCAGCCGATACGGTCAGCCGCGTACCCGAATTCGTGCTGGCCAAGCGGTTCGTTGCCGAGAAAATTCCGGTCCGCGCAGCCGATCTCGCCAACGAATCGATCCCGTTGAAAAGTCTGCTTCCCCAGTCCAACTAATTTTTCAGAGGTCCAGAAGCCATGCCGCTCATTCGATTTATCCAGCCGGACGGCAGCGAGGCTGCCGTGAGCGCTACCGTTGGCGACTCAGTCATGCAAACGGCGGTCAACAACCAGATCCCAGGCATTCTTGGCGACTGTGGCGGCAGCTGCAGCTGCGCGACCTGTCATGCGTACGTCGACGAGGCCTGGAGCAGCCACATGCCAGTGGCTGAATCCTATGAAGTCGACATGCTCACCTGTGCGATGGACGTGCGCGAAAACAGCCGTCTGACATGCCAGATCTTCGTGACACCGGAGCTGGACGGATTGGTGGTGCGCCTGCCCGGCGTGGCTGCGTAAGCGTGGTAGACATGAATCTTCCACGCACGACGCTGATCACCGGCGCCGCATCAGGCATGGGCGCCGCGCTGGCCCGGCATTTGACCGCGCGCGGCGAACGGGTGATTGGCGTCGATCTCCACGCTGCGGAAGTTTGCGCGGACCTCACTGTTCCGGCGGAACGCGAGGCGCTCGTCGCGCGCGTGCAGCACCTCACGTCGTCGATCGATGCAGTGGTCGCCTGCGCGGGCGTGTCGCCGCCTGTGTCCGGCGACACGCTCGTGGCGGTGAATTACTTCGGCGTGACCGATCTGCTGCCGCGCCTGTTGCCGCTCCTGCATCGGGGAAGCGAGCCACGTGTCGTGGCGATCTCATCGCTCGCCTCTCTTCATCCGGTCGATGCGCGCCTCGTCGAGTTGTGCCTCGAGGGCGACGAATCCGCGGCACGCGAACAGGCTGGAAAGGTCGGCGCACAAAGCTATGCGTCATCCAAGCGCGCGCTGACGCAATGGATACGGCGCACGGCGGTGCTGCCCGGCTGGGCCGACGAGGGCGTGTTGCTAAATGGCGTCGCTCCGGGCGTCGTGAAGACGCCGATGGTCGCGCCGCTGCTGGAAACGGTCGAAGGACGCGAAGCGCTTGCCGCGGGTGTCCCCACCGCCGTGCACGACTATGCAAGCGCTGAGCAGATCGTGCCGCTCCTTGCATTCCTCGCCAGTCCCGCCAATGGCTACATGGTGGGCCAAGTGCCGTTCGTCGACGGTGGTGCCGACGTGCTTCTGCGCGGAGAAGCGGTGCTCTAATTCGGACGCCAGAGCTGAGAACGAGGGCGCGCTTACGGGGCCTTCGTCAACGCGTCGATGGCAGGCTGTTCGCTCGTGCTCCAGAATGCAGCCCACGTGGGAAACCCTTGAGGAAGACGCGGTTCGTACCGGTCGCCCTCGTACCTTCCGGGCCAGTTCTGGAAGCGCGGCGAGCCGGGGCGAGCGAGCCAGTCCGTCGAATACCAGTGCTGTTCCTCGCGACGCTCGAAGTACCACTGCCCGTCGCGCCGCACGTAGTGATCGAAGTAGCAGATCGCCATCACCACCCACGCACCGTTGTCCTCGTGCTCCGCGCGACAATAAACGCTTCCCGTCGCATGGTCGGCATCGATGAAATCGACTGCGTGGCCGCAGATCTGGTGAATGCTGCGATAAAAGCCGCGCAGAATATGCTCGGACCCGTAGAACGTCTTCAACGCCGCGCGCCCCACGCCCCATCGGCCGCAGTTGACGTCTTCAGCAAACAGTTGCACCAGACTGTCCAGATCGCGCGAATCGACCGCGAGCGCGTATCGGACCGGCAACTGTTGTATGGCGAGCTGAGCCTCAATGCGCTCGATACGCGCAAGAAGGGCGGAATCCGTCGTCATGTCTGCCCCTTCGTAGCGTTGGCCATGGCGGCCGAACGCGCGCGGATTTCGTCCGCATAGTAAGGCTGGTGCGAAAGAAGTCCGCCATCGACATTGAATACCTGGCCTGTGACGAACGCCGCCTCATCCGAAGCGAGATACACCACCGCGTGTGCGATGTCTTCAGGTTGCCCGAGGCGAGGCGTGAGATGGTGGCTCAGCATCATCTCCCCGATCTCCCCAGCGTAGTACGCTTTGGTCACCGGCGTGACGATCAGGCCGGGCGCAATCGCGTTGCAGCGTATCCCCTCCTTACCGTGCTGCGCGGCGATGTAGCGCGTCAAGTTCTCGATACCGGCCTTGCAGACACCATAGGCGCTATAGCCCAGCGCACCCGCCTGAGCCGAGCCCGAAGAGGTATTGATGATCGAACCGCCGCCGCGTGCTCGCATGAGCGGCAGCGCACGCCGCGAAGCAAGCATGGTGCCGCGAAGATTGATGCGCATCGTGTCGTCCCAGACAGCGACGTCGACCACCTCGACTGCCGCATCGACCGTACTGGACAGCGACGTGGCGGCGGCATTGTTATGCAGGATATCGAGTCCACCCCAAGTCTCGAGCGTCAGATCGAACAACGCATCGATCGAACGTTCGTCGCCGATATCGACACGCGCTGCAACCGCCTGACCGCCCGAATCCTTGATACGACGAACCTGCTCTTGTGCGCCTTCGAGATTCAGGTCCGCCACCACGAGCAACGCGCCCTCCTGCGCGAGCCTCGCAGCACAGGCAGCGCCGATACCGGATGCAGCCCCGGTCACGATTGCAATCTTTTGCTTCACACGTAGCACGATCTGCCCCCCGAGTCACGCCGTTATCGGTGTCCGGCTGCCTGCCGCAACACGGTCGAGATGAAAGTCGATATCGCCAAACATCTTCTCCATCATCGTCATCTTGCGGAAGTAGTGCCCCACCGGATATTCCTCGGTGAGCCCCATGCCACCGTGCAGCTGGATGCCCTGCGCGCAAACGAATCGATTGGCGCGCGCGGCAACGGCCTTGGCCGCCGAGATGACGCGGCTACGTTCGGCCGCCGGGCCGTCCAGGTGCGCGATCCCGCAGTACAGCATTGAGCGCGCCTCCTGCGTGGCGACGAACATCTCGGCCATGCGATGCTGCAACGCCTGGAACTTGCCGATAGGCTGGCCGAACTGCGAGCGTCCCTTGATGTACTCCGAGGTGATCGCCATCACGGCTTCCATCATGCCAAGGCTCTCGGCCACGCTCGCAAGACTCGCGAGTTCCGTTGCATGCGTGAGCACCTCCAGCGAGCGTTCAGGTCCGACGATCAATGCATCATCGCTAAGTTCGACGTTGTGCAGGTCGATATCGGCGGCACGCGATCCATCGAGTAAGCGGTACGAACGGCACGTCACGCCCGCAGCGCGGCGATCGACAAGAAAAACACCTACGCCTTGCGAGGCGCCTTCGACTCGCGCGGTCACGAGCAGTTGATCTGCCGACGCGCCGGCGATTACCAGCGTCTTCGCACCGCTGATCAGATAACCCGAGGCTGTCTTGAGAGCGTGCGTTTGCGCGTGACATCCCACCTTGTATCGGCTGCCCGCTTCGCTGTCCGCGAGCGAAAGCAGCAGCGTGCCTTCGATGACAGCAGGCAGCAACGTCTCGCGCTGGTGTGGCGCATCGCCTCCTTCGATGATCGTGGCGCAAAGCAGCGCCGTCTGCACGACCGGCTCGAGCGCCATCCCTCGGCCGAGCGCCTCCATCAGGATCGCCGTTTCCACAAACGAGCACCCGAGACCGCCGACGTCTTCCGGCATGGTCAGTCCGAGCCAGCCAAGTTCGGCGTAGGCGCGCCAATGTTCGCGGCTGAAGCCCTCTTGCCCCGCCGCGATGCGCGTGCGCGCCTCGAATCCATACTCCTGCTGAACGTAGCGCTCTGCGCCATCCTTCAGCATCAATTGTTCTTCGGAGAAGTTGAAGTCCATGGCTACAGTCCAAACGCCAGCTTGGCGATGATGTTCTTCTGCACTTCACGCGCGCCGCCATAGATGGTGGATGCGCGAGCGATGAGATAGCCCGACGTGCGGCCACCCATGTAGTCCGGCCAGTTTTCGTCGACCGTCGGATCACCATGTGGCTCGTTGTGATCGTCGAAACGCATCGCGCGAGGGCCAAGTGCGTCCATTTGCAGCTGCGTCACACGCTGTTGCATCTCCGATCCGCTGATCTTCAGCGCAGAGACGACGGCATCGAGATTGCGCTCGCTCTTTTCTTCGGCAAGGATGCGCAGCACGGACCATTCGAGCGCCATCAGGTCCGCTTCGACCTCCGCAACCTTGCGCGCGAACACAGGTGTATCGATCAGGCGCACGCCGTCCACCATCTCCTGGCCGGCGATGTCTTTCGCACGCTGCAGCTCACGTTTGTTGAAGTACAGGAACGCGCTCGCCGTGCGCTCTTTTTCGAGCAGATACTTCGCATAGGTCCAGCCCATACCAGCCTCGCCCACGAGATGCGATTTCGGCACGCGCACGTTCTCGAGGAACACTTCATTCAGTCCCTTGCCGCCCTCGATCGAGACGATCGGACGCACCGTGATGCCCGGCGTATCCATTTTGACAAGCAGGAAGGAGATGCCGCCTTGCGGCTTGACGGTCGTATCGGTCTTGACGAGGAAGAATCCCCAATCGGCAATCGTCGCGTCGCTGGTCCAGATCTTCTGGCCGTTGATGACATACTCGTCGCCGTCGAGTATCGCCGTGGTCTTCAGTCCGGCCAGATCCGAACCTGCGTTCGGTTCGGAAAAGCCCTGGCACCAGAACTCGTCGCCACGCAAGATAGGCCCGAGGAAGCGATCCTTCTGCCAGTCCGATCCGAACGCGATGATGACGGGTGCCACCATCTGGGTAGACTGCCAGCCGTAGTCCATCGCATCGGCGTTGTACAGCTCTTCCATGAAGATATGCTTGCGAAGCGCGCTCCAGCCAGTGCCGCCATGTTCGACCGTCCAATGGGGCGCGCCCCAGCCGCGCTCGTACAGAATGCGCTGCCATCTACGGATATCATCGCGCGCGGGCGGATGCACGCCAACACGCCAGCGGCGTGAGATGTCGGCCGGTGCATGCTCGTTGAAAAACTTCCTGACTTCCCGACGAAATGATTCGTCTTCCTCACTGTAGCCAAAATGCATGCCTGACTCCTGAATCTCTTTCGCCTTCGTTTGTCTGCTCTCTCGCACTGCTGTGCCGCGCTCGTGCGGGTGTCCGCCTAGCACCCTCTGAACGCCGGTGCGCGTTTTTCTCTTGCTGCGAGCCGTCCTTCTGCCGCATCCTCGGAGTTCACCGCGAGCGCCACCGCGTTGAGCTCCTGAGCAAGAAACTCTTCCATGCTGCCCGTGTTCAACCGGAACAACTGCTTCGTCAGGCCTAGCGAAAAAGTCGGACCAGCCGCCAGCTCGCCAGCCAGCTTTTCGGCAGCCGCGTCAAGGTCGCCGTCCTCGACAAGATGACTGGCAAGACCCATATCGAGCGCTTCCTTGCCGCTCAGCCGGCGATTCAGATACATGATTTCCTTGGCGCGAAACTCGCCGCAATGACGCGCAAGCAGATGCACCATGCCACCCTCAGGTAAGGTGGCTCGCATCAGGAATGCGGGAATGAACTGTGCCGTATCGGAAACGATGAGCTGGTCCGCGCACAGGGCAAAGCTCCATGCAATTCCCACGGCCACACCCCGTACCGCCGCGACCATTGGCTTGTTGAGGTTGTACAGCCTAAGCGCAATCTTCTGATACACAGCCATCGATGCACGCGCGTGTGTCACGCTCATCTGCGGCGGCGCGGCACCGCTGCCCTTGATGTCAGCGCCGGCGCAAAAAGCGCGGCCTGCGCCAGTGAGGATCACCGCGCGAATCTCCGGATCCTTTTCGATGCGATCGAGGTGACCAAGAATCAACTCGAGCATCTCCGGCGTCAGCGCATTGAGCTTCTCGGGGCGGTTCAGGCACAGCGTCGCAACCGCGCCGTTCAATGTGAGTTCGACATCCATGATGTTCGGACCTTCGTGTGAGTTTGGTTCGTCCCTTCGGCGGTCTGCTCAACTGCCGCGAGCGTGCAGGCGGATCATCCCGTCGCCGAACGGTTCGTCGCGGCGTTTGAGCGCTTCCTTGAGGCCAACAGCTTCCATGTCCGCCTTGAACTGAGCGCGGCGCGGCCCCTGGCTCTGGTGAGCCCGTGAATCGTTCTCCACCGCAAGCCGCTGAAGCGTGCGCGAACCGGCCAACTCCAACCCGATGTTGACAATGCGCTTATTGGCCGCAAGTAGATCGGCATCGACAAACGACAGGCGGCGTGCCAGCTCGCTCACCTCCGCTTCGAGCTGCTCCACTGGCACTGCGTCCAAGACGAGGCCGATCTTCGCGGCATCGCGACCCGTCAGCGAGTCGCCGGACAGCAGCAGGCGCTTCGCCCATTGCGGGCCCACGTGATAGAACCACATATGCGCAGGGGGCGAGCCGTTCGCGCGCGTGGCCGGAAAGCCGATCCTTGCATTGTCGGCGGCGATCACCATGTCGCACGCGAGCGCAAGATCCGTGCCGCCCGCGAGACAATTGCCATGCACCTGCGCGATGATCGGTTTGTGGATTTCGGCCATCAGATTGACCGTCTCCGACTGCCGCTCCATCGACCAGCAATCGTCGTCGAAACTGCGAATCGTGCCACGATAGTCACCGGGATCAACGGCGTCCGCAGCCCGATCCGAATACGTCGTCACGAGATCGTAGCCCGCGCAGAAGTCGCGTCCCGCTCCCGACAGCACGATCACGTTCACCGATTTGAGGTCGTCGGCTTCGAGCAACGCCGCTTTGAGCTCCTGCAGAAGCGGGTTGTTGATTGCATTGCGCTTGTCTGGACGATTCAGCGTGATACGCGCAACGCGTTCTGCCACTTCAAACGTGACGCACTCCGAACTTTTAAGCCATTTGGCCATGGTCGATTCTCTCCAAATGAGGCGATGCCGTTCACTGGGCAAACTGCTTGCGAAGACTCACCTTGCTGATCTTGCCCGTTGGCAGCCGTGGCAGTTCGTCAACGAATGCGATAGTTTTCGGACATTTGTAGCTCGCGATCAGGCCGCGGCAAAACTCGATCAACTCTGCTTCGCCGGCTTGCTCGCCGCGGCGCAAAACTACGATCGCCTTGACGCACTCACCCCACTTCTCGTGCGGGACGCCGATCACCGCCACGTCGATGACCGCTGGATGCTGGACCAGCGCATCTTCGACCTCACGGCTGTAAATGTTCTCGCCGCCGGAAATGATCATGTCCTTCTTGCGGTCGACGAGGAAGATGTAGCCGTCCTTGTCCTGATATCCCATGTCGCCCGAGCGGTACCAGCCGTCGCGCAGAGCTTCCACCGTCGCCACGCTGTTGTTCCAGTAGCCACTCAGCTGCGTCTCCGAGCGCAGCCAGACCTCGCCGGTCTGACCTTGCGGCAGATCGTTGCCGTGATCGTCGACGATGCGCAGATCGATGCCGGGGCACGGACGTCCCACCGATGCGAGGCGCCGGACCTGTTCCGGCGTCCCTTGGGGCTTGACCTCGTGAGCAGGCAGCCAGCAGGCGTTGCTCTCAGTCATGCCGTACTGGACCGAAAACACGGGGCCGAGCACCTGAATGCCGCGCGAAAGCAGCGGCGGCGGTACCGGTGCAGCCGCGGTGACGATGTTTTCGATGCTCGACACGTCATAGCTCGACAGCTCCGGCACGTCGAGGACCGCCTGAAGCATGGCGGCAACCATGAACGTGAAGGTGATGCGTTCTTCCGCGATCGTCTCGAGCATTTGCTTCGGCTCGAAGGCGCGATGTACGACGGTCGTGCCGCCCATCCAGGCCACCGAGTTAACGAAGCCAATTCCCCCCACATGGAACGCCGGCGTCGTCTGCAGCACACGGGTATTGCCCGAAAACTCCGTCACGAGCGCGCAGCTTTCCGCCGTGACGCACATGGCGTGGTGCGTGCGGACAACGCCCTTGGGACGCCCGGTAGTGCCGCTCGTGTACATCAGGTACGCGTAGTCTTGCGGATTCGAGCGGATCGGCGGCCCTTCCACTGGGCCGGCTTCCATCACCGACTCGAATGAAACGGCCCAATCCGGCGCGTCGCCGATGCAGATGTACTGCTCGATTACGGGCAGCTGCGAACGCAGCCCATCCACGACGTCGGCATACTGAGCCTCGAATACGAGCGCTTTGGGCGCCGCATCCTTAAGGATGTAAAGAATCTCTGCAGGCGCCAGCCGAAAATTGACGGTTGCCAGAATAAAGCCGGCCCACTCGCATGCCCGGTAACTTTCGTAGTACTCCGCGCAATTCATCGCGAGGATCGCCACCCGGTCCTGGCGCCGCAGGCCACGCTCATATAGCGCGCCTGAAAAGCGGCGTGCACGCTCCGCCAACTGACTATGCGTCAGACGCCGTTCGGCATACACGAGCGCCGTGTGGTCGGCATGCAAGCGAGCGTTTCGCTCGATCATCTCGCCAAGGGTTCTCATCTCCGTCCCGTCGTTGTTTTGTCAGATCGTCTGTTAGCCTGCGAGCGTCTGCGGATCAGCCAGCACGGTTCCAATGAATGCAGCGAAGCGCGCCGCGTCGGCTCCGTTGATCACGCGGTGGTCATAGCTGAGGGACAGGGGCAGCATCTTGCGCCAGCTGACGCCGCCGTCATCCGCCGGCGCGGCCGCCAGCCGGGTTTTAGTCACGCCGAGAATCGCCACCTCCGGCGCATTGACGATAGGCGTAAAACCGGTACCGCCAAAGCCGCCGAGCGAGCTGATCGAAAAGCAGCCACCCGACATTTCTGCCATCGACAGTCCCTTTTCGCGCGCCTTCTGCGAAATGGCGGCAAGTTCCACCGAGAGTTCTTCGACGCTCTTCTTGTCGCAATCGCGCAGCACCGGCACGAGCAATCCAAAGCGCGTATCCACGGCGACCCCAATGTGGAAGTACTTCTTGAGAACAATGTTTTTGCCGTCCCCGTCGAGCGACGCGTTGAATTGCGGAAACTCCTGCAAGGCCCGCACCACGGCTTTGATCAGGAAGACGAGCGGCGTCAGCTTGACCGCCGTATTCGCCTCGTTGCGCGCCTTGCGATAGCTTTCGAGCGACGTTATATCCACATCGTCGTGGTGGGTCACATGCGGAATCGTCAGCCAGTTGCGCGACAGGAAGGCTCCTGTCAGCTTCTGGATGCGCGATACCGGCTTGACCTCAACCTCGCCGAATTCGGCGAAATCGACCTGCGGCCAGGGCGGCAAATTCGCACCAAAAGCAGGTGCTGCGGCCTCGCCGGGTCCGGTATTCAGGTTGGACGGCGGTCGGTTAGCAACGGATTCGACACTCATCGCGGATGCCCCTTCAAACGACTCTTGAATAGCGTCATGGGCCTGCGGCCAATCAGACGATTTCCGCCAGCACTGTGCCGACGGGATACACTTCGCCAACCTGGGCAACGATGCGCAGCGTGCCCGACGCCGGCGACTCGACTTCCTGAATCGACTTGTCGCTCTCGAGCGCGTAGAGAGTCTGCCCTTCGCTCACGGTTGCACCGTCTTCCGCCAGCCATTCGGCTAGCGTGCCTTCGTTCATGGAGAAACCCAGTTTGGGAAGCAGAACTTGTGTGGTCATGACCTTGCTCTATTGATGGAAATTCGAGGAGTGCGCGGTTGTCATTTCAGCGTCGCGCGAACCGCCGCTTCGATATCGGCCACGCCCGGAACGAACGCGTCTTCGAGCGGCTTGGAGAACGGCACGGGGCAGAATTGCGCGCCCACGCGCTGCACGGGTGCCTTGAGCTCGCGAAAGAGGGCCTCGTAGATTCGCGATGCGATTTCCGCACCCACGCCGAACGGCTTGACGGCCTCGTGTACGACAACGGCCCGCCCTGTTTTTGCAACCGAAGTCAGGATCGTTTCGGTATCCAGAGGAGAGACCGTGCGCAAATCGATCACTTCGCAGGCGATGCCGTCCTTGGCGAGCGCCTCCGCGGCAACCATGACCTCCTGGACGCGGCGGCTGTAGCTGATCACCGTTACGTCAGTGCCAGCGCGCACGACGTTTGCCTTTCCAAGTGGAATCGCCACGCCGCGCTCCGGCGCGCTGCCCGGGTTCCAGTAGGACGGCATGTTCTCGATGAAAAGGCACGGGTCGTCATCGCGGATGCACGACAGCATCAAGCCATACGCATCGGCAGGATTCGACGGTGCGACGACCTTGATGCCCGCAACGTGCGCGAACCACGCTTCAAGGTAGTCGGCGTGCTGACCACCCGTACCGAAGCCCGCACCCGTCATGGTGCGGATGACGATCGGCACGTTGGTCTGTCCGCCAGACATAAAGCGCAGCTTCGCTGCGTGATTCACGATCATGTCCATCGCGACGGTCGTGAAATTCATCAGCATGATTTCCGCCACGGGACGCATGCCAACAATCGATGCGCCGATCGCAGCGCCGATGATCGCCTGCTCCGAGATCGGCGTCGAACGCACGCGCGACGTGCCGTATTTCGACGAAAGTCCCTTCGTTACGCCGACAATGCCGCCTTCCTGGCCGTCGGCGACGTCTTCACCCAGCACGATCACATTTGCGTCGGCGGCCATTGCGTCGTCGAGCGCGAAGTTGACGGCCTGGATGGTGTTGATATTCGTGGGCGCCTGGCTCATGCGATCACCTCGTCCTTGAAGACGTCGCGCTGAAGCTCCGCAACATCCGGATATTCGCTCGACAGCATAAATTCGACCGCAGCTTGGAGTTGCGTCTCGTGATCCGCTTCCATCGCGGCCAATTGCTCTTCGTTCGCGTGCCTGGCGTCGATGAGCCATTGCCGGAAGAGAGGAACCGGGTCCTTTGCCACCCAAGCCGCCTTTTCGTGCTTGTCCATATACGCGTCCGGGTCGCCGAGCACGTGGCCGTGGAATCGGAACGTATTCGCTTCTATGAGCGTCGGGCCGCCGCCGTTGCGCGCGCGTTCGACTGCCTCACTCGCCGCCTTGTGCATCGCGATCGGATCGTTGCCGTTCACCGTCACGCCGGGCATCTGGTAGGCGACGGCGCGCAGCGCGATATTCGGCACTGAGGTGCCGTAGGCGTATTTTGTGTGCTCGGCATAGCCGTTGTTCTGGCATACGAATATCACCGGAAGCTTCCACACGGCCGCCATGTTTAGCGACTCGTGAAACGCGCCAATGTTCGAAGCGCCGTCGCCGAAGTAGGCCACCGCTACCCGCGGCTCCCCGCGAATCTGTGCGGCGAGGGCGAGACCGTTTGCAATCGGCATCGAGCTGCCGACGATGCCGGTCGTCACCATGACGCCGGACGCGGGATGAGTCACGTGCATCGGACCACCTTTGCCTTTGCAAGTACCTGTCACGCGCCCGCCAAGCTCGGCCCATAGTTCCTTGAGCGGCACACCCTTCGCAATCATGTCGTGAATGCCGCGATAGATCGTGCAGATGTAGTCGTCGTCGGTGAGACACACCGACATTGCCGAAGGGATCACCTCCTGTCCGCGAGGCGAGTAGTACGGCATAACCAGCTTGCCGGCCTTGATAACGGCACGCAGGCGCTCATCGTTCTGTTTGATGAGTGCCATACGCCTGTATATGTCGACCAGGACTTCACTGCTGGGCGGCTGATAGGCATTCATTCGTCACTCTCCTGTGTCACCAGATCTTTTGCGCGCCGCTCGAATGTAGCGCCGCGATGTAACCGAACACAAACGATGCGCCGATGCTGCTGCCGGCGCCCGGATAACACCGGCCAACCACGGATGCCGTGCAGTTGCCGGTGGCGTATAGCCCAGGGATCTGCGAACCATCTTCCTTCAGTACACGTCCAAATTCGTCAGTCACGAGACCGCCGGCAGTGCCCACATCCCCCGGATACATCCGCACGGCGTAGAACGGCCCCTCCTCGATCGGCCCGAGATTCGGGTTCGGTTTGATGGTCGGGTCCCCATGACAGCGATCGAACGCGCGCGAGCCGCGACCGTAATCTTCGTCGACGCCCGTCTCGCAGAAGCCGTTAAAGCGCGCGACGGTCTTGAGCAGTCCGGCACGGTCGATACTGCATTTCGCGGCCAATTCTTCGAGCGTGTCAGCCTTGATCATGTATCCACTGTCGAGCCACTTCTGCGGAATCTGCCCCGGCGTCGCCGTGCCCCACGGATAGTACTTACGCTGTCGGCTGTCCATGACGACCCACGCGGGCACGGCTTTACCCGTCTGCTTGTGACGCTGGTACATGCGTTGACCGATTTCCATGTACGCTCCCGCTTCGTCGCAAAAGCGCTCACCATCCTGATCGACCATGATCGAAAACGGCAGCGAGAGATCGAGGTGATGCATGAACGGCAGCGGTGAACCATCCGGCGCGCGTGCCCCTTCGGGCAGTTCTTCATTGGGGCCGAGCGACGTTACGACCCACCACGCTTCTTCCATGCAATCCACCGCACCGCCGAGAGCGATGGCGGCTTGCAGGATTTCACCGGTATCGCCTGGATTCGCATTGGTCCAGGCCGCGGACGACGGCTGCGGCTGGTACTTGCGGCGCATTTCTGCGTTGTGTGAAAAGCCACCTGTATTGAGCAGGACGCCTTGGCGAGCGCGCACGCGCAACTCGCGGCCGCTGCGTACTGCGACAATGCCGACCACTCGTCCTTCCTCGACGATGAACTCGCGCACTGGCGTATCGGTCCAGATCGGCACGTTCTCGCGCAGCGCCATCTGAAGCATGCGTCCCTGAATCGCCGCGCCGTTGGCCACGAGTTCCTTGCCGGTGATCTTCTGGTAGAGCATGCGGCCACCGAGCTGCATCGCCTTGCGCTTGCCGCCCCACGTCCGCTTCATCAGGAACAATTGCGGGTACTCGTCCGAGTTGGCCGGCATCGACGGACCCTTGTAGCGCGACAGACGCGGCGCCCATTCGCCCAGTTCCTTCACGTCGAACAGCTTCGCCAGCAGCGAACGCCCACGCGGCTCCCCGCCCGGCAGCGTGTCGTAGTAATCGGACCAGCCGTCCGCGTACACGAACTGCATCCCCTGCTGCTCGAGAAACTCAGCCATCTTCGGCCCGGTGCGCAAGTAAGCCTCGCGTCGCGCATTCGAGGTGCCCGGACCTTGATACGTCACCGCAGCGTCGAAGTACTGGCGTGCGCGCTCATACGAATCGCTCACGCCGTGGCGCTTCATCACGTGATTGTTCGGGAGCCACCAGACGCCGCCCGAATATCCGGTCGAGCCACCGACCTTCGCCTGCTTCTCGATGATGAGTGCTTCCTTGCCCAGCGACTTGCAGGCAAGCGCCGCACACATCGAACCACCGCCGCTGCCGACCACCACGAAGTCGTACGTTGCGTCCCAGCTCGTCGGCATTACTCCTCCCGCGCAATGAAATCGCGCAGCGCGCGATGGAAGTTCGAAACCGACGTTTCCTGCAGCGGATTCGTGCGCGAACCCTTGAAGCCGCGCGACTTCATGCCCTGCTGCACATTGGTCATGTTCTGGAAGTCCTGCCACAGGATCAGGCCAAAGTTCTCCTGTGCGTTCTCCTTCCAGTCATCCACGCCGTAATAGAACTCACGCTTCAGCGGCGGCTCCGCGCCCGGCGCGAAGCGCTGCAGCGACCAGATGTCATAGATGCACGAATCGGGGTTATCGCCGTCCGGCCGTGCGCGGTAAAACAGCGCGCCGTCGGGATACGGGAGAAATACGAGGTTCGGGAAGACGTGCCAGTCCGCTCCCGCCCGACCGAGTTGCTCGAAAGTGATCTCTGGCCAACCCGCGCCCTCGGCGATGGCCGCTTCGCGCTGAAAATCCATCGCCTTTGCGAGGACTTCGAACTGGTTACCCGATGGGGACATTTCAGTCATCAACCGCTTGGCCGCTTCGTAATCGCGTGCGGTGTTGATCGCCTTCAGGGTCTCTTCCATGACACGGAAAAAGTTCACGAGACCCTGGCGTACGTCCTCTGGCATCGGCTTGCCGGTTCTTGGTGAAGGCGCGCCGATCATGCGCGTCGCCGTCGAATAGCCAAACATACCGTGGCGGCCGTAGGCGAAACTTCGCGTCACGTCGTCTCCGGCGACGTCCAGCAGTTGAGGATGGGTTGCCGCTACGTGATAACCCTCGTTGAACGCTTCGAGTGCAACCTTCCAGTTGCACGGCAGACGAATCGACTTGTACCAGCGATAGCGCATCTTCTCGAACTCGAAGCAGTTCGTGATCTCTGGCACCGGATCGAGGAATTTGGCCAGCGGCTCCGCGTCCGGGTCCATGTTGATGAACACGAAACCACCCCACGTATCCACCAGAACATCCGTGAGACGCAGATCACCGTCGGTCATTTCCGGGCAGCCGGCCCAGTCGTCACGATCGAGCACGCGCGCCACGCTGCCATCCAGATTCCACTGCCACCCGTGATAGGCGCAGTGAAATTTCGCGGCCTTGCCGCAGCCGTTCGTCAAGCGGCGGCCACGATGCTGGCAGACGTTAAAAAAGGCCTTGATGTGATCAGCCGCCGTGCGCACCACGATGATCGACTCGCCGGCTACGTCGAAGGTGACGTAGTCGCCGACATTGGGAATCTCTTCCAGCCGACAGGCAACCTGCCACACGCGCGGCCACAGGCGCTCGTTCTCCCGCTCGAGAAATTGCTTCGACAGGTAACTGTCCTTCGGGACAAAATCGAGACGGACCGTGTGTTCACCCGAATTGGGACCTCTGTTACCCATTGATATCTCCTTCGTGATGTGGCCGGCGTATGCGACTGTTCCGGCTCTTTATGTAGCGGCCGCGCGGTTGGCGGGTCAATATGCAACTATTGGTGCAATTTCCGTGAACGGCGTTCAGATGCTAGGCTCACGCCCCGATTGCTGTCAATCCGGGCGAACGTCAATCGAGCGCGGCGGTCAGCGCCGGAACAGCTTCGAAGAGGTCCGCGGTGAGACCGTAGTCGGCCACCTGAAAGATCGGCGCCTCGCTGTCCTTGTTGATCGCGACGATGACTTTCGAGTCCTTCATGCCGGCGAGGTGCTGAATGGCTCCCGATATGCCCACGGCGATATACAACTGAGGCGCGACGATCTTGCCCGTCTGGCCGACCTGATAGTCGTTCGGCACGAAGCCGGCGTCGACAGCCGCACGCGACGCGCCGACGGCTGCGCCAAGCTTGTCCGCAAGTGCATCGAGCAGCTTGAAGTTGTCGCCGTTCTGCATGCCGCGGCCGCCCGATACCACGATGTTTGCCGCGGAGAGTTCCGGCCGGCTCGACTTCGTGAGCTCCTGGCCGACAAAGCGGGCCTTATCGAAAACTGGTGCCGATGCCACCGCGCGTGACGGCGCGGCGGCAGAACCGCTCGCTGCTGCATCGAACGCGGTCGGACGAATCGTGATGACCTTGATCGGGTCCGACGATTGCACCGTTGCGAGTGCATTGCCGGCGTAGATCGGGCGCACGAAAACATCGGGAGCCTTGAAGGCAACGACATCGGAAATCTGCGCGCTGTCGAGCAACGCCGCCACACGAGGCATGAAGTTTTTGCCCACGGCTGTGGACGCTGCGATCACATGCGTATAGGCGCGGGCCAGTGAAACGACGAGTGCCGCGAGGTTTTCTGGCAGCCCGTGCGCGTATTCAGGTGCATCCGCGACAAGCACTTCGGCGACACCGGCGACGTTCGCAGCCTGGTCTACCACGGCCGACGCGCCGTGGCCCGCCACCAGCACATGAATCTCGCCACCCGCTGCGCCCGCCGCCGTGATGGCGTTGAGTGTGGCGCGCTTGAGGCTTGTGTTGTCGTGTTCGGCGATAACGAGAATAGTCATGATCAGATCACCTTCGCTTCGTTTCGAAGCTTTTCAATCAGCGCTGCAACATCCGGAACCATCACGCCGCCCTTACGCGCCGGCGGCTCGGTTACTTCGAGAACCTTCAGACGAGGCGCGACGTCAACACCCAGCCCCTCGGGGTTCAGCGTCTCCAGCGGCTTCTTCTTGGCTTTCATGATGTTGGGCAGCGTCACATAGCGCGGACTGTTCAGGCGCAAATCCGTCGTGACCACGGCCGGCAGATCGAGCGCGACGCGTTCGAGCCCGCCATCGATCTCACGCGTGACGAGAAGTTTTTGACCGTCCACTTCCGCCTTGAACGCGAACGTCGCTTGCGGCCAGCCGAGCAATGCGGCGAGCTTCTGCCCGGTTTGGCCAGCGTCGTTGTCGATGGCCTGCTTGCCGAGCAAGACCAGTTGCGGGGTTTCCCGCGCGGCCACGGCGGCCAGCAGCTTTGCGACGGCAAGCGGTTGCAGATCTACATCGCTCTCCACTAGCACTGCGCGATCCGCCCCCATGGCGAGTGCGGTACGCAGTACCTCCTGCGATTGCGCGGTTCCCGCGGATACCACGACGACTTCACTCGCAACGCCCGCTTCCTTGAGCCGCACTGCCTCTTCCACCGCGATCTCGTCGAACGGGTTCATGGCCATTTTCACGTTGGCCAGATCGACGCCCGAGCCGTCGGACTTCACCCAAGGTTTCACGTTGTAGTCGATCACGCGCTTCACCGCGACCAGTATCTTCAATTTGACGCTCCGAACGCTTTGTTGAACAATGTTCTATATTCTGAACTCATCTTTTTGCGGCTGTCAACGAGAAGAATGAGGAAAGCGTCGCTCGGCAATGAATTCGACGCTCCCGTTCAACACCATGGAGACGACACATGAAGCTCTATCGATGCGAGCGTTTTGAAGGCATTGCAGGCCTGGCGTTATGCGAAGAACCCGATCCGGCGCCGCCCCGCGCTCATCAGGTACTGGTGCAGGTCAATGCGAGTTCGCTGAATTTCCGCGAGTTGCTGCTGATGAACGGTGCGTTTCGCGACCGGATGGCACCCAACTTCATTCCGGCTTCCGACGGCGCGGGCGTCGTGCTTGCCGTTGGCCCGGGCGTCCGGCGCTTCAGGCCCGGCGACCGGGTGATGGCTAATTTTGCGGAGGACTGGCACGGCGGCGCGCGCCCGCAACACGCAGATATCCTAGGCCGCGGCGCTATTGTCGAAGGTATGCTCCGCGACAAGGTCGTGCTGAGCGAGCAAGAGCTCGTTGGTGTTCCGGATCATCTTTCCGACGAGGAAGCCGCAACGCTGCCTTGCGCCGCCGTCACCGCATGGAACGCACTGTGTCAGCATGCGCCCCTGCTGCCGGGCCAAACCGTCCTAGTGCAAGGCTCCGGCGGCGTATCGATCTTCGCTCTGCAGCTTGCACGTCTTTTCGGCGCCCGCGTGATCGCCACTTCGTCGAGCGAAACGAAGCTCAAACGCCTTGCCGAACTCGGCGCCGACGCCACGATCAACTACCGCGACACGCCCGATTGGGATGACGCCGTGCTGCGCTTGACCGATGGCCGTGGGGTCGATCTCGTCGTCGAGGTGGGCGGGGCCCAAACGTTCAACAAGTCCGTTGCCGCCACCAGGGACGGCGGGCGCATCAGCGTCGTGGGGATGTTGACCGGCGCCCCTTCTCCCGGCGAGGGATTCTTCACGCGCGGACTGTCGATCGCGCCGATCCGCGTCGGCTCCCGGCAGGATTTTGAATCGATGAACCGCGCAATCGCATTGCATCAGCTCAGACCGGTCATCGACTCGGTCTATGACTTTGCAGACGTACCTGATGCGCTTCGACACCTCGAACGCCAGACGCATCTCGGCAAGATCGTCATTCGCCATCAGCAACCAGCCGTCGCTTGATCCACGGGAGTCAGACTATGAAACTTTTTTCGCTGGAAGGACAGATTGCGCTCGTCACCGGCGCGTCGCGCGGTCTCGGCTTTGCCATGGCGTCCGCGTTGGCGTCGGCCGGTGCGACCGTCATCCTCTGCGCGCGTTCGCGCGCCAGCCTCGAAACCGCCGCGGAATCGATTCGCAAAACGGGCGGTGACGTCGATATCGAACCGTTTGACCTCACCGATCAGAACGCAATCCGAAACGGCGTGCGCAACGTCCTTGCGCGCCATGGACGCATCGACGTACTGCTCAACAACGCAGGCATTTGCGAGTGGAGCGATTTTCTCCAGTCGAATGTAGAAATGTGGCAAAGAACGATGGATACCAACGTCACGGCCGCATACCTGCTCGCGCAGGAAGTGGCGCGCCCGATGATCGAACGCGGACACGGACGCATCATCAACGTCGGGTCCTATGTGTCGGTGCTCGGCCGCGAGAAGCTCCAAGCGTATGTGGCCAGCAAGCACGCCATTGCCGGACTCACGAAATCGCTCGGCGCAGAACTGGGCCGACACGGCATTCGTTGCAACGGCATCTGTCCCGGCTACTTTCTCACCGATATGGCTGAGCCTGTCACGTCCAATCCGCAAATGAAGGAGATCGTGCGCTCGCATATCTCCGTTGGCCGCTGGGGGAACCCTGAGGAACTCGGCGGCGTCGCCGTGTTTCTCGCCTCCGAGGCGAGTTCCTACATGAACGGGCAAATGCTGATGGTCGACGGCGGGGTCTCGGAGATCCTGAGCTTCTCGATGTCCGTGGTGTAGGGCCTCCGATGAGCGCCAAGCTCACTATCCAGCAGACGAGTGGCAGCGCTTTCTTTGCGAACATGCCCGTCATATCCCAGACGCGCCGCGAGGAAAACGAGAGGCGCTCGCCCGAACGCGCCAATTGACTTGAAGACAAACTGGCCCCTATCTCCAGAGATAGCGGGCCAGTTCTTTTGTGCTGCGGGCGGTGCCACGCGCAAAGCGCCGCGCGTCACCTAGTCACTACCGCAGCGTGACCTCGCCGCTGCAGGCTTCGACGTTCGGTGAACCGGCCGCTACGCCTTTCGCCACCGCCTTACGCGAAATCCCTTGCAGGAGGAAATGCGACAGCGCTGGAATGAGGATCAGCGCGCCGATCATGTTCCACAGGAACATGAACGTGAGCAGGATGCCCATGTCGGCCTGGAACTTGATCGGCGAGAACGTCCACGTCACGACACCCGCCGCCAACGTCACGCCGACCAGCGCCACGACCTTGCCAGTGAACTGCACCGCGTGACGATAAGCCACGCGCAGCGGCTGCCCGGTGCGCTGATACGCGAGCTGTACGCTCAGCAGATAGAGCGCATAGTCGACGCCAATCCCCACGCCCAGTGCAATCACAGGCAGCGTCGCCACCTTCACGCCGATGCCGAGCTTGACCATGAGCGCCTCGCACAGCACCGAAGTGATCCCGAGCGGCACGACGGCCACCACGACCGCGCGCCAGCTGCGAAACGTGATGAAGCACAGCAGGATCACCGCCGCATATACCATGAACAGCATGGTGCGGTTCGCCTTCGCGACGACCACGTTCGTCACCGCATCGATACCGGCCGAGCCGGCAACCATAAGGAACTGGTGATCGGCGTCACTGTGTGCCTTCGCGAATGCTTCCGCAGCCTCCATGACGCGCGAGAGCGTCGCGGCTTTGTGATCGGTCAGATACGCAATGACGGGCGCCGTGCCGCACGTTTGGCTCAGGAGGTCCGGATGATCGAGCAGGATCTGCCACACCGTCTTGTTCACGATCGAAGGCACGCGGTCGATCGTGTACCACTTCGGATAGCCCTCGTAGAAGCCCGCAGTCACCCAGCGCGCGAGGCCGCCAATCGAAGTCGTCGTCTGCACGCCCGGCACGCCGCGTAGTGCGGTTTCGAGTCGGTCAGCTTCGAGCACGAGTGGGAAGTTGTTGGCGTCGCAAGTGCCGTGCGACGACTTGCCGACCACGACGAAAAGGTCGCTCGACAGGCCGAAATGCGCATTGGTGTAAGCGTTGTCGAGGTTGTAGCGCGAGTCCGGCCTGAGTTCCGGCGCGCCCGAATCGAGGTCGCCAATCTGCAGATGCTGACTGATCGACCAACCGAACGCGGTGAGTGCAGCCGCGCAAACGATCGCACCCACGGCCCAGCGGCGTTCGGTGAAGCGATCGAGCAGATTCCACAGCGCGCCCGCCGACGAGGTGCCGCGCGCGTCGTTCTGCTCGCCGCGCACGCTGCGTCGTGCAGCCGAGGGACTTACGCCAACGTATGAGAGCAGTACCGGCAGCAGCAGCAGGTTCGTGAACACAAGCACGCCCACGCCAACGCTCGCCGTGAACGCCAGATCCTTGATCACCGGAATGTCGATGACCATCAGCACGGCGAAGCCAACCACGTCCGCAAGCAACGCCGTGAGACCGGCGAGAAAGAGCCGCCGGAAAGTGTAGCGTGCCGCTACGTAGCGATGCGTGCCGCGCCCGATGTCCTGCGTGATCCCGTTCATCTTCTGTGCGCCATGCGAGACGCCGATGGCGAAAACGAGGAACGGCACCAGCACCGAATAGGGATCGAGCACATAGCCCAGCGTGCGAATGATGCCGAGCTGCCAGACCACGGCAATCAACGAGCATGCCACCACAAGTAGCGTGCTGCGATAGCAGCGCGTATAGAGAAAGATCACGACGAGCGCGATCGCCGCGGCCACGCCGAAGTACATCGCCACCAGCTTGAGACCGTCGATCAGGTCGCCGATCAGCTTCGCGAAGCCCACCACGTGCACGTGCACCTCGCCGTGCCCCTCGTTCTTGATGACCTCGTCGATCTGGTGTGAAAGCTTCGCGTAGTCGAGCGGCTTGCCGGTATCGGCATAGTGATCGAGCAGCGGCAGCTGGATCATGCTCGAATGCAGATCATTCGACACGATGCTGCCCACGATGTTTGCGCGTGCAATGTTCGTGCGTAGCTGCGCGATGGCCTGCGCGGACGCGTCGAAGCCGTCCGGCATCACCGGGCCGCCGGCAAAGCCGCGCTCCGTGACCACGTTCCAGCGGACAATCGGCATCCAGATCGACTTCACGCCAGGACGGTCGACGCCCGGAATCAGGAACAAGGCATCGTTGATGCGCCGCAGCGCGGCGAGATACTTCGGATCATAGATGTCGCCCGAGGGATTCTCGACGACGATCCGCAGCGAATTGCCAAGCCCTTTAAGGTCCGCCTTGTTGGCGAGATAGTTCTTGATGTACGGATGCGAGAGCGGAATCATCTTCTCGAAGCTCGCATTCACATCGAGCCGCAGCGCCTGAAACCCTAGCACCGCCGTGATGATCGCGCAGATGACGATGAGCCAGGGACGACGGTTGAAGATCAACCGTTCAAGCGCGTTGCCTGAACGTGAATCGAACTGGGCAAGATCTGCCACAACGGGCATCTTGTCGAATTGGGCATTGTTGCCGCCAGCCATGTCTGCTCCCCCTTAGTGCGACTTCGACAATGCGATCCGCGACAGGCCGGCCGCGCCGGCCAGCACCGCGGTGTCGCCGCGCAGCGCCATGGCGAAGATGCCGCCCGGCTGGCTCGCGCCAAGTGTATGAAACGTTGCCCCCTGGTCGACGCTCTCGAGCAACTCACCCGCCTGTGTCGCGAGAATAAGGTGACCGTTCGGCAGTTCAGCCGAAGCCAGAATGCTCGCGCCGGTCGGCAACGTGACTTTGTCCCACGTGGCGCCGCCGTCGGTGGAGCGATACGCATTGCCGAGCAGACCGTAGACGATCATCGCGTTGCCCGTGGAAGCGAGACCGAAGAAGCTGCCCTTCGAGGGTGTAGACACCGGGACGAACCGTTGCTTGTCGGGATCGAGCTTGAGCAGCAACCCCTGTTCGCCCGCGATATAAAGCGTCCCGTTGATACGGCGCATCGCATGCAGGTTCAACGCGTTGGGATTGTCAACGCGATCGAACCAGGGCACCCAGCGCTTTCCACCGTCCTCGGTGTGAAAAATGATGTTGAACGAACCGATGACCCAGCCGGAACGCTCGTCGTCAAACCAGACGTCGAGGAACGGACGTCCCCCCTGGTCTGCCTCGAAGCGTTCTGCCTCTTCGCGCGACGCCTTGAGATCGGGCGAATCTCCCTGCTGCTTCGCGTAGTACTCGCTCATCAGCTTCGCCGCTTCCTGACCGTCGAGCTGCCGCATCCAGGTATTGCCACCGTCGGTCGTGTGAAGCACCTCGCCGTCGTGTCCGACCGCCCAACCCAGCACGGCCGACTTGAACGTAACGGCTACCAGATCGGAACTCACTGGCGCCGGTACCTGGCGCCAGTGCATGGCACCGTCGTCCGAAACGAGAATCGCCCCGCGCGGGCCTACCGCAACCAGGCGCTGTCCGGCCTGGGCCAACGCCATGAGCGGTTCATGCGCGGCCTGCGGGTTGATCACGGCCGGCGAGCGCATCGGGTCGGAGAATTCGGCATGGACCGGCCCGCTGGCGATGCATGCCGCCGCGACGAATGCCAGCCAACGAAACAGGGTATTGCGCATTGTGTCTCCTTCTCAGTAACTGGCGATCGATCACGCGAGCAGTTCTGGGCTTTTATGAAACTTCTCTGTGCGCCATGCGATACCCGGCATGGCGCACGTGCTGCGCTCTTCCTAGCACCTGTGTCGGCTATCGCACGCCGGTCGATTGCATATGCTCAGGCGTAAAGAAGTCCTTCGTGAAGCTCGCGTTGAACATGATCCCCGGTGACTCCGCCGGATGGCTGCCGAAAATATAGATGCCGCTATTGAAGTCGTAGAACCAGTTGCCGAGCGAATACGGCACCTTGTAGTCGTAGGCAGGTGCCGTGGTCTCGAAGCCACCTCGATACAGCTTGCCCGACTGGTCATAGGCATCCATCATTCCGCCGCCACCGTCCTCATCGAAATAAAGGGTCTTTTTGCCATACACGTGACGCGAGCCTTGCTTGAGCGTCAAGTCGACGACCCACACGCGGTGCAGTTCCCAGCGCACATGATCCGGGTTGACGAAATGCGGCGTGAGGATCTTGCTCGCCGCCGTTTCGTACTGTTGCTTGTAGTCGTTGTACGGGATGTACATCTCTTTCTTGCCGACGAGCTTCGCGTCCCAGCGATCAATGCGTCCGTAGAACAACTGGATGTCGTCCATCGTGATCGCGCCGGAATAGCCGGGGTTCGGCGTGTCATAGGCAAGGTCAGGCGCTACGCGCACGCGGCGCTGACCCGGGTTGTATTCCCAAGATTGCTGGTTGTGATCGGCCGTGTCCGTGAAGAACCAGTAGAGCGTGGTGTCACCGATCATTCGCGCCGGCGCAACGAAATCGTTGTTGATGTATTGCCAGATGGCCAGACCGCCCTTCTTCCTGTATTCGCCTTCCTGCTTGAGATCGAAGTACGGGTAGTACAGTGAGCTCTTGAATTGGGCAGCAAGGATCGGCGTGCCACTCGAATTAACCAGCCACGTCTTCACGTTATTGCGCTGGGCCGTACCCACGTAGCGCAGTTCCCAGTCCCACAATGCTTCCTGACCGTTCTTCGGTACCGGGAACGGCTTGCCGCCGAACGCACCGGAAACGAACAGGCCATTCTTTTCGAGCTTCGCGCTCTGCGCGTTCTTTTCCGAATTCTCGAGATACCAGTCCGGATACGACACCGAGCGGTGCGTCGGATAGATGTCCATCCGGTAGGTCGGATAACGCTTGAACAGCTCGATCGCACTCGCGCTCAGCTTGTCCGCGTATTGCTGATAGTTCTGGCCGGTGATTTGCAACACCGGCTTCTCGCCAGGGAACGGGTCTGCCCACTTACCCGAATCGGCCTTGAATCCTGCTGGAAACTGAGTGACGCCCCCTGCGTAGACGGGAATCGTCCCGTCCTTGTTCCCGGCAATTTCCGCCCCGAAAGGCGTCATCCCGGTTTCGATCGCATTCGTCATGGGCGCAGCGCAGATTGCTGCAGCAAGCGCGAGCGCCTTAATCAACATCCGATGCTTCTTCAAAACCGTCTCCATCACTTTCCAGTTTGATCGAATACCAAAAGCAACGACGCTACTTTCGATGCTCACCGCAAAAACAGACCTTCGTTGTCGAAGCGTCCAGCCCGGAATACCGGGCAGGACGCCACCAAAATGCTCAACCTTACGTCAATACGCAATTAGCGCACACCCGCACTTTGCATACGCTCCGGCGTGTAGTAATCCGTCGGGAAGTTCACGTTGAAGAAGATCCCCGGCGACTCTGCCGGATGGCTACCGAAGATGTAGATGCCGCTGTTGAAGTCGTAGAACCAGTTACCCAGCGAATACGGCACCTTGTAGTCGTAGGCGGGCACCGTGGTTTCGAAGCCGCCGCGATACAGCTTGCCCGACTGGTCATAGGCGTCCATCATTCCGCCACCACCGTCTTCGTCAAAATACAGCGTCTTCTTGCTGTAGATGTGACGCGCGCCCGGCTTGAGCGCCAATTCCACGACCCACACGCGGTGCAGTTCCCAGCGCACATGATCCGGGTTGACGAAGTGCGGCGTGAGGATCTTGCTCGCCGGCGTCTCATACTGCTGCTTGTAGTCGTTGTACGGAATGTACATTTCCTTCTTGCCGACGAGTTTGGCGTCCCAGCGATCGATCTTCCCGTAGAACAACTGGATGTCGTCCATGGTGATCGCGCCGGAATAGCCGGGGTTCGGCGTGTCGTAGGCCAGGTCCGGTGCAACGCGCACGCGGCGCTGACCCGGGTTGTATTCCCACGATTGCTGGTCGTGATCCGCCGTATCGGTGAAATACCAGAAGAGGGTCGTGTCGCCAATCAGGCGGGCCGGTGCAGCGTAGTCGTTATAGACCTGATACCAGATTGCGAGACCCGATTTCTTGCGAAATTCCGCTTCGTCTTTCTGCTCGTAATACGGATAGAGCAGCGCGCTCTTGAATTGAGCCGCGAGAATCGGCGTGCCACTCGAATCGACCAGCCACGTCTTCACGTTGTTGCGCTGCGCCGTACCCACGTAGCGCAGTTCCCAGTCCCACAGCGCTTCCTGACCATTCTTCGGCACCGGGAACGGCTTGCCGCCAAACGCACCGGAGATATAGAGGCCGTTCTTCTCGAGCTTCGCGTTCTGCGCGTTCTTTTCCGAGTTCTGGAGATACCAGTCCGGATACGACGCCGAGCGGTGCGTCGGATAGACATCCATCCGGTAGGTCGGATAGCGCTTGAACAGCTCGATCGCGCTCGCGCTCAGCTTATCGGCGTATTGCTGATAGTTTTGCGCCGTGATTTGCAGTGTCGGCTTCTCATCGGAAAACGGATCGGCCCACTTGCCTGAATCGGCTTTGAATCCGGCTGGGAACTGCGTGACCCCTCCTGTGTAGGCGGGAATCGCCCCGTCCTTGCTGCCGGCAATCTCCGCGCCAAACGGTGTGATGCCGCTCTCGAGCGCCAGCGTATAGGGCGAGGCCCACACCGCCGCGAGTATCGACAGCGCCTTAAGAAGCTTTGGGAATCTTTTCACAGCTACCTCCATCTATATCAAAACGTTGTCTGATAGGTGATGCCGATCCACGATTTGTCGCTGTAGGGCGCGCCGAGAGCAGTGGCTGCTCCCGTAGTCGAATAGCCCTTTTTGTTCATGTAATACGTATAGGTGATATCTACCTCGTGCTTGTTGTAGATATTGAAATCGAGCCCAACCACGAAGGTGTTCTGGCCTTGTGCTTCGGCGGCAGGCGCGATCACGGACGAGTAACCCTTCAGATTCAGGTTGACGAAGAGCGGCATCGTCAGATCGACACCGGGGAAGACCTGATACCACTGTGGGCTCGCACCGATGCCAACACCAGCCCAGAAGCGCGTCGAACAGTTGTTGAAGGGGTTGTTCCCGGACGCCGAGCATTGACCGGTCGTGTCGTAGCCCGACATCGCGACGTTGCCGGCGTGCGATTGCACACTCAGCAACTGGTTGAACGCGAATTCAGCCTGCAGGAACAGGTTGTTCCACAGTGGCGTCTTACCGAAGGACTGCGTGAGGTTCAGGAGGCCGTGCAGCGTACGGCCCGTCGGTGCGTCGTTGACCGTGGTCGTGTTGACTGCGTTAAGCGGCATGTTCCAGCGGTATGACAATTCGCCGGCCACAGCCGCGCTACCGATCGCACTGTTGAAACCCGCGCCGATCACGTTGACGTCGTTACCGTACTTGGCCGTGATGCCAGGAAGGTTGGTACCCGGGAAGAGTTCCGGTCCGGCACCCGGCAGAATCAGTGCCGCCCACGGCATTTTCATGGCGAAGTGGCGGTACGTGAGTTCGTAGGTCGTTGCGAGCGAGTCGACGCGCCACTTGCCGTCGAGGCCGAAGTCACCGATCTGGCCTTTCGTCGGGGCGATGCGCGGAATCGCGAACGTGCCGAGGCCGGGGATGTTCGTGTAGCTGGCCACAGGCGGTCCGTACAGAATCGGGTCCGCACCACCAAAATACGTGCCGCCCTCGGGCAGTCGATCGTGGTTCCACTCGAACGTGTACTGTGCCGCGAGGGTGATCGTATCGGTGATGTTCGTCGACACGTCAGCCTGAGCGGTCGGCAGCACGATTTCCTTGAGCGAGGCGCTCGGGCTCTGTGTCAGTTTCATCAGGTCGAGCGGCTGCTGACCGATCGCCACCGAGTTCGCACCACCCAGCGTAGCAAACGCCGACTGCCCCCAGGTAACCGCCGTCCGGCCGAGCTTGGTGTTGACAGAGTGACCACCGAGATCAAAAGTGTGGAACACGAACGCATCACGCAGTTCAGCACTCGGCCCCTGATAGTACTTCTTGATATAGCTCGTGTACTCGTTGTTCGGGTAGTTAGGCAAGTTGCTGGGCGGCGGCAGCGACGTATTGTTCGTGTTGTGATTCTTGAAAGTCGGGTCGTACCACGCGTCCATACTGATGCGGAAGCCGGACGTCTCCTTGTACTTGAAATCGAACTCACTGTACAGGTTCAGCATCGATTGAATCGTGCTGAACTTCGGCGTCGACAGATCGCCTTCGTCGTAAGTCGGACTGTTTGTGTAGAAGTGGTCCGGATTCTGAAGCCGGATATCGTAGTCCGCGCGCAGGGTGTTATCCCATTCCATGTCGATGTCCGGGTTCGGTACATCGAAATGAAAGGCGTGGGCGTTCGCGCTCCACAACCCGCACGCCGCAGCGATACAGGTCGCGTGCACGCCAATGCTGATCGCACTTGGCTTCAGACTTTTCTTTTTCATGCGTCTCCTCTTGTCTTTGTCGAACTGCCGCAGAAAAGGCCAAGGCCGTTGGACTGCCGCAGACTTTTGGCAATGAAGTGAATCCGGCCTCCGTACCTCGTCAGCATCGCGTCTCAGACACTTTCCACCACGTCACCAGAATGCGAATGCTGTTCGCAAAGATAAACGCTCGAAACTCGACTGTCAACGCTCGTACACCCCTACGTGATGCATTTTTTCGAACGCCGTTCAACATTCGGGGTAAACGTGGGTTCGAGATTGGTGATGGACTGCAAGCGGTGTGCGCATGAATGGAAACCGCAGCGGTGCCAGATGCGTGCAGCGCGCGTTGCGCTATTGAGCCATTGGCGACGCGTCTGCCTCACCCACGCGGATTACCGATGCAATACATGGATGGATTTCGGGTAACCCGTCGGAGCGGATCAAAAATGGATCTGCAGGCAGGACGCAGCCAGGATCCCCGGCTCTAGTCCGGTACCCGGTACAGGTCACGGACGAGACGGCCTTTCGTCATTCACTTCAAACGCGAAAGGAGGGGCGAATCGCAGAAGTAGCCGAAAACGCTTGTGCGATTGGTCGGTTTCCTTGGCAGTCCTTCCATATATCTCGATCATGGACCGCACGCAGATGAATCCCTTATCCCGTTCCTGGGCAGGGGTGCATTTCTGGTTTTCGGGGAGGAGGTGGGAACACGCGCCAGGCCCCGTCGTCGTGCCGAAAGAAGAATATCGCGAGGGACCTCTCAGAGGCGGACGACCGCGCGAGCACACACCGCGTCTGGCTCGAATTTGCGAAAGTACACCGGGTTACATGCACCGGGGTGGTCGCAGTGGGCGCGAGCCACTTCTCGATGAGCGAACGCAAAGAACTTTCTCCACGCTTCATGTCCTGCTCCTTCAACCGCCCAGTACGCGCCCCTGACAATCACAACCACGAACGCAAAAATTGGCGACCTTAACCGGCCAGCGCTGACACCTGCGCATCTCCTTCCCCGGCTTCCGGCTCAGCGGGAATCGTCTGGTTTTATCGCAATGTGTCGAGTGACTAAATATTAGTAGTCAGCCGACCCATTATCAAGTCAAGAGGGCACCAGGGGAAATGCTGGTATGGACAAACCCTCCCTCCATACGAGTAGGATATGTGATGCTGCGAGTGACAGGATCAGACGTTATCTGAAGGCAATTAGTCAAACGACGTGATTTTATTCGTCATCTGACTATCATCAGATCAAAGTCGCGGCTGGCCGATCAGGATCGAACGACGCTCGTATCAGGATGGGGAATGGTCTCCCGGTTTGCACATCCCGAACTGACAACGCGCGCGACGGGCAGCAGACGCCAAGGAGAGCACAACAGATGAAAGACCTGACCATCTCATCGGCAGACCTCGACAAGACGGCGGAAGGCGCGCCCAGACGGCGAGGGAACAGAACTACCCGCGTGCCCGCCATCATCGAAGTGGCGATCGAGGTGTTCGCATCGGAAGGTAACGCCGGGTTCACTCAACGCCGCATTGCCAGCGACGCAGGAATCCGACTGAGGACCTTGCAGCACTATTTCGGCACCCGCGAAGAACTCTTGCGGGCCACGATCGAGGCATTCGTAAATCGCTATTTCGAACACTATCAGACGATCGCCCAAGACAAACTGCGGCCACCGGAGGCCCGGCTGGAGGTCATCGTCGACGAGGCGTTCTCTGTACTGACGGCGGCCGACGGCAAACGCGTTAGCGCCTTTGTTCTGGAAACCTGGAGTCTGGCAGAGCATGAGCCCGCTTTGCATGCCTTGATGGCGAAATCCACCGCAGATTTCCAGGATCTCCTTGCGGAACTGATCGCGCAGATAAACCCAACCTTGGCGCGGGAAGAATGTACGCTGCGCGGCGCTCTGCTCCTTTCACATCTACAAGGTCTGGTCGTCTTTCTTCGCCGGTCCGACACGAACACATTTGATCCGAACTCGTTCCGTCACGGTATGAAGGTCGTCTGGCGAGCGTTGAGCAAGGCATCTCCATAAAAACTGGAAGGCAGGTGCCTACGCCAGCGTTGCGCCCAGACGGAGCGGTCGGCGCGCCATGTGACGCGGCGCACCGAGCTGCTTACCGCCTTCTACAGACGCACAGGGTCACAATGGCTCGCTCAGGCCATGGTGACCGATCCTCAGCGGACCACGTCCCAGACAAGAGGCAAGTGGTACAGCGTGCCGTTCACACCTCCGTGGACACCCGCCTTCTCGCCAGGCTTGATCTGGAAATCTGGGATGCGCTTAAGCCATTCCTGAAGGAAAACCTTCAACTCCACGCGTGCAAGGAACGAACCGGGACAACGATGCGCGCCATTGCCGAACGTCGAATGAATCGGCGTGGGCCGAGTGAAATCGACGCTCAGCGGATCGTCGAACTTTCGCTCGTCCAGACCGTGCAGCGTGGTCGGCATGATGATCATGTCGCCCGCCTTCATCTGCACGCCCTTGTACTCGAAATCGTGTGTGATCCGCCGCCCTTGATTGACCACCGGGAAACGCCGCAGAAGCTCGTCCACGGCCTTCTGCGTCAGTTCGGGGTTGTCGATGAGCTGCTTGCGGTGGGCCGGGCTGCCGGCGAGGAATCGCGCGATAAAGCCCATGGCCGAGGCAACCGTGTCGAGGCCGCCAATCAGCACGAGACCGCAAAGCCCCCGCACTTCTTCGTCGGTGAGCGCGCGCCCGTCGATCTTCGAATGGACGATCTTGCTGATGAGGTCGTCACCCGGGTTCGCACGGCGTTCCGCTATCTTCACCCCAAGGTATTGAAAAATCGCACCGAGCGCCTTGAGCTTCTCGTTGGCATCGACTGGGCGGACCATCTTGTCGGCGAGGCTGAGCAGGTACTCGCGATCCTCGGCGGGCAACGCCACCATGTTCATGAAAATGCCGATCGGCAGATGCTGCGCAAACCCCGATACGAATTCCACCTCGCCCTTGGGATAAAAGTCCTCGATCAGTTCGATCGCCATTTCGCGCGCCTTCTCCTCGAGCTTGCCGATCGCCTGCGGCATGAACGCAGGCGCGATCAGCGCGCGATAGGCGGTGTGCTGCGGAGGATCGAAGAAAATCGGCGGCAACGGTTGATGCTCGACGAGCGGCACCGTGAGCTGCTTCGACGAGAAATTCTCGTAATCCTTGAGGATGTGATAGATGTCATCGCCGCGCGTCGCGATCCAGTGTCCGCCGTTGCGGGGTGTCCAGAGAATGTCGGGAATGCCTTCGGCGTGCAATCGCTTGAGCGAGAGATGGTAGTCGTCTTCAGCACCCGGTGGATGATAAATATCGATGTCGAACACTCGTTCAGGCAATACATGCGCAGGAACCGGCGCCAGCTCCGGAGTCGCGCCATGACCAGTTACTGACATCAGTTGTCTCCTTTCTTTGAATCGACCGGTAAGGGCGGTCGGGACCATTCTTGTCGTCTGATTGATTGCAATTACAGGAACGCACCGTACAGTTCGATATGGTGTTCGGTGTTTCCCCAAGTCATGTCGATGCAGGTGAGCCGCTTCACGTACCACCCCACCGCCAGTTCGTCCGTCATCCCCATCCCTCCGTGCAGTTGTACCGCTTGCTGTGCCACGAAGCGTGCACTTCGGCCGATGAGCGCCTTGGCGGCTGTAACAGCACGATGGGCTTCCAGGTCGTCGTCCTCGCCAAGTTTCGCGGCAGCAAAGTAGACGATCGATTTCGCCTGCTCTACCGCGGTCAAAATATCGGCTGCGCGATGCTGCAGCGCCTGGAATTTGCCGATCGGCGAACCAAACTGCTTTCGCGTGCGCAGGTATTCAAAGGTCAGCTCGCTCAGCCGCGACATCGCGCCGACCGCTTCCGCGCAGAGCGCAAAAATGCCTTGATCGACGGTCCACTCGAGCAACGGGTAGCCCTGATCGATGGCACCGATGACGGCCTGTGCGTCGACGCGCACGCCGTCCAGCACCACCTCGGCGACACGCTGGCCATCGAGTGCCGGAAATCCTTTGACGCTCACGCCTTGCGTTCGCGCATCGACGGCGAAGAGTGTGATGCCGTGCTTGTCGGTCTGCTCGCCTGCGGTACGCGCCGAAACTAGCAGAATGTCCGCGCTATCGCCATGCAGTACGACGCCCTTCCGTCCATTCAGGATGAACCCGTCACGCGTTGGCTCGGCCCTCATCGCAACATTCCACAAATCGAAACGCGCACCAGGCTCGAGCGTCGCCAGCGCGGTCTTCAGACTGCCGTCGGCGATACCGGCCAGCAGTTCGGCCTTGCGTGCCTCGTGTCCCGCGCGCCCGATCAGCTTCGCGCCGATCACGGCCGTTGAAACAAACGGCTCCAGTACAAGTCCGCGGCCGAATGCCTCCATCACGAGCATGGTCTCGACCGGACCCGTGCCAAGGCCGCCATGGTCCTGTGGCACGTTCAGTGCCAGCACGCCCATTTCGGCCAGCGTAGTCCAGTGCGCAGCCGACCAGCCCTCGGGAGTAGCGGCGAGACGGCGCCTCGCCTCGAAGTCGTATTCCTTTTCGACGAAACGGCCGACCACGTCGGCCAGCATCTGTTCCTCTTCAACCAGCGTGAAGTCCATGGCGTGTCCTCAGATACCGAGCGCCTGCTTGGCGATGATGTTTTTCTGCACTTCAGTCGATCCGCCGTAGATCGAAATCTTGCGCCAGTCCAGGTAATGCGCGGCCAGCGCGTTGAGCAACTCGCCGTTCGCGGTTTCGCCGTGCCAGTCCGCCTCCAGCGCTTCGCTCACAAAGGGCACCGCATAGGGGCCTGCGCATTCCATAATCAGCTCCGTAAGCTCCTGCTGAATCTCCGAACCGCGGATTTTGAGCACCGACGCCTCCGGTCCGATGGGACGTCCCGCGGTTTCGGCCGAGACGACGCGCAAAAGCGACCATTCATGAGCGATCAAATCGATTTCCACTTTGGCGATGCGGTCGCGAAAACGGACGTCTTCGATCAGCGGCTTGCCGTGCTTACGCTCGGTGCTGGCAATCTCCTTCAGACGTCGCATGAAGCGCTTGCAGTTGCCAAGCCCGGCGATGTTGGTCCGCTCGTGTCCAAGCAGATACTTGGCAATCGACCAGCCGCGATGCTCCTCACCGACGAGATTGCTCACCGGCACTTCCACATTGTCGAAGAACACTTCGTTGACGTCGTGGCCGCCGTCAAGCGTGCGGATAGGTCTGACCGTGATACCGGGCGTCGACATATCGATCAGCAGGAACGAGATCCCTTCCTGTGGGCGGCCGCTGCCATCCGTGCGGACAAGGCAGAAAATCCAGTTCGCCCATTGGGCAAACGAGGTCCAGATCTTCTGGCCGTTGACAACATAGAACGGATGACCGTCGCGCTCGATGCGGTCCGCACGCGTCTTGAGCGACGCCAGATCGGAACCCGCACCCGGCTCGGAGTAACCCTGACACCACCAGTCCTCCATCGAGATGATGCGCGGCAGGAACCGTTCGCGCTGCGCGTCGGTGCCGAACTTCTGGATCACAGGTCCAACCATCGAAAGGCCGAACGGCATCTGGCGCGGCGCACCGGCGGTAAAGCATTCCTCGTCGAATATGTTGCGCTGCGCAGCATTCCAGGCGGCGCCGCCGAATTGCGCGGGCCATGCAGGTGCGCCCCATCCCTTGCCGGCCAGAATGCGTTGCCAGCGCACATAGTCTTCGCGCGGCACATGGCGGAAGTTCAGCACCCGTTCGCGAATGTCGTCGGGCAAGTTTGTCGCAACGAATTCGCGTACCGTGGCGCGAAATTCCTTGTCGGCGGGACTCTCTTTCAGGTCCATCGTCAGGCTCCAGTCGCGGCCCGGCAAAGCACGTCGGCGCTGCCGGGCGCGGTTTCAGGCAATTTCCACGATGCCATTGTTCAGCACCACCACGTCGCGCGCGTCGACGCGCGCTCGCAAATGCAGGCGTGTGTCACTGTCCCGCCAGAACTGGAAGCGCACTTCTTCGCCGGGGTACACCGGCGAAGTCAGGCGCAAGGCGAGTCGCTTCAAACGCGATGCGTCGTTGCCCGCGAACGTGCGAATCGCCGCGTAACCGGCCATGCCGTAGGTCGCGAGGCCGTGAAGAATGGGCCGGCTGAATCCGGCTTTCGACGCTACCTCCGGGTCCGCGTGCAGGGGATTGGCGTCGCCCGACAGCCGGTAGATCAAGGCAGCATGGGCACCGGTCGAGAACACATATTCCGCATCCGGCGCGCGCTCCGGCACAGCCGGAAGCGCTTCGGGCGGCGAGTCACTCGCGCCCGACTCGGCGCTGAAGCCTCCGTCGCCGCGCAAAAACGACACCTGCCGGACTTCGGCAAGCTGTTCACCCGTCGAGGCGTCGATGATGTCACGCTTGAGCTCGACGATCGCGCCCTTGCCTGCGCCCTTGTCCGAGATGCGGCTCACGCGCGTCTTGCTGACGATGGTCGCAGCGACCGGCATTGGGCGCGTGAAGCGAACGTCCTGCTCACCGTGCACGAGCTTCAGGTAGTCGATGCCCGTACGCGGATCGCGCATCCACGATTTCGGCCACGCGAACGCGGCCGCGCAAGTCGGCATCGCTTGCAGGTCCTTTTCGTATACGTAGCGCAGCTGTTCGGCGTCCAGCGGGTCTCCGCCGAGCCCGAGACCCAGCGAATACAGCATCACGTCGCGCTCGCTGTACGTCTGCGTGACATCTTCGATCGGCCAGTTCTTGACGACTTCGTAGTTCAGCATGAGGTGGTAGTCCTATCTGTGCTCAGTGGTCCGTGAAGTTGGGCTTGCGCTTCTCGAGGAAGCTCGCCATGCCTTCCTTGTAGTCATCGCACTGGTTGGCGATCGGCATGTCCAACCCGGCGTGCATCACCGCCTCGTGGGGCGTCTGGAACGGCACCTCCCAGACCTGCTCCTTCATGATGCGCATCGAGCGCGGCGAGCAGTTTTCGGCCATTTCGCGCGCGTAGGCATAGGTCTCCTCGACGAGCTTGTCGGCCGGAATTGCCCGGTTCACGAGTCCCATCCGTTCGGCTTCGCGCCCCTTGATCTTGCGTCCCGACAGCAGCAGGTCGAGCGCGTGCGCCTGGCCCACGTGGCGCGCGAGTATCCAGGCCATGCCGTATTCCGCCGTCAGACCGCGGCGCGCAAATGCTGTCGTAATGGTGGCGTCTTCCGACGCAAACCGGATGTCGCAGAAGAGCGCGTGAATCAGGCCAATACCGACGGTTGCACCGTTGAGCATGGCGATCACCGGTTTCGGGATGGCCGGATAGTACGAGCAGCGCGTCTGCCAGTCGGCGCGCTTGCGCATGTCGAACGGGCGCGGCAGCTTCGTCATCAGCGCGGCCGGGTCGCCGCCGAAGCTGTGAATATCGCCGCCCGCGCAAAACGCCTTGCCCGCGCCGGTGAAAACGATGACGCGCACGCCATGGTCCGACCCCGCCGCCTGCATCGCCTCGTAAACCTCGGTCGCCACCTGATCGTTCCAGGTGTTCATGTGTTCAGGACGATTCAGCGTGATCGTCGCAATACGGTCCTTCACGTCGTACAGAATGGTCTCGAAGCGCATGAGATCCCTCCAAAGCTCAGAATGAACGTGGCAGGTCGAGCACGTGCTCGGCGACGTAGGACAGAATCAGGTTCGTCGAAATCGGCGCCACCTGATAGAGCCGCGTTTCGCGGAACTTGCGTTCGACGTCGTATTCGCAGGCGAACCCGAAGCCGCCATGCGTCTGCAGACAGGCATTGGCGGCTTTCCACGAAGCCGTGGCCGCGAGATGCTTCGCCATATTCGCTTCCGCGCCGCACGGCTGATGATTGTCGAACAGCTCGCAGGCCTTGTAGCGCATGAGGTCGGCCGCGCGCACGTCGATGTATGACTCGGCGATCGGAAACTGAATGCCCTGGTTCATGCCGATGGGCCGGTCGAACACGATGCGCTCGCTCGCGTACTTCGATGCGCGATCGACGAACCAGTAGCCGTCGCCGATGCACTCGGCGGCAATCAGCGCGCGCTCGGCGTTGAGTCCGTCGAGGATGTACTTGAAGCCCTTGCCTTCCTCGCCAATCAGGTTCTCTTCAGGAATCTCCAGATTGTCGAAGAACAGTTCGTTCGTCTCGTGATTGACCATGTTGGGAATCGGCCGCACGGTCAAACCATTGCCGATAGCCTGGTGCAGGTCCACGAGGAAGCAGGACAGCCCATCCGACTTCTTCTTCACATCCGACAGGGGCGTGGTGCGCGCGAGCAGGATCATCATGTCCGAATGCTGCACGCGTGATATCCATACCTTCTGGCCGTTCACCACGTACCGTCCGTCTTTCTTTACAGCGGTGGTCTTCAGCTTTGTGGTGTCCGTTCCTGTGGTCGGTTCGGTCACGGCCATCGATTGCAGGCGCAATTCTCCGCTCGCGATCTTCGGCAGGTATTTACGCTTTTGCGCCTCCGAGCCATTTCTAAGCAGCGTATTCATGTTGTACATCTGACCATGACAAAAGCCGGAGTTACCGCCGTTCCGGTTGATCTCCTCCATGATCACGGAGGCCTCAGTCAGCCCGAGGCCGGAACCGCCATACTCCTGGGGAATCAGCGCCGCCATCCAGCCGGCCTTCGTCAACGCGTCGACAAAGGCCTCCGGATAGACGCGCTCGTGATCAATGCGGCGCCAGTACTCATCGGGATATTCCTTCGAGAGGTCACGCAAGGCGTCACGGAGTTCCTGATATTGATCGGGTGTGGAAATTCGGCTCATGAATGGTTTCCGTTTGCTTGGCTAGACGCGCGGCTCACGCTGCTGCATCGATCAGCCCGCCGGCGTTGGCGAGCTGGGTCAGATGATGTTCGGTCGAACCGAACTGGATATCGATCACGCTCAGGCGTCTCAGGTAGTGGCCGATCTTGCACTCTTCAGTCATCCCGATGCCGCCGTGAAGTTGCACGCCTTGCTGACCGACGAAACGACCCGAACGTCCGATCTGCACTTTCGCCGCGGACATACTGCGATCGCGTTCCGCCGCATCCGGCTCCTCGCTCATCATGGTCGCGAAGAACGCCATGCTGCGCGCCTGCTCCACCATGACAAGCATGTCGACTGCACGATGCTGGAGCGCCTGAAATGATCCGATAGGCACCCCGAACTGCTTGCGGACCTTGAGATATTCCACTGTCTCTTCGTGCGCGGCGGCCATTGCACCCACGGCTTCCGCGCTCACCGCCGCGATGGCGTGCGCAACGACCGTTTCTATCAGCGGCAACGCGGCGCCTGCCACGCCCAGAACGTCGCTATCTGGAACACGCACACCGGACAACTCAATGTCTGCTGCAGACAGCCGGTCTTGCGTCGGATACGAGTGGCGCGTCACGCCCGCCGCGTCGCCCCTGATCACGAACAGACCGATGCCGTCGCGCTCGCGCCTGCCGCCCGACACGCGCGCCGACACCACGAGAAGATCGGCGCTGCCGCCGTGCAGCACCACGCGCTTCGCGCCGTCGAGCACCCAGTCTTCGCCTTCGCGCCGTGCGGTGGTCGCAACGTCCGCGAGGTCGTACCGCGACTGCGCTTCACTGTGGGCGAACGCCATCTGCAGCTCACCCTGCGCAATCTGCGGCAGAATCGCCGCGCGTTGCGCCGCGTTGCCCCCCAGGCGCACGAAGCCGCCGCCCAGCACGACCGTCGCGAGATACGGTTCGACCGCGAGCCCGCGGCCCAACGCCTCCATCACGATCATCGTTTCGACAGGGCCGCAGTTACTGCCGCCGTATTCCTCGTCAAACGAAAGGCCCAGCAGACCCATGTCGGCGTAACGCGCCCATTGCGCACGGCTGAAACCGTCCCGCTCAGCGAGATACTTCGCGCGCTGCTCGAACCCGTACTCGTCCTTGACGAGCCGTTCGACGCTGTCCTTGAGCATGCGTTGCTCATCGGTGAAATCAAAGTCCATATCTGATGCTTCTCCGCAGTTCGCCCGTCGCTCACAGTCCGAGTACGGACTTGGCGAGAATGTTCTTCTGAATCTCGTTGGAGCCGCCCACAATCGAGACATGACGCGCGAAATAGTGATTCGGCGCGATGGTGAGCGCCCATTCGGGTTCGCGGACCGGATCGCCAAGCCCACGCAGGAAGTCGAGATCGAGCGGTAAAGCGTCCGGCCCCGCCACTTCGAGGAGCAATTCAGCTGAGAGTTGCTGGAGCTCCGAACCCTTGATCTTCAGGATCGATGTCTTCGGGTCGGGCACATGGCTCTCCTGCGAGCTGCTCTCAGCGATCACGCGCATCTGCGTCATCTCCAGGGCCTTGAGCTCCACCTCGACAGCGGCCACACGTTCGCGAAAACGCGGGTCGTCCCACAGCACTCCATCGCCGCATGGCACGCGCTTCGCAAGATCCTTCGCATGACGCACGCGCATCTTCGAAACACCTACGCGCGCAATGCCGCTGCGCTCGTTGCCGAGCAGATACTTCGCGTAGTCCCAACCCTTGTTTTCCTCGCCAATTCGGTTGACAACCGGCACGCGCACGTTGTCGAAGAACACCTCGTTGGTTTCATGGTGGCCGTCGATCGTGATGATCGGGCGAACGGTCAGGCCCGGTGTCTTCATGTCGATCAGCAGGTACGTGATGCCCTGCTGCTTCTTGCCGCTCGAATCCGTGCGCACGAGACAGAACATCCAGTCGGCGTGATGCGCCGTCGAAGTCCAGAGCTTCTGCCCGTTGATGACGTAGTGGTCCCCATCGCGCACCGCCTGGGTTCGCAGCGCGGCCAGGTCCGAACCGGCGCCCGGTTCCGAAAATCCCTGGCAGAACCAGTATTCGAGGCTGGCGATGCGAGGAAGGAAATGGCGCTTCTGCTCTTCGCTGCCGAACGCGATCAAAACCGGACCGATCATGTTCACGTTGAAAGACAGCGTCTCGGGCGCCGGGGCCATGTGCAGCTCTTCCTTGAAGATGTATTGCTGCACCGCGCTCCAGCCCGTCCCGCCCCATGCCTTATCCCACGCCGGCGTCGCCCAGCCGCGCTCGTAGAGAATGCGTTGCCAGCGGCGCAGGTCGGCCGCCGAATAGCGCTGCCCCAAGGAGGCCTTGCGCCGAATGTCGGCGGGCAGCGCTTCCTTGAAGAAGGCTCTCACCTCATTGCGGAACGCCAGCTCTTTGTCGGTATATCGCAGATCCATGAGTGTCTCGTTTCGTCTTGATGGGCCGCCTGACGGGTGCGGCTCAGGCCAGCGTTCCCGCTTCTTTCAGCTCGCCAATGCGGCCAGGATCGAGCCACGCGGCCAGCGCGGCGTCGACCGTGGCCGCGTCGGGCGCCTCGGGCGCCGTCGGCTTCGCGGGCACAGTGGCGGAAAAGCGTGGCGCCGGAGCAGGCTGCACGATGCCGTCCACTTCGATGAACGTGCCGCGCGCTTTCAGGTGCGCGTGCTCGGGGGCCTCGGTCCACGAGAGCACGGGGGCGAAGCACGCGTCCGTATGCTCGAGGAGAGTCACCCACTGCTCGCGTGTGCGGCTCTTGAACTTCAGCGCGAACAGCGCGCGCGCGGCGGGCCAGTTGTTTGCGTCGAGCTGCGCACCCAGCGTTTGCGAATCGATGTCGAGCAGGCGAAGCAGTTCGAGATAGAACTTGTCCTCGATGGGACCGACCGTGACCCACTTGCCGTCCGCGCATTCGTACACGTCGTAGAAGTGCGAACCGGAATCGGTGATATTCGTCCCGCGGCCGTCGCGCCAGATGCCGGCGGCCTGCATGCCAAAGAATGTGGTGGCAAGGTTGGCGGTGCCGTCGACGATTGCGGCATCCACGACCTGACCGGCGCCGCCATTACGCGCATGCAGAATCGCCGAGAGCAGCCCCATTGCAAGATACAGCGACCCGCCCGCATAGTCGCCGATCAGATTCAGCGGTATCGACGGCGGCTGGTCGCAGCGGCCAATTGCGTTGAGTACGCCGGTGATCGCGATGTAGTTCAGGTCATGCCCGGCATACTGTGCGAGCGGACCTTCCTGGCCCCACCCTGTGATGCGTCCGTAAGCGAGCTTCGGATTACGTTCGAGACAGGCCTGCGGCCCCAGCCCGAGTCGCTCGGTCACGCCGGGTCGGAAACCTTCTATCAGTGCGTCGGCGCGCTCAACCAGAGTGAGCACGAGTTCGACGGCCTCCGGATCCTTCAGGTCGAGCGCAATCGTCTTTCGGTTGCGCAGCAGCAGGTTGTAGCGCAGCGGACGCTCGATACCGAGCTTGACCGGCTGGCGACGCTCGATGCGCAACACCGTCGCGCCCAGATCGGCAAGCAGCATCGCCGCCATGGGCCCCGGCCCGATGCCGGCCAACTCGATGATTCGAACTCCCGCAAGCGGCCCCATGATTCAACCCTTGCGAGCGTGGGCGCGCATCGCGTCCCATTGCTCGTCGGTCCAGTCCTGCATGGCGCGGAAGGTCGGACCGCCAACACCCTGCATCCAGCGGCCGCCGTCGATCACGATCATGTCGCCGGTGATGTAGCCCGAGCCATCCGACGCCAGATAGGCGTAGAGATCGGCGAGTTCCGTGTGATCGCCGAAGCGCCGCAGCGGCACCGAGCGCTCCTGCGGTTCGACTTGCGAGCCCGGCGGGTACAACTGCTCCCATGCGCCCGGCGTCGGGAAGAGTCCGGGTGCCACCGCGTTCAGGCGAATGCCCTTCGGACCCCACTCAACCGCAAGACTGCGGGTCATTGCGAGAACACCGGCCTTCGCCGCAGCGGACGGCACTGTAAAGGCCGAGCCCGTCATCGTGGGCGTCGATACCGTGCTGATCACGTTGCCCGGGTGCCCCGCATCGATCCAGCGCTTGCCAGCCGCGATCGTGCAATAGAAGCTGCCGTGCAGCACGATCCCGAGCACCGCATCCACCGCGCGCGCCGAAAGGCTTTCCGTGCGCGCGATGAAGTTGGCCGCGGCGTTGTTCAGCAGCACGTCGAGCGGACCGTCCTGCCAGATCGTGTCCATCATCGATTCGACGGACTCCGCGCTGCGCACGTCCGCCTGCACCGTCGTGACACGCGCGCCAGGCACGACGCCGCGAAACTCGTCGGCCGTCGCGTCCAGCACTTCCTTGCGGCGACCACAGATGACGAGGTCGGCGCCCAGTTCGAGGTAGCGTCGGCCGATACTTTTGCCAAGGCCAGTTCCACCCCCGGTGATGAGAATTCTTTTGTTCTTCAGCAGATCAGGCGTAAACATATGCGTTGAACTTCCAGTAGAGACAGCAACGGAGAATGGCAGCGTCAGGCGCCCGTGAAAACCGGCTTGCGTTTTTCCATGAAGGCCGTTACCGCCTCCGTATGGTCGCTCGTTTGACGGGTCAGCGGATTAAGATCAGTTTCGAGGCGGCATGCATCTTCGATCGAATTGCCCGCGTTGACGAGGCTTGCCTTCAGCAGCGCCAGCGTCACCGGCGGGTAACTCGCGAAGCGCGCCGCCGTCTCGATCGCCGCATCGAGCGCGCTACCGCTTGCCGCCACCTCGTTGACGAGGCCTATGCGGCGCGCCTCGGCTGTGTCGATCACAGTGCCCCTGAGCATCAGCTCACGCGCCTTGCCGCCGCCGATCTTTTGCGGCAATGTCCACAGAATCCCCGTATCGGGCAACAGCCCGACCTTGCTGAAGGCACACGAGTATTTCGCTGTATCGGCGCTAACCACGACATCGCATGCGGCAGCCAGAGAGACCCCCGCCCCGTAGCACGTGCCCTCCACCGCCGCAACGACTGGCTTTGTGCCCGTATAAATCAGCTTGAAGAGACGCACGCCCACTGCGATGCGCTCACGAAGCGCCAGCAACGGCGGAGTGGTCGCTTGCATTTCGGACAGGTCGCCGCCCGCGCAAAAATGGCCGCCAGCGCCCGTCAGCACGATTGCGCGCGTATCCGGGTCGTCGTGCATGAGCCGCTGGAACACCTCGGTCAGCGCGAGGCGCATCTTCATGGAGAACGCGTTGCGGCGCTCGGGATAGTTCATCGTGACAACGGTCACGTCGCCTTCGCGGCGCACCTGCACGATCTGGTCGGCGCCCGCGGCCTTTTCCTTCTGCTCGATACTCATCGCATTGCTCCCCGCGTTCACTCACCTGTGAAGACCGGCCTGGTCTTTTCCATAAACGCCTTGCAGGCAGCCTGATGGTCTTTCGACTGACGCAGGATGGGCTGATAGTCGATCTCGGCTCTCAGCGCGCCTTCCATCGTCGTCGCGGCGTTGGTCAGCGCGTCCTTCAGCAGCGCCACGCCGAGCGGCGGCAAGTCGGCGAGACCGCGCGCAACTTCAATCGCCTTGGCGCGCGCGGTACCGGACTCGACGACTTCGTTAGCCAGGTGGATCTTTACCGCCTTGTTTCCGTCGATCTCCGTGGCGAGCGAAAGCATTTCCCTGGCGCGGGCCATGCCGATGCGCTTTGGCAGCGTCCAGAGAATGCCAGTATCCGGAATCAGGCCTACGCGCAGAAACGCCGCGCAAAAGCGTGCAGTCGAAGCCGCGACGACGTAGTCGGTCGCCACCGCGAGCGACAGCCCGGCGCCAAAGGCTACGCCTTCCACGGCTGCCACAACCGGCTTCGGTCCGGCCTGCATTTCCCGCACTACGACGCACGACTCCGCCAGAATCTCGCGGCTTTGCAGGATCGTGCGCTTCGTCATCTCGGAGATGTCGGCGCCCGCGCAAAAGTGCTCGCCCGCGCCCGTGAGCACGATCGCCCGCGAATCCGGATCGTCGACCATGAGCCGATGCATGGTGTCGCGCAGCAACTGACGCATCTGGCGTCCCATTGCGTTGCGGCGCTTGGGATTGTTCAGCGTCACGATCGCGACGGGTCCGTCGCGGGTCACCTCGATCAGCGACGTCATTTCGTTTTCTGCCGTTTGTTTTTCGCTCATGGTTGCCTTCCTTCAGTCGGCCACGAACACTGGCTTGCGCTTTTCCATGAAGGCGCTCACGGCCTCCTGGTGTTCGCGACTGCGGCGCAGGATGGGCTGCAGGTTGACTTCGGCTTCTATCGCGTCGTCGAGCGTGCGGATGCCCGTCGCGAGCGCGGCCTTCAGGTGCGCGGTGGCCACCGACGGCAGTTCCGCGTACTGTTGCGCCACCTTCAATGCAGCGTTCAGCGCTTCGCCGGGCTCAACGACCTGATTCGCAAAACCGGTGTCGCCTGCTTCGACGCCATTGAACTCGCGCGCACTCAGCATCAGTTCGCGGGCAAGGCCGCCGCCCACGCGCTGCGATAGCGACCAATAGAGCCCGGTATCGGGCAGCAGCCCCACCTTGACGAACGCGCTCGCATATCGCGCGGCCGAGGACGTGACGACGTAGTCGCAAGCAGCGGCGAGCGAGAGCCCAGCGCCAAACGCAAACCCTTCGACGGCGGCGACAATCGCTTTCGGTCCTTCGACCATCAGTCTGAAAATATCGAGCGCCAGTTCATTGCGCTGGCGGTACTCGAGTACCTTGCGCGCCTGCATCTCCGAGATGTCTCCACCTGCACAGAACGTATTACCTGCGCCGGTCAACACGATCGCACGGCAAGTTTCCTCGTGATGCATCAGGCGATAAAGCTGCGCGTACAAAGTCTCACGCATCTTCAGCGAAAACGCGTTTCGCCGTTGGGGATAGTTCAAGGTGACGATCGCGATCGCACCGTCTTGCCGGACCTGTACGATCTCCGCTGCATCGTTGATGGTCTCTTCGCTCATCTGTCCGTCTCCTGTCGATCAGAGTTGGCGCTTTAGCTGTCGATCGGAGTTGGCGCTTTAGCGCCTACTCCGATCCCATGCAAAGCACTTACTCTAATCCCATGCAAAGCTGTTGACAGTGACCCTGGCGGGCGGCGTGTCTTACAGCGTTTCCTGTGTCCCGAGAATCACTGTCGCCTGGCTCGAGAGCACACCGCCGTTGCCGTGCGCGATCGCCAGCTTCGCGCCGGGGATCTGGCGCTCACCGGCACGGCCCGTCAATTGCCGCATCGATTCTTCCATCAGAAAGAGCCCATACATGCCGGGGTGAACGCAGGACAGACCGCCGCCGTTGGTATTCACCGCGAGCCGGCCGCCTGGCGCGATGCCGCCGTCCGATACGAAGTGGCCGCCTTCGCCTTTAGGGCAAAAGCCAAGGTCTTCGAGAAACAGAATGGTGTTGATCGTGAAGGCGTCGTAGAGCATCGCAACGTCGATATCGCTTGCTTTCACACCGGCCATTTCGTATGCACGTCGGCCTGAGTCCGCTGCGGCAGTCACTGTGAGATCCGGCATGCTCGCTATTTCGCGGTGCGAAGTGGCCGAAGCTGCGCCGAGCAGATACACAGGCTTGTCGGTGAGGTCACGCGCCCGATCGGCGCGCACCATGACGACCGCCGCCGCGCCATCGGTCACGAGGCAGCAATCACGCACGGAAAGCGGGTCGGACACGAGGCGTGCGCCCATCACATCTTCGATCGACAACGGCGCACGCATGTGCGCTTCAGGATTGAGCTGCGCCCACTTACGCGCGGCCACGGCCACTTCTGCGAGATGCTCGCGCTTCGTGCCGTACTGGTGCATATGCCGCGCCGCCGCAAGCGCATAGGACGACACCGGATTCATCGGCTTATACGGGCTCTCCCACGGCGAGGGACGCGACGACTGCACCAGCTTGCCCGCCGCGCTGCGCTGATTGCTCCCATATGCAATCAACGCAACGTCGATCTGCCCCGTACACAACGCCATGGCCGCCGTGTGCGCGTAGATTTCGAACGCCGATCCGCCGCTTCGGTTGTTGTCGGTGAACTTCGGGTTAATACCGAGGTATTCGGCAAATGTAAGACCCGAGAGCATGTCGTCCGGTGTGCACACGAAAAGTCCGTCCACATCGCCAGGCGTAAGCCCCACCTGTGCGAGCGCGTCAACGGACGCACGCGCAGCAAGGTCCAGCGACGACAAGCCAGGTGCTTCCCCAATCCCATAGGTGGCGCCTGCCACCAGTGCGGTACGCCCGCGCAAGTTGAATTCCATTCGATCTACCTTTCATCGGTGCTTCCGGCTCTCGACGGCCGGTTGCGGTTAGCGGGCGTCAGGCTGGTTCGAACACAAGCAGTGCCGCATCCCCCCGGTACACGATCTTCGCCTGCACGGGCATCCCAATGCGCACGGCCTCCGGCTCGATACCCTCGACACAACTGAGCATGCGCACACCTTCTTCCAGGTCGATCACTGCGACGTTGTAGCTTGGCGTAGGCGATTTCTGGCGCACTACGGTAGTTGAATAGACCGTGCCCTTCCCGCAGGCTTCGACCCACTCCAGGTCACGCATACCGGTAACCGGCTCAGCTACGCGCGGATAGAACACATAGCGGCCGCTGCTGCGGCTACGCTGGATCATCAAGCGGCCCTCGGCCAGAAATTTCTGATAGTCGACTTCAGGACAAAGAGAGTCCATTCCCCGCTCCTCCAATTCGTTTTGCCATGGGCTCGCGCCGAATCGAGCCGCTACATCGGGTCAAAATGGAACATATAACCGAACACTGTTCTAAATATTAAACGCATCGGGAGCGCGCTGTCAACGGCGGGAAAGCCCTGCCACGCCCCGCCGCGCAAGGCTGAAACTACATCCTGACCAAATTCCCGACGCACCTCGGGCAAACCCGCGTCAGGCGTTTTCAGCGCTTGACGACCCGCAAGCGCTTCGTTTACTTTATCGAACATTGTTCAAAAACATGAAGACACCGAGCGTGATTCCGAAGGGGGCGGCGGGGGCGACGTATCCGCACTCCGGAGACGAATCCGAGCCCGGCCCGGAAAACCGCTAGCAAGAGAGCTCGAAGTGACATACGAACTAACAGACGACCAGGTTCAGATCCGCGACCTCATCCGTCGTGTCGCGAGGGAGCGCGTGGCGCCGCGCGCCGACGAGATCGACCGTACGGCCGAGTATCCGCACGACATGTACGCGCTGCTTAAGGAACTGGGCCTCTTCACGTTGCCGTTTCCCGAAGCGTATGGCGGCGCCGGGAGCCTGATGTCGGCCTGCATCGCCGTCGAGGAGTTCGGGCGGGTTTGCTACAACACAGGCTATCTGCTGGTCGTGCAATGGACGCCTTTCGGAGCGATTCTTGAAGGCGGCACCGAAGAGCAGAAGGCCCGTCTTCTGCCTGGGCTCGCCTCCGGTGACTTGCGCGGCGCGCTCTCCATTACCGAAGCGCAAAGCGGCTCCGACGTCTCAGGCATTCGCACCACGGCGCGCCGCAAGAATGGCGGGTATGTGCTCAACGGCTCGAAGATCTGGTGCACGAATTCGCATATCGCCGATTTCATTCTCGTCGCCGCCAAGACTCTCGATGAGGAAGGACAGCCGCTGGGAGTCAATCTCTTCATCGTCGATCGCAACACGCCGGGCCTGACGATCGGCAACGAAGAAGACAAGATGGGCGCCCGCGGCGTCGCCTCGTGCCCGCTCTACTTCGACGATGCCTTCATCCGCACGGAAGACCGTCTCGGGCCGGAAGGCGGCCAGGGATTCAAGGTGGCAATGGAGGCGCTCAACACGAGCCGTCCCATCGTGGCCGCGCGCGCAGTTGGCATCGCGCAGGGCGCGATCGATCACACCGTCAAATTCATTCAGGACCGCGTTGCGTTCGGTCAGACCATCAGCAACTTTCAGGGCGTGCGCTGGATGATCGCTGACATGGTCACCCAGACCGAGGCCGCGCGCCAGCTCGTCTATCGCACGGCGTCGCTCGTCGACGCGGGCGTTCGCGGCCGCGAACTCGCCCCAATAGCAGCGATGGCAAAGATGTTCGCATCGGATGTCGCGATGAAAGTCGCGACCGACGCCGTACAGCTTTTCGGTGCCGCAGGCATCTCCAACGAGTACCCGATCAACCGTTATTTCCGCGACGCGAAGGTGGTGCAGATCATTGAGGGCACCAATCAGATCCAACGCAACATCGTCGCGGACAACGTGCTGGGCCGCATCAAGAAGAACTGACGACGACAGCTGAGCTAACAATCGAGCGACAACAACAGAGGACAGGCAATGGTAGAAATCGAAACGGTTGGTCTGGGAATTCACTGGGAGGATCTGCCCGTTGGACGCAAGTTCAAGACCGTAGGCCGGACGGTCACGGAAACGGATGTCGTGAATTTTGTTTCGGTGACCGGCATGCTGGAAGTCCTGTTCACCAACACCGAGTTTCTCCGCGAACAGTCGGCCATCAAGGGGCGCGTCGCGCCGGGAGCGCTGGTGTTTACGCTCATGGAAGGGCTGCTCACGCAGGCGACCATGCAGGGCGTCGGCTTCGCGTTCCTGAACATGGAGCTCGACATCAAAGGCCCCACCTATGTGGGCGATACGATTCATGTGGAATGCGAGGTGATCGAATGCCGGCCTAGCAAGGGGCGCCCCGGACTTGGGCTTGTGCGCACGCGTAACCGCGTGATCAAGCAGGACGGCACGGAAGTGATGGTGTACACGCCGCTCCGGCTCGTTAAGGGCAAGGAATACAAGGCCTGAGCATGGAAAATCCACAACAACCCCTCGAACGGGCGACCGGTCCGTTAGCCGGTGTCCGCGTGATCGACCTGACCATCAACGTTCTAGGTCCGGTCGCCACGCAGCTGCTCGGTGACATGGGCGCGGACGTCATCAAGATCGAACCACCCGAAGGAGATCAGAACCGCAAGAACGGTCCCGGCCGCAACCCCGACATGGCCGTGTTCTATACGATCATGAACCGCAACAAGCGGAGCGTGATTCTGAACCTCAAGCAGGCCGAATGCCGCGAAGCGCTGCTCAAGCTAGTCGAGACCGCTGACGTCATTGTGCACAGCATGCGCCCGAGCGCCGCCGAGCGCCTCGGCATCGACTATGAAACCGTGCGGGCGCGCAATCCGCGCATCGTGTATGCGTCGGGTGCCGGCTACCGGATCGACGGTCCCTACAAAGACCGCCCGGCTTTCGATGACGTGATCCAGGGCGAAAGCGGCATTGCCGCAATGAACCGCGACGCGAACGGCTCGCCACGCTACTTCCCCACTGTGATCGTCGACAAGTTCTGCGGCTACGTACTGGCGTCATCGATCGGCATGGCGCTCTATCACCGCGAGCGTACTGGCGTCGGCCAGCTCGTTCATGTGCCCATGTTCGAGACGATGCTGCAATTCAATCTGTTCGAGCATCTTTGGGAAGGTGCACTGGGCTCCAATGACGGAACCGGCCTCGGCTATCCGCGCATGTTCTCGCCGCACCGCCGGCCATATGCGACAAAAGACGGGCATATCTGCGTGCTCGCCGTGAACAACGAGCAATGGCGCCGCGTGCTTTGCGCAATCGATGCAGCGCATCTGCTCGACGACCCACGCTTTTGCCACATGACCGAGCGCATGCGCAACATCAACGAGCTGTACCGCATCGTCGGCGATGCCATCCGCAACAAGACGACCGCGGAATGGAACGCCATCTTCGCCTCGGCGGACGTGCCGCACGGTCCCGTACGTGACCTGAAAGACCTGATGCACGACGCGTACATCAAGGAGACCGGGTTCTTCCGGCGCTTCGAGCATCCAACCGAAGGCGACATGGTCATGACGTCGATACCGGTGCACTTCTCCGAATCGCCCGGCAACGTTCGCTATCTGCCGCCGAATCTCGGCGAGCACAGCATCCAGGTTCTGATCGAAGCGGGTTACAGCGCAGACGAGGCCAGCGCGCTCGTCGCCCGGGCCACGGGAAAAGGCGAGGCCGTATCGGAAACGCTGAGCAAGGATTAATTGGCGCGAGAGCGCCTCGCACATCACGGAGGGAATCAATGAAAGGGCTCAAGGAGAAGGTCGTCGTTGTCACTGGCGCAGCAGGCGGGATCGGAACGGCGATCAGCCGCCGATTCGGCGAGGAAGGCTCGACCGTCGCGCTGTTCGACCTGAACGAAGAAGGCGCCGCGCGTGTCGCTGCGGAAATAGAAGCAGCAGGCGGCAAGGCGCGCGCGTACCGCGTCGACATTACGGACCACGAAGGCGTGCATGCCGCAGTGGCGAGAGTCGAGGAAGAATTGGGACCGATCGAGGTCCTCGTGAACAATGCCGGCTGGGACATGGGCGCATTCTTCCTGCAGACCGAGAAGCCGTTCTGGGACAAGGTGGTTGCGATCAATCTGTACGGACCGCTGAACATGCACCATGCCGTGCTGCGACGGATGTCCGAACGTGGGCGTGGCCGTGTCGTCAACATCTCATCGGATGCGGGACGCGTGGGCTCCTCGATGGAAGCGGTGTACTCGTTCTGCAAAGGCGGCCTCATCGCATTCACGAAGACGATGGCGCGCGAAATGGCTCGCCAGATGATTCCCGTCAACGTCGTCTGCCCTGGCCCCACCGCGACCCCTCTGCTCGACAACCTCGCGCAAGGCGAGAAAGGCGAGCGCATCAAGGCCGCGCTCGTGAAGGCCGTGCCGTTCGGCCGCATGGGCGAACCTGGCGACATCCCGGGCATGGTTGCCTTCCTCGCGAGCGACGACGCCGCATTCATCAGCGGCCAGGTCATCAGCGTATCTGGCGGCCTGACGATGGCCGGCTAAACGGCACAGCGAACACAATCAACCAACGACATTGGAATACGACATGGAATTCAAGGACATCAGCTATCAGGAGGCGGACGGGGTTGCGACGATCACCATCAATCGCCCGAAGGTCTACAACGCATTCAGCGCTAATACCGTCGAAGAGCTCATCAAGGCCTTCGGCCTCGCGGGATGGAACAAGGATATCGGCGTAGTGGTACTCACGGGTGCAGGCGACAAGGCATTCTGCACGGGCGGCGACCAGTCCGGCGACGGCTACAACGGACGTGGCACCGTCGGCCTTCCGATCGAGGAACTGCAAAGCATCATCCGCGACATTCCAAAGCCCGTGATCGCTCGCGTGAACGGCTACGCCATCGGCGGCGGCAACGTGCTCGTGACGATCTGCGATCTCGCCATCGCTTCCGAGACCGCGGTCTTCGGCCAGGTCGGCCCGAAGGTAGGGTCGGTCGATCCGGGTTTTGGCACCGCATACCTCGCGCGCATCGTCGGCGAAAAGCGCGCGCGGGAAATCTGGTATCTGTGTCGTAAATACAGCGCGAAACAGGCGCTCGACTGGGGCCTCATCAATGCCGTCGTGCCACCTGAGCAGCTCGACGCCGAAACGAAGAAAATGTGTGACGAGATTCTGCAGATGAGCCCCACCGCTATTGCGCTGGCAAAGCGCTCGTTCAATATCGACACCGAGAACATCCGCGGCATCGGCGCGTTCGCGATGCAGGCGCTCGCGCTGTACTACGACACGGACGAATCGAAGGAAGGCGGCAATGCGTTCCGCGAGAAGCGCAAGCCGGAGTTCCGCAAGTACGCGAAGTAACCGGCAGAGATGCCGACAGAGCGACGCCCGGCTGCGGCGTCGCCCTCAGCACATCGTGCATCATTCCCGCTTGAGCGTCGCCATATCGATCACGAAGCGATAGCGCACATCGCTGTTGACCAAGCGCTCATATGCGTGGTTGATCTCCTGCATGGCGCCTCCTGCTCCTTGTCGGCGCTGCGCGTGATCAGCGTGACTTCCGCACCCATTGCGCGCGCGAATTTCAGCCCCATGTGCCCCAGTCCGCCGAGGCCGATCACTGCGACCCTGTGACCGGGACCCACGTTCCAATGCCGCAGCGGCGAATAACACGTGATGCCCGCACAGAGCAACGGCGCCGCTGCACTGGCGTCGAGCCCCTCGGGAATGCGCACGACAAAGTTCTCGGCAACGACGATACGTGTGCAATAGCCGCCGTAAGTCGGCAGGCCGTCGTGCCGGTCCATCCCGTTGTACGTCGGGGTCGGCTTGTGCAGACAATATTGCTCCTCACCTTCGCAGCAGGACGCGCATTCGCCGCACGAATCGACGAGACAGCCAACGCCCACGCAATCACCCAGGCGAAAGCGTGTCACCGCGTCGCCGACGGCAATCACGCGCCCGATGATCTCGTGCCCGGGCACGACCGGATACCGCGTATTCGCCCAATCGTTGCGCGCCTGATGCAGATCGGAGTGGCACACGCCGCAGTAGAGGATATCGATCACGACGTCGTCCGCGCGCGGGTCGCGGCGGGTAAGCTGGAACGGTGCTAGCTCGGCATCGGACGCGGTCGCGGCGTAGGCATGGATCACTTCATCGCTCATGGAGACTCCGTTCATGGCGTTGCGCCAAAGTTCAGTATTTGCGGAAGTTCACGCCCACACGAGTGCCGAGCCCCAGAAGGCGATTCATCGGCCGGCTGCCATGTTCCGGCGCCGCCTCGCCCCAGGCGAACCAGACGTCTGGCTCGCGCGTGTCTCCTACGCGCCGCCAGCGTCCGTCCACCTGGGGATTCTTGAGCGTCCCGAGACCGACCAGACGCCCGCGCGGATCAGGCATGAATTCCCACTCTTCGCCAAACGCCGAGTAGCGGATGCCTTCCTGCCAATAGCCATTCGCGCCGAAGTCGACCGTGCCGGTTACGTCGTAGGTAAAGCGCACCTCGCCCTTTTCGTTGCCGAGAATCGCGAAGCCGAACATGTCGTTACCGAGCGTGAAGTGCCCGAAGTCGATACTGCCGTCCTTATAGCGCGTGGCCCACGTGTACCAGACCAGCTCCAATTTTTCCTGCACCAGCGCGTCTTTCGTTCTATAGATTTCGCCGCCCTCGTACATATGAATCGGATCGAATCCGATCATGCCGCGCACCTTCTTGCCAAGGATCGTCCCTTCCATTTCGAAGATGTTCGCAACGTAGTACATGCCCGCATCGCGGCCCGGCAGATACCAGTGCATGCCGGGCTTCACGAGCTTGCCCTTGATATCCATGCCGTTCTCTTCATACCAGCTGCAGTCGTCGGGCGTCCAGGTCACGTGAAAGCGATTGCCAGGTGCCTGCGGATGGCTTCGCCAGTGAACGCGCCCGTCTTCGAGCGTCCGCGCAAAGCCGTCGTTCGGCACTGATTCCTTGCCTATGGGATGCATGTGCATGCCATCGTCGTGGCCGAGCGTCGTACACAGGTAGAAGCGCCGGCGCGTGTCCTTCGCGTCTGTCTTGAAGCCAGCGGGAATCCGGCGCATTGGACAGTAGATCTCACCGTCCTCGTCTCGTAACGTCCCCCACAGGTAGAGCGCTTCGGGCGGCATTCCGAAGTAGGCGCGGTTGGACAACATGTCCTCGATGGTGGGCTCGAAGGCACTGACGAGAGGCTGCCAGCCAAAGTCGCCGCGCCGCGGCATGGTGGGTTTGGTATCACTCATGGTCGATTTACCCGTCACGATGTCGAAGTGGTTGGAGCGGTTCACTATAGGGATCCTGGCTCCCGGATGAAAATCGATCGATCCACTCGCGTCGCCACAAGCGCGCCTGTCGCGAAACCAGCAAGTCGGTAGCGGGGCTAACGCGTTGATTTACCGGCTTTCGCATCGGCCCGAATGCACACGTTGCCCTCTCGCGCGAAAAGTTCGTTACATGTAACGATAGCGTGCGCTATATTGAACATCATTCTAAATTTCGGCGAATCTGAACATGCCAAAGTCGTGTGCCGAACGTGTCGCCGACTATCGCGCTCGCAAGCGGGCGGAGGGCATGGCGAGCCTGACTCTGGTTGTACCAGCGGCCGATGTCGAGCTCTTCAACCAGTTTGCCGCGCAACGCCGCGAAAAGCTGCGCGAAGGGAAGCACCCTGCCGACACCCCACGTCAGCAGTGGCTTTCGATGCTGGCCGCGATGACACCCGCGTTATCTCCAACCGCCGCACCGCGACGCAAACGCAATGCGCTCGGTGCGCCGGTCACGCGCGCGCAGACGCTCTTCGTATCGATGCTGAAGCACATTATCGATCTGGGATGGCCCGAGGGACTGCCTCTCGGCTCCGAGCAGGAGTTAATGAAAGTCCATGGCGCAAGTCGCGCCGCGGTGCGCGGAGCGATCCGACTGCTCGAACACCACTCGATCGTGAGGACGCAACGCGGCATCGGCTGCGGTTTGATCGTCGCCCAACCAGACCTGAGCGCGACGATGCAGGCAGTCAGCGTCTATCTGGAGTATGCGGGTATTGCGCCGCGCGATATTCTCGCGACGCGCCGCACGCTCGAACTCGCCGCGCTGGATCTCGTCATAGAACGTCTCGACCATGAAGGCGAGCATCGCCTGCGTGACCTAGTAGAGGCCGAGGCGCAACTCGACGGCCGCGCCGGCGCCGATGAGCTGCTGCGATTTCATTTTCTGCTCGCCGAACTTTCCGGCGATCCGGCACTGCGCCTCTTCAACGGCATCGTCCTGCAGCTGGCCGATGCGCATTCCACCTTTCACCGGCGAAACCGCCCTGACCGCGACCGCGTCGTGGCGAGAATCAAGGAATACCATCGGGAGATCGCGCGGACAATCATCGCCCGCGACAGGAAACAGGCTCGCGGGCAGATTGCCGAGTACATCGCGGGCATCAGGACGTGGCTCGAGTAGTGACTGACCACGCTGGCCGCTTCAACGATCGCCGATCTCGATCCATCGTCCGCTGCGGCCGGACTCGATCACCGCCTCCACCACGCGGTGCGCGTGGGCAGCCTCTTCGAAGCTCGGCGATGGTGTGCGCTCGTGCTTGATGGCTTCGAGCATGTCGTGAAACATCCAGCCCATCGACACCATGTAGGAAGGCGCATTCTGTTTCGAGAACCCCGTTCCCGGCACCGCGAAATAGTGCTCTGGCGTTTCGAGCCACTCACCTGCCGCCGTTCCGAACTCGAACGGCTCCGGCTTGCCCGCGTAGAGACGTGACGAAATGCCGTCGCCGAACGTAGGATCGACGTAGAGCAGGCGTCCTTTCGTTCCCCACAATTCGGCACGAATGCCGGGGCCGTCGGCGACTGCCCAGCTTGTCTGGATCGTTCCCAACGCGCCGTTTTCCATGCGCAGCACTCCGCAGCCGAGATCTGCGGTGTCTGGCGCGTACGTGCTACCGTCCGGCAAACGCCATTGCTTGATGCCCGTTGTGTCCGACCCGGTCGCCGCCTTCACACGCCCGAGCAACGGCATCAGAAACAGGACCATGTGGCTGCCGAAATTGCGCCATGCGCTACCGCCGCTTGCGGATTCGGCTAACCACTTGTAGGGCGACACGCCGCCGCCAGGATAGGAGGCATGGGGATAAATGAAACCATCGTGGTTACGCAATGGCTGAAGAAGCTGGAAGTTGAAACCGAGTGGCTCGCCAAGGAAGCCCTTTGATACGAGCTCCAGCATGTGCATTGCGGCGGGCACCCAGCGGAACTGCGCGTCGACGACACCGACCAGCCCTTTTTTCGCAGCCAGTTCGCTCTGCGCGAGCGCATGTTCCGTATCGACCGCGAACGGCAGCGCGTCATAGACGTGCTTGCCCGCGTTGAGCGCGGCCATCACCATGTCATAGCGATAAGAAGGCCGGCTGCCGACATCGATGATGTCCAGAGTGGGATCGGCGACGAGATCCGCGACGTCCCAATAGGCGCGCGGCACGCCGAAGGCCTCCGCCGCTGCTTCAGCGGTCTCGCGGTGCGCGGTGCAGACTGCCGCCACCTCTACATCCGGCAATAGCCGCCAGGCGCTGCCGTGCACTTTCAGGCTCCAGTTGGCGCCGATGATGCCAATTCTGCGTGTCACGATCGTTTCTCCATGTCTCGTTGCTCCCTGTTTTTGGTCAAAGGCCTGTGGCGTCCAGCCGCCGCTTTGTCTCGGCGCGATAGCCGCTGATGATCGATTCGAACTCTTCCCATACGCTTTTCGGCTGGTCGAAGCGCGTCGTGTCCTCGATTTCGGCCAGATGTCGCTCGATGTCTTCCGGCGTAGGGGGATTGTCGTGCTGGCTCAGCCACCCATTGGCCTCGCCGACGAAAACGCGTGCGAACCGTCCGCCCGTTGCCGTGTAAAGCGCGCGATTCGCCTTGCACCGTTCACTTGCCAGCCATATCGCCATCGGCGCGACGAATTCGTTGCGGATGCCCGGCGCAACCAGCGCGAAATCTTCTGGCATACCTTCGTGGAAATCGGCAGGCCATTCGTCGCTGCTCTGACCGAGCCGGCTCGCGCCGCACGGAAGCAACGCGTTGACCTGAATGCCGTACTTCTCGCCTTCCGCGCCGATACTGTTCATCAACCCGACCAAGCCGGCTTTTGCGGCACCGTAGTTGGCTTGCCACACGGAACCAAACATCGCGGATGCGGAACTTGTCAGGACGATTCGCCCATATTTCGCGGCCTGCATCGCGCGCCACGCTGGCTGGCCAACGTAGAACGCGGCCATCAGGTGAACATCCATGATCGAGCGAATCTGCTCGTCGGTGAGTTCCTCAAATGGCGCGTTGCGTAGAAATCCGGCGTTGTGAATGAGGACATCGACCCTGCCGAATGCTTTCAGCGCGGCGTCCACGATTGCAGTTCCACCGGCTCTCGTCGCGCAACTTTCATGGCAGGCGATCGCTTTGCCACCTGCGGTTTCGATTTCATCGACGACACCCAGAGCCGCGCTCCGGGCACCCACGTCCGAGAGGACGTTGCCGCGTGGATCGGTTCCCAGATCATTCACGACGACGGCGGCGCCACGCGCCGCCAAGGCCTTCGCATAGTCACGGCCCAATCCGCTTCCCGCGCCAGTCACGATCGCAACACGGCCGTCGAAGCGAATTGTCGATTCCGCATCCAGCACGTCTTGCGCGTTCATGCCGGCGCTCCGACATCGACGCGCAGTCGCTGGAGCTTCATGCTCTTGATGTGCCACTGGCCGTCGATCTTCTCGTAGGTCTCGACATAGTGGCCGTAGCCGTGGAGCGTGCGATTCGGATATGTCGACTCCGCTGCCCAGCGCAACACGTCTTCCATCGCCCAAATGCCGCTCGCCTTCGTTTCGGACGTGACCTCGATTTCCGGACAATGGCCGTGATGAACACTCACGCATTCCGCAAGGGGAACACTGACTGCCTGCTCGATTATTTCCCTGCCCACCAGAATGCATCCGGGCACGTCATCGCTGATATCGAACCGGGCATCAGGCGCGAACACGGATTTGAATCCGTCCCAGTTCTTTGTGTCGATGCAACGGAAATAGCGCGCTTTGAGCTGCTTGATCTCCTCGATTGCAAGGAGCTTTTCGATGTCGGTCACGCAGATTCCTCCATTGATCGACGCCGCCGCGCCGGGTCTTTATCGAAAGCCGCTATCGCGCGTTCCGTTGATTGAGTTGAGATCCTTGATCAACAATAGCACCGCCAGTACCATTATTCAATACATGAGATTCCGACCCGCTTCGGTCGTTCACATCACACCAAAAGAAAGGACAAGGCCAATGGGAATTCTGGATTGCAGAGGCGCACTTGAAGGCCGCAGAGCGGTGCTGATTGGCGGCGCAGCAGGCATTGGAAGAGCGGTCGCCCTGGCACTAGGCGAGGCCGGTGTCGATATCGCTTTGTGCGACATCGACGACGAAGGTATTGCGGACACATCGGCGCAATTGCGAGCGCTCGGCCGCCGCGTGCTCGGCATGCACGCGGATGCTACACAGCCCGACCAACTCGCGCAGTTCTATGAGGCGACTGCGGGCTTCTTCGATGCGATCGATCTACTCGTGAACGTGGTTGGCGGCACTCGCATGCAGCCATTCATGGAACGCACGCAACGCGATTGTGCGGACGACATTCAGCGCAATTTTGGCTATTTGATTGAATCCATGCGTCACGCAGTGCCGCTGCTACAGCGCAGCGGCCGTGGCAGCTCGATCGTGAACTTCACGACCATCGAAGCGCATCGCGGCGCCGGCGGCTTCGCAGTCTATGCGGGCGCGAAGGCCGCAACGACCAACTTCTCGAAGGCAATGGCCTGGGAACTCGGGCCGCTCGGAATCCGCGTGAACCTGATTGCGCCCGACACGACGCCGAGCGCGGGCAACGCCGCGGCTATCCCCGAACCTTGGCGATCGCTCAACGCCGATGTCCCGCATGAGTGGTGGGCGAAGGCATTCCAGATGTACGTCCCGCTGCAAGCTCCTCCCAGTGCCGACGACCTGGCGAATGCCGTGTTGTTCCTCGCGTCTGACCTCGCGAAATCGATTACAGGTCAGGTACTGCACGTGGATGGAGGCGCCGCGGCCGCCCTCGGCATGTTGCGCTGGCCATACGACGATGGCGCAACGCTCCCCGTTCCGATGGGCGGCACCTTGCGCAAGCTGTTTGGCTAGTGCCGCAACGAAAATCGCGGCTACTTCCGATCGGTTGCGCGCGGAAGTATGCCGTCGAGGAACAGCGTAAGTGCAAACTCTAGCGCGGCATGCCGCTCTTGATCGCGAAGCGGCTCGCCAAGGAAGCTGGCGAGGCCGCCACTCGTCAGCGCGCCGAAGCACGCAGCCGCCGCGCGCGGATCGGCGACCACGATCTTTCCGTTGCGTGCCAACGTAGCGAGATAGCCAGCGATCGGAGCCAACGCCCTGTCTTGCTGATCGACGACGTCTTCGAGCATCTCTTTCAGTTCTTCTCGCGCCTCGCTTACCGCCCTCCACATCGCGCGTATGCTCGGATCGGCATGGTAGGACTGAATGATTTCCCCATAGTCGCGTAGCACGGAGCGCGGCGAACGACGTGCGTCGGTGGACACATGCGTGAGCGGATCGAGCAGCAGCGGAACGCCGCGCTCCATCGCCGCGCGCAGCAGGCCCGCCTTGCTTCCATAGCGCCGGTAGATCGTAGACTTGCTCGCGCCAAACGAAGTCGCAATGCCGTCCATCGTCGCGGCTCGATAGCCGACGGCCATGAACTGTTCCAGCGTGTGGTCGAGCAGCTCGTCCTGACGCTTCTCTGCGTCGGCCTTGAACGGGCGACCCCGTTTTGCGCGTGGCAAAGCCTCCCCCTTACGCGCGGCTCGCGACCCTTTCTCTGCGCTCATGACTTGTCGATAGATGATGCGTATGGTTCGCCGGTAGTGGAACCACTTCGCGTCAGATTGTAGCCTGGGGGTCGCAACCGCCGGAGCCTCGCGACCCGCTGCTGCCCGCTCTATCGTCGCCGTGCTAGCCGTCTACGTCATCAGTCTGCTCAACCGGCTCGACGCCGCCACCGCATCGTCGATGACCTCATCGAAAATATCCTCGACCTTCCTGACCGCGTCAGCAAAGACCGCAGCATGGCCATAGTCGATCATGCCCTTGCGCGTGTCGCCAGTCACATAAGCCTCGTGCGCGAGGGCGCCCATCACATGAGGACGGAACCGCTCGAACTCGCTCACCTGGGCGCGATCCAGTTCCATGACCGCCTCGGCGCTCTCGTTGCGCAGCACGCGATGGTGATCGCGAATCGCAGACTTGACCACGACGCTTTCGCTGCCGTCGCCTGCCACCACCTTCGCTTTGACCTCGGCATGAATCCACAACTCCTCGGCGACCATCATGCGCGTACCCATGATGACCGCGTCAGCACCCATCGCTAGCACGCCTGCAAGCTGCCGCCCAGTGCCGATGCCGCCGCCGATAACAACCGGCAAGCTGATTTCCCGTGGCGCCTGCGCGGCCTGCACGATGCTACCGATCTGGTAGATGCCTGGATGGCCACCGCATTCATTGCCGACGACGATCACGCCGTCAACGCCCATCCGCGCCGCCGTATGCGCATAGCGCACAGCGGGCACCTTGTGCAAAACCTTGATACCCGCTTCCTTGAGCAACGGCACGACCGCTTCGGGGCTCGCCCCGGCCGTCTCCACGCAGGCTACCTTCTCTTCGATCAGAATGCGGATCTGTTGCTTGACCCGCTCCACTCCGCCCGCTTGCCGCGATATGTAGAGATTGACGCCGAAGTTCTTTGCACCGGTGAGTTCGCGGCAGGTGCGCAACTCGTTGCGGAATTCATCGGAATCGGGAAAGCCCGCTCCGACAATGAAACCCATCCCGCCTGCGTTGACGACAGCCGCGACATACCGTGCGTCGGACACGCGCGGCCCGAGACCGCCGCAAAGAATGGGGTGGCGAATGCCGAGCAGATCGGTGATTCGCGTCCTGAACATCTGGGGGCGCACGATGCCGTTCCTTCCTGCAGGTCAGCGAAACGAGATCGTGTGGCCGCCATCCACCGCGATCGTCTGGCCGTTGATATAGCCGCCCGAAGGCGAAGCGAGCATCACAGCGAGCCCGGCGATCTCCTCGACCTCCCCGAAGCGCTGCGATGGATTGCGAGCACGGTACCATTCGACCATCGCCTCGTCCTCCCATTGCGATCGCGCCATCTCGGTCTTGAAGGTGCCAGGCGCAATGCAATTGGCGGTGACGCCTTTTGCGGCAAATTCCATCGCGAGGTTTCTCACGAGTTGCATGTCGGCGGCTTTGGTGAGCCCGTACGTTCCCGTCACGGCATCGCCGAACAGGCCGACCACGGATGCCACCGAAATAAAGCGTCCGTAGCCACGCTCGATCATGCCGGGCATGGTCATCTGCGCGAGCCAGATATTGCTCTGGACATTGACCTGCATGAACTTGTTGAACGTTTCGTCTTGCAGATCCAGTGTGGATCCTATCCACGGATGAATCGCCGCATTCGCCATCACGATATCGACTCTGCCCCACTCGCCGTTCGCCGCAGCCACCAGACCTTGCAGCTCCGCTTTCCGGCCGATGTTGCAGGCGAACGGCATGGCCACGCGGCTGCCGACCTTTTCGTTGATAGTTTGCGCGGCAGTTTCGCAGGCGTCGGCGTTACGGCCAGAAATGACGACTTTCGCGCCGTGCTCCGCCATGCCGAGCGCACTGGCGTATCCGATTCCACGACTCGATCCGGTGACGATCGCGACCTTGTCCGTGAGGTCGAAAAGCGATGAGCGCATACCTACTCCACAAAAAGAGGCTTGCCGATGAACGAGAAGTTCACCGTGCACAATTAAGGTTGCTTGCGTTTCTGCTGGGCGATGAACGCCGACGCGATCTCGTGATGCTCGTCGCTGAGCGTCGCCTCCAGTTGGCGCGCGAGCGTCGTGTCGAGCATCTGGGCCGCACTGCGATGGAGATGGAGGTTCATGAGCTTCTTGGTTTCGCGCAGCGCGCGGCGCGGTTGCTTGAGCAGCTTTTCCGCTAGTGTCAGGGCCTCGTCCATCAGCTTGTCAGGCTCGACAACGCGATTGGCAAGACCGAAATCAACGGCTTGCTGCGGTGTGATGCGATCGCCAGTAAAGATCAGTTCTTTAGCCCGCAGAAGACTGGTATAGAGCGGCCACGACACGGAGATCCCATCACCGACGACGAGACCAATGTTGATATGCGGTTCGGCGAGAAAAGACTTCTCGGACATCAGAACGATGTCGCACAGCGTGGCCATCGTCGCGCCCCAACCCACGGCTGGCCCGTTGACGGCGGCGATGAGCGGAATCGGAACGTCGATGAAACCGTGTATCGTTTTGCGCGCGTTCTCCTGCACGCTGCGCGCAAAGTCGGGGTCGTCAAGCGTCTTGACGAAGTGATTCATATCTCCTCCGGCACTGAACGCTCTTCCCGCACCGGTGAGAATGCCTACGCGCGCCTCGGGATCCGAGGCCAGCGCAGCAAAAAGCTTTGGATAGCTGAACAGCATCTCGGTGGTCGACGCGTTCAGATCGTCTGGTCGATTCAGCGTAATGATCCGCAGGCCGCCGTCGGCCGTTACTTGAATGTCGTCTGGAAGATCGTAGAGATTTGGCATGCGAGTCCCCGTAGGGCGAGGTTGTGGATTGAGCCGGCGCCACGGCCCTTGCGTTTACGCGCTGAGGTCGGGCAATCGGTCATTTCCCCGCCTGCCACGCCATGCCACCGCTTTGCTTCCTTTGCGCCAATGCAGCCTTCTCGATTCTCAACGCCTCTTCCAGCGACGCTAGCGCACCCTGATCGATCACGCGCTTGACCGTCGCGACGAGATCGGGTCGGCGGCTCGCGATCGTCTTCGCGAGTGACGCTGCCCGCTCCATCAGCTGATCGTGGCTAACCACCTCGTTGACGAGGCCAATGCGCAACGCCGTGGCCGCGTCAATCGGGTCGCTCGTCAAGCTGATCTGCTTCGCCCATCTCGGACCCACGATATAGGGCAATCTCGCGGTCATGCCGCCTCCAGCAAGCGCGCCGATTTTCGTGTGCGTGTCGGCAAAGCGCGCGCGTTCGGACGCGATGATGAAATCGCATCCCATTGCAAGTTCCAGCCCGCCGGTCACGGCAGCGCCGTTGACCGCCGCGATGACCGGCTTCGTGATGCGCGGCCACAAATCGATCATTTCCGCGACCCGCGCGCGCGGCGCGTCGGGCGCGGAAAAGTCATTCAGGTCGAGCCCGGCACAAAAGGCCGGATCGGCGCCCGTCACGATAAGGACGTGCAAGCTTTCGTCTGCTTCGAAACGATGCAATGCATCGACGAGTACTTCAGTCAATGCGAGGTTCAGCGCGTTGCGGGCCTCGGGCCGGTTCAGTGTCAACGTGAGAACCGCTCCGTCACGCTGCACGCCAAGCAAATCGGTTGCTTTCGCGTTCATAGCAATGCCTTGATAGGGTTCACGCCGCCGCGATCAATGCCTCGTGCTGAATCTGGCTTGCGTAGCGATTCAGGTGATATTCCGCGTTGCCGAACAATGCGTCGAGCACCAGATGACGGCGATAGTGATGGCCCACCTTGTATTCAGTCGTGATGCCATAGCCACCATGCAACTGGATCCCTTGCTGCGTGACGAACTTCGCGCTACGACTAGTTTGTGCCTTGCAGCCCGAGATTTCCACGCTCCGGTTCCCCCTGTCCTCGCTCATGGCGAGCAACGCACGGTGGAGCGTTGCTCGCGCCTGCATCGCTTCGATTGCCATGTCGGCCATCCGGTGTTGCAGGGCCTGGAAGCTGCCAATCGCCACGCCGAACTGCCTGCGCGTTTTCAAGTATTCCGATGCGAGCTCGATAGCGTCTTCCATATCGCCCACCAGTTCCGCACAGATCGCGACGATCGCTTCATCGACGGCGGCCTGGAGCCCTTCGAACGCGCGGCCCGCCTCACCCAGGACATTGGATTCTGCGACGATCACGCCGTCGAGCAGCAAGTCGGCAGATGGCGTGCCGTCGAGCAAGGCGCAAGTCTTGAGCGTCACGCCGGTCTGCTTCGGATCGACGAGGAAAATCCCGATGCCGTCCCTGGCATCTGCGGCGCCCGCCGTGCGAGCGACGACGAGCAGGCGGTCCGCAACGGGCGCTCCAACCACGAGCGTCTTATGGCCGTCCAGCCGCCACGCCCCGTCGTCCGTCTTCTTCGCGGTCGCCGTCACGTAATGCACCTGGCCCCGTGCCTCGCGCTCACTTTGCGCGACTGCATAGACAGTCTCGCCCGAAACGATCTCGCCAAGTATCGTCTCGCGCTGCCCTTCTCGCCCGCAACGCGTGACGAGCGACGCAGGAAACACACCGCACATCACGTAGGGCTCCAGCACCAGCGCACGGCCGATCTGCTCGGCAACAATGGCGCTTTCGACTGGCGAGAAGCCGAGGCCGCCAAACTCTTCCGGCACCGCGATACCGAGCCAGCCCATTTCGCCGAACGTACGCCACGTCTCGCGCGAAAATCCGCCCCCTTGCGAAGCAAGATTGCGACGATGTTCGAACGTATAGCTCTTTTGCACGAAACGTTGCGCGCTTTCCTGCAACATCCGCTGTTCGTCGCTCAACTCAAAGTCCATGCTGCACCCTCTTTCTTCCGGCAATTGATGCGATCCCATGGCTCAGGATCGAAGACTGTTCGTGTCTCGACACGGCCTCAAAGGTCGAACAGCGCTTTGGCGATGATGTTTCGCTGAATTTCGGCCGTCCCGCCGTAGATCGAGCAAGCCCGCCGATAGAAGACCTCTGCCGCCAGGCCTGGCGCGTATTCCGGTCCGATGAGCGACGCCTCGCGCAGCTCTCTCTCTTCATTCGGATCGGGATAGAACACGGCGCCGTAATCACCGATCACCTCCAGCAGCATCTCGGTGAGCTTCTGATGGAGTTCCGATCCGCGCACCTTGAGCATGGATCCGATCGCCATACCGCCGCTGCGCTCGTCGATCCCTTGGTGCAGAATCTTCTGCACCGCCATGTCGATCGCGCGAACCTCCAACTCGTGCTGCGCGAAACGTGCCGCAAACGTCGGATCCTGGATCAATGGCTTGCCGGCCACGCGTTCGCGCGAAGCGTAGTGCCGAATCTTGCGCAGATAGCGCTTGAGCGCAGGCGCTTCAGCACCAAGAAACGCCCGCTCGTTGAAGAGCAGAAACTTGGTGTATCCCCACCCCTTGTTGATCTCGCCGATAAGATTTTCGGCGGGCACACGTACGTTGTCGTAAAAGACTTCCGCCAGGTGATGGCAGCCATCGAGCGACGCGATCGGCCGCACGGTAACGCCCGGCGACGACATGTCGAGCAGCAGAAAGGAAATGCCCTTTTGCGGCTTCGCTTCGCTATCCGTGCGGACCAGCACGAAATTCCATTGGCCGTAGGCGCCGAAGCTGGTCCAGATCTTCTGACCGTTAACTATGTAATGGTCTCCATCGCGAACCGCCGTCGTACGTAGCGATGCAAGATCGGAACCGGAGCCCGGCTCCGAAAAACCCTGCACCCAGAACACTTCACCACGCTGAATAGGGGGAAGAAAGCGCCGCTTCTGTTCTTCGTTTCCGAACTCGCAGATCACGGGTCCGACGAGCGACACACCCGCCTGATTCTGTATCGGCGCGCCTGCCAGATAGCACTCTTCCTCGAAGATGTAGCGCTGCATCGCGGTCCAGCCCGTGCCGCCGTCAGCAACCGGCCAATGCGGCACTGACCAGCCGCGCGTCTCGTAGAGGATGCGAGTCCAGCGCTGCGAATCGTCGTCGCCTGCGAGAAAGCCCTGCTGCCCGCGAAAGGCCAGCTCCGCCGGCAGATGCTCCTTGAGGTACGCCCGAACTTCTTCACGGAACGCGATGTCCGCGGGGTCTACGCGAAAATCCATTGTTTAGCTTCCAGCGTTTTCAGTACGTTGAACTCGATCTGCATCCGCTGCTGCCGCAGGGTTGCCGACCAGTGTGCGTGGCGTGGGCGGCACGCGATAAAGCTCGTCCACGACACCGCGCCGCCGCTCGAGCACATTGCGCTGGCTGATTGCGCTCTTTGCGCTCAATTCGCCGTTATCGAGCGTCGGCTGCTCGCTTTCGAGGACGATGCGCGCAATGCGGGCAGAGCTGCCGCCAGGACGCGCGGCGAGTTTGTCGAGTCCCTCCTGGAAGAAGGCGCGCACGCCGCGGCTGTTGATGATCTGGTCGACGCCCGGCATCGGATCGTGAAGGTCGTCGCAAAGCGCACGGCACGCTTCGATGTCAGGGAAGACGAGCGCGCTCAGGTATTCGCGGTCGTGCCCCGCAATCACGATGTCGCGCGCATACGGGCCAAACACGTTCAGTGCATATAGTCGCAACTCGGCGACGTTGACCCATGTGCCCGAGGACAGCTTGAAATTTTCCGCAATACGTCCGTCGAAGCGCAGTCCGAGTTCGAGACGCTGCGGGTCGATGAAGGTTGCTGCGTCACCTGAGCGGAAATAGCCCTCTTCGTCGAACGAGGCGGCGGTGCGCTCAGGATCTTTCCAGTAGCCGGGCGTAACACAGTCGCCGAGAAACCGGATTTCAAGCTTCGCGCCGACCGGCGCCACCTTCACTTTGACACCGGGCACGGGCAACCCCGCAATCGCCTCGCGTCGTGGATCCCAAGCTGCCGACATCGGCGTGGGTCCCGCTTCGGTGCCGCCGATGCCCGACATGATAAGAACACGCTGGCCGATGGTACGCACAGCGAGCTCATCGAGTTGAGCCCAGATGTACTGCGGCAGGCTTGCGCCGCCGTAGTAGATGAGCGCGAGCTTGCTGAAGAATTTTTTGCGCAGCTCCTGGTCCGCCTGAAGATGCGGAATGAGCGAGGCAAGCCCTTGGGGCGTATTGAGGTAGACGACCGGTGCGACTTCGCGCAATGCCTGCACCGTCGGGCCAATTTCCTCTGGCGTTGGCTTGCCTGGGTCCAGGTAGTAAGTCCCTCCGCCGTACAGCACCATGCCGAAGTTATGCGTACCGCCAAAGGTGTGATGCCACGGCAGCCAGTCGACAAGATCCGGTGGCCCGTCCTGAAGAAATGCGAACACCTGGGCGACTTGCTGTCGATTGCTGCACAACATGCGCTGCGGGTAGATGACGCCTTTCGGTGCGCCAGTCGTTCCCGAAGTAAACATGATCTTGCCCACCGTATCCGGGCCGACTGCCTTGAACGCCTTCTCGACGTCGGCCGTAACCGGCGTCTTCAGCCAGTCCGCGACACACGATCCGGCACGCCCCTCCGGCAACGGACCGACGACGACGCATTCCACGTCGCCGAACACCTCGCGCAATGCACGGCCATATTGCGCGCCGTCATCCGCGAAGACAAGACCAGGCGTGCACACGGCCGCGAGTTGCTTGAGCTTCGAAAAGTCCTGCGATAAGAGCGAATACGCAGGCGTCACCGGAATATAGGGAACCCCGACGTGCAATGCGGCGAGCGCAAAGAGCGCGTGTTCGAAGCTTCGATCCGAAAGAATCATCAACGGACGAGACGGGGACAAACCTCGATCGAGCAAAGCCTGCCCTAGCGCACGCGCACCGTCGAACGCCTGCCGATAGGTCAGAGACTCCCATGACTTGCCGTCCGGCGTGCGCCGCGCAAGCATCGCGCGCTCGGGCGTGACGCTCGCCCAGTGTTCGAGCCGCTCCGTCAAGCGGACGGGATACGGTTCGAGCGGTTCCTTCAGTTCATACACCACGCTCCCATCCAGCCTTCGCTCAACGATGGCATCCATGCTGCCAAGGCGAATCGGGCGAAACGGCACATCCATCAGGGCATCGTGCGAAGCCGTACCTGCATCCATCTGAGTCGTCCTGTTGTTATCTGGCAAGTCATGTCCCGCGAGCGCTCGCATCGACTTCCGGGACCCGGAAATCTCGCAGACCAAGATCAACCAATAATTGAACGGTGATCATCATGTTGAACCAGCATAACGTGAAATCGAACCCGCGTCTATCCGTTGTCACCCACAAGAAAGGCTGATACCAAACGCGCGATCTGGCGCGAATGCCGCGCGGGATGCGTGGCGCGATCACATCCTTGCGCACCGCACAATAACGTGGACATCAAACAGAAAATGGGCTACTTTGTGAACACGATTCACATTGTTAAACATGACACCGGATCGTAACCGATATCGGAATCAAGGAGCCATCATGTCGGATGAGGTTGTCGTCACCGCTGCCGTTCGCACCGCTATTGGAGATTTCGGTGGCGCGCTATCGAGCGTTCCGCCTACGACGTTAGGCGCGACAGTCGTTCGCGCGCTGCTCGAGCGTACGAATCTACCAGGTGAGGATGTCGGTCACGTGGTGTTCGGCAACGTGATCCATACCGAGCCTCGCGACATGTATCTTGCGCGAGTCGCCGCCATGGAAGGCGGCGTCAGCGCCGACGCACCGGCGCTGACGCTCAACAGGCTGTGCGGCTCCGGCCTCCAGGCAATTATCTCTGCCGCACATGCCATCGCGCACGGTGACACGGAAATTGCGATCGGCGCTGGGGCAGAAAGCATGTCGCGCGCAGCATACGTTGCGACAGGTGCGCGTTGGGGTTCGCGCATGGGCGACATCCGCCTGATCGACATGATGGTCGGCGCGTTGACTGATCCGTTCAGCGCCTGTCATATGGGCGTAACCGCAGAGAACGTCGCGAAGAAGTACGGCATTTCGCGCGACGACCAGGACCTGCTCGCAGTCGAATCGCACCGGCGCGCTGCGCAAGCTATTCATGACGGCAACTTCCGCGAGCAGATCGTGCCCGTAGCACTGCGTGCGAAAAAGGGCGAGATTGTTTTCGATACCGATGAACATGTGCGGTCAGGCACGACCATCGCCGATCTCGCCAAATTGCGCCCGGCGTTCCAGAAAGATGGTACGGTCACGGCCGGCAATGCGTCCGGTCTCAACGACGGCGCCGCAGCAGTCCTGCTAATGGGCCGCCGCACTGCCGAACAACGCGGCCTTCGTCCGCTTGCACGACTCGTTTCCTGGGCTCACGCGGGCGTCGACCCGCAATACATGGGCATTGGCCCGGTGCCTGCAACACGGAAGGCGCTGCAGCGCGCGGGATTGACCGTCGCAGATCTCGATGTGATCGAAGCGAACGAGGCTTTCGCCGCGCAAGCTTGCGCGGTGGCGAAGGAGTTGGAATTCGACAGCGCCAGGGTCAACCCAAACGGATCGGGCATCTCGCTAGGCCATCCGATTGGCGCAACCGGCGCCGTCATTGCGGTCAAAGCCATTCACGAGTTGCATCGTTGCGGCGGGCGCTATGCGCTCGTGACGATGTGCATCGGCGGAGGCCAAGGCATTGCGGCGATCTTCGAGCGCATTTAGGACTTCCCGCAGCGTTATCCATTCAACGAGAGGCAGAGACGTGGTACGTCCCGAACAACTGCTCCACCCGCAACGACAGCCGGTGGCACCACGCCCCGCTGCGACGATGCTCTTGCTGCGCGACGCGCAATACGAAGGTTCGCCCACCATTGAAGTGCTGATGACGAGACGTTCGGCGCAAGCGAGCTTCGCGCCGGGCGCGTTCGTCTTTCCCGGCGGTGCGATCGACTCCTCCGATGCACGAATCGCCGGCAGCGTACGACGGCGCGTCACACAAGACGACACTCAAGCGGTTCAGGCCGCGGCCGCCATTCGAGAAACATTCGAAGAGCTCGGCGTGCTACTAGCATGGCGACACGACGGCGGTTTCGTCGACGGCGACAACATTGCGAGGCTCGACCGGGCAACAGCGATCGAGGACCATTGCTCGCAGCATGGCCTTACACTCGCGGCGGATTGCGTTTATCCGTTTGCGCACTGGATCACCGACCGTGATCTGCCGCGGCGCTTTGACGTGCAGTTCTTCGTGGCGCGCATGCCCGTCGGTCAAATCGCTGTCGCGGACGGCGCCGAGCAGTTCGAACCCGTGTGGGTCCGTCCCGACGAGGCGCTAGCGCGCCATGCCGCCGGCGACTTCACAATGATCTTCCCGACCGTGCGCACGCTTGAACGCCTTCGCTCGTTCGAGTCGGTTGATACACTGCTCGCGGCATGTACGTCTGAAAGGTCGCTCTGGAGCAGTTGTCCGCGTGGTGGGATCAGGGCAGACAGTGTCGTGCGCTGCATGGAAGGTGACTTCCCATACGGGGAACTCCGCCTCGTGTGTCCCGACGGCCAGGTGCTCCACTCTCTGGATTGGCGATCGACCGAAGCCACCCCGCTTCTGAGAAACGTGATGCGGTTGACTGCCACGAACGACGGCCTGATGACGGGTCCAGGCACGAATAGCTACATCGTCGGCACGGCGGCGACCGGCTTCATCGTAGTCGATCCGGGACCAGGCGACCAGGCGCATCTTCAACGCATCTTCGCAGCAACGGGCGGCGACATTCGAATGATCGTCTGCACGCACTCTCACGTGGATCATGCGCCCGGGGCGAGGCCACTGCAGTCCATGTGCTCGCACAAGCCGCCAATTCTCGGCATGCCGTCCGGACCAGCCGCCAAAGCAAGCAATCACTTTGTCCCCGACCGTGAATTGCTCGACGGCGAGTTGCTCACGCTTGCGCATGATGGAGAGACGCATCGATTGCTCGTGGTCTCGACACCGGGGCACGCAAGCAACCACGTGTGTCTGGTCCTTCTGGAGGACGGGCTGCTATTCAGTGGCGATCACATTCTGAATGGCAGTACGACCATCATCGATCCTCCGGACGGCAACATGACGGAGTACCTTACGTCACTGGACCGGTTGAACGCGATCTGCACCGAACGTGAGATCGAATATATTCTGCCCGCACATGGGTACGTGCTCGACAGCGCACGTGACCAGATCGCCCGCCTCAAGGCACACCGTCTCGCCCGGGAAGCAAAAATCGCCGACGCGGTGAAAGCACAGCCGACCGGTTCGATCGACGACTGGCTGCGCCTTGCTTACACCGATGTTCCCGAAAGACTCTGGCCAGCCGCATCCCGGTCGCTACTGGCTCACCTCGAACGACTCGACGAACAACGTCATCCGACCTCGCGCGCCTGATTGCGCTCGTCATGCATGCATCGGCTGTCCACGCCCGCTGAATCCCAGGCGCAGGCAGCCATATCCGACTGGCGTCCTGTTTCGAACTTAGCTCTCTTCCACGAGCGCGGCCAGCCGGCCATGAATGAGTGCGCGCGCCTCAACGACCATCCGACTCACGAGTTCCGCGCAGGTGGGAATATCCTCGATAAGCCCGATTGCGAGGCCAGCCGGGAACGTTCCGTCTTCGGTGTCGCCCGTCTCGTACATGCGCTTGCCGCGCTCGCCGCTCACAAGCGGCTTGAGATCCGCAAACGTCGCGCCCTCTTTATGCTCGAGTTCCAACACCTGCTCCGCTACCGAATTCCTGAAGATACGTGACGTGTTCTTCAGCGTGCGGAAGATCAACGCCGTATTGCGCTCATCATGCTCTACGAGCCTGCGCTTGACGTTCTCGTGAATCGGCGCCTCCCGCGTTGCCATGAAACGCGTACCCATATTGATGCCATCCGCGCCGAGCGCGAGCGCGGCGACCATGCCGCGCGCGTCCGCAATGCCACCTGAGGCAAGCATCGGAATGCGCAGTTTCGCGGCCGCGGCCGGCAACAAGATCAGATTGGGCACGTCGTCTTCGCCCGGATGTCCGGCGCATTCGAAGCCGTCCACGCTCACGACGTCGCACCCCAACGCCTCGGCTTTCAGCGCGTGACGCACCGACGTGCACTTGTGGATCACCTTGATGCCCGCACCCTTGAATGCAGGCATATATGGCTCCGGATTGCGTCCCGCTGTCTCGACGATCTTCACACCGTTCTCCACGATCGCTTGCACGTACTCGTCGTACGGCACCGGCTTGATCGTCGGCAGAATGGTCAGGTTCACTGCGAATGGCTGATCCGTCATCGAGCGAACGCGAACGATCTCGTTGCTCAGCGCCTCTGGTGTGGGCTGCGTGAGAGCGGTAATGGTGCCAAGCGCACCGGCGTTTGAAACAGCAGCGGCCAGTTCTGCGCGGCCTACCCACATCATGCCCCCTTGAACAATGGGGTATCGAATCCCAAGCAACTCTGTAACGCGCGTTTTCATGTGCGGATTCCTGTGTAAGTGCGACCTGATTCTTCAACGTGCAGCCATCGAGCGTCGCAGGTGAAATGCGCCACTCGTTTATATTTACGAACACTGTGCAATTATATACACTTTCTCCGATACCGATACTCATGTGCCGAACTCGCGGAAGCCGATGAGATTGCACGAGGCATGAACGATCAGGAGAGTTGATGAACAAGCGGGACAACGGGATTGGCGCTGCGGAAGCGTCGGTTCGCCCAACGCGGGATCAGGCGGAAGAAGCCGTGCGTACGCTCATCCGATGGGCAGGCGACAACCCCGAAAGGGAAGGTCTCATTCAAACACCGGCACGCGTCGCGCGCGCGTACCGCGAATTCTTCTCGGGCTACGAATCCGATCCGATGCAGATTCTCGCAACCACGTTTTCCGAGGTGGATGGCTACGACGAGATGGTGGTGCTAAAGGACATCCGCTTCGAAAGCTACTGCGAACACCATATGGTGCCCATCATCGGACGTGCACACGTCGCCTACTTGCCTGAGCATCGGGTGGTCGGCATCTCCAAGCTCGCGCGCCTCGTCGATGTCTACGCCAAGCGTCTGCAGATTCAGGAGAAGATGACCGTCCAGATCGCCGATGCACTGAACACCGTGCTGCAGCCCAAGGGGGTTGCTGTCATTCTCGAAGCCGCGCATCAGTGCATGAGTACGCGAGGCGTGCATAAGCCCGGCGCGTCGCTGGTGACGAGTCGAATGCTGGGCGCATTCCGTGACGATCCTTCCACGCGCCGCGAGTTTCTCTCGATTGTGGGTCACAGCACGATTACGCCCTTACCCAATAGCTGAAAGCCAAGGTTGGCTTCCTGCCGACCTTGGCTTGCATGGCACATCGATTGTCGTATCCGCGGCAAGCGCCGTTAAAGGCTTGAATACGGCTTTAAACCTCGCTGGGTTGGCGCGTCGTTAGAGGCCGTTCGTAAGAGACGTCTTCACGATTTCTTGCGCTAACACCATTGCCCATCAGGATTTCTCGCCATGCAGCAGGTACGTCCGCAGGTGTCAGTTCGTTGATCGCTTCGGAGATGCAGACACGAGCGGCAATCGCCCATACGCCATCACGCTTCTCGAAGCGGTCGATATAGCGCCCCACCGCTAGTGTGTCCGGCTTGACGCGATTTTCTCCGAAGAAAAGCCAGTACGTTTCCCCGTGCGCCTCGTCGCCCCGCAGTTCGACGCTGTGATTGAACACCATGTGGTGATGCGACAACTGATGCTCGGTGTGGTACGCAAAGGCCCAGTCAACGAATTCCTCTGCGTTCCCGACGAATGCGCCGTGGTCGTCGATCGCGTCCGGATGGTATGCCGATAGCGTCAACTCACGGTCCATGCGGTCGACCCCGCGGCAATACCGGTGCACGCATTCGAGTATGGCCTGCTTGTCCAACAGCGCCTCGACGCGTACGTTCAACGCTTCATTCATGGTTTATACCGTTAGATAGTCATGGCGACAAAAAAGACGACCGCACCGATCACCGCGCCAACAAAGCAATAGCCTTCGCCTGTCGACAAATCGGTTTCTTGCGCTCGCGCACGGCTCGCAATCGCACATCCGATCATGCCCGCAAATGCCGTCACCCCAAGCACGGCAAACATCATCACGACGTCGAAGAGCGCCGACCGGCCTAGCTCTTCCATGCGCAGGTCACCTTGCAGCAGCCAGACCACCGCTGCCGAAATCGACAGGAGAATGAGCGGGAGCCAAACTCTGCGCGCTTCCCGAGCGCTCTCGCGAGTCAGCGTTTTCATCGTGCCCGGCCCTCCGTGCGCAGCTTGCCGCGAGTAAGAGGCGCCATCGCACCCAGCACGCGCGCCGCCCAATTCGGTTGTTTTGCGCGAGCCGATTCGTCCGGCGAGGGACGACCCTTTTCAGCGCGCTGGAGGCGATGGCCGAACGTATAGTCCGCAAGAGGACCACGTAAATCGCTGTCGAGAAAGTACATCGCATGTCTCCGATCAGGCTTATGCCTCTCGGGCGCTTGCACGGCGCCTCTAGATGGACATCGTAGGTCACGGAAAACGGTTATGCAACAAGTCGTTCAATTAATGGCGTCGGTGTTTTCACTAGCCGTCAAGGCATCGACGGGAGCGTATGCGCGAGCGCCCGTTACACACATGGACATGTGTGCAACGGATCGGCAATCAATCGAGGAAAGCGGACTGCGGCGCCAAGCTGCGTTCTCGATGCAGCTTGGCGACTCGGCAATGAGACGCAGACGGGCAATCAGGAGACCTGGAAGCCACCGTCGACAGCGAGAAGCTGACCGGTGACATAGTCCGATGCCGGCGACGCGAAGAACAGCACTGCCCTCGCGATATCGGAGGCGACGCCGATGCGGCCGAGCGGCATGCGGCCAGGCTGCGTAATCGGCCCGTGGGCCTGATGAACCTTCGTCGATGCAGCCGCGCCTTCGGTTGCCACGCCACCGGGCAGCACTGCGTTCACGCGAATTCGGTCGGCTGCGAATTCGAGAGCCGCCACCTTGGTGAGGTTGTTGACACCCGCCTTCGATGCGCCGTAGTCGCCGTTGTCGAAAATCACCGGTTGCAGCGAAGCCACCGACGAGATGTTGATGATGGAGCCGCCGTTTTTGGCACCTTGCATTCGCTTGATCGCTTCACGCATGCAGAGGAAGGTGCCGCGCAGGTTGACGCCGAGCACCTTATCCCACTTCTCGGCCGACGTCTCAACGAATTGCGTCTTCGGATAGATACCCGCGTTGTTGACTAGAATGTCGAGGCGCCCAAGCTTCGCCTCTACGGTTTCGTACATCGCAAGAATCGACGATTCATTGCCGATGTCCACTTTCACCGCGATAGCCTTGCCGGACGCACTTTCGATTTGTTTGACCGTCTGCTGCGCCGCTTCCTCGTTCAGATCGGCCGCGACCACCGCCGCGCCGGCCGACGCCAGCAGCAGAGCCGTCTCACGACCGATGCCTGAGCCTGCCCCTGTCACCACCGCCACTTTCTGATCGAGATTGAATAGACTCGCCACATTCGTGCTCACTGCTCCTCCTTTGGCTCGCCACGCGAGCGGGTTATTTTATGAACGCCATTCGGAAAAATAAACGCATCACTTCATGGTGTCAAGATAAACGAGGATGCGAGTGACGGAAGGAGCAACGTGAAGGAAACGGTTGAACGGCGCGACTGCGCGTATCACGTAGCGGTCGGCGACGCGATATCGCGAATGATGTCGAGCATCGAACGGTGGTACGGCTTGTGAGGTCTATCCGCCCACACCAGCGACACTTCGGTTTCGTCTGAAGGCGGAACATCCTCAATGTCGATGTAGACGACACCCTCCACGGGCAAGTATCGCGCCGAGTCCAGCATCAGACCGACACCCAGTCCATGAGCCACGAGGTTGAGCATCGTATAAGGATGGCGGGCTTGCTGGGTCACCCGCGGCGACAGCCCCGCCTCGCGGCGCGCTGCCTCGAACGCGGCGAAGAGCGGCTGCGACATCTGCTGAGGGAACATGATGAGCGGATATTGCGCGAGCTCCGCGATGCGGATCGAGCGCTGCATCGCCACGGGCCACGTCGCCGGAACCGCGGCCACCACCCGCAGACGCTCGATGACTACGCTTTCCAAACCCGAGACGTCCGCGGAGCCGGTGACGACCACGCCCAGGTCAATGCTGCCGTTTTTCACGCTGGCGACGGTCAAAGCACTGCCGCGCTCGATCAACCGGACATCAACGCCCGGCCATTGCTTGCGAAGACCCTGAATCGCTAGCGGCATGATTCGCAGCGCACACATCGGCACGAACGCTACGCTCAAGCTCGCCAGTTCGTCGGCGGCTTGCCGCACGCGCCGCTCGGCCAGCTCCGCTTGCGCGATCAGTGGCTTCGCTTCCGCGAGCAGCGCGGCTCCGGCGGTTGTGAGCGAAACGCCTCGGGGTGTGCGTTCGAGCAGCTTGATACCAAGCTGCTCCTCCAGTCGCATGATCGACTGGCTGAGCGGCGGCTGCGCCATACCCAGGCGCGCAGCCGCACGGCCAAAGTGCTGGGCCTCCGCAACCGCAACGAAGTGTCTGAGATGCCGCAATTCCATGAGGTGATATGCCTTTGATATCAGGTGCCGCCAGCATATCGCCTTTGTCCCGTTGCGGTGCACTACGGACGAACCCTGGTCACATTGTTGAACGCGGCTTGGTGAACGCGTGGTGGGCCCAACGTCATATCGGGTGCACCCCGGCTTGACGTCAAGCAGCGTACGACATACATTTTAGAATGTCGTTCTACAATACGAATAAAAATCGAGGCGCTCGGGTGAGCTGGAACAGATATGGGGCAAGAGAACAATACCAATCGCGAATATGAACTGGGCGACCATGAGCTGATGGTCTGCTGCGTGGGCGCGCAATCTCAGGTGGTCTATTCGAACCCGGTTTATCAACGCGTGACGGGATATTCGTTGAAGGAGCTCCAGGCAATGCAGGGAGCGAACCGCATACGCGACGTTCCCCAACCGGTACTGGCCGACCTCGGAGCGGCAGTGAAGCAGGGTAAGCCCTGGAGCGGCCTTATCAAGCTCGCTTGCAAGCGTGGCGCACTCGTGTGGTGCCGGCTGAACATGGCGCCACTCGTTTCGCACGGCCAATACATCGGCTCTCTGATGGTTCTCAGCAAGCCGGTTCATGGGGAGATCGAGCAGACCGAAGCACTTTATCGACGCTTGCGCTCTGACCGTGACGGAAGGCTCGGTTGGGAACAAGGGCGCATCATCCGGAGTGGCCTCTTTGGCAAGGCCGCCATCCGGATTCGCTCGTTCGGTCTCAAGCGCTACATCTGGGGCGCCCTCTTCGCGCTCACCTTGGTGGACATACTGGGACTGGCGAGTTGCAGCGACGGCCTTTCCTCGTTCTCGTTCTGGGGCGAATTCGTCGCCCAGATTCTGCTGACTTCCGCGGCAGGAGTGTTCCTGTCTCGCATCATCGCCGCCCCGTTGCAGGAAGCTGCGCGAACAGCGATGAAGATTGCCGCAGGCGATCTGAGCGCCTCGTGCCACAGCGTTCGAAGCGATGAAATTGGTGACGTGCTCCGGACCCTGAATCAGGTGAGTATCAACATGCGTGCCACCGTCCTCGACGTCCGCAATGGCGTAAAGGCCATGCAACAGGCGACGAACGATATTGCCTCGGGCACATTCGAGCTTTCCGGACGAACGGAAACGCAGGCCAGCAGTCTCGAAGAGACGGCTGCTTCGATGGAGCAGATCAACTCGACGGTTGGCAACAATGCAGACGCGGCCAGACAGGCGAGTAGTTTGGCAGCCCGCGCGAGCCAGGCGGCGGAAGATGGGGGTCGAGTGGTCGATCAGGTCATCTCGACGATGGAGAAAATCACGCAATCGAGCAGCAAGATTTCCGACATTATCTCTGTCATCGACGCCATTGCTTTCCAGACCAACATTCTGGCCCTGAACGCCGCGGTCGAAGCCGCGCGAGCCGGCGAAGAGGGACGTGGGTTCGCCGTGGTAGCCGGTGAGGTCCGCAATCTCGCTCAACGCAGCGCGCAAGCCGCAAAGGAAATCAAGGCCCTGATTACGCAAAGCGTCGAAACGGTCGATGGCGGATCGAAGCTGGTGGATTCGGCAGGCAAGACGATTGCCGACATCGTTGCACAAGTTCGTGGCGTAACCGATCTGGTTAGCCAGATCGCCGAGGCATCGCGAGAACAGTCAGCCGGAGTCAGTCAGGTAAGCGTTGCGGTAGAACAGTTGGACCGCATGACGCAGGTGAACTCAACGCTCGTTCAGCAACACACGGCCGCAGCCGACAGCATGAAGCAGCAGACCGAGCGACTCGCCGAGATGCTCGGTGTTTTCACGCTTTCTCGCGACGAACGCAACCTGCTGCTGAGCGGAACTCGCGGGTAAAGTTTGGGTGCTAGATGAGCTTTAGCAAAGCAATCGAGTCTGCATCGTGCATGCAACGACGCTGGTTCATGATCGCCTAGGACGTGTCTCGCCAGCGGGGGGAATTGACGATGCCCGAAATCCGAAACCTGCAGCCTTTCGTTGAGGCCGTCCGTTGCGGCAGCTTCATCGCGGCGGCAAGCCGGCTCCAGGTCACACCGCCTGCCGTGAGCAAGAGCATTGCTGCGCTGGAGCGTGAACTGGGCGTGCGCCTCTTCAACCGGACCACGCGCAAGCTCAGCCTCACGAGCGAAGGGCGGCAGTTCTTTCAACGCGTGGCGCCCTTGTTGAGTCAACTGGACGAAGCCGTCGCGGATGTGCGACGCAGTCCCGAGCATCCGGAAGGTTTGATCAAGGTTTCAGTGACGCCCACGTTCGGCAGGCATTGCCTGAGTCCGGTGCTCGCAGCGTTTCTGCAACGCTACCCTCTTGTCGAAATCGACATCAGCTACGACGAAATTGCGCCGAGCCTGGTCAATGACGGTATCGACGTCAGCATTCAGCATGCGCGGGGACGCGGGACCAACCATGTCTCCCGTCCACTGTGTGACTACCCTATCGTACTGGTCGCGAGCCGGGATTACCTCGAACGCAAGGGCGTGCCGCAATCGCCGGATGAACTGGCCGAACATGAATTCGTCGGCATCCGGATGCCTTTTGGACTCGCAGCGCTTCATCTCGAACGCGTGCCCGGCAATACGCGAAAAGGAGCCGCGCGCAGGGAAAAGACGTTCATCCATCATCCTCGCGGCCGCCTCACCGTGGCGGGACAGCCGGATACCAACCTGATCGCTGCGATCAGCGGCGCGGGCATCACGCCGTCCTCGGTGCCTGTGGTGCTACCGCATCTGCATTCCGGAGCACTCAAGGTCGTCCTTCCCGACTACAGGGTGCGCGGAGATGAGGCGGAGGGTGTGGGGCCACGCATTTACGTGCACTATCCCCACCGCCAGTATCTGCCCGCGAAAGTCAGGGTGTTCGTGGACTACCTGCTCGAATGTTTTCGGTCGACCGGTATTGGCAAAGCCGAACTCGACAAATATTCGGCCTGACCCTTGGCGGCCTTCATTCGCGATCCGTGCCACGCCGCCGATGCGCGGAAGGACTCATCGAAACGTGCTTGTGGAAGATGTTGCGAAAAGCGCGCACGTCCGAATAGCCGACCATGACGGCGATCTGCTCGATGGATATCTGCGTGTTGCGCAGCATTCGCTTTGCAGACTCGATGCGCAGTGAGCTCACATAGGCACGCGGCGTCATGCCCAGACTCCGTGTAAAGCGCCGCAGCAACGTGGCATGACTGACGGCAAGGACGTCCGCCAGCTCGCTGATCTTGAAGTCCTGAGCGAAACGCTGTGCAAGCCAGAATTGCGCGCTGCTCACGAGAGGATCGTCGCTCGTCAGGCGACCTTCCTCGTGTTCGCCGTCCGTCCCTGTCGTCGATGCGAGCCATTGAGCGGTATGCGGCGATATCGCTCGATCGACGAGGCGGGCCACAAGTTGCCACTCGCTTGCTGGCACGCTGCAAGTGTGCACGCCGTCGTGCTCGGCGATCGTGGAGCCAGTTTCCACGCGCACCTTTGGAAAACGCGACCGGAACAGGCTTCTGAGCACCCGGGGGACTGCGGCTGGGCCGCCGTCGAGCAGCCCCGCCTGTGCTAGCAGCGCTCCCCCGGTGCCACTCGCTGCCAACACTGCTCCGCGTGCACGCTGCCAGCGCAACCACTCCGTCACCGGCTCCGCGTGGTCGAGGAGCGTAGCGAGTGCTTCTTCGCTGGCCACGGCAAAAGCCGGGACATAAACGATGCGGTACTCGGTATCGCCCAGCAGGTTCCCGTCACTCTCCATCCTTCGCGCGCCAGCGAACTCCAGGCTGTTTCCGTTGGCGCCCAGAAGGCGTACCTGCGTCTTCATCGTGTGCCGGTACGGGGGTGCGAATTGGGTGAATATGTGACGTTCAATCAGCGCGAATCCGTCTACCAGCGCGCCCACGCTCGACAGATAACTGCCTGGCAGCACGAGCGCGGCAACGTCTTTGACTGGCTCAGTCGGGGCGGTAGGCTTGCGAATTTCGATCCCCCAATATGCAGATTTTGATCCTCTTTCGCAGCGATCTTAGCACGCATCATCGTCGGTATCGCCGGCGACAAGAACGGCGGGGAACGCGGAATCGCATCCGCTATCAATAGCCGCGCCGCCGCGGTTAAACAGGAGACACAAGTGAAGAGCCTCGAAGAAAAGCTTGCCTATGGTTTAAAGGTATTCGGCGAAATCATGGGTGAAGACAAGGCAGCCGGCTTGCGTGCCGCAAGTGAGTCCACCGGCTTCGGATCCGATATTTCCCGCCTTGCCATCAACTACGCGTTCGCCGACGTATGGGGCGACGACAAACTCGAGCGCAAGCAGCGCAGCCTCGTCACACTGGGCATCCTCATCGCCAGCCGGCAGACGCTCGAACTGAAAAACCACGTCCGCATTGCCGTGCGCAACGGTCTGAGCGCGCGCGAGCTCGAAGGCGTGCTCATTCAAGCGCTTCCATATGCAGGCTTCCCGGCTGTCGCCTCCGCTACCACGGCCGTTCTCGAGACGCTTCGGGAACTGGGCATCGACACCACCACCCGCACTTCGGAAGAACGCGGACTGCTGTGAGCCGGCATCAGAGCACCCCTGCGACAAAAGGAGACAATCTATGAGCACACCAACCGTGGATCTGGTGCCGGCGATGCGCGAGTTCAACGTTTCTAACGACCTGCTCGGCGACCATGCCGCGCTGCAAAAAAGATGGAACGAAGACGGCTACCTGTTTTTTCGCGACGTTCTGGACCACGAGCCGCTGGAGCGCATGCGCGCTCTGCTAGTTGACCACCTCGATAGCCACGGCTTCGTGGACCGTAACGATCGAGACGTGCGATGGACTGGCAAGGATCGCGAAAATTTCAGCTTCTTTCCCGTGAAGGCGATGAATGAGCAGCGTGCCGCACGCACCGTGATGGAAGACCCAGCAGTTCGTGCGTTCTTTCAGCGGCTCTTCGGCGTACCGCTTTACTGGGTGCCATTCACCGAATACCGCACGTCGCCGCCCGCGATCGACAAAAGCCGCACGCGCTTCGACTTTATTCATGAAGATGCCATCTACAGCGACCGCCTGGATTTCATCATCTGCTGGATTCCGCTCAGCGATATCGATGCGCAAGTCGGCGGACTGGCCGTAGCGGAAGGATTGCACAAGCTTCCGTGCCTGCACAGGAAAGACGGCGACAAAATCATCCCCATCGATCTCGCGAGCGTGCCCGAAGACGCATGGCGCCGCACGAACTACCGTTTGGGCGATGTCCTGTTGATGAGCCGACGCACGCCGCATTCAGGTCTCAGCAATCATTCGGACCGTTTTCGTCTTTCACTCGACACGCGCATCCTGCCGCACGGCGGAAGCTTCCCGTTCGAGCCGCGGCTGCCCTATGTGGGCACGCTGACGTCGATCGCATCGGACCAGATCGTCGTGCGCGACGCGCATGGCGAACATGTGTTGCGACTCGACCAGACGAGTTATCTGCGCGGTTTCCAGGGCAACCGCCTGCGCGGAGACGAAATTGCCGACGTTTACCAGCCGGGCTCAGAAGTGATCGTTGCGCATGAAGGTGGCCTCGTTCAAACGCTGCGGCCGCAGCACTGAGCGTCGTATCAGGCGCAAACACGAAGCTTCGTCTTTGCGCCTCGTTCAATTCCCCATGCTCTCTGGCTTTGCGGTCTGAAGCATCGATCCCTGACATGCTTCGCTCGCGCATTTACTGAACATCGTGCTAATATTAGAACGTTCGATGCTGAGCACGAGGCTGCGCATCTGCAATGACTGTCACCGGGTTAGCGGCATCATGCGCAAGCCGCCCAGGCATGAGATGCCTGGCCTACGTCTATCGTTCGACCACGGGACAAGTCATGATTGATTCATCCGGCGCGGTACTCGTCATCGGCGCCACGGGCGCGCAAGGCGGCGCCACGGCTCGCCACCTCCTTGCATCTGGGCGGAAGGTGCGCTTCCTGACGCGAAATCCAGACTCGCCGGCTGCGCGGGCGCTCGTCGAAATGAATGCGCAGGCGTTGCCAGGAGATCTGGACGACCGCGAGTCACTCGAAAAAGCAGTGGAGGGCGTCGGTTCCGTCTTCTCCGTTCTCCTTCCTGATTTTGATCGCAGCGACAGCGAACGCCGCCAGGGTTTTGCGCTCATCAACGCAGCGCGCAACGCTGGCGTCGCGCAGTTCGTTCATACCTCGGTGGCGCAGGCGGGCAATCACGAGACGTTTCCCGGCTGGAGCGAGAAGCGTTGGAACCGAAAATACTGGACGGACAAATGGGACATCGAAGAGGCCGTCCGCTCAGCGGGTTTCGAATCGTGGACGGTCTTGCAACCGGCTTTCATGATGGACAATCTCGCTGAACCGAAAGCTGCCGCGATGTTTCCGCACCTGCGCGAAGGCCTGCTACTCAGCGCAATGCTACCCGACGCACGACTCGACTGGATCGCCGCCGACGACGTGGGCGCACTCGCAGCCAGCGCACTAAACGATCGGCAACGCTGGCACGGTAAGACCGTGCCGCTGGCGTCGGAAAAGCTCACGATGTCTGAAGTTGCTCAGCGCCTCGGTCTCGTTCTGAGCGCACAGATCCGCGTTTCGCACGTCTCACCGGATGAAGCCAGGGCAAAGGGTCTCGCACCCGGATGGGTGAATGCACAGGAATGGATCAACGCGGTCGGGTATCGCGTCGATATCGATGCGCTTTCCGAACACGGTGTCCAGCTCACCCCGATGGTGGACTGGATCGATGCGAATCGACAGCACATCCCAGTCGCATAGCAGGCGTTGCGAAGCAATCGATATCTGCACATCGAAGAGCCGCTCGTGTGTCAATTTGTTCCGTGCTGTCAGTGAACCGGCGTGTGCAAGCCTCAGGTAATGGAAAATCCGTAATGAATGACCGTGTCCCCTCATGGTTCGATCACGCCATGACCCAGCCGCGTCGATCTCACTTCACCGAAGGCAGCGGGGTTACTGTGCATTATGTCTCATGGAACGCCGGAGACACAGGTAAGCCACCACTTGTCTTCGCGCACGGTTTTCTCGGGCACACGCACTGGTGGGACTTCATTGCACCATTCTTCACCGATCGCTTTCGCGTCTTCGCTCTGGATTTCAGCGGCATGGGCGACAGCGCTTATAGGCGGGAATACAGCGCCGACATTTTTGTGCGCGACCTCGTCGCCGTCGTGGATGCAATCGGCTCTGGACCGTGTGTCGCAGTGGGTCACAGTTTCGGCGGATCGCGTCTCCTTCAGGCGTGCGCGACCTTTCCCGATCGTCTTTCGCATGCAATCGTGCTCGATTCGTATTTCATGCTACGGGGCGAAACCTTGACTGCAGTGGAACGACGCCCGCCTCCCCGCCCCTATCCAGACTGGCATACTGCAGTCAGTCGCTTCCGACTCATCCCGGAACAGGACTGCGAGCCGTGGCTCCTCGAACATCTCGCGCAGACATCGCTTCGTCAAACCGCCAACGGCTGGGTATGGCGCTTCGACCCAAAGCTGCGGGATCTCCAGCCGGTCGAAGGCGAGGAAGACCTGCTGACCCGCATCACGGTTCCCGTCAGCTACGTTCACGCCGAGTGCAGCAGCGTGGTCAGTGCCGATCGCGCTCGCCGCATCGTGGATGCGATTCCCGGCGCGAAGGGACCCATCACGATGCCACGCACAGGCCATCACATGATGCTTGATCAGCCACTCGCGCTGGTGAGCCTCTTACGAGCATTGCTAGCATGAGTTCCAATCTGCGCGATTCGAAAGCTGCGTCGTGGTCAAGCAAGACGCCTCTGGCGGACCTGATTGCGCACGCCGTCGGAAAGAACGGCGCTACGCCTCTCCATTTTCATACCCGGAGCGGTGCCTACACTTGCACCACCCAGTCCCTGCTGAACGACGCAAAAGAGATAGGCAAGGCGCTGAGAGCCATTGGCCTGCGTCGAGGCGACGTGATAGCGATACAACTTCCCACTCAGCGCGAAACTGCGCTTCTGTATCTGGCTGCACTCGAAATCGGTGCGGTGCTCGTGCCAATCGTCCACATCTACGGACCCGCCGAAGTCGGCTTCATCCTTCGACAATCGCGCGCCCGCATTCTGTGCGTTCCCGATTTCTGGTCCGGCACCGACTACCTGGAGCGTGTCGCCGCGCTTGGGGCCACGCCCGACCTCGAGCGCGTTATCGTCGTTGGCGATCGGGCGCCTCCGAACGGCATCACATTTGATGCGCTCCATCGACTCGCCGCGACAACACATGATCAGCGTCCTGTTGACCCGCCAACGTCGGAAGACATCTGCCTGCTGCTGTACACGTCGGGGACGACAGCCTCGCCAAAAGGCGTGCAGCACTCTCATCGCACCGTAGGCGCAGAGTGGCAGATTCCGTTTATCGACGGGTCAGGGCCGTATCTGACACCGTTCCCTGCTGGTCATATTGCAGGCTTCAATTTCCTGTTGCGTCCGTTCATAACCGGCACCGAGATGGTCTTTATAGACCGATGGGACGCCTCGCTTGCCGCGCGACTGGTCGAGGAGTATCGCGTGCGCCTTTCGGGTGGCACACCGTTCCATCTCCAGGGACTCCTCGAAGCCGCCCGCCGCGACGGGCGCAGTTTGGCGTCCCTCGTGTCTTACGGTCTGGGCGGCACGGGCGTCACGCCGGAGCACGTCGCCATGGCCGATCGTGCCGGATTCGCGGGAACCCGCGCGTACGGTCTGACCGAGCATTCGACAGTGAGCGTCGGCTGGGCTGATTCTTCTTTTGACATCCGTGCCTGCACGGACGGCCGCATTCAGCCCGGCTCGCAAGTGCGCATCGTCGACGAGTTGGACAGCGACCTCCCTACGGGACACGATGGTGAGATTCTGATCAAGGGACCGGAGTTGTTTGTTGGCTACACCGATCCGGCGCTCAATGCAGCCGCCTTCACGCACGATGGTTGGTTCCGGACCGGCGATATCGGCCGTCTCGACGAAAACGGCTGCCTGACCATCACGGATCGAAAGAAGGACATCGTCATTCGCGGAGGAGAAAACGTATCGTCGCTCGAAGTAGAGCGAGTGCTTGCCACTCACCCTGCCGTGCGCGATGTCGCCGTCGTGGCGCAGCCAGACGCGCGATATGGCGAAAGAGTATGTGCGGTCGTTGTCTTGCACGAACGCACCTCGCTCGACCTGAGCGCAGTCCAGGCCCACTTTGGCGCTGCGGGCGTGGCGAAGCAAAAGACGCCCGAGCAGCTTTGCATCGTTGCAGAACTGCCGCGTACGCCTTCGGGCAAGGTGCGAAAAGGCGACTTGCGCAAGCAGCTTTCCGCGTAGCAGCAAATTAGCTGGTGCTTATCGAGGGGGGCCGTCCTGGCGCGATTCAAAAAACCGATCTCGCTGCCTTGACACCTCATCTGACGAAACGAGCCGATCGTAGATCGCACGCGCCGCGGCCAGTCCGGCGTCGAAATCGGGCGACTCGGCTGCGGCGGCGATGGCATTCAGACACTCGCTTTTTATTGCATCGCTACAGGTGAGGCGTGACCGCGCCTCGGCAACAACCGAAACTGGATCGCAATGGGGTAATGGCAGCCGGCGAATCAAGGGCAACGACGTGTTTCCTATCTTCTCTCGTGCCATTTCTATCGCGAGGCGCAATAGGTGTTCCTCATCGCCCTCCACGATCCGGTCAAATAGCGCGGTGCCCCGGAACGTTCTGGCGCGCACGATCTGAGCACCAAGAATGAATTCGATCGACTGTGCGAGGCCCAGCACACGCGGCAAGCGCTGCGTACCTGACAATGGAATCACACCGAGCTTGCATTCCGGCAATCCGATCTGAGCACTGTCCGCGACCAGACGGTAGTGGCACACCAGCGCGGTTTCCAGGCCACCACCAATTGCAAACCCGTGGATAGCGGCAACAACCGGCTTCTCGCTCGCCTCGATCATCGGATGAACGTGCAGCGACAGTGCTGGCGAAGCTGTCGCTGCAGAAGTGCCGAATTCGCGAATGTCACCTCCCGCGGAAAAACCGCGCCCACTGCCATTCAGTACGATCGCGCGAACCCGCGCATCGCGCCGGGCCGCTTCAAAAGCAGCGACGAGTCCGCGACGGATCCCCAGTCCTAGACCGTTGACGGGCGGATGGCTCATCGTGACGATAGCGACATCGTCTTCGACACGATACTCGACGTCAGCGAAGCGCTGCGGCGGCTTGCAATGCGTCATCTGTTATCCACTGTGGAGTGTGACGATGGCGGCAATGTACGGCTAACGGGTGTTCGCAAGCCAACTCGGCATATCTGCTGGCCAAGGATCGGCATACACCGCGTGCACACCCATCGCGGTCGTGTAGGCCAGATTCAGTACGTTGCAAAACGCGATGAACGCCAGCACCCGAAGCGCCGTGCGAACCGCTGGATGGCATTCGACACGATCGACACCTCGCTCGATGGCCGTGTATCCGTTTTTGTCGACGCTCTGCAGAAGAAAGGCCGACGCGACGAAAGCAGACGGAAACAGCAAGAACTCATAGACCGGAAACTGGTAGTAGTGACCGCCCCAGAAGGAAACGCTCTGGAACGCGCCCGGCCAGGCGTCGAATCCCATGAAGCGGCTGGCCGCGATGTCGAGCAACCCCATTGTCATCCAGATGGCGGCGAAACCCGCGAGTGCGAGTCGTATGTTTCCCGCACCAGGCCAGCTCCTACGGACCGCTCGCATTGCCCACAACGCCACCACGGCAGTGCCCGTGAAGGTATAGAAATAGCTTGGCGCGTCGATCAGGATGGGCTCGGCAATGCGAGCATGCGACGATTGCCAGAATGGAATGAACCGACACCAACAGCCGAAGTTCAGCGCATAGGCGTTGTAGGTGAACATTGGGCGAAGAAAGTCCAACCACGGATCAAGCCAATATGCTGAGAGCCAGCCGATCATCATCAAACGCACCGCGTCAATGCGGCGACTTTTGACGATTCCGTAGACGTACCAGATCGCTACTGGAATCAGTATCAGCACGCTGACCCACTGGTAATGGTCGATCGTCGCCTTCACGGACTCTGGAATCGGATCCGCGCCCATATCGACGGGGCGGAAGTCCTCCGAACGAATCCACGCCACGTAGGCGCGGATTTGTGCAAAAGCGAAAAGCGCACCGAGCGCTGCCCACGCATACACCCTGTGCCAGGTTGTGCTGCGTCGAGCGACCATTTCCGACATGCTTTGCCTCCTTGCCAAAAACACGTTATTCACATTTATGAATACCGATCGCATAAATGTAACCGGCCGAGGTGGCTACGTCAAGCGCGATAGGGGATGCGGCATCGGTAGCGGCGACACTCGTGCCGCTCAATGCCTGGTGGGTTATCGACCCATTAGCTCATGAATCTGATGATCGAGCGCTGCCATCGCGAACCGAGGCGCGACTGCACAATTGTTGACTTCCGCCTGCCATTCCACGGGATTCACGAGCCAGAAGAACAGCCCATAGACGATGTGGCGCCGGTACGCATCCAGCGCGCTTTCAAATGAGGGCGGTTCGTTGACGCCGTGAAAAGCAAGCCGCTCGAGATAGTATTCGAGCAACTCACGCTCCCATCGCGGCCGATCCGCGATATCGAGTGCCGATATGAGGAAGTACGTAACATCATGGGCCCACGGTCCGCGTCGATATGACTGCCAGTCAAGAAAGCCGGGCGTGCCATCGCGGTCGAAATACAGGTTTCCGAGGTGTACATCGCCGTGAAGAAATGTCATCGGCCCGATCCGGTCGAAAGCACGCAGATCGAGGAGCGCCTGCTCCATCCAGTCACGATCATGAAACCGCTTAGGCACGGCAGCCCCGCGAGGCAACCGCGTATAGCTGGTGAACACATCCGGTTTCAACTGGCCCCAGTGATACGTGCCGGACTCGCCGTCTGGCAGCGGGTCCTGCGGCGCGAGCCAGGCCAGTTCGCCACCGTTATCGAGCGCCGGCGATTGCCAGAACTGCGCATGCCAACGCGCTTGCGCGTCCAGATTTGCCGCCGCCTGCGCAAACGTCAGCGGGCGCTGCACGCGGCAGAACTCCACTTTCCGTGAACGTAGATCCTCGAGGATCACGATCGACTGCCCGCTTCGACTATCCGTCTCTGCATGGAAGCAGGCAGGCACATTCGCACGCAAGCGCGGATGGACTTCCTTGAAGAACTTTGCCTCGTATTCGTATATGTAGGCGTTTAGATTCCGATATTCATGAACAAATCCGCCCTTGACGATCAGAGACTCCGGCAAGCCAAGCTCGCGTCCTCTTGCGTTGTACGCAAGACGCACCCTGACTTTGGTAGCCGTGCCGTACATCACGTCGTCTATGGCCAGTGATTCGACCGCTACGCCCTCATGGCTCTGCGCGAGTGCCAAGCTCAGCCATGAAGGGGTGATTTCCTCAACCTGCAATGGAAGTCTGCCGGTATCTGGCTGCGGTCCGTGTGATTCCATCATGGCGGGGATTCTTTTCGCAACACTCATCTTGACGCGCTCCTGTGAGTTGCATGTGCGTTCGTGCCAGCACCATCATCTGCGTAGTCGACGTTCTCCACGCGCATGTTGCGCCGCACGTCTGAAGGCTCGCAACGAGGGAAATCCCGGCTGGCATTATCGTTGCGTTTTTAGAACGACGTACGTATGTCTGCATTTCGCAGCAACGATGTCTCCTAACCCAGCCGAGTGGCTTTATTCCTACCGTTCGTGAAAGCGCGCGGGATTAGTGAAACTGACTCACTCTAATTGTTCCCTACGGTAACCATTGCGAGTCGGGCGTTGTCGCTAGAATTCATGAAAAGGACGACAGGCAGCCCCATAGGAGACAACTCGATGACGACGACCGTGCTTGATCGTCTATTCGGCATTAGCGGAAAAATCGCTGTCGTTACCGACAAGGGACGCAATTCCAGCATCGATATTGCCCCTGTGCTGGCCGAGGCCGGCGCACGGGTCGTAGTCGCGGATCACAGCGCGGCGCATATGCAACCGGTCGTCGACAAGATCCTTTCGGCGGGCGGCGAAGCAATCGCCATTGAGGCAGACGTGGAACGCGAAGCCTCCGTGATTGCATTATTCGATCAGGTCAACGCGGCCTGGGGCAGCCCGGACATCGTGGTCAATTGCGCGGCGATGACCAACAACGGGCCGCTTACTGAATTCTCCGAAGCCGCCTGGGACGAAGTCATGGCAATCGACCTGAAGTCGGTGTTCTTTTGCATGCGAGAAGCAATCAAGCACATGCTCGCCGCAGGCCGGGGTGGACGCATCGTGAACGTGACCACCATGGGAGCCACGCATGCCGTACTCAATGGCAATGGCGCCTATTGCGCCGCGCGCGCTGGCGTAGCGGGGTTAGTGCGGTCCGCTGCGCTGGATTACACGCGCGACCGGATTCTCGTCAACTGCGTGCTTCCCGGTGCAGTGCCCGGCAAGGTTCGGTTTCATCCGGATATGCAGGCTCGCCTGAAGACAGGACAGCTCACGGGACCCGGTACGGATGCGGAGCGACGTCTGCCGCTCGGATGGGGTGATCCCGTCGATATCGCCGCCGCGGTCCTGTACCTCGCAGGACCATCAGGGCGCTATATGACGGGCCAATCGATTACGCTCGACGGCGGATTTCTGATTAGCTGACGGCGTCGCCCCCAATCATCTTCACTGTTCGGTTCGCTTCAGTCGTCGTAGTCCCACGGTGAACCGAACAACGCGACCTTCATCGACCAGTCAACCCGGAGCATTTCATGTTTAGTGAAACCCAGATCGGCGCGCGTCTCGCGCAGATTTTCAACCTCACGGGCAAGACCGCCGTTGTTACCGGCTCTGCGCAAGGTCTCGGGCGCGAGACCGCGCGACTGCTTGCCGAAGCCGGTGCGAACGTTGTGATCGCCGACCTGAACCCAAATGCCGCATCCGCAACAGCGGCGGATATTGAAGCCAGCGGCGGCATTGCAATGCCATGCCAAGTCGACGTGGCCGACGAAGCATCCGTGAAGGCACTATTCGCAGTCGTCGATGCAAAGTTCGGCGGTGTAAACATTCTGATTAACAACGCCGCGCACCGCTCGAAGGCCGAATTCTTTGAAATGTCCGTCGAGCAATGGGACCAGATGCAGAACGTCACGCTGCGCGGCACATTCCTGTGTTGCCGCGAGGCTATCACGCGCATGAAGGCGAAGAGCAGCGGTGGCTCGATCGTAAACATTTCCTCCGTTGGCGCGCTTCGACCCACGCTGTGGGGCGTCAACGCCCATTACGACGCCGCGAAGGCCGGCGTGGACAGCATCACGCGATCACTGGCGAGCGAGTTCGCGGTCGACGGAATTCGCGTCAATTCGATCCTCCCTGGCGGCATGGCCAGCGAGGGCGGCAAGAACATCGGCGCGACCTTCACGATTCGGGGGCCGATCGTAGGCGCAGGCCGGATTCCGATGGGACGAATGGCCGATCCGATCGAGGTTGCCCAGAGCGTGTTCTTTCTCGCAAGCGCCGCCGCAAGCTATGTCACCGGCCAGGTAATCGCTGCGGACGGCGGCTTCACGGTCAGCTAGGCGGACTCCACTACGATGTTCGCCCGGCTGTACAAACTTAGGACACTGAAATTCGCGCCAAAAGTGATACGCGACATGGAAGGCGAGATCCGTGAGTTGGCTGTCTCGCTGATCGAAGGCTTTCGGGGAAAAGGCCGGCGTGAATTAATGGCCGGCTTCGCGGTGAAGTTTCCAATCACCATCTTCCTGCGGCTCGTGAACCTCCCGCTCACCGATCTGGACGGTCTGCGCGAGTGGACCGAGGCGAGCGTTCGCGCCTACGATCCCGAACGTCGCGAACGGTCGCAGCGCATGTTGTTCGGCTACCTGGAGAGCATTATTCGCGACCGCCAGATATAGCGACCGTGCCGAAGTAACCGACGAGGCTCGCCTTTGTCGTCCTGCCGTGCTGCTCGCAGTCTAGATTGGCGCGGCTGGTGCTCAATCTGCAGGTCCGTCGAGATCGAAGGCGTGCAGGCGCGCGCAATTTATCGTCACCGTTTCGCGGAATCGTCGTCAGGCGAGTCCTTGTTGACGACCTCCATGTCGACGGTCCGGCCGTCGTCGCCGAACGCGCCCATCTGCCGGCGCAACGCGCGCGTCTTCCACCAGAGATAGCCAGCGACGATCGTGCCTACCGCGAACAGCACGGCCAGCAGCACGACCGACAACATAGCGGCCCCCACGAACACGATCGCGCTCAGGACGACGGTCAGCCATCGGCCGAACCATCCGGGGCCGCCGACCCGGATCCCTTTCTCGAATGACACACGCCGCGGCGGCGGCCTGTCGTTCTGCATCGCTTGTCTCCCGGCCGCCGTCCAACGAATGCAAGCGGTCGTCAATCGTCAATATCCCGAATGTGAACCGCTAACGTCGTCGGCGCAAGCGTCAATTCGCAAGCGACGGCTCCGCCGCGGCGACAGATCCGCGATTGTCACGCTGCGCGCGGCGCCGTCACCGTGGCCCATCTCTCGACAATCCTGCGATTCGCAAACCGCCACAGCACGAAGCCGTGGAACTCGATCTTCTGTCCAGACACCGCGTCGGTCCCGCGCCAGGTGTTTCTGACCATCACCTTGTCCCGCTCGGCGAGGATATCTTCGACGGTGACATGCAGGTCCGGCCATTTTTTGTAAAGCCCCGTCATCATCGCAATGGCGGCGTCGGGGCCGACCTGAGGACCTGACGGTTCGTCATGGTCCAGGAAATCGGCGCTCAGGTTCTGCCGCGCAACTTCCGCTTTCTTCCGGTTCACGAAGTCTTCGAAGTGCTCGATCACGAACTGCTTCATTTCTTCAAGCGTGAATCCCGGATCGCCTGCCGGTGGCACCTGAAATTGCTGCATGGCTCACCCCTCGCTGGTCAAAAGCTTGAACGCATGCCGCCATTCGTTACGCAGGAAGCCCGGCAGACACCACAGCATGCAAAGCGGTTCGAGCGCGCGTGCCGAGACAATACTTCCGCAGTCGTAGGGTTCCCAGCCGAACTCGCGGATGATCGCGGCAACACGTTCCTTCGCCTGTTCGTCGTTGCCGCAAAGGAACATGGTCGGCGTGCCTTGCGGGAACTGCGGATCCACCATCAGCGCATTACCGACGCTGTTGAATGCCTTGACCACGTGCGTACGGGGAATCTGGGCCTGAATCTGCTCGCCGACTGATTCGTTCGGACCTGTCGTATATCTCAGCACGCCGTTGACCGGTGGCTCATCGGCGAGCGGATTGGTAGCGTCGATCAAGGTCTTGCCGGCAAGATTGTCCGCTCCCGCAAGTTCGATCACGTTTCCCGCAATGCGGCCGAGGACTGCCAGCACCACGATGTCGCCGAAGCGGGCGGCCTCGTCGAACGTACCGGTCCTTGCGCCGGCGTGATCGCGCGCCCATTCCTGCACGTCATTCTTGCCGGGCGCGCGCGTGCCCAGCATCGCTTCGTGTCCATGCTTGAGGAAACCTGCCGCCAGCGCCCGCCCGACGTCACCGGAACCCAATACACCAACTTTCATTTCACCCTCTCCTTCGCCGGCGATCGCCAGCGTCACCTGCGCGATCAGGAATGCGCGCCGCCAGGCACGTTTCCCGCTATGTCGCGCAACAGCGAGAAGCCGATTCTCGTGCCGAACCGTGTATTAAGCGAGTTGTACGAGCCGCCTGGCTGCAGGTTCAGTGTAGCGCTCAAGCGTGAGGGGGGCTCGACGTCGATCGGCTCGACGCCGATGTCGCGGACCAGTCGAGCGACGACCGTCCGCGCGTTTGCGTCGTCGCCGCAGACAAACACGGCTACCCGCTCGCCGCGGTTCCGAGGTGATAGGTGTCGGCAGCGCAAGGTGCGACGTCCCAGTCATGATTGGCTCCGGCAAATCAGCCAGCAAACCTTGCGAATTCCGAGCTGCCACCCGTGCCTGCGGCGCGTTATCCGGGGATATGCTTATGTTTTGAGGGGACGGTCGAACCACAAACGCCCTGTACGGCGGACGCGGGAGGTCTGCATATGAACGCACCAGACGACGAATTCGTGCTCGTGGGAAGCCTCGACGAGTTGCGAACGAAGGGGCGATGCATTGTCCAGGGTGGTCATGGCCCAATTCTGGTCATCTGCGACGGCGAGCGTGTCTTCGCGCTCGACAATCGTTGCCCCCACATGGGCTTCCCACTCGAGCGAGGCACTGTCGAAGACGGCATCCTGACCTGTCACTGGCACCATGCCCGCTTCGATCTCGAAAGCGGCTGCACCTTCGATCTTTGGGCGGATGATGTCCCGAGCTACGCGGTCCAGGTGCGCAATGGCGACGTCTGGGTCGAAACCAGCTCTGATCATCCCGATTCTGCCGCACACTGGCGTCAACGGCTTGCGGATGGCCTCGCACACGATCTAGGACTTGTCATCGCCAAAGCCGTGCATGGACAGCTCGCCGCCGGCATACCAACGGCCGATATCGTGCGGCAGGTCGCGCTTTTCGGAGTGCAGAACCGCGACGGCTGGGGCGTTGGTCTCACGGTACTGACAGCGCTCGGTAACCTGTTGCCCATGCTGCCCGAAGACGACGCCTATCTCGCCCTCTTCCACGGCGCGCGCCGTGTGGCCGCGGACTGCGACGGCGAGGCGCCGCGACGGGAACGTGCGCCGCTTGCGAGCCGGCCGGAGCGCGCCACGCTCTGCCGCTGGCTGCGCCTTTGGACAAACGTCCGTCATCGCGAAGCGGCCGAGCGCACGCTATTGACCGCGATTGCCTCCGGTCTGCCACCCGCTGTGCTCGCGGATGCCCTGCTGTCGGCCGGGACCGAGCGGGCCTTCGCGGACTCCGGTCATTTGCTCGACTTCATCAACAAGGCGTTCGAGTGCCTCGATCTGATCGGCTGGGAGCACGCGTCAGCTGTGCTCCCCACTGTCGTCGGCCAGATGGTAAGCGCCCGGGGCGCCGAGGAGTCGACCGCCTGGCGCCAGCCCCTTGACCTTGTCGCGCTGTGCGACGAAGCGGCCAGCCAGATGTCGAGCCTATTCACTGCCGGGCGCAGCGTGCAAGGCTGGTCGGGGCACGCGGCACTTGCCCGGGAACTGCTTTCGGACGATCCGGCGAGAATCGTCGACTCGCTGGAGGCGGCGATCCGCGCAGGCGCGGTGCCTGCTGACCTGGGACAGTCCCTCGCTTATGGAGCGGCGTTGCGTGTGGCTCGCTTCGGCAATGCCAACGAGTACGCCGACTGGGAGACGGCGCATCACGTCTTTACCCATGCGAACGCGCTTCACCAGATGCTCAGGCGCGTCGAGGCCGCGAGCTTCGACAGTGACTTCACGGCCGTTCGCGGCATATTGCATGGAGCCATGGCGCTCTATCTTGCACGGTATCTGAACGTTCCCCCGGCCCGCATCCCGGGCGACGGCAACGATCAGCTCGACGACCTTCCTGCCGATGAGGGGACGATCCGAACGGCCCTGCTTGACGCCTTCGACCGGCAGCGGCAGGTTGATTTGGCGGCCAGGCTCGTGGCGCGCCATCTCACGCTCGGCCATCCGCCGCGGGCACTGATCGCCACGCTTGCGTTTGCCGTGCTGCGTGAAGATGCCGGCTTTCACGCCTATCAGATGCTGGAGGCCGGCGTCCGGCAGTTTGCCGCATGGGGCAACACTGCCGAAGGACGGCACGTTCTCATTGCGGTGGCCCGCTATCTCGCGGCCCATTCGCCGACCGAACGTGGAGTGCTGCAAACGGCCGACATCGCGCAGCGCTTGATGCTGGGCGGCGAACTGCATCAGGTAGCGGGAGCAGCATAACGCGTGGCGTTCAGTGCTTCCAGGCGTTGCCGAGTCTACTGTGGCGCGTCACCTTCGCGATGGACCGGCTGCGTCTGCTTCAGGCTCTTCGCGAGTCGCGACGCCTGCAGATAGCCGGGATTCGCTGGCCGCTTCAGGTAACGCCCGGCACCACGCCGCGCGCGCAGGTCGCCGTCCGCCCACACGAGTTCGCCTTGCGATACGGTGTGGGTTGGCACCCCACGAACCGTCATCCCTTCGAACACGTTGAAATCCACGTTCTGATGATGCGTCGTTACAGAAATGGTGCGCGTGCCTTCGGGATCCCATACGACGAGATCGGCGTCGGCACCCGCGGCCACCGTGCCCTTGCGCGGGTACAGGTTGAAGATCTGCGCGGCATTGGTGGAGGTGACGCGCACAAATTCGTTCATCGTGAGCCGGCCGGTGTTCACACCTTGATCCCACAACACCGCCATGCGATCCTCCACGCCGCCGCAACCGTTCGGAATTCTCGTGAAATCATGGCGGCCCATCGCTTTCTGCGAGGCGCAGAACACGCAGTGGTCGGTGGCGGTGGTGTGCAGCAGGCCGCCCTGAAGCCCGCGCCAGAGCGCGTCGCGATGCTCCTGCGTACGGAACGGTGGACTCATCACGTGGGCGGCGGCGCGCGTCCAGTCCGGGTCGCGATAGACAGCCTCATCGATCACGAGGTGGCCTGCCAGCACTTCGCCGAATACGCGCTGCCCTTCACCACGCGCACGCGCGATCGCCTCGAGCGCGTCTTTCGCCGAGACATGCACGATGTACACCGGCACACCCAGTACCTGCGCGATGCGGATTGCGCGATTCGCCGCCTCGCCTTCGACTTCGGGGGGCCGTGACAACGGATGCGCCTCGGGGCCCGTAAAGCCGCGCGCAAGCAACTGGCGTTGCAACTGAAATACGAGCTCGCCGTTTTCCGCATGCACGGTGGGCAGCGCGCCCAATTCGAGCGAGCGCGCAAAGCTGTTCACGAGAATCTCGTCGTCCGCCATGATGGCGTTCTTGTAGGCCATGAAGTGCTTGAAGCTCGACACGCCATGCTCGTTCACGAGCAGCCCCATGTCGCGATGCACGCTTTCATCCCACCACGTCACCGCCACGTGAAAGCCATAGTCGGCAGCCGCTTTTTCGGCCCAGCCGCGCCACTCGCGAAAGGCGTCCATGAGCGGTTGCTTCGGGTTGGGGATGACGAAGTCGATGATCGATGTGGTGCCGCCCGCAAGCCCCGCCGCCGTGCCCGTGTAGAAGTCGTCGCTGGCGGTCGTGCCCATGAAGGGCAGTTCCATATGCGTGTGCGGATCGATGCCGCCAGGCATCACATATTGGCCACCGGCGTCGACCACGGTCGCGCCCACGGGCGCGTCGAGGTTCTCGCCGACGCTCTGGATCACGCCGTTTTCGCAGAGCACGTCCGCACGCCAGCTCTTGTCTGCGTTGACGACGGTGCCGCCTCGAATCAGGATCGCCATGATGTGAAGTCTCCTTCAGTTGAACATTTGCGCTTGAAACGCTCACGCGCTCGCAACACTCGGACGCCGGCTCTTGCCGAGCTTCATCATCACGCCGTAGACGAGCGCCGCAATGGCGAGCCCCACGAACCACGCATAGGTGTAAATGCTTTTGAACGCGTCGGGCACGGAGGCAAACACATTCGGGAACGCGACATTGAGAAAGCCCGGCAGGTTCGGTAGCACACCTGCGATCAGCGCGATCACGGCGGCCAGGTTCCAGCCGTTCGAGTAGGTGTATTCGCCGTTTTCCTCGAAAAGCTGGGCCGTGTCGAGGCGTGTGCTGCGTACGAGAAAGTAGTCGACCATCAGGATGCCGGCCACAGGCCCAAGAAGCGCCGAATAGCCGACGAGCCACGTGAAGATGTAGCCCTGCGTGGTGGCGAGGATCTTCCACGGCATCATCGCGATGGCGATGGCCGCGGTGATGAGGCCGCCCGTCCTGTACGAAATGCCCTTGGGCCAGAGGCTCGAAAAATCGTAGGCTGGACCAACGAGATTCGCGGCGAGATTGCAGCACATCGTGTCGAGTGTGAGGATGACGAGCGCGATGCCCACGCCGACGCCCTCCATGCGACTCGTGAGGTCGATCGGGTCCCAGATCGCCTTTCCGTAAATCACGACCGTCGCCGAGGTCACGATCACGGAGACCACCGAGAGCAGCGCCATCGGAATGGGCAGGCCGATGGCCTGGCCCACAAATTGGTCTTTTTGCGTTTTTGCAAAACGCGTGAAGTCAGGAATGTTGAGCGCGAGCGTGGCCCAGAAACCCACCATGGCCGTCAGGCTCGGCCAGAACGTCGCCCAGAACAGGCCCGCCTTTTTGCCGCCGGCAACGAACTGTGACGATTGCGAGAGCATCGAGCCCACGCCGCCAGCCCTCGAACAGGCCCACCACACGAGCACTGCGCACATCACCACCTTGATGGGCGCGGACCAGCTTTCGAGCCAGCGGATCGAATCGGTGCCGTGCAGGATGAAGTACAGCTGTAACACCCAGAAAACGAGGAAGCAGCTAGCCTGTCCGATCGAAATGCCGAGAAACGGCAGCGGGTCGCCCACGAGTGCGTTGTGCGTGAGGATGTTGACGAGCGTATAGATGGCGCTGCCGCCCAGCCATGATTGAATGCCGTACCAGCCGCATGCCACGATGGCGCGCAGCATGGCGGGCAGCTTCGCGCCCTGGGTGCCGAACGACGCTCGCACGAGCACCGCATAAGGAATGCCGTACTTCGTACCCGCATGACCGATCAGCAGCATCGGCACGAGCACGATCAGATTGCCGAGCAGCACGGTGAGCACCGCCTGCCATGGCGACATGCCCTGCTCGGTGAGGCCGGCGGCGAGCATGTAGGAGGCGATGTTCATCACCATGCCGACCCATAGTGCCGCGAAGTGATACCAGCGCCATGTACGCTGCGCGGCGCCGGTGGGCGCGAGATCATCGTTGTATAGCTCGCTTTCGGCGCGGCGCGCCGTGGCGTCGACTGCAAAGGGTTGGCTCATGAGGTGGGTTCTCCGTGCTTGTCGTGGGTCCGGCTTGATCCGGCTTCGAAATGTCAGGCGGCTTTCGGGTCGGCGACACGCGCCGGGTTGTTCGGGTGCGTGGTCCAGTTCTCGTAGCGCTCGCCTGAATCGACACGCTCCATCGTGATGCATTGATCGACCGGGCAAACATGCATGCATAGATTGCACCCGACGCAGTTCGCATCGACCACCTCGAAGTGGCGCTGGCCGTCGCGCGTGGCGGTGATGGCCTGATGCGAGGTGTCTTCGCAGGCAATGTGGCAGAGCCCGCACTGGATGCATCGCTCCTGATCGATACGTGCCTTGATGTCGTAGTTGAGGTTCAGGTATTGCCAGTCGGTGACGTTCGGCACGGCGCGGCCGCGAATCGCGTCGAGGCTGGCGTACCCCTTGTCGTCCATCCAGTTGGAAAGGCCGTCGATCATGTCGCTGACGATCCGGAAGCCGTAGTGCATCGCGGCGGTGCAAACCTGCACACTGCCCGCTCCCAGCACGATGAATTCCGCGGCGTCGCGCCAGTCGGAAATGCCCCCGATGCCAGAGATGGGCAAGCCATGCGTTTGCGGGTCGCGCGCAATCTCCGCAACCATGTGCAGCGCAATGGGCTTCGCGGCGGGACCGCAATAGCCGCCATGCGTGCCCTTGCCGTCCACGGTAGGCAGCGGCGCCATGACGTCGAGATCGACACCTACGATCGAATTGATCGTGTTGATGAGCGAAACGCCGTCCGCACCGCCCTTCATCGCCGCGCGGGCGCCGTGACGAATGTCGGTGACGTTCGGCGTGAGTTTCACGAGGCAAGGCAGGCGCGTGCCTTCCTTCACCCAGCGGGTGACCATTTCGATGTACTCGGGCACCTGGCCCACCGCGGCGCCCATGCCGCGCTCGCTCATGCCGTGCGGGCAGCCGAAGTTGAGCTCCACCGCATCGGCGCCCGTGTCCTCCACCTGCGGCAGAATCCATTTCCAGTCGTGCTCGGTGCACGGGACCATCAGCGAGACGATGAGCGCCCGGTCGGGCCAGTCGCGCTTCACCTGCGCGATTTCCTTGAGGTTCACGTCGAGCGGCCGGTCGGTGATGAGCTCGATGTTGTTCAGCCCCGCGATGCGCTGGCCGCGCCAGGTGGTGGCACCGTAGCGCGAACTCACGTTCACCACGTGCGGGTCGAGCCCGAGCGTCTTCCAGACCACGCCGCCCCAACCCGCCTCGAAGGCGCGGTTGACGTTGTAGGCCTTGTCGGTGGGTGGCGCGGAAGCGAGCCAGAACGGGTTGGGCGATTGAATGCCGGCAATCGTGCAACGCAAGTCGGCCATGATGCGACTCCTTCGTTTTATCTGGATTCCGTGTAGCTTTCGCGCGGCTCAGGCGGCCCTGGCAGACTGATTCGCAAGGAAGCGGTCGATCGCGTGCGCGGCGAGCTTGCCGTCCTGCACGGCCTGGACGGTCAGATCGGTTCCGCCGTGGCCGGCACAGTCGCCACCTGCGAAAACGCCCGCAAGTGAGGTGGCGCCGTTTGCATCTACTGCGACGCGCCTGCCTCCCTCGGTCAGTTGCAGCCCGTCGAGACCTGCGGGTAAGAGCGTCTGGCCAATGGCCTTCAGCACCATATCGGCCTCCACGCGCACGATCTCCCCCGTGCCGCGCAACGCGCCGGTCACATCGAGTTCGGTGCGTTCGAACTCCACGGCTCGCAACTGCGTGTCGCCGACGATTCGCAGCGGCTTCATCCACTCGGCCAACGCCACGCCCTGGGTGCGCGCGAATTCCTGTTCGGCCCAGGTGGCGCTCATCTGCGCCGCGCCGCGACGGTAGGCGAGCGTCACCTGCTCCGCACCGAGCTTGCGGCTTTGCACGGCGGCGTCGATTGCCGTATTGCCGCCTCCGAGCACTACCACCTTGCGGCCCACGGGCACGCTGGACAGATCGTCGGCCTCGCGCACGCTCGCGATGAAATCGACGGCATAGAGCACCCCGTCCAGCAGTTCGCCTTCGATGGAGAGCGTATGCGTGCCGCCGAGGCCCACGCCGATGAACACCGCGTCATACGCCGCGCGTAGCTCTGCTAGCGTCACGTCATGCCCCAGCCGCTGGCCCTGGCGCAGTTCTATCCCGCCGATGGAAAGAAGCCACCGCACTTCGCGCTGCGCGTAGTCGTCGACAGTCTTGTACGCCGCTATGCCGTACTCGTTCAGGCCGCCCGGATGTTCGCGCGCGTCGAATACGCTCACGCGATGCCCGGCGAGCGCAAGGGTGTGCGCGCAGGCGAGACCCGCGGGACCCGCGCCGACCACGGCAACACGACGGCCTGTTTCGCTGGCGCGCCTGAAGAGCGCGGGGGCACCGGCGGCTTCGCGCGCCATCTGGAAGTCGGTGGCATGACGTTGCAGCGCGCCGATCTGAACGGGCTCGCCATCCTGATGGTTTCTCACGCAGGCGCCTTCGCAGAGAATTTCGGTGGGGCACACGCGCGCGCACATGCCGCCCAGCGGGTTCGCGCTCAGAATGTCGCGCGCCGCGCCCTTCAGATTGCCGTTGCCGATCTTGCGGATGAAGCCGGGAATGTCGATGCCCGTGGGGCACGCGCTCACGCAGGGTGCGTCGTAGCAGTAGTGACAGCGGTCGGCCGCGATCACGGCCGCGTTCGCGGAAAGCGGCGGCGCGACGTCGGCAAAATTGCAGCCGAGTTGCTCCGCGCCGAGACGGCCTGGGGCGATGCCGTTGGCGGCATTCGAGGTGGTCTGGGACATCCGGGTGCTCCTTGCGAGACAAAACACGGGCCCACCGGCCGTGTGCGCGACGCACGCGGCCGGTACGTGGGGAATCGTTGGAAAGACAGCGCGGCTCTGAGACCGCTTGCGTTCAATCGAAATCGCGTCAGCCTGGCTCGTTCGCGCGTTCGAGCATGGCGTGCAGCAACACGTTCGCGCCCGCTTCGATCCATTCGATCGTCGCGTCCTCGACTTCGTTGTGGCTGATGCCGTCGATGCACGGTACGAACACCATCGAGGTCGGCGCGACCGTCGCGAGATAGCACGCGTCGTGACCTGCGCCCGAAACGATGTCGCGGTTCGAATAGCCGAAGCGCTCGGCCGCCGCGCGCACGGACTTCACACACGCATCGTCGAACGGCACGGGCGCGTAGTAGAAAATCTGCTCGACGTCGGCTTCGAGCTTGCCCTGCTCCGCGATCCTCGCGATGCCGTCGCGCAGCTCGGCGTTCATCTGCGCCAGCACCTCGTCCTGCGGATGGCGAAAGTCGATGGTGAAGAACACGCGGCCGGGAATCACGTTGCGCGAGTTCGGATGCACCTGCATCATGCCGACCGTCGCGCACGCGAGCGGTGCGTGACGCAGGCCGATTTCGTTGACGAGCTGCACGACGCGCGAGGCGCCCAGCAGCGCGTCGCGGCGGCGCGGCATGGGCGTAGGCCCCGCGTGCGCCTCCTGGCCCGTGAGCACGACTTCGTACCAGCGCTGGCCTTGCGCGTCGGTGACCACGCCGATCGTCCTGTTTTCGGCCTCGAGTATCGGCCCTTGTTCGATGTGCAGTTCGAACGCCGCGTGAATCTTGCGGCCGCCGCACGGCAACGCGCCCGCGTAGCCAATGCGCTGCAATTCCTCGCCGATGGTCTTGCCGTCGACGTCCTTGCGCGAAAGCCCGTACTCGAGCGCAAACACGCCCGAAAATACCCCGGAGGCGACCATCGCCGGCGCGAAGCGCGAGCCTTCTTCGTTGGTCCAGATCACCGTTTCAACAGGGCGCTCTGTTTCGATGCCGTAATCGTTGAGCGAGCGAATCACCTCGAGCCCGCCGAGCACGCCATAGATGCCGTCGAAGCGCCCGCCCGTGGGCTGCGAGTCGGCGTGCGAGCCGGTCATCACGGGCGGCAAGTCGTTGTTGCGCCCCGCGCGGCGCATGAACACGTTGCCCATCTGGTCGACACTCACTGTGCAGCGCGCCTCTTTCGCCCATTGCACGATGAGATCGCGGCCCTGCCTGTCGAGGTCGGTCAGCGCGAGACGGCACACGCCGCCTTTGGGCGTGGCGCCAATCTGCGCCATCTCCATCAGGCTGTCCCACAATCGCTGGCCGTTCACGTGGATCGCGGTCGTCAGCGCGGCTTCGCTTACTGCGTTCATACGTGTCCTCCTGTCCGTGTTCGTGAAACGTGCGTGCATGCCACCGTGTGGGGCGCGAAGAGCCATGACGGTGCATGCCTCGATGGCACTGCGCGGGTGCTGAAATCGCGCACTTCGAATCCTGTCCGATTGGACAGGTTTTAGACGATAAACTTTGCGAATTCAATGCGGATTTTCGAGCGAGAAACGTGCCATCGATGCTGCAGTGCGCGGAAAGTACACGGGTGTCTGCCCTACGCGTCTCTCCCGATGCCGGGGAACAGCCGACGCACTTGCATCATGGCTACAATGAAGTCGGCATGCGCGCGGCCGCCGCGCTCCTCATCTCTTTCGAACGGACCGAACACCATGCGCGACGACGAACCCACCACGCGAGCCTCGTCCCTCGCGACGCGCGGCACCGCGCTGGCGCAGCGAGCTGCTGACGCAACGCACAAGCCGCGTCGGCGCAAAGCCTCCATCCGCGCCTCGAATGAATCCCATCTGCTCGCTTGTGCCGAAGCCGTGTTCGCCGAACGCGGTTTCGAAGGTGCGAGCACGGCGCTGATTGCGGAGCGCGCGGGTTTGCCAAAGGCGAATCTGCACTACTACTTCCCTACCAAACTGGCGCTGTACTGGCGTGTACTCGACGATGTGTTCGAGGAATGGAACGCGGCCGCCAATCTATTCGATGCAAGCGACGATCCGGTCGAGGCGATAGGCGGCTACGTGCGCGCCAAGATGGCGCTGTCACGGCGCCGCCCGCTTGGCTCGAAGGTATGGGCCAACGAAATCATCAGCGGCGCGGCGCACATGCAGGAGATCCTGCTCGAACGCGTGAAGCCGTGGATGGACACACGTGTGAAGCTGATCGAGAGATGGATCGCCATGGGCTTGCTCGAGCCCGTCGATCCACGGACGCTACTCTTCATGATCTGGGCAACCACGCAGCACTACGCGGATTTCGAGGCTCAGATCTACGCGCTCTCAGGCAAGCGCTCGCTATCAACGAAGCGCTTCGAGGCAACAACGGAAGAAGTGGTGAGCATGGTCCTACGAGCGAGCGGAGCGCGATCGCCGGTTCGATGATCTCGACGCTGCAACTTCCCGTCAGCTACCCAGGAGCCCCACTCCAATTTTCAGGATGAATGCAAACACGACTGCCGCCACCAGCACCGCGACGAAAAACCGGATGGAACCACGCCTGGTGGGAACAGCTTGGCTTGCTGCGTCAGGGCCACGAGCCTTTCTCCTCTTTTCACGCTCCTTCTTCAGATGCGGCGTCAATTCCTCGATGTACTGTCTCGCATCGCCGCGCGTGGAGACCCGGCTGAAGCGCTGGTGAGCCTTGTCCCTGCCGACCAGCTCCATGTGGGCCTTGCGCAGCACGTGCAGCAGCCCCATCAGCGTGCTGGGATCGGGCACAGGTTCGTGATCGCGCTCATGCGCGGGCGTCGTCCGGGTCATGTTCCTATCCTCTTTGGGCAGTCCTGGCGGCAGGTCTGGGTGATCAGCGACAGCAGATCGTTGGCGTTCCTGTCGCGATCCGTCAGCGGCGGGAGCCCGAATAGGCGCTCGAGGGTCGCGAGGACGGAACTGTGATCGTATAGCGTGTGGTCGACTTTGCCTTTTGCGACCCAAGGCGACGCGACGATCGCGGGAACACGCACACCGTAAATGTCGAAGCCGAATCCGCTCGCGTTCAGTGTCTCGGCAGCACCGTCGTTCGGCGGGATAGCCTTGACGGGTTTGACCGAATCGTAGAAACCGCCGTGCTCGTCGTAGAGGATCAGAAAAAGGCTCTTGTCCCACAACGGGGAGTTGCGGATCGCGTTGTACACGCGGGCGACGAGCTGGTCGCCAGCGGTGAGGCCATCCATCGGATGCTGCGAGCTGCCGTTCTCGTAGGTGTTGTTCACCACATCACCGTAACTCGGTTCGATGAACGTATAGCGGGCCGTGTAGCCTGCAGCGAGATCCGTTTCGAAGTGCGACAGGTCGTCGACGTCGCAGACGCTGATCCCTTTGATCGACGCAACCTGCGGTATGCGGCCGAGCGGATCGCCCAGGTGGTCCTGGTACAGACGGTAGTTATCTTTTCCGAGTTCGTCGAAAATTGATCCATTCGGATAGACGAAGCCATCCAGTGCTTCCCATTCGCCCATCTCGGCTGAGGTCGGCGAATGATCGAGCCCGGCCGACGATGCACCATGCAGGAAGTAACGGTTCGGCCAGGTCGGGCCCGGCAGCGACGAATGCCAGGCATCGCACAGCACGAACTGCGTCGCGAGCTGGTACAAGGCGGGGGACTGCGTCCTGGCGTCGACGCCCCGCATGATGTCGTCCACGTCACCGCTTTGCGGTGGTGTGCCTTCGGTACGGGTTGTCGCGTAGTTCGAGACAAAGCCGGAGTTGTCCACTGGCGGATAGGGCGAGCCCTTCTGGAACTGCGCACCCGCGCCGCATAGCTGCTCGATCACGTCGGTAAATTCATGCCCGGGGTCGGTGGGCATCTGGCCGGGCGCCCCGTCGGAAAACGCGTAGGTGGTGCCGTTGTAGGTGTTCCTGCTGTCGGCAGCGGTCGCCGCAGCGATACCAGGTATGCCCGACAGCGCGAACAGATGATCGAAAGACCGGTTCTCCAGCATCAGCACGAACACATGCTGGATGATCTCGCCCAGACCGGACGCGGCAGATGCATTTGCGTTCATGAAGCGTGCTCCCGTGGTTCGCTCGAAGTACGACCTGCTTTTCTGCTTCGTGGATGCTTTGCTCTTCGTTGATGACGCACCCTGCCATCCGGGGCATGCTCGCCGCAGCACTCGCAGATAAGACGCGGCGACGGCGCAATTTTTTTAGTGTACGGGCCTGTCGGCCCTCCGGCAAGGTCTGTCCGGCCTGCCGCATTGGCGCGGCGGCACATTCACCGTGCCGTTTCGCGCTGCAATCCTCGCCAAACCATAGTAGAGAAGCGACAAAAGACGGCACCTGCGCATTTTCTTTGAAAGTCTTGACCTTACAACTCGTCATTCATCAAAACAGTCCACGTCGACCAAGGTGGATCGTAACGGCAGGATGCTACGTAGAGAATTCCGCGTCGACTAGACCATAAGTTCGGAATCCCCATGTAATGGCGAACTGCGGTGGCCACGCCAAGCCGTCTGTGAAAAGTGGTGATCACACGGGATCAAAGCAGGCGAATTCTGACGCGGAGGCTCCCATGAATGCGAGCAACGGCGAAAATCCGAGTTTGAACTTGAGAGACGATATCGCCCGCTGCGAGATCTGCATCTCGCTCGCAGCGCGCGCAGGCGTGCGAATTCCCGAAGACATCCTACGCGCCGCGAAGAACGCACGCGCGGATTTGGAGCGAGGCGAGATTAGTCCCGAAAGAGAATCCGCGTTCTATCACGCGATGGCGTATATCGTGGCAAAAGCACCTTATCCCACCGAGAAAGTCGCGGACGATCTGAAACGGTGCTCGGAGGTTGTTTCGCACGCGGGACTCAACGGCAAGAAGCTCGCGGAATCGGATGTCGATGCGCTCGCCGCCGCGCGCCTGGCGCAGAGGGATTTCGCCTGGTCTCCCACGGTCGAAGCGCCTTTCTATGATGCGATGAGCCGAATCACCGAAGCGGTCGCGCCGGTCGTCGGCGAAACAGTCGGCGCCGAAGCGCGCAAAGGCGCGCGCAAAGCGATCAGGAATTATTCGTTCTCCGCGGCGGCGCTCACTTTGCTCGTGCTCGCGTTGTCGTGCCTTCTGTTCGCGATCAAGGAGATATCGGACGACATCAAGGTGGGGATCCAGAGCAACGACCCGATCGCCCTCATGATGCACAATCAGATGCAGGCCTATGACGCCGCGATCAGGAAGGCAAACGAGAATCCGACGCACGACGCACTGGCGCAGGTGCAGAATTCGCCCGAAGCAGATGCGATCAAAGAAACTCTGCAGAAGTTTGCGACCAACAACCGTCAACTCTATTCCGACATTCAACGAACAGAGACCATCAGCAGGCTTTTCTTCTGGGTGCCGAATGCGCTTGGGCAGCGGTTCTATGGGTTCTTCGGGAAAGATTGGGGAGACGACTTGGGCATCGTCAGAAAACAATACGCGAAGAATTGCAGCAAGGCGGACGCCGGAGGCGCCGATTGGGAGTGCTCGACTGATTCCTTGCGCGCCGCACTTGAGATCGATGTACCGTTGTTCAACATCGGCCTCTCCCCCGACAAGAAAAGAACGGTGATTCCCGAAGACACGGTGAATCAGGGCTTTCAAAAAATCGCCGTCTACCAGCAGATTCGCGCGACTGCGAAGTATGCGCAGGACAATATCCTGACCTTCGTCGGAATGACGACGGGCTTCGTGCTGCCCATCCTGTATGCATGGCTCGGCGCCAACGCCGCGATCCTTCGCAAGCTGCGCGACGACACTGCCGCGTGCCTATTTCATCCGGAATATTCGAAAGTCGCCAATCGCTCGCATGTCATCACTGCCGTGATCGTCGGCATCTCCATCGGACTATTCAGCGACATCGTGCAGGAGGGAAAGACGCTATCTCCACTCGCGATCGCGTTCATCGCCGGGTACGCATCGGACAGGTTCTTTCAGTTCCTGGATCGCCTCGTGGCGACGCTGTTTCCGTCGGACTCCAGTCGGGGCCAGCCGCTCGCCGAGCATGAGGACCAAAGCCAGCCGCGCGTGGAAGTTTCGCGGCAACCCGCGCAGTCTTGAGCAAATTTATGCCGATTCAGGAGTATCTGCCGCTCGACTCACGGCTCTGCCTAAGTTCTCTCGTGAAGGCGTTGCGGCAAGACCGGGCAGATTCGTGCCCGACATGGCTCATTTGCGTGAGCCAATTCGGATGAACAGGAGGCACTTATGTTGGCAACGAAAGTCGGGCTCGTCGACACGACGGGTACCGTCGATACTCAAACGATGGCCGCGGTGGCTGCGGCACTGAATGTGCAGGTGACACGGGATCTGCCGAAATACTGGCCGGTCAGTGCCTCGGTCTCCTATCTGGCCGATCCAAAGAAGATCCCCCAGGGCGTATGGCCCGTCCAGCTCGTCAGGAGCCTGCCTCCGGACGAAGGGGGCTTTCACATGACTCGCCATAACCAGCCCTACGCGAAAGTCATCGTCACGCCGGGTAGCGAAGAATGGGCAGTCGATGCAAGTCACGAAACCATCGAAATGCTTGTCGACCCGAATGGTAACCGGCTACAGACCTCGAACTCAATCGAGATCGCAAACGACCAGATCCAGGATGGCACGGGTCGGTTCGAATATCTGGTTGAGGCCTGCGATCCGTGTGAAGCCGACGCTTACACCTACATGATCGATGGCATCGCGGTGTCCGACTTCATTACGCCGAACTTTTATGACCCAAATGTCACCCCGGATGCCCGGTACAGCTTTACAGGAGCAGTCAAGCATCCCAGACAGGTTTTGCCCGGTGGCTACATCAGCTGGGTGGACCCGGCAACCAACGAGATGCAGCAGATTCTCTGGCTTGATCCGAATCAACCACCCGTCCTGCGCAATCTCGGACAGGCAACAGGCGGGAGTTTGCGTCTTTTCATTGAGTCCCGGACCTATCACAAGAGCCGTGAGCATCGTCAGGCACTGAAGCCGGAGGTCAAAGCAAAAAGAGCAGCCTATCAGGAAGCGCTAGCCGCCGCGGCCAAGGCGCGCGCCGTTCACTATAAGTAAAAAGCACGTCGGCATTTCTCTGGACCGCGCTCGCACGGACGCCCATGGCGCGGCCCATTGCGACACGTCCGTCTCGAGCGCGCATGGCCAGGTGCCCGAGAGGAGTCGAAACAGGATTGCGCCGACTGATAGCCCGAATAACGCAAGCGTCGCGCTACTGACGCCGTCGGCTATTGCATCATTTAGTCCGCCTCCGGCCGCAAGATTGTCGAGACTGAGCACTGCCGGCAGCACGTTGATCCACCATCGGTAATGGCGGGCAGCGAGTCCGAGCAGCACGACACAACATAGCCAGACCACCACGGTCGGAGGCCCAGGCAGCATGGGGCCAAACGCAGCGCTCATGACCGATCCGCAGGCATCCCACACACCAAACGCAAGCGCGAGTTTGAGCCTCGTGCTCCAGGCCAGCGATGTCATGCCAACGACGAGGCAACAAACAGCGCTGTCGAGTCCAAAGACGAAGACCGACGCAAGGTGGTTCATGAATCGCTCCCGAGAACGTATACAACCAGACGATGTTCAATCAAGCGAGGGTCAGCACCAACAGCTCGCCGCCGTATGTCGGCACCAGCACCCGGCCGTCGACTGCGATAGGCCGGTTGAACTTCGGGTGTAGCAGATTCCAGTTCCAATCCTGCGAGTCCCATAGCGGGACGAGCTGCCTGCTGCCATCAGCGTAGCGCCCGAAGTCTTCGGCATCGTAGGCGAGCAGGCGCGAGTTCGTAATCGTCGTATTGGCATTCCCGTAAGGCACCATCGCCCAGACGATGGCTGCCTCGCCGCCGTTTGCTGACAACGCAAGGCTCCATCCCGGCATACCCCCATAAGGATCCGTGCACTGCGCCGAAGCATAGACTTCGCTGCATGCGAGGTACACCGACAACTTGTCTTTATTCAGTTGCCATGCGCGCAAGTTGCCGTTCTCGCCGCCGCAATAGTGCATCCATCCGCGCGTGGCTGATTTCCAGACGACCGGCGTGCCGTGCAGATGGTGACTGCGGTGCGCAGCATATACGTTGAGTGCGGCCGGATCCGTGGGCGCCGGGTTGACCGAGGGATCGTAGTAGGTATAGAGAATGGGCGGAGCGGCCAGCTTCGCAAAATTCGCTGCCACATGAGCCGGTGCGAGATCGGCCTGACTCGTATTGCCAGGCTCATCGAGGCGGACCGTGTAAAGAATCCCATCCTTACCGGAAACGAGCGCAATGCCGAGTTCCTCGATGAGCACAATGCCCGAGGCACCGAGATCCTGATCGCTCCAGGTCTCGTCCATCGCCTCCATCCCGCGGCTCGCCAGATAGGGGCCCACACGAAAATTTGACGGCATGCGCTTGGGCAACAGGGCGGCGACAGCTTCGCCGCCCGGGTTCTTGCCCAGGCGCCCATCATCCGTCCATGGGGTCCACCACCCGGTCACCTCGAACTTGCCGTTCGCCTTGTTCGCAGGCGGCGATACATAGCGAAGGCGCACTACGCTCTCGCCGAAATCGACGATGCCATCGAACTCTCCATTGCCCGTGACGATCCAGATGGAGCCGTCGCTTTGAATGGCCGGCCCCGATCCGCTCATCCAGATCCCTCCCCCGCTCCCACGCGCCGTCGAGCACCAGGCCGCCGTCTGTTTCCACGTGTGCGTATCGATCGCGATCAGCCAGCCGCGCGCTTCTTCGTCGGTTTCGGCAACGGTGCCGAAAGGTACGAGCACCGTGCCGTCTACCAGCGCGAGCGCGGCGCGTTGCTTTCGTTCCCGCGACTTGAACTGGAGCGGGCGCAAGTTGTGGCCGGGGTCGAACGTCACGCCCTCGAAAGCAATTGGGGGATGCGTTTGGTGACCCGTCGCAATATCGAGCGATGCGAGGTAGTGCTGTCCATCGGCCCAGTTTCCAGTTTGACTCGACCAGTAGCACACGTAGAGACGGTTCGTCGAGAGATCGACGACGGGCGTCGAAAGAATGCCCCAGAGCACGTTGATCGGGTGGTCGTCGATTGCTGGTGACTCGTTGATCGGCGTGCCGAGATGGGTCCGCCAGAGTTGCGCTCCGGTATCGGCATCCCACGCGTAAACGCAATTTCCCATCGTTGCCTGGAAGATCGTGTCGTGCGTGCCGCCCGCAATATGCGCGCCGGCGACATAAAGCGGCTGCGCTTCGTGCCGCGGATCGTCCGGCGTTTTGAGCACGTGCGCCTGCTTGATGCCACGCGAGCGCACGGCCTCAGGCGTCAGAATGCTCTCGTCAAGTTGTGCTCCCGTGCGGGCACGGTCGAACGAGCGGGTCGTTACGGAGACATTCATGGCTGACTGTTCCGTGAAAGGTTCAGTACGGCGTGCGGCTCGTGCGTTTGCGATACCTGACGGCGCCGGTTATGGCCTTCTGCTCAGGCTTGAGTTTCGCCTTCATCGCCTCGACATGTGCCTGCGCATTTCCATAGAACGACGTGAGATCTCCCTTCATGGCCGTTCGCGACGCATTGTCGAGATACACCATATGA
>ABYL01000006.1 GCA_000173575.1 Burkholderia sp. H160 | reverse complement strand
CGGCGCGCCGAGCCACGCGTCGAGGGTCACGCCGACGAGCGCGTCGAGCGGCGCGCTCGGAAACACCGGGCACGTGAGATTCAGCGCGACGATGCCATGCAGACTCGCCCACAACGCCTCGGCCCAGACGGCCGGCTCCATCGATGCAACCGACGCCGATAGCCGCCCCGCGGCGCGCAGTTCGTCGAGCGCGTCGATCATGATATGCAGCGCGGCGGTGCCGGGGTCTTCGTCGGGCTCGCCGGCCGCGTTGGCAACCCCCGCCGCGCCACCGAGCGCCGCGCCGGTATAGCTCGGATCCTCCATGAAAATCAGCCGATACGTTTCTGGATGCTCGACGCCGAACGCGACGTACGCGCGCCCGATCGCCTTCAGCCGGTCGGCGGGATCGGCGATTTGCGTGAGCGGCACGAAGGTCGCGAGCAACTGCGCGTAACCCTCGGCGCACAAGGCCCGCGCAATGTCGTCGCGACTCTCGAAATGCAGATACAGCGTGGCGGGCGAATATTCGATCGCGTCGGCGATCTTGCGCATTGACAGCGCGGCAAAGCCCTCGCGCACGACGATGCGCCGCGCGGCATCGAGGATGCGTTCGCGCAGCGCCTGTTTCTGGCGGTTTTTTCGTTCGGCGATTCCCATGATTCGCAATTTTCAGGTTGACAAACTGAAAAGTCAAATTAAACTGAACACCGTTTACTGAACAATGTTCAGTAAATATTCGTCTGTTAATTTCCGAAGTCACAAGGTCGCGCGACGACGTCGCGCCGCCACCTCAGGGAGTCGTCATGCAAGCCACGGGAAAGGTCGGTTTATTCGGTGCCGCGGGCGCGGCTGGTCAAAGCATCGGGGCGGCGCTTGGCGCGGCGGGCCGCGACTATCGGGTGGTCGGCCGCTCGCGCGAGGCACTGCAGCGGACCTTCGGTCACGACCCGCACGCGGAAATCGTGACCTGGAACCCCGACGACCCGGCATCGATCCGCGCCGCGGCCGCCGGCCTGCAGACCGTCATCTACCTCGTCGGCGTGCCCTACGACCAGTTCGCGCAGCACCCGCCGTTGATGGAGAAAACGCTGGCCGGAGTGACGGCGGCGGGCGTCGAACGCTTCATTCTGATCGGCACCGTGTATCCGTACGGCCGCGCGCACGGCAACCCGATCCGCGAAGATCATCCGCGCGAACCGCACACGTTCAAGGGCCGCATGCGGCTCGCGCAGGAAAAGCTCGTGCTGGCCGCGCATGGCCAGCAAGGTCTCGAAACGCTGGTGTTGCGGCTGCCCGATTTCTACGGACCGGGCGTCGAACGCAGCCTGCTGCACAGTGTCTTCGTTGGCGCCGCTACGGGCAGGCGCGCGCAGATGCTCGGTCCCATCGATGTGCCGCACGAATTCATCTATCTGCCGGACGTCGGTCCAGTGGTCGAACGACTCACACGCATGCCCGAGGCCTACGGCCGCTGGTGGCATCTCGCGGGCGCCGGCACGATCACGCCGCGCGAGGTGGCGCGCGAGGCATACGCGCTCGCGGGCCGCGAGCCGAAGCTGATGGTGGCCGGCAAAGGCATGCTGCGCGTGCTCGGGCTGTTCAATCCGCTGATGCGCGAACTCGTCGAGATGAACTATCTGATGACCGAGCCGGTCGTGCTCGATGATTCGGCGCTGGCGGCGTTGATCGGGCCGCTCAGGAAGACGTCATATCAGGAAGGGATCAAGCGGTGCTTCGAAGCGGCGTGCAATGTGGTGTCGGAGCGCGTGAATTAGCGGTGATGCGTTGGCGATGCGTTGATGGTCTCCTGGCAGATCCGGTCAGCCCGCCATCTGCCCCGGTGGAAAGTGGCCGCTCCTGAGCAGGACCGGCGTGCCGTTGCTGATCTGCAGATGCTCGCGTGCGACGGCCTCGATGCGCGGCCGCCCGGCATCGAACGCGCGCAGCCAGCCGTCGAGGTCCTCGCTGTGCGCGCCGAAATGATCCTCGAGCGCTTCGACCGAGATCGCGCACGGCACCGGCTCACCGTCCACCAGCGCGGGAAAGACGACAGTCAGGTTGGAGTCGCGATAAGCGGGCGCGTCTGCGGGAAAACGGATTTCCATGGTCGCCTTGTCAGAAGGTTGCGGCGAGAAAGGAGCACGCGCGGAAGGCCGCAGCGCGCCGCCGATCCTCGGGGGTCCGGCTATGGTACTCGCGCCACCGGATCACTGCCCACCGAGCAATCGGTCGATATACTCGCGCGCCGCCTGTTCCACGAACGCGAGCGCCTCTTCTTCGCTGCCGAACCGTTGCCGGTCGCCGAGTTCCAGCAGCGTTTCGATCCGATGCGGATCGTCCGGGCCGAGTTCGGCGAGACTGACCGAGCCGACGTAAGTCCCACCCGCATGGGCGTGCGCGTCGTCGAGCGTGGCGCCCGACGTGCCCGAAACGTTGCCCACTGACACGAGGCGCGCGGTAGCGCTGATGTAATAGCCGCGATAAGGGCCACTGACCCGTTCAGCCATCTTCATCCTCCTCTTGCGGTTGGAGAGTTGGCGCCAGACGTGACGGCGCCACAGCGATAAGGTGCGCCGCAGCGCGATAAGTTCTGCTCGCGACGCGAACTCCGGCGTCGTACCGCACTTCTGCCGCGCGCGCCGGTCGAACAGCCTCGATGGCATGCTCCGTGCTGTCGAATCCGTTGCTGTTACGACGCCATTTCGAGTCCACCGAGCACAATATGGGAAAATATTTTCTGCAGAATCATGAACTGCCCGAGCCGGATGCGGCGATCCGCTGGTTTGCGTACGCCGAAAGTCACGGCATCGATATCCCGAAAGCGATCAGCATCTGGGAAGACGCGGCCACCGAAGACGGCGCGGAAGCCCGGCAGCTCATCAGCGCGGCGGGCATCACGGTCGAAACGCACTGATCCGCGGCGCGCGCCGTCGGCGTACGCACCGGCCCCTCGCCGGCGTCTGCCCGGCAAACCCCTCTACCCAAATGAAAGGACACAACACGATGCAATTCACGACGCAACCGCGGCGCGCCGGCCGGTTCCACAGCCTTCGATCCAGCGCCGCGCTTGCCCTCGTGCGTCGCGCGTCGCTGTCGGCTGCATTGCCCACCGCGCTGCTGCTCGCCGCGGGACTGGGCGGCTGCGCGTCGTCGAACACGAGCACGCTGATCAATCTGCCGAACGGCCAGACCGGCTTCGCGGTGAACTGCAGCGGTGCCGACGCCGGCTCGAGCTGGGCTTCGTGCTACGTGCAGGCGGGCAAGGCCTGCGGCGCGACCGGCTACGACATCGTGTCGAAGGATAACGACGAAGGCGGCGCCGCTGGCGGCAGCATCACGAACGTGGCGTCGGCGAATGTGAAAGGCCGCTCGATGATCGTGCGCTGCAAGTAAGCCGAGCCACGTTCCGTGCGGCGCTCAATGCGCCTGCATCTTCGAGAAAAGATTCAACACCGCGACGCCGGCGATGATCAATCCCAGCCCGATGATCGCCGCCACGTCGGGTACCTGCCGGTACAGCACCAACGCGACCAGCGTGATCAGCACGATGCCCGCGCCGGACCAGATCGCGTAGACGATACCGACCGGAATGCTCCTGAGCGTCAACGACAGGCAATAGAAAGCGATGCCGTAGCCGAGCACGACGACCATCGACGGCAGCAACCGCGAAAAGCCGTCGGCGGCCCGCAGCGCGGAAGTCGCGATCACCTCGGCGACGATCGCGAGCGCGAGCAGCGCATACGGGGGTATGCGCATCGCGTCAGGACTTCGCGAGGGCGAGCTTGCCGTAGTCGTGCCCGAGATGCGCACACAGCGCTTCGACCACGAGTTCATGATCGGCGCGCTGCGGCAGACCGGACACCGTGATCGAACCGATCACGCCCGCGCTTTCCACCGTCAGCGGGAACGCGCCGCCGTGCGATGCGTACTCGGTGGCCGGCAGACCGTGCTTGTCGGCGAGCGTCGCGCCCGCGAGCTGCATTTTCAGACCGATCGCGTACGAGCTGCGGCGAAAGTGCGCGACCGTGTTGCCCTTGCGGCGCGCCCAGTCGACGTTGTCCGGCGTCGCGCCGTCGAGCAGGCTGAAGAACAGCGGCTGGCCGAACGTGCGCACGTCGATCGCGGCCGCAATGCCGCGCGCTTTCGCGACCTCGTGCAGATACGCGCCGACTTGCCACGCGCGGTCGGCATCGAAGCGGGGAAACACGAGGGTCTTTTCCTGAATGGCGATGACCTGCAGATCGTGAGCGATATCCATGGATTCAGAACGGGTCGGAGAGTGGAAGCGCCCGCCGTCGTGAAGATCCGGCGAGCCGCCTGGAGTACCTGAATTCTAGCGCAGCGCCCACATGCGGCTTTCCGCAGCCTTTCCGGTATTTGAGCTCGCGCGGGCGTGCGAACCACAATGAAGCCAATCCTTACATGGCTATTGCGCTGGCTGTCAGGTTGGGCTATAATCTTTTCTTCGACGGACGCGGGGTGGAGCAGTCTGGCAGCTCGTCGGGCTCATAACCCGAAGGTCGTAGGTTCAAATCCTACCCCCGCAACCAAACGAAATCATCGAAGGGTTACAACGCATCGGCGTGTAACCCTTTTTTGTTTTTGTCGCCTCGCATACCCGCCACCCGCACTAGCCTCCGCAGGCGTCTCAGTAATGCCTCGCCCCGGTGATAAACTCCTATCACCCTTTCTCGTCCCCTTTCCAATGAAATTCTGTTCTGTCTGCGGCCACGGCGTCAGTCTGAGCATTCCGCCGGGCGACAATCGCGAGCGCTTCGTATGCGGCAGTTGCGGCACCGTGCATTATCAGAATCCGCGTAACGTGGTCGGCACCGTTCCCGTGTGGGACGACAAGGTGCTGCTGTGCCGTCGCGCGATCGAACCGCGCTACGGTTACTGGACGCTGCCCGCCGGCTTCATGGAAATGGGAGAGACGACGGCCGAAGCCGCCTCACGCGAAACGCTCGAGGAAGCCGGCGCGCGCGTCGAGGTGCAGAACCTCTTTTCGCTGCTGAACGTGCCTCACGTGCATCAGGTGCATCTGTTCTACATGGCGCGGCTGCTCGATCTCGACGTCGCCGCCGGCGAGGAAAGCCTCGAAGTGAAGCTGTTCGAGGAGCATGAGATTCCGTGGGACGAGATCGCGTTTCCGACCGTCGGCCAGACGCTACGCTTTTTTTTCGCCGACCGGGCGGCTGGCAGTTTCGGCCTGCATACCGGCGACATCTTCCGCTCACTGCGCGAAGGTTGAGCGGCGCGCATGGTTCCCTGGCTCGGCGCTGACGATCCGTTTCCTCCCGTCGAGCGCGCGCTCGGCGTCACGAGCGGCGCGCCGGGTCTGCTCGCAGCCAGCGGCGACCTGTTGCCGTCGCGCCTCATCGACGCTTACCGGCGCGGCATTTTCCCGTGGTATTCGGACGGCCAGCCGGTGTTGTGGTGGAGCCCCGATCCGCGCATGATCCTGCGCCCTGCCGAGTTCAAGCTGTCGCCGTCGCTGCGCAAGACCCTCAAGCGCGTGCTGCGCGACGACGTCTGGGAAATCCGCGTCGATCACGATTTCGCCGCCGTGATGCGCGCGTGCGCGCAGGCGCCGCGCCGCGGCCAGCACGGCACGTGGATCACCGCCGACGTCGTCGAAGCTTATTCGTCACTGCACCGCATGGGCGATGCGCACAGCATCGAAACCTGGTACGAGGGTAGGCGCGTAGGCGGTTTGTACGGCGTATCGCTCGGCCGGATGTTCTTCGGCGAATCGATGTATACCGACGTCACCGATGGCTCGAAAATGGCGCTGGCCGCGCTGGTCGGCCACTTGCGACGTCACGAAGTAGAAATGATAGACTGCCAGCAGAACACCTCGCATCTGGCGTCGCTCGGCGGTCGCGAGATAGCGCGCAAGACGTTCGTCGCGCATGTTCGCGCGTCTGTCGGTGCACCGGCGATCCCGTGGCGCTTCGACAAGACCGCCCTGCTCGAGATCGTCGCGCGCGCGGCGTAGGAAGAATCAGGCCGGATCCGGGTCCGCCGCCCACCGAATCGCGGCATCAACCGCCAGGCGTGCCGGGTTTGCAATACCAGAGACGCTTCGAGAGCTGCCAACGTGACTCATCCCAACGAGCTGCCTCTTTCTCCGCTTTCCGCGCTGCAATTTTATGCAACGGCACCCTATCCCTGCAGTTACCTGGACGGCCGCATTGCGCGCTCGCAGGTCGCCACACCGAGTCACCTGATCAATTCGGACGTCTACACAGACCTCGTCAAGGCGGGCTTCCGGCGCTCGGGCGTGTTCACCTACCGCCCGTATTGCGACGGCTGCCGCGCGTGCGTGCCGGTGCGCGTACCGGTCGAGCGTTTTCAGCCGAACCGCACGCAGCGGCGTGTATGGAAAAAGCACGGCGACCTGATCGCGACGGTCGCGCCGCTGCACTACGACGAAGAGCACTACGCGCTGTATATGCGCTACCAGTCGGCGCGCCACGCGGGCGGCGGCATGGATCGCGACAGCCGGGACCAGTACGAGCAGTTCCTGCTGCAAAGTCGGATCAACTCGCGGCTCGTCGAGTTTCGCGAGCCGGCGCCGCCCGGGCCTGACGGGCGCCCCGACGCGCCGGGCGCGCTGCGCATGATCAGCATGATCGACATTCTCGGCGACGGCTTGTCGTCGGTGTACACGTTCTTCGAACCGGACCTGCCGCACGCGAGCTTCGGCACCTACAACATCTATTGGCAGATCGAGCAGGCGCGCAGCCTGAATCTGCCCTACGTGTATCTCGGCTACTGGATTCGCGAAAGCCCGAAAATGGCGTATAAGGCGAATTTCCGGCCGCTCGAAGGCCTGATCGACGGCGCGTGGCGCGTGCTCGATCCGGCCAGCATCGAGCTGCCGCCGGTCGATTTCGCGATGCATGGGCGACGCGCGCCGCTCAGGCCGTAGTCGACGGGTAGTTGTCGCCAGCAACGCCCTGCCAGTCTCATCAAAGCCCAAAGCCGGTAAAATAGCGGGTTCCCATTTTCCGGCCGTCCGGCTTCATCCCGTGCTCAGTTCCCTTTATCCGCTCGTTCGCGCCCGACTCTTTCGCATGGACGCGGAAGACGCTCACCATCTGACCTTGCGCATACTCGGCGCCGCTGGCCGCACCGGCCTTGCCGGCGCGCTCGCGGCGCGTGTGCCGGATTCGCCGCGCACCGTGATGGGCCTGACGTTCCGCAATCCGGTCGGACTCGCGGCGGGCCTCGACAAGGACGGCGCGTGCATCGACGGGCTGGCGGCACTCGGCTTTGGCTTCATCGAGGTGGGCACCGTGACGCCGCGCGCACAGCCGGGCAATCCCCGTCCGCGCATGTTCCGGCTGCCGCAGGCCAACGCGGTGATCAACCGGATGGGCTTCAACAACGCCGGCGTCGACCAGTTCGTGCAGAACGTCCAGGCCGCGCGCTATAGCGGCATCCTCGGGCTGAACATCGGCAAGAACGCCGACACGCCGATCGAGCGCGCCGCCGACGACTACCTCTACTGCCTCGAACGCGTGTACCCGTTCGCGAGCTACGTGACGGTCAACATCTCGTCGCCGAATACGAAGAACCTGCGCCAGCTGCAGGGCGCCGACGAACTCGACGCGCTGCTCGCCGCGCTGAAGGACAAGCAGCAACGGCTCGCCGATATGCACGGCAAGCTCGTGCCGCTCGCGTTGAAGATCGCGCCGGACCTCGACGACGAGCAGATCAAGTCGATCGCGGACACCTTGCTGCGCCACCAGTTCGAAGGCGTGATCGCGACTAACACCACGCTGTCGCGCACCGCCGTCGCCGGCATGCCGCACGGCGACGAAGCTGGCGGCCTGTCGGGCAAGCCGGTGTTCGACGCGTCGAACGAAGTGATCCGCAAGCTGCGCGCCGAAGTCGGCGAGGCAGTGCCGATCATCGGCGTCGGCGGGATTTTCTCGGGGGAAGATGCACGCGCGAAGCTCGCGGCCGGCGCGTCGCTGGTGCAGCTTTATACTGGTTTCATCTACCGCGGTCCGGCGCTCGTCGCCGAATGCGCGCAGGCACTGCGCTAGGCATCCGCGCCGCCGGCTTATATAGACATAAACAAACGATATTTAGGTTGCGATAGTCTCGTTTGTTATGCTCTCGACCGTCAAAACATTAGACGTACAAAGGAACACAATGAAATTTGGCCTGCTGAAGAAGCTTCTCGCGACCGCGCTGATCGGCGCGTCGTTCACCGCCGTCGCCGCGCACGCGGCAGACCTGCTCGACCAGGTCAAGCAGCGCGGCACGCTGCGCGTCGGTCTCGAAGGGACCTTCCCGCCGTTCAACTCGAAAGCGCCGTCGGGCGAACTGGTCGGCTATGACGTCGACATCGCCAAGGCCGTCGCGGCCAAACTCGGCGTGAAGCCGGAGTTCGTGACGACCGAGTGGAGCGGCATCATCGCCGGTCTGCAGGCGGGCAAGTTCGACGTGATCGTCAACCAGGTCGGCATCACCGACGCACGCAAGCAGACGCTCGACTTCTCGCCGGCGTACACGTACTCGGCCGCGCAGCTGATCCAGCGCAAGGACGACACGCGCCAGTTCACCTCGCTCGAAGACCTGAAGGGCAAGAAGCTCGGCGTCGGTCTCGGCACGAACTATATGGACATGGCGAAGGCAGTCCCCGGCATCGACGTGAAGACCTATCCGGGCGCGCCCGAGTACCTGCGTGATCTGGCCGCCGGCCGGCTCGACGCGGCGCTGAACGACCGTCTGATGCTCGCGTACCTGCTGAAGAACTCGAACCTGCCGCTGCGCACCGGCGCGAACGTCGGCCCGGGCAACCCGTCGGGCATTCCGTTCAAAAAGGGCAACCCGCAGTTCGCGAAGGCGATTGACGACGCAATGACCCAACTCGAAGCGGACGGCACCTTCACGAAGATCTCGGACAAGTGGTTCGGCATCGACGTCAGCAAGCCGATCAAGTAACACGCGTGCAGTCAAAACGAAGGGCGGCATCGGAGGCGATGCCGCCCTTCGCGTTTTTGCGGCACGCACCCCACCCACGACGCAAACCGCGCGTCACGTATACCCCAAGCCAGATCGCGCGAACCGCGCTGCGAGGCGCGCCAAAGTTTATGATGAGCGCTTTGTGCGTCAATAAGAACACCGCCCATGTCCATCACTTCCCTGCTGCTCCAATCGCTGCCGGTGCTCGCACAAGGCGCCTTGCTGACGATCAAGTTCGCGATCCTGTCGATGATCTTCGGCCTGGTCGGCGGCGCCGTGCTCGCGCTGATGGGCATCAGCCACAGCCGTCCGCTGAACTGGATCGCGCGCGTCTATGTGAGCGTGATGCGCGGCACGCCGCTGCTCGTGCAGATCTTCGTGATTTATTACGGTCTGCCGAGCTTCGGCATTTCGCTCGATCCGACGCCAGCCGGCGTGATCGCGTTGTCGGCGAACGTCGCCGCGTATCTATCGGAGAGCATGCGCGGCGCGATTCTGGGGATCCACCAGGGCCAGTGGCTCGCCTCGTACAGCCTCGGGCTGTCGCGCCGTCAGACACTGCGCTACGTGATCGCGCCGCAGGCGCTGCGCATCGCGGTGCCGAGTCTCTCGAACAGCCTGATCAGCCTGATCAAGGACACGTCGCTCGTGTCCGTGATCACGGTGACCGAGCTGTTGCGCAGCGCACAGGAAATCATCGCGTCGACCTATCAGCCGCTGCCGCTTTATCTGGCGGCCGCCGCCGTGTACTGGGTGCTGTGCCAGGTGCTCGAATGGGCGCAGCGCTGGTATGAGCGGCGTCTGTCGCTGCCGACGCGGCACTGAGCGCCGCGCGCCCCTCTGGGTTCACGCCAGCCGTTCACTCTCCGGCGAACCTGAGTCCCAACGCCGCTCGCGCCGCGTCGGCCATCGCAATCATCTGCCGCGACGTGTCGTGCGGCATCAGCGGACTCTCCAGCCGCCCCGCGCGAATCAGCTCGCAGAAGTGCGCGGTCTCGTAGTTCAGACCACCGCCTTCGAACGGCTCGTCGAGTTCGACGACGCGGCCGTCCGCGTAACGGATCGTGGCGCGCGACGGGTTCCACCACGGCTCGTGCAGCGTCACGTGACCGCCTTTGGCCATCAGCAGCGCGTCGCCCTTGCCATGCAGGTCGAGCCCGCAGAACAGTTGCGCGATGCCGCCGCGCTCGTGCTGGCTGTTCAGACTCGCGAACGTATCGACGCCGGTCGAACCAAGCCGGCCGAAGGTCTGCACGTCGCGTGGCGCGCCGAGCCAGTCGACCGCCAGAAACATCTCGTAGATGCCGATATCGAGCAGCGCGCCGCCCGCATGCTCGAACGACAGCGACGGATGATCGGCCGGCACGCCCGGCACCGAGCAACCGGCGCGCACGAGGCCGACCTCGCCGATCGGGTCGGCCTCGAGGTGCTCGCGCAACTTTCTGTAGAGCGGATAGAACGGCGGCTTCATCGCTTCCATGAAGAGCCGTTGCGAAGCGCGCGCGGCCGCGAGCACGCGCTCGAGTTGCGGGCGATTGATGCACGCGGGTTTCTCGCACAGCACATGCAGGCCGGCTTGCAACGCGGCGATCGCATAGTCGGCGTGGCTGTCCTGCAGCGTGGCGATATAAAGCGCGTCGATGCCGCTCGCGAGCAGCGCGTCGAAACTGTCGCAGACGCCGCCGCCGAACTCGCCGGCGAACGCCTGTGCCGGTTCCGCGCGACGCGACCACAGCGCGGCGAGCCGCGCCTGCGGCACGTAGGCGAGCCCCTGCGCGAAGCGGCGCGCAATCCGGCCGGTGCCGACGATCCCCCAGCGGATCTCGCGCGTCGAAGTGGTGTCGTGCCGATGGGTCGGTTGAGCGCTGGCTGCGTGCGGTGCCGCTGTCGTATCTGTCATCGTGTGTGCAAAGGTCCATGCGGTTCGGAACAGCCGCTATTGTCGCGCATGCCGGACACACACGCGGCGAACGCCGCCAACCCGAACGGCCCTTCTACACCTGCCCCGCCGCCCCCGCGGCCAGGCGCTGACAAATACGCTCCGCCCGCGCTCACACCCGCGCCGGAGGCTCCGTGGAAAACCGGCCGCCGATGTCCTCGGCGGTAGAGTCGATCATCGCGAACGACGCGATCTCGGCCTCCTTCGGATCGCGCCGCTCGATCGCCTCGACGACACGCTGATGCGCCGCGACCGCGGTCTCCCACAGCCCGTCCCGGTCGGGCACGGCCGCATTGACGGTCGACAGCGCGCCGCGAATGATCGCCGCCATCTGCTTGAAGAACTGGTTGCCGCTCGCGATCACGATGCGCGTATGGAACAGCTCGTCGGCTTCCAGATATCCGGCCTCGCCCGGACGGGTCACGCGAAACGCCTCGAACGCCTCGCGAATCGCCGCGACATCCGCGGCGCTGCCGCGCGCGGCCGCCTGCGCCGACGCGCGCGGCTCGATCAGGATGCGAAACTCGATGATGTCACGCAGGAACATCGGATCAGGCTTCGCGCGAAAACGCCAGTTGACGACGTCTTCGTCGATCATGCGCCAATCGCTCATCGGCCGGATGCGCGTGCCGATCTTCGGCCGCACGTCGAGCATGTCGCGCGCGAGCAGCATCGATAGCGCCTCGCGCATGACGGTGCGGCTCACGTCGAACTCCTTTGACAGCACGTCTTGCGGTGGCAGTATCGCGCCGTATTTTTCTTCGACGATGCCGGTGACGAGCCCGTCCATTACTTTGCTCACCAGAGAGCGATCCTTGTTTGCGTGTTCCATGACAATTCCCCGATGCGGTGTTGTCCCCGCGTGGCCTGCTGATTGAAGGGCCCCTGCGTATCGTCGTTATGTAGAAGAAAGGATAGTTTTCCGATACGTTGCTAGTTTCGAAACGGATGCGCCAGTTGGGACACTTCCTGACAGGGTTATCCCTCTGAAGAATTGTTTCGTTCCTGAAACGCGCATGTTTCGCCTGGGCTCCAAGCTTGCTTGTCAGAGCGTGCCTGTAATGCAGGGTTTACTTTGTGCGAATACGCACGTTGCGAGGTGAAATTGTCTGATGCACACACCCGGGGTCAGACGCCCGCGTGGTCACGCGCATCAGCAGGTCATGGAAACCGCAAGCAACGGAGGTTGGCTCGCGGCACGCTCGGCATCACAACAGTTCGAACGTATTGACGAACGATGCGCCGTCGCGCTCGCGGCGCCGCTGACCGAAGCGCGCCTGAGCGCCGCGCACCTGCCGCGTGAGACCAATGAAGGGCACTCCATGTTCGAGGTACGGTCCCTCCGTCTTGCGAAAGCCGAACTGCTCGTAGAAGCCGCGCAAGCCAAGCGGCGCGCTCACGCGCGTGGCCCGGCCTGGCCAGCGCTCGGCGACCGCGTCGAGCACACGCTCGATCAGCATCTCGGCAGTGCCATCGCCGCGCCGCAGCGGGCTCGTCAGCACCTTGTCGATCGTGACTTCCGGATCTTCGGAATCGCCCGGTTGCACCCGCGCATAGGCGAGGACCGGCATCGGCCGCGCCATGTCCTCGACCGCGAACACATGCAAGGCATGCTCATCGCGACCGTCCGCGTCGAGGCACACATGCGACTGCTCGACGACGAATACCGCGCTGCGCGCTCGCAGCACGACATACAACTCACGTGCAGATAGCTGATCGAACTCCAGCGTTTTCCAGTTCATCACGCCCCCGGTGGACAGGATTTTCGGCGGAACCGTCAATGCTTGCCATGTGCGACGGCATCTCGATCCATGACGGTTCCTCATCATGGGTGACACGGTACGTGCGGGAAAGATGTGTTTCCGTGCGGCATCGCACTGACGCTCGGGGTTGGGAATTCTTAAATACGCATCAACAAAGCGCGGCCTCAGCATGCGTATCGCGGTCATCGCGCCGCCCGCACCCTACTCACGAAAATGACGTGTCGACGCCCGTACGACGTTGGCACTAATCAGCAGGCCATAGAACAAAGGGGAAGCATTGCATGAAGACTGCATTGAGACGCATCCTTTCCGAGTCCGCACGCATGGATGTCCCGGTGGATAGCCTGACCGACGACGCCGACCTCTATGCTGCCGGACTCTCATCGCTCGCGACCGTGCATCTGATGCTGGCAATGGAAGATGAATTCAACGTGGAAATCCCCGACCGTATGCTGACGCGGCACCTGTTCTCGAGCATCGACTCGATGGCCGCCGCGATGACGGAGTTGCAGCAAGCAAAGGCGGCGGCATGAATCCATCGCCGACCTCAACGTCTGCCGGCACGCAGTTGCGCGAGCACATGCCGCACGCACTGCATCAGGGCGAGCGCGTGTGGCAGGAGACCAACGGCTCTGTCGATCTGTGGATCGAGTTGCTGCACGGCTTCGGGCTCGATCCGCACGCGGCGCTCGCGTTTACCGTCACGCAGGATTTCGAAGGCGATCAGTTCACATACTTCAAGTTTCCGCTCGAAGATCTCGACCGTCTGTATGGCACCCAGGTGCAGGAGCTCACGATCTACGACTCGCTCGAAGCACACATGCTCGCGCAGACGCTGCGCGGACACACGGTGCTCGTCGAAGTGGACGGCTACTATCTGCCCGATACGCACGCGAGCTCGTATCGCAGCGAGCATTCGAAGACCACGATCGGCGTCGACTTCGTCGACAGCGCCGCGCGCCGCATCGGCTATTTCCACAACACCGGTTACCATCATCTCGAGGGCCAGGACTACGACGGCGTGTTTCGCAAGTTGCCGCAGTTCGCCGCGCAGGCCGATCTGCTGTTTCCGTACGTCGAGTTCGCCAAGCAGGCGCGGCCCGCGCTCAAAGGCAACGCGCTCGCGGAAGCGTCGGCGGAACTGCTATGCGCGCATCTGGAACGGCGTCCGTTGGTCAATCCGATTTCGCAATGGCGTGCCGCGTTTCCCGCGCATCTCGACACACTGTTCGAGCGCGACAAGGCGTACTTCCATCTGTACTCGTTGAATCTGATGCGGCAGCTCGGCGCGAACTTCGAGCTTCTGTCGAAGTATCTGCACTGGCTGTACGTGCAAGGCTTCGATATCCCGCCGACGATACCGGCCGCCGCGCAATGCATCGCGTCGGAGTCGATGGTGATGCAGTACCGGCTCATTCGCGCGATCGAGCGCGGCCGTCGCGATACGTGCGCAGACTGCTTCGACGTGCTCGAAAGCGCTTATGAAAAAACGCTGCCGCCGCTAGTCGCGCTGGTGCGCTAAAGCGTTGATGCGTTGATGCGCGCGCTTCTTGCCTCGCAGTTCTCCATGAATTGGCCTTGGGTAAATCGTGTCGCCGCCGACACTTCGCAACGTGCGCACCGCGCTGTTCGGCGAGGCGCCGCACCCATTCGACACTATTGATCTGATCAGTCGGCTCGAAGACTACGATGGGGTCGTTTCGTTGACGTTACGTTTCGTACACCCCATGACCTCGGAGCCTGTCGCGCGACACGCTCTTGCGGCGACGATGTTTCGTCTTTGCAATGGCACGATGCATATGCACTCACCGGGGACGTGCGCGTACCCACGCAAAACGCTGATTAATTTGATGTCTCAGTCCTTCGGCTCGATCCGCTTTCGTCGTATCGAAGCGGACTGCGTCGCCGATGGCGGGGACTTCGCATTGGCGAATGTCGACGACCCGAACGATGCCGCGAGCGGCGAGATCGTCTCTGAAGCGTTTCATCTGCTTGAGCCAGGCGTGCACGCGCATGATGACCTCGGTATGACTGTCGAGGTCGAACCTAATGGCGGCGGCTGGCAGCTCGCGATCGAAACGAACTATCGTGCCGCTGCTTGTGCTCGCCCCCTGCTGCCGATCGTGCCTGTGGCATCGCAACTGGAACTCGCTGCGCGCGCATCGACGGCACCGTTTAAAGCGGATGAAACATGCGCGGCACCCACGGGTGAAGTCCGTGCGATCAATGCGCTATCCGCCATCTTCTACGGCTAGTGGTCATTCCGAACTAGTCGCATGCCTGCGAAGCTCGCCAAAGCTCGCTTCGCGCGCCTCCAACTGTCTGCTTTGTCAGCTCACTGTTGGCCTGGACGCGACTGTTGCCGCGTCCGGAAGGCCTCGCGTGCGACAGCATTCGTATCGCATTTAACACTTCTGAATCATTTCTGGCACTTCACCAGGGGCTCATCAAAACGTGCATGCGGCGCCAGGTTCAAAACTGAGACAGCCTCGGCAGCCCCCCTGTTTTTGGCCGTGAGCCCTTTGATAGCAAGGGATGCGCCGGATCCCAAAGCTTTCATGCGATGCATTCCCCGTCGGGCTGGGATGTGCAGAATTGAAACAAAAAGCCGCATTTTGCTTCGCGACGCGCTAAGGGTTTCTTCGCTGCGCCGCACCAGCGCGTGTTTTCCCTAACGTTGGCACGGTCCTCGCTATTACCCGTTCGCAACAGAGTGTCACCGCACACGAGCACAGCAACAGAAGCGGCGGCACAGGCCTAAAACGGGGCCGATGCTGTTCATCCTAGCTGCTCGCCAGGCAGCCAGTCCCGAGGATGCAGGCATCGGATCAAAGAAACGGAGAGAGTCACCCGACGTGCGACTCTCATGCGAGGACCGATCATGTTGACACTTCAATCCGATCTGCACGGTAACCATCTGCTGGGCGCATTGCCGTCGCACGAATGGCAAGCGCTAGCTCCCCACCTCGAACTGGTTCATCTGCGCACCGAGCAACTGCTGTGCGACTCGGGTCAACGGATCCATCACGTGTACTTCCCCACCACGGCGATCATCTCGATGCTGTCGACCATGGAAGACGGCAGCTCCGTCGAGATCGCCGCGGTCGGCCGCGAAGGCATGACCGGCGTGCCGGTCCTCACGGGCGGCGAGACCATGCCGAACCGCGTACAGGTGCAATGCGCGGGCTTCGCGTACCGGATGAGCGCACAGGCGCTCAAGCAGCAGTTCTCGCGTTCCGACTTTCTGCGCCGCCTGATGCTGCTGTATATGCACGCTCTTCTGACCCAGGTCGCGCAGACCGCCGCATGCAATCGCCATCACGCGCTCAACAAGCAACTGTGCCGGTGGCTGCTCATCGAGGTGGACCGCGTCGCGTCGAACGATCTGTCGGTCACACAGCAACTGATCGCCGACATGCTCGGCGTTCGCCGCGAAGGCATCACCGAAGCGGCCGGCAAGCTGCACGACGAAGGCCTGATTCATCATAGCCGCGGCCATATCAAGGTGCTCGACCGCAAGGGACTCGAAGCCCGCGCGTGCGAATGCTACGGCCTCGTTAAGCGCGAATTCGATCGTCTGCTGCCGCGACTGCGCCAGGCCGAGACCGTTGAATAAGCGGCACGCTGCTCGATGATCGGGATCGACTTGCCCATGTTCAGGACTACTGTTCGCTGTATCGACGCGCTCTTCGTGATTGCGGGCTGTCTGCTCGCCCATTGGATGCGCTTCTCCACGCCCTTCGCGTTAGCCGATACCGAGCGCCTGCTGATTGCGTTCAACTGCGTGCTGGTGCTGCTGCTGTTTCCGGGCTTTGGGGTCTATGAGACGTGGCGCGGCAGGGCGCTCGCGCCGGTGCTCGCGAGAATCGGCGCCGCCTGGCTGGTGGTCGTCGCGACCGCGCTCGTGCTTGCGTTCACGCTGCATCGAATGGATGCGGTGTCGCGCCTGTGGTTCGGTTACTCGACGCTGATTTCAGGCGCGCTGATCATCGCGACCCGCTGCATCATGCACGTCGTGCTGCGCTCCGTACGTCGCCGCGGCATGAACATGCGCACCGTCGCGATCGTCGGCGCACCGGGCTTTGCGCGCACGCTGCTCGCGCATCTCGAGCATGCGCCGCAGGCCGGCTTCAAACCGGTGTGCCTGTTCGACACCAGCGTGAGCGGCCACGACGCGTACGGCGCGCGTCTGACCTCCCTGCCCGTGCTGACCGATCTGACAGCGTTCGCAGCCAGGGTGCGCGACGAACACGTGAACGAAGTGTGGCTCGCGTTGCCGCTCTCCGAGGAACGCACGATCTACCGCTTCACGCGCACTTTCAGACACGACTTTGTCAATCTGCGCTTCATTCCTGATGTGCGCAGTTTGTCGCTGTTCAATCACGCGATCGACGATGTCGTTGGTTTGCCGACGCTGAATCTGAGCACGACGCCGCTCTCCCCGCCGCAGATGTGGCCGAAGCTGATGTTCGACCGCTTGTTCGCCGCGCTCGCGCTCGTCGCGCTCGCGCCGGTGTTCGTCGTGCTCGCGATCGGCATCAAGCTCACCTCGCCGGGACCGGTGTTTTTCCGGCAGATCCGCAAGGGCGTCGACGGTCAGCCGTTCGGCATTTACAAGTTCCGCTCGATGACCGTGCATCAGGAAGCGCACGGCCAGATCACGCAGGCGACCCGCAACGACTCGCGCGTGACGAAGCTCGGCAGCTTCATGCGCCGTACGAGTCTCGACGAGTTGCCGCAGTTTCTGAACGTGCTGCTCGGGCAGATGTCGGTGGTGGGTCCGCGTCCGCACGCGGTCGAACACGACGACCTTTACAAGGACCAGGTGTACGGCTACATGCACCGGTACCGTATCAAGCCCGGCATCACCGGCTGGGCCCAGGTCAACGGCTATCGCGGCGCAACCACCAAGGTCGAAAAGATGGAAGCACGCGTGAAGTTCGATCTGTTCTACATCCACAACTGGTCGTTCTGGTTCGACATGAAGATCGTCTTCATCACGGTTTTCAAGGGCTTTGTCGGCCGCAACGCGTTCTGATCATCCCAGTTCGCGAACCTCGCACACGTCGCTGCAAAACCAGACGCCAACGCTGGCGGCCCGATCGGCCGCCAGCGTTGGCGCGAATGGAAGGCTGCCGCGATGAACCCGTCGTCGACAGATTCGCCGCGCGACAACGCCTCTACAGGAACGCGCTGACGTCGGTCTGAAACCGCACCGCGAGCGCTTTGGCGACCTTCTTGCTGATCGCGCGACGCCCCGCGAGAATATCGCTGACCACGGTCGGCGATGCGATGCCGGCCAGATCCTTCTGCTTGAGCCCATGCGTGATCAGCAAATGGCGCAGCACTTCGCGCGGCTCCGCTTTCGGGACCGACAGGTTGCGCGCCTGCCAATGAGCGACCAGTTCACTCACGATCGCGTGCAGATCGGCGAGTGGATCGTTGTCGTTGCCGCTCAGAAGCTCGGACAGCGAGTTTGCGACGCGCACCATCTGCTGATAATCCTGTTCGGTGCGAATCGGCGTGATCGGCAACTGGCTCTGCAGCGAAGCCCAGGTTGCGGCGATGTCGGGAAAGGATCCCGGAAGGCGATCGGCATTCATGTGTTTAGATTTATCCTCGTCCAAAAGCCGCCTGCGCGTTCATCGATGACGCGCGAATGACGGCTGCCTGTTGTAGTGAATCGCCGTTGCACGCTGAGCTGCCAGCACGGCGAACTTCGCAGTGAGGCAGTCCAGCGGTCACGATCGCGAACGTCTGCTTCAGGTCGTTATGGCCTCGCGAGGCATGCTGCGCCAACGAATATCTCGCCCGTAGCGCGTGACGCGCACCCCGATTTCGTTTTTCAATTCAAAACTTACCTGCTTGACAAAAGCCCGCCGCAGCTGCCCTTGTGCGCGCGGCGCGTATCGCTCGATACGCGCTACCCACACAAAGCGCGAAGCGCACGCGCCCACACCAATAGCCGCCCGGACGCGTTGGTCAGAACGGCTCGTTACTGCCCGTTGCGAAATCACTGCATGACGACGAAAACCTTGTGCTCTCCTATCTAAAACCCCGCGTGGCGAGAACAGCGAATGAGCCTCGCCTCAGTGCTCCCAGCTGCTTTTCGGTGCCGTGTCGTCGGCCCAGCCGAATTCCCGGGTCGCGAGATCGGGCCGGGCCCACTCCACCCGATCCCCTAACTCCACCGCCGACCGATGCCTACCGCCCGCTGCAATCGTGCGCGTGACCTCCGCCATGAACGCACGCCGGAACACCCGCGCCGAAAACCGCTCGGCATTCGCGCGACAGGCCGCCGGCGTGATGTACGCGCTCAGTCGCTCGAAGCGATCGATCGCGTCGAGCATCGACACAACCGTCTGGCGCGCAAAGAAAACGCCGGTAGGATGCGGGTCGCCGACCGGCACCACCGTTTCGAGCGCGCCGCCCTTACCGAATGCGATGACCGGCGTGCCGCAGGCCTGTGCTTCGAGCGGCACGATGTCGAAATCTTCCTCGGCCGCGAACACGAACGCACGCGCGCGGGCCAGATAGTCCTTCAACACGCCGAACGGCTGATAGCCGAGGATCGTCACATTCGGTCCGGCATTCGCGCGAACCGACGCCATCTGCGGCCCGTCACCGATCACGATCAGCTTGCGCTGCGGCGTGGCGTTGAATGTCTCCACGATCAGATCGACGCGTTTGTGCGGCACCATCCGCGACACGGTCAGATAGAAATCGTCTTTCTCGGTGCGCAGTTCGAATTCGTTGACGTCGACCGGCGGCGGAATCACCACGGCATGGCGTCGATACATTTTCATCATGCGCCCGGCGAGGGATTGCGAATTTGCGATCAGACGATCGATGCCATTCGAGGACTGCGCATCCCAACCGCGCAGATAGTGCAGCACCACGCGCGCGGCCCACGACTTCGGCCCGCTCACCAGATTCGACTCGCGCAGATACTGATGCTGCAGATCCCATGCGTAACGCATCAGCGAATGCACGTAACTGATGTGCGTCTGATCGGGACCAACCACCGCGCCCTTCGCGACCGCGCGAGAACTGGTAATGATCAGGTCATAGTTCGACAGATCGAACCGTTCGATCGCGAGCGGCATCAACGGCAAATAGGCGCGATAGCGAGTGCGCGCAAACGGCAGACGTTGAATGAACGACGTGGTGACCGGCCTACCAGCAAGCGGCCTGCGATCTTCGAGAAAATCGACGACGCTGAAAACATCGGCGTCGGGAAAGCACTCGATGATCTGCTCGAGCACTTTCTCGGCGCCGCCGGGAGCGACGAGCCAATCGTGCACGATCGCCACTTTCATATTCCGCCCCGCCCGTCAGAAAACGCCTCCTGGCCTTAGGAAAGAGTGTATGTGCCGCGTTCCAGGCTGTGCGTGCGCGTGCCCACATTCGACGTGCGACAGTACGCGAATAATTCAAAGCGTTCGTTCGCCGATGGGGCTTGCGACGCAGGCGCAATAAAAAACGCGTGTGAGCCGTTGGAACGGCTCACACGCGTCAGAGCGAACAGAAACGCAATCCGCTTAATTCTGGTCGTACGTGATCGTTTGCACGCCGGTGTCGGTGCCGAGCAGACACAGGTTCGCGCCGCGTCCCGCGAACAGACCGACCGTCACGACGCCGGGCCACGCGTTGATCTGCGCTTCGAGCGTGCGCGGGTCGCTGATCTTTAGGCCCTTCACGTCGATGATCTCGTTACCGTTGTCGGTGATGAACGGCACGCCCTCTTTCGTCACGCGCACGACGGGCACGCCGCCGAGCGCCGTCACGCGGCGGCCGATCGCGGTGCGCGCCATCGGCACGACTTCGATCGGCAGCGGGAAGTTGCCGAGCGTCTCGACGACCTTGCTCGCATCCGCTATGCAGACGAATACGTCCGACACCGATGCGACGATCTTCTCGCGCGTGAGCGCGCCGCCGCCGCCCTTGATCATCGCGCCGCTGCGATCGATTTCGTCGGCGCCATCGACGTACACCGGCAGCGAGTCGATCTCGTTCAGGTCGAGCACCTTGATGCCGTGCGATTGCAAACGCGCGGTGGTGGCGAGCGAACTCGACACCGCACCGCGATAGCGGGATTTGGTGGCGGCCAGCGCGTCGATGAAGCAGTTCGCGGTGGAGCCCGTGCCGACGCCGATCACCGAGCCTTGCGGCACGTTGGCGTTCACGTAATCGGCGGCGGCCTGGCCGACCAGTTGCTTGAGTTCGTCTTGAGTCATGGGAGAGGCGGGAGAAGCGTGAAAAACCCCTAGTTTACCGGAGTGGCGTGGAGAGGGCTCGGTTCGGGCGCGCTTGGTGGCGTCGCGCGCGCTGGTTTGCCGGACACCTTGGGACACATTGAAGCGTCTCCTGCGCAAATAGCCACGTCCCCCTCACCCAAAACAAAGCGCCCGGAACCACCACCGCGTTCCGGGCGCCAACAATCGTCCAACAATAAGAGCGACTACAAAAAATTACTTCTTTACCGCCCGCTGCCGCACCGCCTCGAACAGACACACGCCGCTCGCCACCGACACATTCAAACTCTCCACGGTCCCCGCCATCGGAATGTGCATGACGACATCGCAGGTTTCACGCGTCAGACGCCGCATGCCCTCGCCTTCGGCGCCCAGCACGAGCGCCACCGGCCCGTCGAGCTCCGTGTCGTAGACGCTCTTCTCCGCGTCGCCGGCCGTGCCGACCACCCACACGCCCGCGTCCTTCAGTTCGCGCAACGCGCGCGCCAGATTCGTGACCGTGATGTACGGCACCGTGTCAGCGGCGCCGCTCGCAACCTTCGCGGCGGTCGCGTTCAGTCCCACCGCGCGGTCGCGCGGCGCGATCACCGCGTGCGCTCCGGCCGCATCGGCGACGCGCAGGCAGGCGCCGAGATTGTGCGGATCGGTCACGCCGTCGAGCACGAGGATCAGCGGCGAGCCGGTGATGCCGTCGAGCAGCTCGGCGAGGTTCTGTGCGAGCGGCAGATCGCCCGCGCGCGCGACCACGCCCTGATGGCGGTCGGTACGCGCGAGGCCCCACAGACGCGTTTCGTCGGCGGCGATCAGACGCACGCCGGCGTCCTTCGCGGCCTGCAGGAATTCGGTCATACGACGGTCCTTGCGCGTCGCGTCGTAATAGACATCCTCGACCGTCGACGCATCGTGCCGGATACGCGCGGTCACTGCGTGGAAACCGTATAAAACCTTATGACGTGCCATGACTGAACAACCTTTGATTGGGCGCGCATTCAACGCGCGCCACGGTGATGAATATGAAACCAAAACGCAGACCGCGCGCAACCGGCACGAGTTCACGTGCCCGCTGCGCGCGGTCCCGGCGCGGCGCCTGCCTCAGCGCTTCTTGCGTGCCTGCTTCGACGCCGCCTTGGTGGCTACGCCATGCTTCTTCGCCACGCCACGCGCCGCGCGCGCCTCCTTGACCGCCGCGCTCTGCGCGGGCGCGGCCTTCTTGCGCCGCGGACCCGGCATCGCCGCGACATTTTCCGCCGACGGCAACGCGCGCACGCGGGGGCCAGCGCCTTCACCCTTGTCCGCCGCGATACCGCGTGGTGCAGGCGGCTTGATCGGCGTATCGCGCACGAGGCGGAAGTCGATCTTGCGCGCGTCGAGATCGACGCGGCTCACCTGCACGCGCACCCGATCCGACAGCCGGTAACGAATGCCGGTGCGCTCGCCGCGCAGTTCGTTTTTGATCTCGTCGTACTGGAAGTAGTCCGAGCCGAGTTCGGTCACATGCACGAGACCTTCGATGAACAGCGAATCGAGCTGCACGAAAATGCCAAACGACGTGACGCCGTTGATCATGCCTCCATACTCTTCGCCGAGCTTGTCGCGCATGAAATAGCACTTGAGCCATGCTTCGACGTCGCGCGATGCTTCGTCCGCGCGGCGCTCGTTGGCCGAGCAATGCAGCCCGAGCTCTTCCCAGATCGCCACGTTGTTCGCGCGTCCACGTGCGCCGCGCTTTTCCTCGTCGGCCTGCTGCATCGCGCGGGCGCGCGGCGACAGCGCGGTATTCAGCTCGACGCCGTGTGGCGGCTGCGGCTGATACTTGCGGCCTTGCAGGATCGCGTAGATCGCGCGATGCGTGAGCAGATCGGGATAACGTCGAATCGGGCTCGTGAAGTGCGCGTAGGCTTCGTAGGCAAGACCGAAGTGGCCGATGTTGTCGGGGCTGTAGACCGCCTGCTGCATCGAGCGCAGCAGCATCGTCTGCAGCATCGATGCGTCCGGCCGGTCGCGGATCTGTGCCATCAATGCGGCGTAATCGCTCGCGTGCGGCGAGTCGCCGCCACCGAGCGTCAAGCCCATGCCGCGCAGGAACGTGCGCAGGTTCTCGAGCTTTTCCGCGCTGGGTCCCGCATGCACGCGGAACAGGCCCGGATGCTTGTGGCGCTTGAGGAAATCCGCGGCGCACACGTTCGCGGCCAGCATGCATTCCTCGATCAGCTTGTGTGCGTCATTGCGCGTGCGCGGCACGATCTGCTCGATCTTGCCCTGCGCATTGCAGACGATGTACGTCTCCGTCGTATCGAAGTCGATCGCGCCGCGCTTCTGGCGCGCCGCGAACAGCGCCTTGTAGACGCCGTACAGATTTTGAAGTTGCGGCAACAACGCGGCGCGGCGGGTCGCTTCCGGGCCCTTGGTGTTTTTCAGCACCGCGGCGACTTCCGTGTAGGTGAGCCGCGCGGCCGAATGCATGACGCCCGGATAGAACTGATACCCCTTCACGTCGCCGCGCGCGGTGACGATCATGTCGCACACGAGCACGCAGCGGTCGACTTGCGGATTCAGGGAGCACAGTCCGTTCGACAGCTTCTCCGGCAGCATCGGGATCACGCGGCGCGGGAAATACACCGAGGTGCTGCGTTCGATCGCGTCGGTGTCGAGCCCGCTTTGCGGAAGCACGTAGTGCGAGACGTCCGCGATCGCGACGATCAGGCGAAAGCCGTCGCCGCGGCCGACCTTGACCGGCTCGCAATAGACGGCGTCGTCGAAGTCGCGCGCGTCCTCGCCGTCGATCGTGACGAGCGGCACGTCGCGCAGATCGATGCGATGGCGGATGTCGGCCGGGCGCACTTCGTCGGGCAGCTTGGCCGCTTCACCGAGCGCGGCCTCGCTGAATTCGTGCGGCACGCCGTACTTGCGCACCGCGATTTCGATTTCCATGCCGGGGTCGTCGATATCGCCGAGCACTTCGACCACCCGGCCTAGCGGCTGCGAATGACGGCTCGGGAAATCGGTCAGCTCGACCACCACGACCTGGCCGACCTTCGCCTTGCGGGTGTTCTGTGTGATCAGGATGTCGTGGCCGATGCGCTTGTCTTCGGGCGCGACGATCAGGGCGCCGTTCTCGTTGAGCAGACGCCCGATCACGCGCTTGTTCGCGCGGTCCGTGACCTCGACGATGTGCCCTTCCGGCCGCCCGCGCCGGTCATAGCCGACGATGCGCGCGAGCACGCGGTCGTTGTGCATGACCTTCTGCATCTCACCGTTGGGCAGGAACAGGTCGTCCTGGCCGTCGTCGCGAATCAGGAAGCCGTAGCCGTCGCGATGGCCCTGCACGCGGCCCGCGACGAAGTTCGACGGATGGGTCAATTGATAGAGATTGCGCTGATCGAGCCGGATCTGGCCGTCGCGCTCCATTGCGCCGAGACGCTTGAAAAATCCTTCGCGCTCCTGGCGCTTGATCGACAGGGCTTCGGCGATGTCGTTCGCGGCTAGCGGCGTCTCACTCGTGCGCAGCACGCCGAGAATTTCTTCGCGGCTTGGAATCGGATACGGAAATTTGCTCAAGGGCTTGTCGATGATTTTTTCTCGTTGCATGGACGTCGGTCGACGATGTGGTCCGGCCTGGAAGGCGTTTGCGTAATGCGCGCAGTCGCGCCCGGCTGCATCTGCAGCGCGGCCGCGCTGCCTCGGTCATTGCACCTGCTGCTTTTTGCTCTACTGCGATTGCCATCGGAAACTGCCGGGGTCCAGCTCGTTCAACGCCAGGTCGACGTACGTATTGCTGATCGCATCTGGACACTCGCGTCGGGACACCGGATGTACACCGTGCCAACGAACTACTGCGAGGCATTCTAACACCCGTGTCGGGCGCCAAGCGGGCCTGTGGCGGTCGTTCCGACGCCCGGCGTACCGGCTCGCCGCGAGGTTCGATCGGCCTTGGCAAATTGCTTGACAGGTCGGAATCGGTCGCTATAATGGCGGTCTTTGCTGTTCATCACCTGCCCAGGTGGCGAAATTGGTAGACGCACTAGGTTCAGGTCCTAGCGGTGGCAACACTGTGGAGGTTCGAGTCCTCTCTTGGGCACCAGATTCAAAAAGTAGAGCCGCCTTCTGGCGGCTCTACTTTTTGTGTAAGACCCGGCAGTCGAGATTGCTGTTTGTGTTTTGATTGCCGGATGAGCAGGACGGTGGTTCGGTAGCGGTTGCATCACTTCGCTGCGCGTTCAACCGGGCGGATGAGAAAAGCAAGTTTGTTTGAAGCAGGGATTGACAAACTTAATCATCTTGCTAAAATAGCGGTCTAGCTTGAAGACGTGCCCAGGTGGCGGAATTGGTAGACGCACTAGGTTCAGGTCCTAGCGGTGGCAACACCGTGGAGGTTCGAGTCCTCTCCTGGGCACCACAAGTTGTTCCGGCGTAAGCCGAAGTAGTTCGAGAAACCCCGTAAGATCAAAGTCTTACGGGGTTTTTTGTTCTCTACGGATCCCTCGCGATCCACTGACATCGGCGAATTTTGCGTATACCAGAGTCGGGGGGGCAAACCTATGCCCAGACGCGCCGTACCGAAGTCGGAGTTGGCGTTCCGTGCCGCCAAAGCACGCGCCCGTCCCTACCTTCTCGCAGATGGAAATGGGCTCGCCCTGCGGGTCCAGCCTGGGGGTACAAAGACATGGCTGTTCCGCTAGCGAAGGCCAAGCACGGGCAAGGAGAACTTCCTCAGTCTCGGCCCCTACCCCGATATCACACTCGTTGATGCACGACGGGCGGCCACTACCGCACGCAATCTTGTACGCGAAGGCATCGATCCGGTCGCATCCGTGCGTGACACCTGCGAAGCGGACTATTCTTTGGCAGTCGTGCGCCAATGCGTGAAAAAGTGTCCGCCTGTGGCAACGCTGCATAGGTCGTGACGGAACGTTACGCATCGTGCCGACGCTTTCATCGCTCCGCTTTCGTTGCCGACGTTTCAGCGCCGTTCTGCGATGGATTGCACGCTTCATCGGCATCTACACGGTCGAACGGCAGCCGATTTGCAACGTCTCCGTCGGCGCTCATTGACCCGCTCACCCGGACGTTGTTGCCCACTGCACGCATATCGTTTGGCCTCCAGTCGGCGCGATGCAGTTCGACAACATAGTCGCGGGCGTCATACTGCGCGTTGAACAGGCTTTCATAGAAACTACGGTGCGGCTCCCGTCCCGACATGCCCAGAATCCAGCACACTGCGAGTGCGAGCAGCATCCATACGAATCGTTCGATGCGTCTCATTCCGAGCGCCCCTGCGACGTCAGAGCGTCGTGACGCGTCTCCCCTTCTCGCTATGCGATCCGCAGGCGAAAACGAGGAAGACGAATTTGCTCCCGCAGTCGATCAACGAGATCAGCGCGATCCACATCGAATCGTCGAACGCAAGCGGAATCGTGGAACCGAGTGCCAGGATGCTGACGCCGCTGAGAAACGCGAAAATTTCGCGAGCGAAGCGGACACTCATGACGACGGCGAGTCCGACGGTGACCACAATGAGTTTGGCCGCAACGGCGGCCGCAAACGCGTTGCCGGTTCTGGTGACGAAGTCCAGCGGCGTCTCCACCAGCGACCACCAGCAGACCGCCAGCGTCGCGATCATGAGCGCGTGGCCAGCAGGCTGCCGGGCGCCGCCTCGGGCGGCGTGTTTCAACGGCGCATGGATCAAGGCGCCAAGATCATCTTCGGCTTGCCTGAACATTTCCGGCCTCCTCGCATCCAGTCTTTGCCGTCGAACTGGCGACCGGTTGCACCGGTCGGCTGTAAGCGGCTCAGCGAGTCCGAAGACGCCTTTGCAGAGAGACTGTCGTCGCGCCCGGTTCGAGCCGGTTTGTCGGGGTATGGGTCGGGGCAGTGTGCGGGCATCAAAAGCGAATCGCGAAACTGTACCGTCCATGGTTGCAAGGTAGCCCTGCGATGCGAAGAAATCCATTCTACGAATGGTTTGCGGTCCTTACTCGCCGTCTACCAGATTCATACTTTGGTATGAGTCATGTGAACTGGCAGAAGAAAAACTTGAACGGAAGGCCTGGCGTGTTATACGGCACGCGCGCGGAGCATCCTCATGAGGTGCCTGGCGCAGGTGCCGCACCCTGGCGCAGCTTCAACAGGTCAAGCAGCATCCGGTCGCATTGCGCCGCGAGTTCGTCCACTGACTGGCCCTCTGCCTCGCGCGATCAAGCTGCAGGCTCGACACCCAAGGCCGCCGCCATCCTGACAAGCCCCGCTATTGAGCGGGCAGCCATCTTTTTCATGACTTGTCCCCTATGGATCTTCACCGTTACTTCCCTGATGTTCATCGCGGAGGCGATCTGCTTGTTCAGCAAACCCGTTATGACGTAACTCATGACCTCTCGCTCGCGCAACGATAGCGATTCGTAAGCGCTGCGAAGCGCCACCAGTGATTGTTCCGCGACAAGCCGTTCATGGTCCCGCGCCAAGGCGTGGACAACGGCATCCAGCATGTCCTGGTCACGAAACGGCTTGGTGAAGAAGTCGAGTGCGCCAGCTTTCATTGCCCTGACCGACATGGAGACATCGCCGTACCCGGTCATGAACAGGACCGGCATGCGCAGGTCGCTCTTCAAGCTCTCTTGCTGGAAGGCAAGGCCGCTCTCACCGCGCAATCTGACGTCGAGAATCAGGCAGGAAGGTATATCGGTCCTGGGGAACGCGAGAAATTCCCGCGGAGAAGCAAAAGTCTCGACATGCAGGCCAAAGGAAGCCAGCAGGTTCGTCATCGCGATGCGCATCGACTCATCGTCGTCGATCACATAGACCACGGACTGTCTGCCCTCGCCTACGCCCGCGATCGGTGTCGAAACCGGCCTCGAACTCATCTTCTTTCTCCAATATGGGACCGGTGCCTGTGAGTTCGCTACACCGAACCGAATGCCATACTGCGCCACGCAAAACGACTGACATGGGCGGACGTGTCGGTCCTAGGGTGTTCTCGCCTGGAAAGAAAAATGTCGCTTTAACGCATCGGATGTCATCCAATGAATAAACACTACATGAACACTTAAGTATAGAGCATGTCCCACCGACGAAGAAAAACGCGGGCCGCGTCGTGTTCGACTTGCCTGCTCGCGTCGGCAATGCGCGACAATGACTTCATCATTCGCCTAACACGTTTTTCAGTGGGGCGCGCAAAGTGCACCCCTGGGATGAGCGGCCGCCTGGATAAACAGTGATGCGATACTTGAGTACGTCCCATTGGCAATGACGATGCTAAACCGGAAGGCAGAGCTTTCGCTGGGAGTAGGATTGCTGCGTGACCGACGACGGTCCGCTGGACGTATCTGCTTCCGCAGCCCAATGGTCGTACTAACCCAGGATGGACGGCGAGGCCTGTTCGGACACTTCCGGGTTCAAGCGAAGCCAGACAAACTGATACCGGAGGGAGCGAGTTGAGTGTCTCATTCAGTTCGTTTGATATCGATACAAGCGATCCCTTTGAGTTCGTGTGGGAAGACGGCGAGTGCGCGTTCTACCGGGGATGGCGAGTCAGCGCGGATGGCATCCGCGAGTCCGTGCTGGTAGTGCGGCCTGCGGACGCCCATCCCCGTCAGGCTGTCGTCGATCGCCTTGCGCACGAGTACGCGCTTGCGGACAAGCTCGACGAGGCGGCGGCCATCCGCCCGCTCCTGCTGGTGCGCGAACACGGCCAAACTTCGCTAGTGCTGGAGGATCCTGGCGGCGAGCCGCTCGAGCGGCTCGCCTCGCCAATGGATAAGGGAGACTTTCTTCGGCTCGCGATCGGCATTGCCGCTGCGTTGGGCAAGCTCCACGCGCGGGGTCTCGTTCACAAGGACCTCAAGCCAGCCCACATCGTTGTGAACCGCGCGACCGGCGCGACAAAATTGACGGGCTTCGGCATCGCCACGCTGCTGCCACGAGAGCGGCAAACGCCCAGGCCACCGGAGTTCATCGAGGGGACCCTCGCTTACATAGCGCCGGAGCAGACGGGACGAATGAACCGGTCGGTCGATTCGCGTAGCGACCTTTACTCATTGGGTGTTACGTACTACAGGATGTTGACGGGCGTCTTACCGTTCAGCGCGTCCGATCCGATGGAATGGGTGCACTGCCATATCGCGCGCCAGCCGGTGCCGCCAGCGGAATGCGACAGGACGATACCCAGGTCCGTTTCGGCGATCGTTATGAAACTGCTCGCCAAGACCGCTGAAGACAGGTACCAGACGGCATTCGGCGTCGAGCACGATTTGCGCTGTTGTCTGGCCCAGTGGGAAACCGCGGGCCTTATCGACGATTTCCTGCTCGGCGCGCGCGATACACCCGACCGGCTTTTGATCCCCGAGAAGCTCTACGGCCGGACCCGCGAACTCGACACGTTGCTGCGCGCCCTTGATCGCGTGAGCGGCGGCGGCAAAGCGGAACTGGTGCTCGTCACCGGTCATTCGGGCATCGGCAAGTCGGCCCTCGTTCACGAATTGCATAACGAGCCCGGCCCTTCGCGAGGCCTCTTTGCCGCTGGGAAGTGCGATCAATACCAGCGGCACATCCCCTATGCGACGCTGGCGCAGGCCCTGCAAAGCTTGATTCGGCCGCTCCTCGGTAGCGGGGAAGCCGAGTTGAGCTGCTGGCGTGCCGCGCTTTGCGCAGCGCTAGATCCGGGCGGGGCCTTGATCTTGAACCTGGTGCCGGCGCTCGCTACCGTGATCGGCGAACAGCCACCGGTCCCCGAGCTTCCCCCCGAAGATGCACAACGCCACTTTCAGCTCGTGTTCCGGCGCTTCATCGAGGTCTTCATCGCGCCCGAGCGCCCGCTAGTGCTATTTCTCGACGATCTCCAGTGGCTCGACGCGGCGACGCTCGATCTGCTCGATTTTCTGTTGACGCGATCGGACTTGCGGCACCTCCTGTTGATCGGTGCCTACCGCGATAACGAGGTCGATGCGACTCATCCGCTCACCAGCAAGCTCGCTGCAATCCACGAGGCGGGAGCGACCGTGCATGAGATCCGGCTTGAGCCGCTCATGCCTGACATGCTTGGGCAATTGATCGCCGATTCGGTGCGCTGCGCACCGGAGCGCGCAGCACCGCTTGCGCGTTTGCTACAAGGGAAGACGGGCGGCAACCCATTCTTCACGCTCCAGTTTCTCGTGGCGCTCGTCGAAGACGGCTTGCTCAGCTTCGATCATGCGAAGGGGTGCTGGTCATGGGAGCTGCGCCAAATCTACGCCATGGGTCATACAGAAAACGTGGCCGAGCTCATGATCGGGAAGCTGAGCCGTCTGCCCGCCAGAACCCAGAAGACCCTCCAGTTGCTGGCATGCCTCGGCAACGTCGCCGAAGCCGCCACGCTTGCAACCGTGTGCGAGACTTCGGAGCGAACGGTCAGCGCCAATCTGTGGGACGCGGTCCGGCAACAGCTGGTCATCCGTCAGGAGGGCGCATACCGGTTTGCTCACGACCGGATACTGGAGGCAGCCTATTCGCTGATTCCGGTCGACAGCCGGGCAGACATGCACCTGCGAATTGGGCGGCTGCTCGCGGCCCGACTTCCACCGGCGAAAAGGGAGGAGTCGGTCTTCGAAATTGTCAGCCAGTTCGATCGTGCGAATGCACTGATCGTGACGCCAGAGGAACGTCAGCAGGTTGCCGAGCTGAACCTGCTCGCCGGCAAGCACGCCATGATGTCGGCGGCCTACGCGTCAGCGCTCAATTACCTCAAGGCAGGCGCGGAGCTGCTGATGGAAGACGGGTGGGTGCGCCAGCATCGACTCGCCTTCTCCCTCGCTATTCACCGCGCCGAATGCGAGATGTTGACGGGTGATCTCAAGTCCGCCGAAAGCCGCCTGGCGATGTTGTCGACGCGCGCTGCTGATACCGTCGAACGGGCGATGGTCGCAAGCTATCAAGCCGATGTCTACGTCATGCTCGGCCAGAGTGATCGCACTGTCGCCGTCGGACTCGATTATCTGCGTCATGAGGGCATAGACTGTTCCGCACATCCGACGGAAGAGCAGGTGCGGGTCGAATACGAACGGATCTGGGCGTCGCTAGGCAACCGCACGATCGAGGACCTCATCGACCTGCCCGTGATGAGCGACCCTGCGAGCCTTGCCTTCTTCGACGTGCTGACCAGGTTTTTTCCAGCAGCACTGTTTACAGACATCCACCTCTATTCCCTGGTGATCTGTCGAGCGGTCAATCTTAGCCTCGAATGGGGTATTTGCGACGCGTCGTGCGCCGCTTTCGTACGGCTTGGTCTGATAGCGGGCATGTATTTCGGCGACTATCCGGCCGGATTCCAGTTCGCGCGGCTCGGCTACGAGTTGGTCGAACGACGTGCGATGAAACGCTTTCAGGCACGGACCTATGAGACGTTCGGTCTCGTCGCGCCATGGACGAATCCTGTCCGAACAGCCCGTGAGCCTCTGCATCGCGCCTTGGACGTTGCCAGCAAGATCGGCGATTGCACTTATGCTGCGTACAGCTGTGCCCACCTGAACACCAACCTTCTGCTAGCTGGCGATCCACTTGTCGAGGTGCAACGGGGCGCTGAACGTGGCCTCGACTTCGCGCGCGCGGTTCGATTCGGATTTGGCGCGGATCTCATCACGCCACAGCTTCAGCTTGTCAGGACGCTTCGGGGATTGACGCAGAAATTCGGATCGTTCGACGATGATCAGTTCAATGAACACCAGTTCGAGCTGAATTTTTCCAGCAAGCCCGCTTTGGCGGCGGTGGCATGCTGGTACTGGATTCGAAAGCTTCAGGCCCGCTTCTTTGCGGGCGACTATGGGATTGCCCTCGAAGCCTCATCGAAGGCTGAACCTGTCCTGACGAAGCATTTCGGATCACTGGAGATAGTGGAATATCACTTTTTCGACGCCCTTTCTCGCGCTGCAATCTGCGAGATGGCATCGCCGCTTCAGCGCAGGCAGCATCTGGACGCGATGGCTATCGATCTCCGAAAACTACAGGCGTGGGCCGCGTACTGCCCGGACAATTTCGAGAACCGAAGAGCGTTGGTGGCGGCGGAAATCGCCCGTATCGAGGGGACGGAGCTGGAAGAAGCGATGCGCCTTTACGAGTTGGCGATCCGCTCGGCACGCGAAAGCGGGTTCGTCCATAACGAAGCGCTCGCCTGCGAGAGGGCAGCACAATTCTACGCAGAACGCGGGTTCGAAGGAGTCGCGCGTCTGCACATGCGCCAGGCCCGTTGCGGCTATCTTCGCTGGGGTGCCGACGCAAAGGTGCGGCAACTCGATGAGCGATTCCCGCAGCTCCTGGAGGACGAACCGGACGTACGCCCGGCGATCACGATCGGCGCACCCTCAGAGCACCTCGATCTGTCCGCCGTTATCAAGGTCTCGCAGGCTGTGTTTGGCGAGGTGGTTCCAGAGCGTCTGATCGATACGTTATTGCGCCATGCGATCGAATATGCGGGTGCCGCGCGCGGTCTCCTGATCACCCCGCGAGACAGTGAATTGCGGGCCGAGGCTGAAGCCTTCGCTGGCAGCGACATGGTCGTCGCGCAGCCGCGGTCCGGCGCTGCGCTGCCGGAATCGATCGTCCATTACGTCGCGCGAACCCGTGAAAGTGTGATCCTTAACGATGCATCGGCCCGGAACCCGTTTTCCGCCGACCCGTATATCGCCCGGTTTCGCGCAAGGTCGATACTTTGCCTACCGCTGATCAACGGCGCCAAACTGCTCGGCGTGCTCTACCTCGAAAACAATCTCGCGTCGCACGTGTTTACCGCAGCGCGCATCGCCATGCTGAGATTGCTGGCATCCCAAGCCGCCATTTCGCTCGAAAATTCCCGGCTGTATCTCGACCTTGCGGAACGCGAAGCAAAGATCCGGCGCCTCGTCGAGGCCAACATCATCGGGATCTTCATTTGGCGATTTGATGGGCAGATCGTCGAAGCCAACGATGCTTTTCTTCGGATGGTGGGCTATGACCGGGCCGATATCGTCGCGGGCCGGGTCAAACGGGAAGACCTCAGCCCACCCGAGTGGCGCGAGCGCGATTTGCGCACGGTCGTCGAGCTGAAAAAGGCCGGCATTGTCCAACCCTTCGAAAAGGAATACACCCGCAAAGATGGCCAACGGGTGCCAATCCTGATCGGCTGTGCCGCTTTTTGCGAACAATCCGATGAGGGCGTCGCATTCGTTCTGGATCTGACTGAGCGCAAGCGTGCTGAGACCGAAACACGCGAAGCCGAACAGCGCTACCGCGAAATGCAATCTTCGCTCGCGCGTGCGAACCGCCTTGCGACGGTCGGTCAGCTCACCGCCTCGATTGCCCATGAAATCAAGCAGCCGATTGCCGCGTCGGCCGTCAATGCGCAGGCGGCCATGCGGTGGCTGCGCGCCGAGCCACCCAGGCTGCAAGAGGCACAGCAGGCGCTCGATCGTGTCGTCGCCGATGCCATGCGGGCGGGCGACGTTCTCTCCCGTATCCGCGAACTTGTCACGAAGGCCCCCCAGCACAAAGATATTCTGCGAATCAGCGAAGCCATCGCCGAGGTCATCGAACTGATCCGCGGCGATCTGACGGAAAACGGCGTATCGGTAGAACTGGCGTTTTCGGAGAACTTGCCGATGGTCCGTGGAGACCGCGTTCAATTGCAACAGGTGATGCTCAACCTGATACTCAACGCTCTTGAAGCGATGACGAGCGAGAGCGGCGCGCCGCGCGAACTGCTGATCGAGACCGCGCAGAATCAGTCGGGCGGCGTACGCGTCACGGTGCGGGATTCGGGGCCCGGCATTGCACCGGAGCATATCGAGCGAATCTTCGACCCGTTCTACACCACCAAGTCAGGCGGCATGGGCATGGGGCTGTCGATCTGCCGATCGATTGTGGAAGCGCACCGGGGACACATGTGGGCGGACGCGAACACGTCTAGCGGCAGCGTCTTTCAAATCGTGCTTCCGGCCAATGACACGGAAGAATTTGTGGACTGAGCGCCGGGCGTGCGACCTTTGCGGCAGCGAACACCGGGAGCTCGCTACGACAGCGCGCCCGGCGGGAACGAATCCGCCAGCCTGCGCACATCCCAGTCGAAGGGGCCAGGCAACGTTTCGTCGAAGTCGTTTGGCCCAAAGAGAATGCGACGCTCCGGGCTCGCGAACAGTCCAAAATTCGCCAGATGCGCATCGCCGCCGAGCTGCACGCCGACGCCTGTCAGGAAGCCGCTCCGCGCGCTACGGGCAAGAAAGTCCGCGAGAAATCCCAGCCGGAACACGCGCGCAATCACGGGCATTAACGCGACCACCAACGCAACGGTGCTGGTTAGGCCGACATATTCCTTGCTGCCCACCGCGGCGACGGCGCTCAACATGCCGGCAAGGATGGCCGCCGTAGCGGAGTCTGCGGCGACCACCAGTTGGCGCGACGCCCCGAAGAAGGCAAATGCGACCAGAGGCAGCAGGATCGTGTAGAGGCCGGTGACCGTGGGCGTGCCGGCAATCTTCGTGTACCCCATCACTTCGGGAATGAGCAGGAGCAGACCGAGGGTATGACGCGCACGGCGGCGCCATTCCCGAATACGGATACGCCCAAGACGCGGTTCATCGACACGGAAGACCCACATGGTTCCGTCGTACGGTCAAATGTCCCTGTCATCACGCGCCAAGCAGCGTGTCCTCGCACTCATAGCTGCGACTCGATCGGCAACAGGCCCATGAACCAGACGCTCGTACGCCGCCCAACAGAGACATCCGGCTCCGAGTCCAATTCCGTTACCGTGCCGTTCTCGGCGGTGTCGATCCAGACGATCCGGTTCGAGCCGTTCACGTCAGTATGGAGTTCCACTCGCCACGCAATCTGGTCGAGGTGCGACTCGACGTCGTCGACCACCTGGCCGGCAATCGCCGGGCTATTGCAAAGCACGCCAATTTCCGTGTTGAGGCGGCTCGAGCGAGGATCGAGATTCATCGAGCCAATGAAAACGCTTTGCCGGTCGAACACATACGTTTTTGCATGCAACGAGGCTCTTGAAGAACCGAAGAACTTCCGTTGTGATTTGACATGGACCGAGCCAACCGGCTTCAGCTCATAGATGTGTACGCCGGCCTCGAGGAGGGCTTCGCGATAGTGCTCATATCCGGCATTGACGGCAACGACGTCGGTTGCCGCCAGCGAATTGGTCAACACCGTCACGCGTACCCCGTGAGCGGTCAGATCGGTTATCCATGCGACCCCCTCCTTGCCCGGCACGAAGTAAGGCGAGATGATGAGCATCTGCTGTGTGGGTTTGAGGTTAAGGGCCGTGAACCGCGTCATCAGGTGGCCTTGCGGGTCGTTCGGGTCGCGTGTGATCTTGGATGGGTCGTCGTACAGGAGCGTGGCTTCGCCCCAGGCAAATTCGGTGTCGCCTGGTTCGAGGACCGTGGCCAGCCGCTCTCTCGCTTGCACGACATACGGAGAGTCGTGCTCCAACTTGATGTATTCATCCAGTTTCGCGCGGTAGGCGGGCAGCGCAGACGATTCCGCCGGATGCCCTATCAGTTGCTCAATGGAATAACTCGATTCGGAATTCCAGAACTGATCGAAGGCTTCAGAGACTTTCCGGACAACGGGACCGTGCACCAGTACATCGAGGTCCCCGAAGGCCACCACGTTCGAGGCGCCGAAGTATTCGTCGCCGATATTGCGCCCACCAAGAATGGCGGCTTCGTTGTCCGCGATCATTGCCTTGTTGTGCATGCGCCGGTCGACCCGCGAAAACTCGAGAGCAGTAGCCAGCGACTTGAAGTGGCGACTCGCGACCGGATTGAATAGCCGTATCTTCAGATTCGGATGCGAGTTGAGCGTGAGCAGCACCTGGTCGTCTGCGTTGGTGCCAAGGTCATCAAGCAGGACACGAACGCGTACGCCCCGGTCTGCGGCCTTGAGTAGCGCTGCCGCCAGTTCGCGGCCGACCAGATCGTCGTGCCAGATGTAGTACTGCAGATCGAGCGAACGGTCGGCAGTTTCGGCGAGCGCGACGCGGGCAACGATCGCATCGGTAGGGTCTGGCAGCAGGTGAAACGCCGTCTCGCCCGGATGCTTCTGCTCTTCGGGCACGAAAAGCGCACTGAGCCGTGTGGTTTGCGTGTTTTGAAGCGCAAAAGTCTGCGGCCGGTTCGTCTGCGGTGGCAGACCGGCGCAAGCGACCACCATGAAGACAAGCACGCTTGCAATGAGACGCTGCAGGTTTTTCATCTTCGCACCTCGCTGAAGCATCGAAGCGGGATCACACCTGGCTCTCTGGCGCGAAATGGCATTACTCCTTGTCCCGCAGCCGAAGCAGCCCCATCAAAACCTCGTCGCGATACGTGGCGAGTTCCTGCAGCGAGCGCGACTGGACTTCCTCGTGGACACCCTTGATGATGCTCGCCCGCACATCCGGCGTGAGTTCCGGGCTTCCGAGCACATGCCACCAGGCGGTCAGTGGGCCGGTGAACTGTTCGAAGAAATGCTCGATGCCGCCCTGTCCGCCGCCGAGATGATAGAGAAGACTCGGCCCCATGATCCCCCATCGCAGGCCCGGGCCCCACGATACCGCGGCGTCGGCGTCGCCGACGCTGACGACACCCTCCGCGATCAGATAAACCACTTCGCGAAAGAGGGCCGCCTGAAGCCGATTGGCGACGTGGCCCGGAACCTCCTTGTGCAGCCGGATCGTCCGCTTTCCGAGGCCGCTATAGAACTCGCTGACGCGTTCAATGGTCTCTTCAGAGGTCTTCGCGCCGCCCACGATCTCGACCAGCGGTATCAGGTGCGGCGGGTTGAACGGGTGACCGATCACGCATCGTTCGGGATGATTTGGGCAGGCGGATTGAATCTCGCTCATCGTCAGACCCGACGAGCTCGATGCGATGATCGCCTCAGGCGCCAGCGCTTCATCGAGACGACGGTAGAGGTCCTTCTTGAAGGCGATGCGCTCAGGTCCGTTTTCCTGGATCAGATCGCTCCCGGCTATGGCTTCTTCGAAGTTGTCCGTGAATTGAAGCTTCGAAGGCGCTGCACCCGGCGCGAGCCCCATTTGCTCCAGCGCCGGCCACGCGGCCGCGATGAAACCGTCGAGCTTTTGCTTTGCGTCAGGGGCGATGTCGGTCGCGACCACGTCCAGACCTTTGGCCAGAAACAGCGCCGCCCAGCTCGCGCCGATGACTCCCGTTCCGATGATGGTGACGCGCTTGATCGGCTTGGTCATGGTAAGGCACTCCTCAGCGTTAGACGAACGCGCTGAACCCACTGACGGCCTTGCCGACGATCAGTGAATTCATCTCGCGCGTCCCTTCGTAGGAATAGAGAGCTTCCGAGTCGGCCATGAAGCGCGCGACGTTGTAGTCGAGCACGATGCCGTTGCCGCCCAATACCTCGCGGGCCCACCCGACCGTCTCGCGCATCCGGACCGTGCAGAAAGCCTTGGCGAGCGAGGCATGCTCGTCCTTGAGCTTGCCCTGGTCCTGGAGTTGCGCGAGGCGCACGACCATGCACTGCGAGGCGGTGATATTGCCGAGCATCTTTGCGAGCAGATCCTGGACCAACTGGAACGACGCGATCGGCTTGCCGAACTGTTCGCGCGTCTGCGCATACTTTAGCGCGTGCTCATAGGCGCCCATGCTGCAGCCCACCGCCTCCCATGCTACATACTGGCGCGTCAGGCGCAGCACGCGCGCCGTGTCGCGGAAGCTCGAATCGCCCTGCAAGCGGTTCTCTTCCGGCACGCGGCAGTTCTCCAGCGTGATGACGCCGTTCTGCACGACCCGCAGCGCAACCTTGCGCTCGATCTTCGCGACCGAAAATCCGGGCGTCGTTTTGTTTTCGACGATGAATCCCTTCACCTGGTTGTCGTCGACGTCGCGAGCCCAGATGATCGAAAGATCACACCACGGCGAATTGCCGATCCAGCGCTTCTGGCCATTGAGCACCCAGGTATCGCCTGCGCGTTTCGCGGTTGTGAGGAGCCCGCCACCGGCGCCTGAGCCGACGAGCGGTTCGGTCAAGCCGAAGCAGCCGACCTTTTCGAGGCGGACCATTGGCGGCAGCCACTTCTGCTTCTGCTCTTCCGAACCGCCGAGGTAGATCGAGCCCATGGCGAGGCCGCTTTGCACACCGTAGAACGTGGCGATCGAGGCGTCGACGCGCGCAAGCTCCATGGCGATGAAGCCGCCGAGCAGAACGCTGCCGCCGGGGCAGCCATAGCCCTCGACACCGATGCCGACGATGTTCAGATCGCGAAGGCCCGGTATCAGATCGAACGGGAACTTGTCGTCGGCCCAGTACTGGTTGATGACGGGCGCCACGGTCCGTTCCATGAAACTTCGCACTTTCTTGAGGAGTGCCTGCTCGTCTTCGCTCAAGACCTGGTGGATCATGTAGAAGTCGCTATCGGGTGCCGGCAGCGCGCGGGGAGGCTTTGTCTCTGGCATGGTATGTCTCGCACGGGTGAATCAGGACTGTGCATGGGCAAGGTAGTCGTAGGCCACTTCTGCCCTGCCTAGCGACAGGTCGGTCAGCAGATGCACGGCTGAAAGGACTTCGAGCACCGGGAGCTTCGCGACCGGCGCGAAGCAGTGCGGATGCAGTTCCAGCGACGCCGGACCTGTCCACGCGCCCTTGACGGTCAGATCCTCGATGTAGTACCTGACGATTTCGCACACGCGCGCCGTGCAGTCCACGTGCGGCAGTATTTTCAGCAGATAGCCCGGCGCCTCTAGGGTTTTCCTGACCGAAGCGGGATCGAGCGCCTTGTACTTGTAGGCCATCGTCGCGGTGGCGACGCGCACGCCGTTGTAGTCGAGCGTGCCGACCAGAGCGTCGTTGCGCACCTCCAGCTTCGGTTGCGCCAGCACCTTCGGGAAGCCCAGCAGTTCGCGACCGGAGGCGATACCGGCCTCGCTGTCGAGAAACATCGCATGCGTGAAGCCGCCGGCGACGCCGTTGAGCGTAACGGGAATCACCTGGCCGGATTCGGTGTACGAGCCAAGCCCGCTCGAATCGGGCATGTTGATGAACTCGTATTTGACGATCGGCTCGGTAGGCATGAGCGGAGCCGGGATCACACGCGCAAGCGCGTCAGGATCGGTGCGATAGGTGATGATCACAAACTCCCGATCGACGAACCTGTACGGCACCTTCGGATAGGCGGGGCTCGTCAGCGGCATCGCATAGGCCGATGCGCGCACTTCGTCTTCAGTCATGGAACGCTCCATGGTTGCCGTGAACGGTGAAAGGCGCCGCCTGGTGGCGGATTCGTGCAGCAGCAGGCGCAGCGGCCTCGTTCATGACGCGCCCCTGAAACGTGCGACTGCGCCCGTATCGTTCAGGCGTGCGATCTCGGCATCGTCGAACCCCAGCTCCTGCAGGATCTGCGCACCGTGTTCGCCGAGTTGCGGGGCCGCCGTGGGCTTCACTTTCGGTGAGCCTAGCACCTGAAATGGGCTGCTGACGGTGCGGGTATCCTTCCCGCCGGGTTGCTCGAGCGGTACCACGATCCGGTTGGCCGGCAATTGCGGGTCGTCGATGATTTCCCGCGCGACCTGGACGACGCCGAAGATTACGCGCCCGGCGTCGAGCACCTGCTTCCAGTACGCGAGCGGCCGGCTCGCGAACATCGGGTCGAGAATCTCGACCAGTTGTGCAGCATTGGCAACGCGGTTCTCGTCGGTGAAGCGCGCATCCTCCAGCAGGTCGGGCTTGCCGATCGCCTTGCAGAAGCCGGCCCAGTCCTTGCGTTGCGCCGCAACGAGCAGAATCCAGCGCTTGTCGGATGTCTGGTACGGATTCAGCAGCGCATTGGGCGGTGACTTGCGATCGTGCTGCGCGAAAAAGCGGCCGCCGTTCAGGCCGCCTTCGACCCACGCGGCCGCGGCCCAGATACCATTGGCGATCAGCGAGGTCGAGACATGGCCGCCCTTGCCCGTCGTGGCGCGCACGTAGAGCGCGGTCACGATCGCAGCGTAGAGCGTCGTGGCCGTCGCGTGGTCGCCAATGCCGGGGATCGGCAGTGTCGGCGGACTGCCAGCGTCGTGTGTGACTTCCATCAGACCGGAACGCGCCCAATACGCGGTGACATCGAAGCCCGGCGTGTCGGCCTCCGGGCCTTCGGAGCCATATCCCGTGACGTCGGCATAGATGAGCCTGTCGTTGAGCGGCGCAAAGTCCTCGTACGTACAACCGAGCGATGCCTTCACGCGTGGCGGAAAGTTCACGACGACGACGTCGGCCCAGCGCACGAGGCGATGCAGGACTTCTTTTGCGTCGGGCGACTTCAGATCGACCGCGATGCCGCGCTTGTTGCGGTTCGTCAGTTGCCACGCGTAATTGACGTCGCTCGTCGGGTTCGGTGGCATCGCCGAAAAGGAGCGGTAGACGTCCCCTGTGCCTGGGGGCTCGACCTTGATCACATCGGCACCGAAGTCGGCAAGGATCGTCGTCGCGGCGGGGCCCGCAATGTAGCTCGCAAGATCGAGCACTTTCAGACCGGAGAAGATGTGATTGCCGACGTTCATCGAATGACCTCCATGATTTTGAGCAGCCCTCCTCCCGCGGCATGCGCTCCCGGCGCATGCTGTGACAAGGGGATCGAGAACCGCGCTTTATCGACCTGCGAACTTCGGACGCCGTTTTTCCAGGAAGGCTTTGGTGCCTTCCGTCTTGTCCTCGGTGCCGGCGCAAACCCCGCGCGCGCAGCCTGTACCGCCTCGACGGGCGTTGCCGCAGCCAGTTCGCTGATGTCCGCTCCCGCTATAAACGCACGATCGCCTGCGCCAGTCACGATGACGCCGCAGACTTGAGCATCGTCCCGCGCGCATTCGAAGGCCGTTCTCAATTCACGAATGGCCTTCTTGTTCAGCGCATTGAGGACATTGGGGCGGTTCAGCGTGATTGATGCGACCGCGTTGCGCCGTTCATAGACGATCGTCTCGAACGATTCCTCGGCAAGTGTCTGTTCCATGAGTCTGTAGATTCCACACGAACTGTTCAACTCACGAACGATTTCACCACCACCGGGGAATGCCGGTCACTAACTATCTACGCACTAATCCGCGCGATTTTCTCCTATCTTGATTCACTCGACGGTGGGAGACTCGTACGGACTGCGGTCCGTCGGGTAAAGCCCGGTTGGTATGCTGCAGCGTTGCCCAGACGACGTGCTGGTCGGGTCACACTTAGGTATGACCCGATAACACCTTCGGATAATTTTCTTTCGCGCCAGTCGCGGTCTATCAATGATTGACTATTGCAAAGCATCCACTGAGCAAGGCTATCCAAATTGGGGACCGCGGCATGCGTCCGCCTCAGGTCGTTTCCATCGTCGATGACAATGAGCCTTTCCGCTCCGCGACTGCGCACCTGGTGCAAGCATTAGGGTGGATCGTGCGTGCCTTTGATTCTGCAGAGCGATTCCTGGATTCAGAGGAGGTTCACAACACGGCATTCCTCATCTCGGATATCAAAATGCCTGGCATGTCCGGGCTGGCAATGTACAACCGGCTTCTGGAACTAGGACTCGCGCCCCCGACCGTTTTCGTCACTGCGGGTCCGACTGCCTCGCTGCGTGCCGAAGTTCGGGCAACCGGCGCTTTTGCCTTGCTCGAAAAGCCAATGGACCCAAACGAGTTGGAACGGTGGCTCAATCATGCCTTACGCCGGCCTTAGCCCCTCGCAACGTTCCTCGATTGAGCATCTCGCCACAGCGTCGTGCGCGCAAGCACCTATACTTCCCGCAGCGGGAGAGCCGACGCGCAAGCGTTGTGCTCAGATCCGGGTGTATGCCAGTCTGTCCGGGCAACGGCCGGCTCGCCCGGCGTCGCTATCGGTCAACATGGCAGGCTGTTGCGCCGCCTAACCCAAGGGGATTCACACATGAACGGCATTGAAATCGCAGCGGTCGCGCGGTGGTCGACCAGTGACCTGCCGGCCGCCCGTCGCCTCGATATCTGGGCCGATTTGCTTACGTCGGCCATGATCCCCCTTTATGTACGGTCCACCAATCCACGCGCGTTCGAATCGACCATGAGCGTAGCCGCTTGTGGGCCGCTGACGGTGGTACGGCAGTCGGGCACCCCGCACGTCTGCGGCCGGGGTCGCAGCGAACTGGCGCGCAGCAGCCAGCGTCAGTATCACCTGATGATGAGCCTGAATCACACCTATCGCCTTTCACATCGCAATGATCTGTACCTCTCGCCCGGCGACCTTGCACTGGTCGATTCGGACCTCGTTTGCGACATTGCGCTAATACGATGGTACGAATTTCTCAACATCGGCATTCCAGTCGAATGGCTCAAGCGCTGGGTTCCTGACGCCGGTTGCCTCGTGGGTCGACGCATTCCGGGTCATTCCAACTGGGGCGCAGCCCTTTCGGCATACGTGACCCAGCTCGTGCCTGAAGCGCTTGCGAACGCGCCCATACCACGCGGCGTACTCGCCGACCAGATCGGCGCCCTACTGGCGCTCATCGCTCATGAGATGAGCGGGCAGGAGCCGCACAGCAAGCCTGCCGACCGATCGTTGCGGGACCGCGTAAGCGACTGTCTTGCTCAGCGCTGTCACGAGCATGGCCTGACCGCCGAAGCAGTCGCCGACTCGCTCGGCATCTCGGTGCGCACGCTACATCGAGCCCTGGCCGGATGCCAGCAGACCTTCGCCGAGCAGTTACTCGACGCGAGGGTGAATTGTGCGCAACGAATGCTCGAATCGAAGATATTCTCCCGAATGACGGTGGGTGAAATTGGCCGCCGCGCTGGTTTCGCAGATCCGTCGCACTTTACCCGTGTGATGCGCAGAAGGCTGGGTGTCACGCCGCTGCAATTGCGCATCCGCTGTGGCACCGAAGCGAGTGGCACGACCGCCCGAAGCGCCGCTGAAAGCGATGGTAATTGAGCCTGATACCAACCTGGCAAGCTGGTCGCTGAATAGTCCTGGTCACCTGCGCGTCGTTACTCGACGCAATAGTCCGCCCCTGCGCCCCCTGCCCCCCATGCAGGCCTACCTTTTGGTGACTTGATCCCGAGTGCTTCAGTCATCCTGACGATATCCGCGACCGAACGCGCGGCCATTTTTCTCATGACTTGAGCGCGATGAATCTTGACGGTGATTTCGCTGAGGTTCAGTTCGTTGGCGATTTGCTTGTTCATCAGGCCGTCCGCGACGAACACCATCACCTGCTGCTCGCGCGGCTTTAACGAAGCGTAGGAAGCGCGCAGCGCGGCGAGAGCCCGCTGGGCTGCGAGACGTTCACTGTCGCGTGCAAGCGCGGCGGTGACTGCATCCAGCATGTCCTGGTCGCGAAAGGGTTTAGGGAGGAAATCCACAGCACCGGCTTTCATCGCCCTGACCGACATCGTGACGTCAGCGTACCCCGTCATGAAAATGATTGGCATGCGAATGCCGCTTTTCAGAAGTTCCTCCTGAAACGCAAGCCCGGTCTCACCGTGCAACCGGACATCAAGTATCAGGCAGCTCGGCACGTCGTCCTTCTGGAATGCAGAGAATTCGCGGCACGACGGGAACGCCCGAGCACATAGCCCGATGGAATGCAGCAGGTCAACAAGCGCGATTCGCATCGCCTCGTCGTCGTCGATCACGTACACGATCGAGAGCGGTCCGTCACCCACGCCCACGTTTCTGACGGCCGAACTCGGCTTGACATGCATCTCCTTCTCCCAATACGACAGCAACTGTAAGGCTGCGCGACATCATGCCTGATTGTCCAACGCCGGCGCGCCTCGACACCCCTCGCACTGAAAGGATATCCCTGCCCCACAAGTGCGGGTGGTCTGAGCGCGCCATCGATGAACGAAAAACCGGTCTGCATGCGCCACGGCAGAAAGCGCTCGTGTCTCTCCAGAATCTAGCTGCATTGCAGCAAACGTTCATTGCTGACGGTTATACGAACGTATGATTGCCCTGGCCTATCACGTGATCTCCACATCCGTTCCCACATTTGTAACTCGAACGCCGCCGCGTTACCTTTTAACCGGTACTGATCGACATGGATCGATCGGCCCTTCGACACGGGTCTCACCAGAGACTTTCGATGCTCGAGCTGAAATCCGGTGCGGAGAAACGACTATGGACTTGCTGAGGAGCATGCGGATCTTTGAGCGTGTGGCCGATGGCGCCACCTATACATCGGCGGCTCGGGAACTGAATATGAGTACGGGTTCAGTCTCCCGGCTCATTTCCGACCTTGAACAGCATCTGGCCACACGGCTCCTGCATCGCACGACGCGGCGGATTGCCTTGACGCCTGCCGGCCAGCGCTACCTCGCGCGTTGCCACTCGATTCTCGAGGCCCTGGACGAGGCAGAAGCTGAAGCAAAATCGATTCACCTCAGTCCAGCGGGCTGCCTCAGGGTTCACGCCTCCCAATCGCTAGCGCAGCACTATCTTGTGCCTGCAGTTAGATCCTATAGGGAGCGGCATCCTTCCGTGCAGGTTGGACTGACTTTGTCAGATTCTCCTGTCAACCTCCTCGCTGGCGAATTCGACATGGCCGTCGTGGCAATCGAGGTGCTGCGGGATTCTTCACTCATCGGTACGCGTCTTGGCAGGTCTTACAGCGTGATGTGCGCGTCTCCGCACTATCTGGACATGCACCCAATGATCCATAGGCTTGCTGATCTTTCGAGCCAGAGTCTCATTTGTCTCGCCCCCAAGTGGTCGGACAGCGTCGAGTTGACATCGCACGCGGCTACCGCGTTCGAAACGGTTTCCGTCAAGCCCGGACTGTGCATCAGTTCTCAATCTGCCCTTGCCGACGCTCTCGAACTTGGGATGGGAGTTGGCTTGCTGCCGCTGCATGCAGCCGTAGACGCGTTCCGTGATGGTCGCCTGGTGCACATACTGCCCTCCTGCCAGTTTGAACCCGTCGACATCTACGCGCTCTTCGCATCAAAGATGTTCCTGGATGCGAAGGTGAGAACGTGGGTTGAACATCTGAAAATCAGCTTCGCTGAATCCAGCAAGAACGATCAAATGGTTCTCTACAGTTCGGGGGATCTGCAGGTGGCGTGAGCATGCAGCAAAAAGCCGGTCCAGCACCAACTTCCCTCCCGGGCCGGGCGATTCGCAACAGGCTGCAGATATCTTCGAACGTCCATGCTACGACGGCGCCTACCGAACCCGTCGTGCGCCGGGAACCGGCGACGCCGTCGACCCTGCGCTCCTGGCAGAACCCGACGACCCGCCGAAATGGATTCAATTTACTAAATGAAGGAGCACTCCGTGAAATACAAGCAACCTATCTTTGCATTCCTGATTGAATCTAATTGATACGAATGGCTGAAGATCTGAATGCCAGATCTATCCAACCCACAACTTGCCAGCCGAAAAAAACGATTCTCGGAACCGGAAACGAGTAATCGATCGCCTACGACTGCGCACGTACACTTCGCGAGGGAACGGAACCATGTATACGAAGCCGCTCATCGTGGGCAATAGCTGTCCGCAAGATCGCACGAGCCGGGTCCTGATCTGGGTTTTCATCGTCGTCACCGCGCTCTGTTGGGCGGGAATGCTGGTGGCAACTCGCGCGACCTACCAGCAGGCAGCGCCATTGCCAAAGCAGATGATCGCGCCCAACGGCACAACGGTAATGAGCTACGCCGACATCGTGGCCGGCAAGTCGGGATTTCAGCAAGCTGATCTGATGGACTTCGGCAGTCTGTATGGCATGGGCTCCTATTTTGGTGAAGACTTCACCGCCAAGTACCTCGTCGAGTTGGCGAAGGAAGTTCAGAACAATCTGGCGTTATCACGCTACGGCAAATCGTTTGACGCCGTGACTGCCGAACAGCAGGCAAGCGTCACACGCACAATGCAGGCGCAACTGCAGGGCATCGATCTGAGTCAGCAGAAGGTTACGCTTCCCGATAGCGTGGCGCAGGCGATTCAGGTGCTGCGGCAACGGATCAGCGCAGCGCTGCTCAGTGACAACTTTGCACAAGGGTATACAGGGGCACGTGCGCTCGACGAATCCGCCGCGACGCGAACTGCGAGTTTCCTCCTCTATTCGTCGCTCACGACCGTCGCGCGTCGCCCCGGCAAGGACTACTCGTGGACAGTCAACTGGCCGGCCGAGCCGCTGGTTGGCAACTCGCCCACTGCGGCAACGTTCCAGTGGACGTGGGTTTCGTTCACGATGATATTTTTCGCGATCGGCGCGATCCTGATGATCTTTCGTCTCTGGATTGAGCCAAAGGCCGGAAACGAAACTTTCGAACCGGTGCTACGAGGCTTCAAGGAACCCACGCCCAGTCAACGGGCGCTTTGGAAGTATTTTTTGGTGGTGGCAGGGGTCCTGCTGGTACAGATCCTCGTGGGTTCGATCATGGCGCATTACTACACCGATCGCACCAGCTTTTACGGCATCGAAGTGGACAAATGGCTGCCGTTTGCCGCCTTGCGCAGCGTGCATCTGCAGGCGCCGATCGTCTGGATCGGTGTGAGCTGGATCGCCGCAGGCCTCTTCCTCGCACCTTTGATCGGCAAGCGTGAACCTGCCGGGCAGCGGGCCTTGGTCAACCTCATCTTCTGGGTACTCGTAGTGATCGTGGCGGGGGCGCTGATCGGCGACTACCTTGGTGTGATGGGCCTTATCCGTGCACACTGGTTCTGGTTCGGCAACCAGGGACTGTCTTACCTGGAGCTCGGTCGCTTCTGGCAAATTCTCTTCTTTATTGGTCTCGCCGTCTGGTGTCTGGTATTGCTACGTGCATTCTGGCCGACCCTCAAGACGCTATTCAAGCAAAGCGGCGGATCGCTCTACGGCCTTTTCCGAATCGAGCATCTTCTCTGGATCGCGACGTTGAGCGTCGCGGTGCTCTATGTATTTGGGATGATTCCGTTGGGTTCGCCCAACCCGTCGTTCTCAATCACCGACTTCTGGCGTTGGTGGGTGGTACACCTCTGGGTGGAGCTTGCCTTCGAGCTGTTCGCGGCAGCCGTGACCGGCTATTTCCTCATGGCGCTCGAACTGGTGTCGCGGCAGATGGTCGAACGCGCCGTCCTGTTCGAATGGATCCTCATCATGGTCGGTGGTGTGCTCGGCACTGGCCATCATATGTATTGGGCGGGCGAGCCGAGCCTCTGGGTGAGCTTTGGCAGCATGTTCTCGTTCCTTGAGGTCTTGCCGCTCTTCCTGCTGGTGCTGGAAGCCATCGAGCAGCAGCGTCACATCCAGCACGAAAAGGATTTCCCCTATCGACTTGCCTATCTCTACATTCTCGGCTCTGCATTCTGGAACTTCGTGGGCGCCGGGGTGTTCGGCGGCGGCACGCTCAATGCGCCGCTGGTCAACTACTACGAGCATGGTACGTTCCTCACGTTGAATCACGCGCATACGTCGATGTTCGGTGCCTTCGGGCTGCTCGCCATTGGTCTGCTCTACATGGTCTTGCGCTATTTGAACGGCAATCGCCCGTGGAGCGATCGATGCGGCGTATGGGCATTCTGGCTCTACAACGCCGGTCTCGTGATGTGGATCGTGATGAACTTCTACCCGGTCGGCTGGCCGCAACTGCTAGCGGTTTACACGCACGGCTATGCGTATGCGCGAAGCCTCGAGTTTTACAGCACGACCACCTTCTGGCAGTGGATGCGCATGCCGGGTGACATCGTGTTCGCCGTTGGCGCGCTGTTGATGGCTTGGGACTTTGTTATCAAGCTTCTCGCGCAGCGCAAAGCCACCATTGTCGATGCACCGTCTGCGGCCCTCGCACCTGAACGGTCGCTATAAGCAGTCTTGACGAAGACACCGCCTCTGCAGGCACTCGATGACCGCCTGTCGAGCAATAGCAAGCCCGCAAGCGAATCGCGAAGCGATTCGGATATCGATGACCGATGGTGTATAGGAGATCACCCGAGCTTGCGCGCTGCTCGGGATTTCACTGTCGTTGTTCCGTTACAGGTTGTCGGTTGGGCGTTCTTAACCGCGCCATTGCAAGGTTCGATCCGAAACAACCCGGAATCCCAGTGACTCAGCTACCGGATCGTTCATGGTTTGTCGACGATATGCCGCAGTTGGACCCGCGTCTGTACGATGTCGTTTGCACACTGCGTATACAACTGGTTCATCGCTTCCCGGACAAGAGTGGGGCGTTGTTCGAGATGAGCGCGCAGCGCCTGAACAGTATCGTAGAAGTCCGGGTTCACCGCGATCTGCCCGCAAAATCGGGCCAATTTTCCGTTCTCAAGCATCCGGGCACTGCGCCCGATCCGGGGAAAGCAGATCAGACTGGGGACGGCCGACTGCCGCATGATCATCAGATATCGCCAGCGATGCCCAGGTGCGCGTCCAGCTGGTACGAGTTCGACGCTGGCGCCAGCGGGATCTCCGCCAATAAGGAAATCATAGACCGTTGCAACATGCTCCAACGTATCGCCCGCGAGGAGCAGGTAGTGCTCACCAGTCTTCACTGGAAGTCTGACGTCAGCCTCTTGCTCGCATTGCTCACCGTCAAGGATTGTCAGCGTTTCGAGACGTCCACTTGCGGAACGGAGGGCCCAAATGAAGGCTACGACATACGGACTGGATGTTGCAAAGCTGATCTTCCAGATGTACTGGCTCGACGCGCCGCTGATCCGGTCTGCGAGCTTGCAAACGCCGCCTGTTCCAGGATGAGTGGGCACCGGGACAGCTCACGTGAATCCCGGCATCTGGATCAAAACGGAGTCGGCGAGAACAGGCAATCTTCAGAAGGCCACCCGAAGCGCACTGCCACCGCTACAAAATAGCGACGCTTCAACCGGGGACCATCACCGTAGCCACAACGAGAGCCGAAAAGACCAGCGCCGGAGCGAGATGCCCGAACGGCTCCCGGTTTCGCAGCAGCGTGAAGAGCGCCGCAATCATGATTGCACCGGCCAGCGTTAGACCCAGGACTCTGGTTTGCTGTCCAAGAAGAAGCGCCGCGCTCAACAGCTCGAGCGCGCCACAAAGCAAATGAAACCATGCCGGATAACCCCAACGTGCGAAGTCGCGCTTTACCGCGCCGCGTCCTGCGAGGTTGACCACCCCGGCAACCGCAAACAGAACCGCTACGACCGTCGCGAGAATCGATTCGAAAGATGCACTGTTCCACGCCATTGTCATGCTCCGATAATTTGTTGTGCAGAGAGGTCAGCAATCAGGCCGGGGCCGTGGGGTTTCCAGGCAAGAACCCGGCGGGCATGCTGGCCGCTTACAGTCTGGTCGAGCGCCAGTGCGTCGGCGAACGGTCCAAGCGATTTGCGGGCATCCTCGAGCGGCCAGGCTTCGACGCGATCGGCGCCGACCGATACCCGAATCGCTTCGCCCATTTCGGCAACGGCAACGGCCTCTTCCGCAACCACGTTGAAGATCTGTCCCGCGACGCGATCGTCCCCGCTTGCCGCCCGCTCCACGGCGCTCAGGTAAGCCGTGGCCAGGTCATCAACGTGAACGGCAGGCCAATGGTTATGGCCATCGCCGACAACCCTGACAGTGCCGCTCTGACGCGCCATGTTGGCAAGCATGCCGAAAATGCCGCCGCCGTAGCCGTGCACCATCGCCGGCCTGAGGATCACGGCGGCAGCCGAGCGGCGTGCTGCTAGCGCCATTACGTGTTGCTCCACTGCGGGCCGCCAGGCGACGAGCGGTGTCGGGTTCAGTGCCGACGCTTCAGTCGCGGGTTCCCCCTCCGTATTGCCGTACACCCAGGCGCCCGACGTATAGATAAACGCCGCGCCCGGATGCAAATCCGAAAGCATCGCCACAACCGCGGCCTCATCAGCGGCAGCGGCGGAGGCGTCGTTGGTCGACGCGGTGTGCACCACGCCATCGGCAGCGGCGGCAGCCACAGCGAAAGACTGCGGCTCACGCAAGTCGCCGGCATGCAGCTTCACACCCAGACGTGCAAGCGCGCTGGCGGACGCCGACGTGTCGTGGCGCACCAGCGCCGTCACTTCATGCCCGAGGCCGATTGCCTTGCGCGCGACCGCTTGCCCGATGAAGCCAGTACCACCGGTAAGAAACAGTTTCAAAGCACTCTCCTTAACGATTGTCTGCGAAATTAAATAACCACATAAACGAGACCAATCAGTCTCGTTTGCACAAAAGTTAAACGAGACTGCCCAGTCTTGTCAACTACTCGACGTTCTGCTATTTATCTCGTATGAACGCTTCCACACTTCCCGAGCTGAGCCCGCTGCAACGCCGCAAGCGGTCCGCAATCCTCGACGGCGCAAAAACCGTTTTTTTGCGCGGAGGTTTTGGTTTGGCGACCATGGATGATGTCGCCTCGGCCGCCGGCGTCGGCAAACAGACGGTCTACCGCCACTTCAAGTCGAAGGAAGCGCTTTTTGTTGGTCTGGTGATCTCGATGTGCGCCCAGGTGGGCGCGCTTGCCAGCACTCAGGGCGAGCAATCCGAGGTGCCACCCGAAGTCGAGTTGCGCGAGTTGGGATGGTTGCTGGCACAAGGCCTAATCGCGCCGGACAGTCTGCGGCTTTTCCGGGCCATCGTCGCTGAGGCCGAGCGTCTTCCGGAACTCGGCCGGGTGTTCTATGAAAATGGCGCAAAGCTCGTGCGTGCCATCGCGGCAAACATTCTGCGAAAGCGATTTGACGAATCGACTGCTGCGATGCGGGCAGCGACATTCGTTCAGTTGGTGCTAGGAGACGCGTATCTGGAGCTGACACTTGGCTACACAGTGCCCGATGTTGAAGCGCGTTTTGGACTGCAGATTGACGAGGCGGTAGCGGCTGCGCTCCGCTAAGGAGCCCAACAGAGTGTGGGGCGGGAAGACAAGATACTGCGTTTCCGAACGCACTCGTGCGGCGGTTGCTTTACGATCCTGGCGTGTGTCTGAACTCGCACCTCAATCTCCGACACCTTCTGTGTCACCAAGCCTGTGAGGACATGGCGCAGCAGCGGCGCACCCGATCCGTTCGGCGCAGCGTGAGCAACTCTGGCTGATCAGAACTGCGCCATCATCTGGAAGCCGAAGATCACGCGAGCAGTTTTGAAGCTCGCAAGTTTGTAAGCCGACGGGCCCGCGAAAAGTCGTACAAGTGAGAACCGAGTCGGCATCATCACACAATGCGTCAGCCGGCCTTGCCGTTACACAGAGGAAGGTCCCGATCTGAGTGGTTGTGCGGTGGACGTTACGCCGAACGCGCTGGCTGAGTAGCGCGCGTCGTGATCCCCTTCTTATTCTTACAGTGCGCACCGCCTTCCCGCGACCCAGCTTTTTTTGCCACTGACGACAATATTCCTGATCCTGAATCGTCATCACAGGCATGGAACCGCCGCACACCCCGAACCGGATGAACGAACGAGATAGCGACATCGCCGCGACCGTCGTGCGAGAGCGCACGAGGCTCGGCAACTTCATCCGCCACCGCGTGCGCGATCCTGGCGAAGCGGAAGACATCCTGCAGGACGTGTTCTACGAGTTCGTGCAGGCGTATCGGCTTCCCGAGCCGATCGAGCAAGCCGGGGCCTGGCTCTTCCGTGCCGCGCGAAACCGCATCATCGACCGCTTTCGCAAGAAGAAAGATCAGCCCTTGCCCGAGCGGGTGGACGACGACGGCGAATACCGGCTCGATCTCGCGCTGCCTGCCAGCGATGCCGGCCCCGCAGCTGCCTACGCAAGGTCCGTACTCCTGGAGGCGCTGCAAGACGCCCTCGACGAATTGCCGGCGAATCAACGCGATGTTTTCATCGCACACGAACTCGAAGGACGCAGTTTCAAGGAACTGGCTGCCGAGAGTGGCCTAAGTGTGAACACGCTGCTTGCGCGCAAGCGCTATGCGGTGCTGCAACTGCGCACTCGGCTGCGGGACGTTTATGACGAATTGGATATTTGAAGGAGTCGCTAGATGAAATTCAGAGTGAGATGTTTCGGAAAAGCACTGTTGGTTCTGGCAGGCATCGCCCTGTTGGGTCTAATGGTGATGCTGCTCTGGAACTGGGTCGTTCCAACGGTATTCGCAAGCGGCCGCTCGATCGACTATCTGCATGCGCTGGGTCTGCTGGTCCTGAGCCGGATACTGTTCGGCGGATTTCGGGGACACGGCGGCTGGCGCGGACATCGGCACTGGCGCCGTTGGGAACGGATGACCTCAGAGGAACGCGAGCGGTTTCTGAAGAGCATGTCTTCCGCTGGCGGCAAGCCTCAGGAGGATCAGGCATGAGCCGCGCGACGATACCTGGATGCAGGCAGGACGCGGGTGTATTTGCCCCAGTGGTCAACTTGATGCGTTGTGAAGGCAAAGGCGATTGCGCCGTGGTGTGCCCGGAGCAGGTTTTCGAAGTCCGGCGCATCGACCCGGCAGACTATCAACAGCTCGGACCGCTGCACAAAATCAAGTTGCGCGTACACGGGATGAAGATCGCTTATACGCCCAACGCCGAGGCATGTCGGGCGTGTGGAGCGTGTGTGACAGCGTGTCCTGAGCGGGCAATAACGTTAGCGCGCGCGAATTGACGCGTCAATTGTCGTTCAAGAGAGTGAGATATCTTGCAGTGTCATTGCGTTACACAAAAGGATCTTATAACGACACATCCCCACGCCAGTTCCGTTCTTGGGAGCATCCCTCGCTCTAACTGCGGCGTCCGGGCCGGACATGTGCCTTGCCAGACACGGCTCCAAATCTCGTCGCGGACGAGGCGTCGTACATACGACGACGGGGCGCCAGTAGCAGCCTCGTGAACTTCAGGCCGAGTAACGGTCGAGCAATGTTTGGGGCACCTGTTTGCGGATTTGTACCGCCAACTGGATGTGATTGCGCAGGCGAGGTTTGAACGGCTGGCTGCTGTTTGCGGATTCAACCGGTCGATGCAACACCCCCGCTGCTCCCGCGGCCTCGATTGTGTTGCTTCGACCGGTTGAATCCGCCCCCGGCCGCTTGCCGCAAGGTAGGCCGGTCAGCTTTTCTCTGGATTGTTTGTCGGCACGACCTGGCGCCATGGACTATCCAAAGCGCCCCCGCAACCAGTCGGAGCCAATGCCGCTGTTAGTGGACTTTGCTTGCCGCTGCGATGATCGCGTCGGCAACCGCCTTCGGCTGACTCAACATCGGGACGTGACTCGAGTTGACATGTGTCGTCGTTGCGCCGATCTGCTTGGCCATCGCTTCCTCGGCGTGCGGATCGATCATCCGATCCTGGTTGGCGACCAGGTACCATGACGGCTTCGCGTGCCACGCTGCGGTGCTCACCTTGTCGTCCAGGGCGCCCGCGAACCAGGGGCCCTGGGTCGCGGCGAGGATGCGCGCTTGCGCCGGCGGCAGATCCTGGGCGAAATCGTTCACCACTCCTTTGGTGGACAACGTCAGGAAATTCGCGGCGTCTTTCTGGAACTCGCCCGCCCCGGGCGTCGCCGGCTTGCCTTTGAACAAGTCGTTGACCGATTCGCCGCTATCCGGGACGAGAGCGGCGACGTACACGAGTGCCTTGACCTTGTCGTCGTTGCCGGCCTGGGTGATTACGGCGCCGCCCCACGAATGGCCGACGAGCACGACCGGACCGGTTTGCTGGTCGATTGCGCGCTGGGTGGCTGCCGTGTCATCCGCAAGCGAGCTGAGCGGGTTCTGAACCGCAACCACATGAAGACCGCGCGCTTCGAGCAACGGAATCACCTTGTCCCAGCTCGATCCGTCGGCGAAAGCACCGTGCACCAGGACGACACTCGTTCCTTTCAGATCCTGCGGCGGGGCGGCATGGGCGGCGTTCAGCGAAAATGCGCTCCCGAGCAGTAGCGCCGAAGCCAGATATCTCTTCAACTGACGGTTCATGATGGGCTTTTCCTCAAGGGTGTAGAGTGAGCCACCAGTATCGCGAGCAGCCTGTCCGGACGGTATCGGTCAAATGACCGACCCCGCCGCAAGCCGGCGATGGGGATCGTGCCTGTCCAGGATGGATGCCATTCAGGGCCGGGGCCGAGGGGGCATCGCCAGAGATGAACGACGACGGTTTCGCAATTCGTATTTTCGACGCTGTCAAGGCGCTCGCCTTCATCGGCGACCTCAGCATGGGCCAGCCGACCGACCACTCGTCGCGCACGGCGTGGCTCGCGGCCCGGCTGGCCCACGCGTCCGGTCTGGACGAATCCAGCCGCACCGCGGCGGTGGAGGCTTCGCTGTTGCGCTGGTCCGGTTGCACCGCGAATGCGTCGGGATTCACCGATGTGCTCGGCGACGATGTCGCGGGACGAGAGGCCATGCTGGCGCTGCGACCCGACTGGGCAGGACCGCTTGAAGCGCTCGGCGGGGTGAGTGTCGCTCTAACGCCCCTGACTCAGATCCATTGCGAGGTGTCCAGCGAAGTCGCACGGATCATGGGGCTTGAGCGCGAGACCGAGGCCACCCTGCGGCACATGTTCGAGAAGTGGGACGGCAGCGGCATGCCGGACCGACTGGCCGGCGCCGCGGTTCCGGATGCCGTATTCGTGGTGTGGCTGGCAGGCGACCTGGAAATATTCAGCCGGGTCTACGGACTCGAGCGTGCGCTCAAATCGATCGCCCACCAGGCCGACGCGCGCTATCCGCAGCGTTTGGCGACGATCGTCATCGCGCAGGCGTCGCAATGGCTGGATGCGCTGGAGCGTACTGAAGCGGCTCGGGCCGACAACGAGCTGATGACGCCGCTGATGCGCAAGACGACGTCGGCCGAACTCATCGCCGACGTCATCGATCTCAAGCTGCCGTGGATGACGGGATTCTCGCGCGCGGTCGCGGCGACGGCTGCCACGTGCTGCGAACGGCTCGCGCTCGACTCAGCGGCACAGGACCGCCTTTACTGCGCAGGCCTGATTCACGGCATAGGGCGCGCGGCGGTGCCCAATGCGCTGTGGCAATCGGCGGGACGTCTATCCGCATCCGCGTGGGAAAAGGTACGGCTCGTCCCGTATTGGACCGCGCGCGCGGGCAAGCAGACCGCGGCGCTCGCGCAGGTCGCCGAGCTTGCATCGTACGCATACGAACGGCTCGACGGCTCAGGGTATTTTCGAGGCGTGGGCGGCGAAGCGTTGACGCTCGAGGCGCGCATTCTCGCGGCGTCGGTGGCGTGGGTCGCCCTGCGCTCCCCGCGGCCCTCGCGCGATGCCATGTCGGCGGACGATGCGGAGAAGGTGTTGCGCGCGGAAGCGGACCAAGGACGATTCGATAGCGATGTCGTCGACGCGTTGATCGTTTCCGGGCCCACGGCACGTGGCCGCACCCGCTCGCGGCAGCAGGCGGCGAGTCTGTCGGCGCGCGAAACGGACGTGTTACGTGCGATCAGCCTCGGTGCGAGCAACAAGGAGATCGCGCGCGAACTGACGCTGAGTCCGAGCACGGTGCGCACCCATGTCGAAAGCGTGTTTCGCAAGCTCGGCTGCTCCACGCGAGCGGCGGCGACGCTGAAAGGCTCGACCATGGGGCTGCTGTGAGCGGGCTGGCTGTCCTGGTGCGCCCACGGCCACCGCATACTCCAATAGCCGAAAAGACTCACGACGCCCGCAACTCACGAACACCCTTACCTATCCGCCGCCGCAGTAGCGTGCGCAATGTGACGCCGTCTGCGTAGCCGACCTGCTCGGCGATGCGATCCACGCTGTCCTTGCTCGTTTTCAGCAGATGAACGGCCCGCTCGACCCGCAGATCCTGAATGTACTCGACGGGCGTTTTACCGAGCACCTCATTTAGACGTCGCGTCAACGTTCGCTTGCTGGTCGCCAATTCTTCGGCGGCGTCGTCGAGCGCGATCGCTGTGTCGAGGTGTTCGCGCACCCAGCGGTCGAAACGCTCGACGAGCGGGTCCGAATGGGCCAGATGATCGGAGATCGCAAAGGCAGACTGCGACGGCCGCGAATCGAATACGAGGTACTTGCCCACGAGCGCTGCAAGCTCCGGGCTGTTGTTGCGGATCAACCAGAGCGCCAGGTCGAGATGGCTCAGGGCGGCCCCTGCCGTCACTGTATCGCCGCTGGGAACGACGATGCGATGCACATCCAGGTGCACGTGCGGGTAACGTTGCCGGAACACCGGCGAGAGCCACCAGGTGGTAGTGGCTTCGCCCCCGTCGAGCAGGCCACTTTCGGCCAGCACGAAGGTACCCGTGCAGGCGGCTCCGATATGGGCGCCGGCACGGTGCCACGAGCGCAATGCACCTAGCGCATCGATCACGTCGGCCCGGCCGAGCGAAGGCACGAGCAGGTCCGTCGTCGTCCTGTTGAGCGCGGGTACGACGACCCAGTCCGGGGCGGGCGCATCTCTCATATCGTGGACGGGAACCTGCAGCCCAAGCGCGGTGCGCACCTCTGGCCGCATCCCTGCAACGGTGATGTCGAAGCCCGGTGTGGCCATCCCCGTCGCGCGCGCAAGTTCGTTGGCCGTCGTCAAGGCGTCGAGCACCGTGGTGAGGCCGGTGTCGAACACCCCCTCGAGCGCGAGGACAAATATTCGCATGGCAGGATTGATACCAAAATTGTCAATCGAGACAGTATTCTCCCGGGCGCTCCGTTTGTAAAGTGTGGCTCACCGAGTGAATGGATCACGCGGAACTGGAGAGTAAAGATGATCAAGAAAGCGCTATTCGTACGACTTGAAGCCAAGCCGGGAAAGGAGCAGGCGGTCGCAGACTTCCTCGACGCCGGCCTGGAACTGACGAATCGGGAGGCGACCACACCGATCTGGTTCGCCCTCAGGCTGTCACCGACGACGTTCGGCGTCTTCGACGCCTTTGCGAGCGAAGAGGATCGCCAGGCACACCTGCACGGGAGTATGGCCGGCGCCCTGATGGCGCGGGTCGACGAGATGCTTGCCAGCCCTCCGTCGGTCGAACCGATCGACGTTCTGGCTATGAAGAACAGGCTGCCCTGATGCGCGGTTAGCCATCACCAATCAATACTCGCCCGTCAAGCGCGATCGCGCGAAACGACGGTGCATAGATTCAATCTTGGAGCTTAAAATGTCTGCACTGCGAAATAAACTGGCCATTGCCGCCCTGATTGCCCTGGGCGCCACGATGGCGCACGCCGAGGCGAAGGCGGCCTCGAAAGATGTTGTCATTGTCCACGGCGCACTGGTGGATGGTTCCGGCTGGCGGGCCGTCCACGACCTCCTGGTCAAGGATGGTTACCATGTGGCGATCGTGCAGGAACCGCTCACGGGCCTCGCCGAGGACGTCGATGCCGCGAGGCGCGTCATCGACCAGCAGCAGGGTCCGGTCGTGCTGGTCGGTCACAGCTACGGTGGCTCCGTGATCACGGAGGCAGGTGCGGACCCGAAGGTCAGCTCGCTCGTCTATGTGGCCGCACTGCAACCCGATGCCGGCGAAGCCAGCGGTCAGCTTTTGCAGAAGTTCGCCGCGCCCAACGATGCGATGCGAGCGACGCCGGACAAGTATTTCTTCCTCCCGCCTGCGAAATTCCGTGAGAACTTTGCAGCGGACGTCTCGCCCTCGGACGCGCAATTCCTGGCGGACTCGCAGGACCAACTCGCTGAGAAAGCATTGGGCGCGCCGGTCTCCGTGGCGGCATGGCGAACCAAGCCCAGCTACGCCATCCTGACCACCCAGGATCATATGGTGAGCCCTCAGCTTCAGCGCTGGATGTATCAACGCTCGGGTGCCAAGGTGACCGAGGTGAGCGCGAGCCACGCTGTCTTTATCTCTCAGCCGGCCGCGGTCGCGCGAGTGATTGAGGCTGCGGCGAAGTCGACGAACTGACCGGCTATCGTCTCGATGGGGCTCCTGGCGGCTTTGCGCCGACGGCCGACACCTTCGCCAGTCGGCCCGCCCCATCGCAGATAGCCACGGTGGTTGTCAAATCGCGTCAATCGCGGGTCTATGCCACTCGGTTCGGCACATAACCACAACCCTTCACGGATGTCCCCACCATGCTATTACTGATCCTTGCCTACCTCGGCGGTGCATTGACCATCCTGAGTCCGTGCATCCTGCCGGTGCTGCCTTTCGTTTTTTCGCGAGCAGACCGCCCGTTCGCGCGCAATGGACTGCCGATGCTGGTGGGCATGGCGCTGACCTTTGCCGTGGTCGCCACGCTGGCCGCCGTCGGCGGCGGCTGGGCCGTCCGCGCCAACCAGTACGGCCGCTTCGTCGCCCTGGCAGTGCTCGCCGTGCTTGGCCTGACCTTGCTTTCGGAGCGCGTCGCCGAATGGATCACCCGTCCGTTCGTGGTGCTTGGCAACAAGCTCACCGAGCGCACCGGCAGCCATGACGATTCGGTACTCTCGGCGGCCGGGCTGGGCGTGGCCACGGGGCTGCTATGGGCGCCCTGCGCGGGCCCGATCCTGGGCCTGCTGCTCACGGGTGCGGCCCTCAAAGGCGCCAGCGTACAAACAACGTTGTTGCTGCTCACCTACGCGGCGGGCGCGGCGACCTCGCTCGCGCTGGCGCTGCTGATTGGCGGACGCGTCTTCGCCTTGATGAAGCGTTCGCTGGGCGCGGGCGAATGGGTGCGCCGCGCCCTGGGCGTGCTCGTGCTGGCGGGTGTGGCCACCATCGCGCTCGGGCTGGATACCGGGTTGCTGACACGCGTGTCACTGGCCAGCACGGGCGGCATCGAACAGAAGCTGATCGACGCGGCGCGTCCTGCGCCTCTCGTGCAGATCGCCGTGAAGGCCGGCGATACGCTGCCGGTGGAAGGCGATCTGCCCGCGCTCGATGGCGCCACCCAGTGGCTCAACAGCCCACCGCTGACGGCGCAGTCGCTGCGCGGCAAGGTGGTGCTGGTCGACTTCTGGACCTACTCCTGCATCAACTGCATCCGTTCGCTGCCGTACGTGCGGGGCTGGGCTGACAAGTACAAGGATTACGGCCTGGTGGTGATCGGCGTGCACGCGCCCGAGTTCGCATTCGAGAAAGATCCGGGCAACGTCGCCCACGCCGTGAAGGACCTGGGCGTGAACTACCCTGTCGCAATCGACAACGGTTACACCATCTGGAAGGCCTTCAGCAACGAGTACTGGCCTGCGCATTACTTCATCGACCCGCAGGGGCATATTCGTCACCACCACTTTGGCGAAGGCGACTACAAGCAAAGCGAGGACGTGATCCGCCGGCTGCTCGCCGAGGCCGGCCAGAAGGACTTGCCTGACGGCTACGTGCAACCGATCGCGCGGGGCGCGCAGGCCGCCGCCGGCTCGGGCGATGCCAATCGCTCGCCGGAAACCTACGTCGGCTACGCACGCGCGCAGAACTTCGCCGGTGGCCCGGTGGCGCAGGACAAGGCTGCCACGTATCACGCGACCCAGACCCTGAAGGTCGACCAATGGGCGCTCGACGGGCGCTGGTTGGTGGGCGACGAATCTGCGCGGCTTGACAGCCCTGACGGACGCATTGTTTATCGCTTCCGTGGCCGTGACTTGCATCTGGTGCTGGGGCCCGGCCGCGACGGCCAGCCCGTGCGCTTTCGCGTACTGATCGACGGCAAGGCGCCGGGCGCCGACCGCGGCACGGACATCGATGTGAATGGCAACGGCACGGTCACCGAGCAGCGCCTTTACCAGCTCGTGCGGCAGGCCAACGGCAGCGGCGAACGCACCTTCGAAATCACGTTTCTCGACCGTGGCGTGCTGGCTTACGCGTTCACGTTCGGCTGAATCCGACCTTCGGCGCCGGAAGTGCCTCATGTCCCACCATCACACTGTCGCTGATTTCGACTGTCAAGCAAGGAGTATGGAATGAACACTATCGCGCTGGCCTGCACCGGTGTCCTCGGTTTGCTCCTGTTCGTACTTGGGCTCACCATTACAGTCGTGCGAACTCGTGTCGGTTTGCTGAGCGGCTACGCCCCCGAGCCTGACCGGATGCTAACCAAACTGGTTCGCGCTCACGGCAATACCGCCGAGTACGCTCCGTTCTTCGCGGTGCTTTTTCTGTACCTCGGCGCTCAGAATCCGCCTCTCTGGCAGCTGTGGTGCATGGCAGGTGCAACAGCCTGCCGCCTGCTTCTGGTGGTTTCGCTACTTGCCTGGCCCACCATGTCAAAGCCCAATCCGGCGAGGGCGGTCGGGGCGTTCGGAACCTACGGGTTCGGGGTGGCCCTCTGTGTCGCGTTGCTCGCTGGCCGCTAGTCTTCCGGCCGTGTCGTGTCGTTTGTTCGAAGAGGAGAAGACATCATAAAACTGCATGGCGCGGATCGCGCGCGAGGCAGGCTTTGGTGTGCATTCGCTGACTGCATGGCGCAGGGGCCAGCCCGGTCGGCGCGCGCTGATGTTGGGCTTCACTAATATCCCGAACGAGGCCGAGGCCAAGCGACAGGTCACGAAACTGATGCGTGTGCTGGGTGACGCACGGGCATAGTCCTGTGCCATCTCAGTCTAGCCAGCCACGCTGCCGCGCGTGATCAAGAAAACGGTAGACGTCGGGCGCAAGCTCGGACGTGCTGAAAAGCCGTTCGAGTTCACCGATGATTTCGTCGAGCTCGTGCTCTCCGTCGCATCGCGCGAGGATTGCGCCGGCGCTCGTATTGAGCTTCACCATCCCTTCGGGATAGAGCAGCACGTAGGCGCCCTGCTGCGCTTCCCACTGCAAGCGAAAGATGCTCCGCAGGCGCGGGCGCAGCGGCACGCCGCTGGCCGGGTCACGCGTGTTCATGGAGGCCACGCCCTCGAGTCCTGATCTTCATGGTCGTTCGTCGCGTGTGCCGCCCGTGGCACCGCTCGAGAACCGCGGGCGGCACGCCGCGGCCCGCTCAGCGATTGGCGATATACATCGTGACTTCAAAGCCGAAACGCAGGTCGGTATATGACGGGGTGATCCATTGCATGGCGTGTCTCCTTGATTGCGATTGGATGAATAAACCGCACTTGATGCGCGGCCGCTTCCTTCGAAGCAAAGGACATGCCGATGTCGATACGCAAGTCGCGTTGGTCTCGCAACGCGTTCGCCAGAGGTGCAGTGTTGAGTTTTGGAACACCGCTGCTGCGAGATGCAACACCGGTGTGACAGCACGCGGGTCAAACAGCTGTGCTGATGAGAGCGGCCCCGTTGACCCAGAAGACTCAGAAGTCGTCCACTGCGCGGCCCGTCTCGACGGCGGGCATCTTGCGGTAGATCGTGTTGCGCGACACGCCGAGTTCGCGCGCGGCCGCCGAAACGTTCCCGCCGTGTCGGGCGAGCGCAGCGGTAATCACCGAAACCGTCACGTCCTGCAGGCGCGCGCACTCCGGCACGGACGCATTGGCCGCGCTCGGCGTATCCGCCGCGCTGCTTTGCGCGCTGCCGCGGCGCAGGTCATCGAAGAAGTCATCGGGCAAGTGCTCGCGCCGGATCTCACCGTCATCGTCGACCATGGCCGCCGCCGTGCGCAGCAGGTTGCCGAGTTGCCGGAAGTTGCCCGGCCATGGACAGCGCTCGAACATCGCCATGACATCGGGCGCGACATGAAGCGGCCGCCGCTTCGCGCAAGCGCTCGATTCGCGCAGCAACATCTTCCCGATCACGACTGCCAGATCGGTACGGTCGCGCAGCCGCGGCAGACGCACCACGAGGCCGTTGAGCCGGTAGTAGAGATCCTCGCGAAAGCGGTTCTGCGCAATCATCTCGCGCAGGTCCCGGTGCGTCGCGCAGATGATCGCGACGTCCACCGCAATGCTCCTGGTCGAGCCAAGCGGGTTGACGATGCGCTCCTGCAGCACGCGCAGCAGCCGCACCTGCAGCGAGTACGGCATGTCGCCGATCTCGTCGAGAAACAGCGTGCCGCCGTTCGCCTGCAGCAGCTTGCCGATCGCGCCCTTGCGCCTTGCCCCCGTGAATGCGCCCTCCTCGTAGCCGAACAGCTCGGATTCGATCAGCGACTCGGGAATCGACGCACAGTTGACCGCCACGAACGGCCCGGCGTGCCGCGGCGAATCGTTGTGGATCGCTTGCGCGAGCAATTCCTTGCCTGTGCCGGTCTCGCCGTTGATCAGGATCGGAATGTCCTTGCCGATCACCCGTTTGACTTTGGCAATGACCGCGGCGACCTGCGGGTCGCCCGTGTCGAGATAGCTCAGGCGCGAAAGCCCGGCCGCCGTCTGCGACGGATCCTCGCGCGTCACCGCGCGTGCCCCCTCGTGCACGGCGACCGGGCGGCTGCCTTCGGCCAGCGACGCCCGCCTGAACTGCACACGCGCGCAGACGACCGCGCCATTGCTGAGGTTGAGCATCAGGTGCGGGTCGAGGCTCACGCGCGCGCGATCGATCAGCTGCGCGCTGGTGGTCTGGAACAGCGACGAGAGCGTATGCGCGCGCAGCCCGGCGAGCGACATGCCGAGCTGGAACTGGGCACTCCGGTTAGCCGACAGAAAACGTCCATCGCTCGTGAACGCCACGATGCCTTCCATCAGCGTGCCCAGAAACTCAGGACGACTATGGAAGGACACTTGCAGCGTTTCGTGGAAAGTGGTCGTGAAGAGATGATTCTCGATCATCTGCACCGACATCTTCGCGAGCGCCATCGTGTGCTGATGGTAGCTGCGGTAGTCGCCCGTCACGTCGAGCACGCCGATCGCGTCACCATACGGATCGAGAATCGGCACGCTCGAGCAGGTCAGGAAGCGGTTTGCCGCCAGGTAGTGCTGGTCCCCGTGCACGACCATCGGGCAGCGCTCGGCAAGCGCCGTACCGATCGCATTGGTGCCCTGGCGGTCCTCGGCCCAGTTCGCGCCGGGCCGCAGCGCCACTTTTTCCGCGCGCGCGAGGAAGTCGTCGTCGCCGATCGAATGCAGGATCAGCCCTTCGGCATTGGTCAGCACGATCATGCTTTGGGTGTTGGCGATCTGCTCGCGCAGCGTCTCCATCACCGGCAACGCATGCGCGCATAACACCCGGTTTTGCTCGCGGTTGAGCTCGAGTCCCGCGTTCGACAGAATTTCGTAGTCCGGACGCGCCGACGCGCACAGACCAAACGTTTCGGACCGTTCGTGCGATTTCCGGATTGCCGGCGCGGGCCGGTCATTGGACCGTATGGCCGTCTGAGCCGCGGCCGGGTGGATGTCGTCGCGCATTGTCTCCCTCCTGGAAAGCCTGGTACCTTGCCAGGCTTTTTCTCCGTCCACTTAAGCAAGCTCCGGGCCACCGGATTTGATCGGCCGCGGCAAAGCGCAGACGCATCGATGCAAACGCGACGCGCAACACGTCATACAAACGCACGTCATGCCGAGCCGCATCCATGCGGACCGAAGAGCTTCTATTACCGCAAATTGATACGCGTCGCAATACACGGACTCACCCCGATGCACATGGTCCGCGATGTTGCGGCCGATCTCACGCGGCGGCGCCGCAACTGTCATTTTTCTCAACACCCCATCGCCCCGGTTGTACCGGGATGCAACACATGGAGCGCCGCGCGGGCCATGCGGCCAGCCGCGCATTTCAGGCGCGCCGCCCGTGCAGACTCGCCTGGGCAAATGGCATGTGACTTGCAGTAACGACACCGCAACCGGATTGAAACAGAACAAAGGGGCGACGCCTCTCCCGGCACTGCATTGACAAACACTCAGGAGACGACCATGAAGAACCGTTCGCCCGCCGCAGGCCGGCTGGCTGTCTATGGAGCGAGTATCGCGATTGCGATGGCACTGAATGTGGCTCCGGTGGACGCCGCCCCGGACTATCCCGCCGTGACCTTCGAGCGGCTCTCGCAAGCACAGAGCGACCCGGGCTGGCTCACCTACTACCGCAGCTACAGCGGCCAGTCGCATTCACCTCTGAAGCAGATCGATGCATCGAACGTCGCCGGGCTCAAACAGGCCTGGAGCTACCAGTTCCCGGCGGATCTCAAGCAGGGCTTCGAGGCAACCCCGATCGTCAATGGCGGCTATCTTTTCGTCAGTACGCCGAAAGACAACGTCTATGCTTTCGATGCGAAAACCGGCACGCAGCTCTGGAAATACGAGCCGAAACTCGGCGCGGAATCGTTCAAGACCGCCTGCTGCGACGTGGTGAATCGCGGCGTCGCGCTGTATGGCAAGAACGTCTACGTGGCGATGCTGAGCGGCGAGGTGGCCGCGCTCGACGCGCAGACCGGCAATCTCGTCTGGAAGAAGCAGATGTTCGAACCGGGTCTCGGCTACGCGTTCTCGCTTGCGCCGCTCGCGCTCGACGGCGCGATCGTGGTGGGTACGTCAGGCGGCGAATATGGGATTCGCGGCTATATCGCCGCCCTCAATCCCGACGACGGTTCGATTCTGTGGAAGCGCTACACGATCCCGAATGCCGGCGACAAGGGCAGCGAGACGTGGCCCGACGGCATGCAGGAACATGGCGGCGGAGCGGCGTGGCTGACCGGCACCTACGACGCCGCAACGCAGACACTGTACTGGGGCGTCGGTAATCCGGGGCCGTGGCTCGCCGCGCTGCGTCCCGGCGACAATCTGTACTCCGATTCACTGCTCGCGCTCAATCCGAAGAATGGCGACCTGAAGTGGCACTACCAATACACGCGCAACGACACGTGGGACTACGACGGCGTCAACACGCCGGTGCTTGCCAACATCAACTACAAGGGCAAGCAGTATGACGCCATCATTCACGCCGACCGCAACGGCTTCTTCCACGCAATCGACCGCAAGACGGGCAAGATGATCTACGCCGAACCGTTCGTCAAGACGCTCTCGGTGACGGGCTACACCGCCGACGGCAAGCCGGTTCAGGACGAAAGCCGCTTTCCCAAGGCCGGCACGACGATCAACACCTGCCCGAGCTTTCTCGGCGGCAAGAACTGGTGGTCGACCTCCTACGATCCCGAGCGGCACATCGCCGTGGTGCCGTCGCTGCATGCGTGCATGAGCCTGTCCGGCAAGTCGGTCAGCTATATGGAGGGCCTGCCCTACCTCGGCGAAGGCTTCGAGATCCAGCCTGAACCGGGCAGCCAGGGTTATGGCGAGCTTCAGGCCATCGACGTGAATACCGGCAAGAAGCTGTGGGGCCACTGGACCAGGATGCCCTGGAACGGCGGCGTCGCGACGACAGCGAGCGGCCTCGCCTTCAGCGGCTCGCTCGACGGCCATCTGTACGCGTTCGACGTGAAGACGGGCAAGGTGCTGTGGGAGAGCCCGCAACTCGCGAGCGGCATCGTCGCGCAACCTTCCGTGTTCGAAGTCGACGGCAAGGAATACGTGGCCATCCTCGCGGGCTACGGCGGTGCGAATCCGATCTGGGGCGGCCCGATGGCCGACGTCGCGAAGGACGTTCCGCGCGGCGGCACGCTGTACGTGTTCGCGCTCGATCGCAGCTGACTCTCGCCGTTGCCTCTCTCCGCGCCCGCACGCAGCCGATGCGGGTGCGGTGTTCCAGCCATTACAGGAACGCACCATCATGAACATTCGACTCACTCACGTTGCTCTTGCCAGCGCGCTCGTCGCCGGCGCCGCTCATGTCGCCGCGAAGTCTCCCGCGCAGGCGTCCTCCAGCGTCCGCGTGTGCACGATGCCCGGCAGCCCCTCTGCCCGTCTCGACAGGTCCGTCGCACGCGCCGTACTGAACACCGCGGGCATCACCGCGACGTTCGCCTCGCGCGGCATCGACGACGACGGCGGCGATGACGGCATCTCCGCTCACGAACTCGCGAAATCGCTACAGCGCAACTGCGATGTGATCGCGGGCTTTCCGCGTTCGAGCGTGGCCGACGGCTCCGACTCGCACCTGCTCTTTTCCATGGGCTATCTGCACTCGGGCTATGTCAGCGTCACGCTGCGCGACGCCCACGCAAGCCACGCCAGCGTCGCGGCGCCGGACGGCAAGATCACGATTGCCGCCACCTGGTCGAGCCCGTCGCAACTGATCGCGGTCCAGCAGAAGAACGCCCGCTTCGACCTGGAAGTCACCTCAAATCTGACCGTCGACGCACTCGCAAAGGGACGCGCCCAACGGGCGATCGTCTGGTACCCGGCCGTGGTGGCGTACCGGCATGCTCATCCGCAGCAGCAGTTCGACGTTGCCGTCGCCGATTCGCCCTATGCCGACTGGAATCTCGTGTTCGCGTCGGGGCCCGGCACGCAGTTGCTGCAAAAGCGTATCGATGACGCGCTCACACGTCTGCGCAACGATGGCCGGCTCGCCGCGCTGACGCGCAACTGGGCACTGCCCGCCAGCCACGCGACTGGCTTGGCCACCCCGCTCGCTACGCAGGCGAGCCTCGCGCGCAGCCCCGCGCGCTATCTCGACGGCCCGACCCTGGCGTTGCCGCGCGCGGACATATGGCGCGTGAGCGGCATGCCGGCCGCCGGCGGCTTCATCAAGGTTGCGGCGACGGCTGACGCACCGTCGTTCGATCACGACCAGGTCGCGCACGGCGAACACCTGTATGTCGATTCGTGCGCGAAATGCCACGGCGACAAGCTCGAAGGCAACACCGCGCCATCGTTGAGCGGGCCGGCGTTCGCGCCAGCGGCGAACTCGCATCTGACGATCGGCGGCATCTATCAGTACATGTCGACCAACATGCCCGCGGACCGTCCCGGCAAGATGACCGACGAGGAGTACGCCGACCTGATGGCCTTTCTTCTCTACACGAATGGCTACGACACCGGCAGCGCCAAGCTGACCGCGCAGGCCGCGCAATCGTCGACCACACCGCTGAACGCCGGACCACGCCACTAGGCCATCATTTCGCATTGCTTTACAACGCCACGCCGCTTCACGGGAATGCGGCATGGACGACCCATTTCTTTTCTCCGAGGTTCATCATGGTCTCTCACAATCGCAGACACTTCATTCTCCAGGCCGCTGGCCTGTGTGCCGCACTCGCGAGCGCCGACGTCGTGTTCGCCGCACCGCCCCCCGTCGATGAAAACGACGCCACGGCCAGCTCGCTCGGCTATCGGGCGAAGGCGAGCAGCGTCGACGCGGCGAAGTTCCCCAAGTACCACGCGGGACAGACCTGCGCGAACTGTCGTTTCTACACCGGCGCAGCGGGCGACGCCGCCGGACCGTGCCCGATGTTCCCGGGCAAATCCGTTGCGGCTGACGGCTGGTGCAATGTCTATGCGCCACGAGCTTGAGCGCTGGTCCGGGGGTGTGTCGCCAGGCGGCGCATGCGATGCGCTGCCGCCTACCGTTACGGGAGCTTTGGGGCCTTTCTGTTTCATGAAAGGCAGCGGAAATTTTGGGCCATCGCCCATGTACGGACAACCTGTCGCACGGTAATTTTCTGATCGCTGGCAACCTTGATGCAGGAGTTATTAATGGAAGCCAAACGTCCAACGTATGTCATCACCCTTTACGATGAAAAAACGCAGACGGTTTCATATCATCACGTCGCTCAAAGTGCAGTCGCCGAAGCAATTAGCAAAAGCGCCAGCTTTGATGTTCCACTCTCAGATTTTGGGTATAGGGTAGATGATGAGTTTGCGCGAATGCTGGGTGGAATGATCCTACTTATTCTGGCTGGACGCTCTCCGTCATTGAAAGGCCATCTTGCTATTACGACGAGCGCGAGCGGTAGCAGTGAGCCACCAACAACATAGTCCAGTATGAGCGGGACATAGACCTTTGCGGTGCACTCGGCGGCCCAATTGGGGACTCACGCGACATCGCACTATACAAACAACAGGCATTCCAAAACTATCAACAGTGCAGAGGGTATTGATGGCAAAGCATCCGCCGTATTCCGTGGTTCTCACCTACGCGGAAGACCACCCAAAGCTCACGGTACAAACCGTGGATCCTGCGAAGCTGGCTCCGCTTTTAGCCGGAAAAATCGAGATGCCGATCCTTCTCGATGAGTATGATTTCAAGCTGGATGACGAATTCGCTCGGCAGCTTGGCCTCGCGATGCTCAACCTGATTGCGCTCGGTCAACCGGATATCAAGCAATACATGTCTGTTACGCAAGAACCGATTGACAAGCCTTCACAACCATAGCGTTTGCATGGGATATACGAGGCCAATATGAGCACGCAGAGAACCCCCAGCTCGATCGTCGTTCACTACGATACCGAGCAGAAAATGCTGGTGTGCAATGCCGTCGCTGAAGCGGTAGTACGTCCATTGTGCGAGGGGAAACTGGATGTTCCCGTGCTGCTGGAAGAATTCGATTTCAAGATTGACGACGAGTTCGCGCGTCGTTTCGGCGGAGCCATTCTGAGTCTGCTGGCCGAATACAAGCCGGAGTTGAAACAGTTCATTTCCGTCACGCCAGCGCCATAGGCAGCTTGTCCGTTTCTCACTGTCAGGCAGAATGTGACGGACCTTCGTGGGACACCCGAACCAACCGCGAAATCATTCAAACCGGAGCAGATCGATGTCAACTCCCTGGACGGGACGCTGCCTGTGCGGCACGGTGCAATACGAAGCACGCGGTGATTCACTCGCGCAACTCATCTGCCATTGCCGCGATTGTCAGCGCGCTTCTGGTTCCGCGGGTTTGCCGGTCGTCGTGGTGAGAGGCGCCGGCTTTTCGTTCGAAGGTGAAATCAGGCCTTATACGAAGATCGGCGGCAGCGGAATGCCCACGACGCGCCACTTCTGCCCTCATTGCGGCAGCCTGCTATTTGCAACGCCGCATCACGCGCCGGACATCGTGACGCTCTATGCCGGCACGCTAGATGATCCTTCGCGGTTCAATCCCGAGTTCGCTCAGTTCACATCCGAACGTCATCAACTGGACGCCCACCTGCCAGACATGCCCCACCATCCGCGAAGAGCGCCCTGACCGGCGCAATTGCAGGGAAACGGAATTAGCTGGATCCGGTTAGTTGGACTCGAAAGAACGGAATTGCCTGGACTCTCGGGAACAGGCGGCGGCAGCTTCCAACGTCGCCGCAATGCGAGCGTTCAGGGAAGGAAGGCGACCGGCTCTTCACGACCGACCCTTCTCCGCCTCTCGACCCGGAATGCCGTCACATGCAGCTACCCACCATATGCGGTCATTCGTGGAGTCGCTTCAACGGAAGCAATCGCATACGTTACCGACGGCTGAGCAAAGCGGAATCGCCGGTCCCTGAGCCAACTGCCGGCACAACTCAGCGCACCTGCTCCCCATCCAGAACGCGCCATGTTCGAGATCAGGAAATGTCGAGAAGCGCTTTGCCCACGACTTTGCGCTGCCGAAACGCGTCGATGGCCTCGGCGATCCGCGTCCAGTCTCCGCGCCAACCGATTTCGGCGCCAATCGCACCGTCCGCTGCGAGATGCAGTACCGTGCCTATGTCGCTGCCCAGCGGACCGCCCGAGAAAACGTTGAAAGGCTGAATGCGGCCCGCCCGACGGACGCGCGCCTGCTCGAAGTCCAGCATGGTCACTGCACCGCCGGCTGCCCCGATGCTGACGAGTGTGCCGTCGGCTGGTAGTAGTTCATAGCACCGAGCCAACATCTCGCCGCCGACGTTGTCAAGGACATGGTCAAAGGGCGGCAGGGGCGTGTCACCCACGACGATCTCATGCGCCCCCGCTGCTTCGAGGCCCTTGGCACGCGCCTCGGTGCTCACGACCGCGACCACATGGGCGCCTGCAAGTGCCGCCAGTTGGACGGCCATTCGGCCGACGCCTCCGCCTGCGCCTGTCACCAGAATGCGCCGGGCGAGGACCGAGCCCAGCGTTCGGATCGCGCGAAGCACGGTGACACCGGCGACCGGCAATGCGGCCGCTGTCGCAAGGTCGTATGCATCGGGAACGATAGCGAGTTGCGTGGTGTCCAGCGCGCGACGTTGCGCCCATCCGCCGGCAGCGGCAAAGCCCGCAACACGACTGCCCACATCCGGCCCGGACCCATCAGCGGCGCGGCGGACCACCGTGCCCGCAGTTTCAAACCCAAGCACTGTGCCCGGGGCCCAGCGCTCGGCCATGAACGCAATCTCCGCGAAATTCAGTGTCGTAGAGACGACCTCAATGAGCGCTTGATTAGCAAGCGGCAGGGGCTCAGCGACGTCGGCGAACGCAACGCGCTGCGCGGATGTCGGCGAATGAACGATAGCGCGCATGGGTACAGTTCAAAAATATCGTACAGGCGTTTCCACTCTTGAAAATCCGCGATTCCTGATAATTCTTCCAGGGCGGACCGCTTCAAACGCCCACCCGAATCCTCCCCGCGTGACCCGCTGACCGAGATTCTGCTGGGGTTGTGCCTGAAAGACCCTGGCATCTTCGATCGCTGGTGCCATGCCGATGTGGTCGTCCTCGGCGGCGCAGAGGAATTGCTCACCGGTCTTCGCGACGTAGACGGTCGTCACGGCTCCCCCATGGTGCGAATGGTGAGCTTCCAGTCTAGCAGCTAGAAACGGTTGCGGGCGGTTCGCTGAGTCCTTTCCTTGTCGCCGCCAGAGGCATTCCCGCCTCCTTTGTCCGTGCGTGATTCCCCGACTTTGTACGCAACCCGGCAGTCATATTGATCGGCTTCCTGCCTGACGAACAACGGGCAACTTTCGAGGAAGAAATAACGGCAAATCCAGCTCTCGACGATTGAGCGTCCCCGTGATGGCGGTTACGTCGACGGCTGTCCGTCGTGCACACAGTGAAAGCACGGTGATAGACGATTGACGACCCGTCTCGGACATTCGCCCTTTCATGTCGGAACGGCTCGATCTGGATGAACTTCGGTCATTGAGCCGCCGAAACAGACTGCCGTCGAACGCAAACTCATTGTCGGCGCGGATATCATGATTCCCCCAGCAAGGGACCGCTCATGCGCCGTTAGCGAGAGCCGCGCCGAGGCAAGTTGCGGGCCGGCTGCAACCGGCCGCGCAAACCAGCACCGGCTCGCGGGCGCGCCGGCGCCCCAAATGGCGAGGCTCAGAATTGCTTGCCGAGCGAGACGCCCACCACGTCTTCGGACAGGTGAACATTCGCATTGCCTCCACCGAAGGCTGCGGGAATCGAGTTGTCGCCGTTCACCGTGTTCCTGAACGCATGTCCATAGAAGAGGCCGAATGATGTTTTCGCATCGGGCTTCCACGTGGCGCCCAGGGTCGCCTGATCCTGCACAACACCCGGTGCGAGGATATTCAGGAATGTTTCCGTGCTAGCCACCGGCTGGCTCGAATGACTGTAGCCTGCGCGGAGCGTGAGATGGCTCGATACATCATAGCTAGTGCCGATCTTGATCACGTTCGTGTTGCGCCAGCCAAAGCCTGGGCCGTCGGACGATCCCAACGCATTGCCTGCAAACAGGTTGGCGAGCGGATTCGCGATCGAATTCACGTTGCCGTACATAATGCGCTGAAAGTCGGCCGCCACCGTCCATGCCGGCGTGACCTTCCAGGAAAACCCGAGACCGTAGTTCTCCGGGATGTCGAATGAGCCGCCGTCCGCGAAGAGACCTTTGTATTTGTCGAAACGGCCATGAATCTTCGATGCCCACGTCACGCCGACGGTCAGTGTCGGCGTAATCTCCCCGGTATAGCCAAGATGCACGCCAACCCCGACCGTAGTGTCGGCACCCTGATCGGTTACGTTGCCGGGCGCGACCGACATGCCAGTGAACGGCTGCAGCCCGCTTGCCGTAAAGCGTTGAAACGCGACGTTCAGGCCGATGCCGAACGCGTGCCGGTCGAGCAGTTTGTACGCAATTGTCGGCGAGAGGAACATCTGTTCGAGATCCACGCCTGCTGACCCCGTGGCACCGAACGCTTGATAGGGATTATGGGCGTAGCCGGTGTCGAGCCCCCCGTTCGCGTACAGTGCAAGGCCCGCATACGCGTTCGGCAGAAACTGATATGTAACGCCGAATTCGGGCAGCACGAAGATCGAGCGATTATTGCCGTCGTAGTCGCCGTTAGCACCGTAACCGTTGCCGGACACGTTGGCGCCACGATCTGGCAGGAAGAGACTGATGCCGCCATCGATGCGGTTACCAACGAAGGCAATACCTGCGGGATTGGCCGCAGCGGCAAGGGCGTCCTGCGGAAAGCCGATGCCGACGCCGGCCATGCCCTGTGATGCGACGCCGTAGCCGTTGGAAAAATAGCCGTTGGTGGCCCATGCAAAGGTTGGTGCTGCCGCGACGACAGCAATGAGTGCGCGAGTGGCTTGTAGCTTCATTGTTTCCCCGAATAATATTTGGAATAGTCAGGGGGACGGAGTGTATTGATTCGGTCTCGCGCCTCAAACCAAGTTTTTCACATAAGCACCAGGTTAAAAACATATAAAGTTTCTCTGCCGATGAGTTCTTCCGATTCTTCCATTGACCTTCGGACCATGCAGGCTTCAGCGGAGAAAGCCTGCGCCCTACTCAAGGGCTCGCCAATCCGGATCCCCTACTGAGCAAGGCACGCCACGAGATGACGCTGGGCTCAAAGAGGGAACTGAAGGAGCACGCCGACATGATGCGTTCGATGCCAAATATGACGCATCGGGCCGCCAATAGCGTGACGGTCGAGCCTAGGCGGACCGGCGATCTGGTGTGGCAATTTACCCACGCTGGCACCTTCGATTTCGCCTGCCTGCAACCAGGGCACTTCGAGGCAGGGATGAAGGGGACGATTACCGTCAAGTAATGCAACAAGCGGAGGGAGCATCGTCTGAAAAGCGGAGGTATCCGTTGCGGTCGCCCGAACGTGGTGTCAAACGTCCGCAATGGCCGCTCGACAAGATCGAACGGCAGGTACGAAACGGACAGCAGACACTGGAATATCCGGGTGAGGGCACCGACCAATGTCCGTAAATGGCCGTACTCGGCCGAATCAGCCGGGTACCAGTTTGCGGCCATTGCAGAAGACTGGGGGAGCGACGCGACCCACGGTCCCGCCGGACGAGCGGGCGACCCTCCCACTGCGCCATTCCCACTTCGCCAAAAGTTCTCTGAGTTGTTGCGGTTACGCGTCCGCCCCTCCTCCACGTGGTTCCGTGCGCACAGCGATTCGCCACTTTATCTGGCGCCGTCAACTTGCGTTCGAAGACTTTCATCAGTTCCTCGAAAGCACTTCTGCAGCCCCTATATGCACCTCCAAATGCTTTGGGGCCTAAGGCGAGCGGACTTGGCAGGCTATTGGGTCCCAACCGCCATGAGACGGATATGGTGCGCTTCGCAAACAGGCAGTTTGCGTGTTATAAGCCCATAGCGGATTACTTCGTCGCATCAATAAGACCGAAATGGAGGATGCACCGTGAAGCTGATCGACAAGGCAAAGCTCTCGATGGCCGGCGTGGCGCTGGTCTCGCTCGGCGTTTGCACCGGATTTCTTGAAACCTCGCCGGCGTATGCGAAACCTCCGGCGGCGAGGCCGGCTGTTCTTACCGCGTCCGCGATCGCGGTCGCCGACAAGTACAGTGCCGACGCCGCCGAACAGATCTTCAAGGAAGGCGGCAACGCCGTCGATGCGGCGGTAGCGATCGCGTTCACGCTCGCGGTCACCTATCCGGAAGCAGGCAACATCGGGGGCGGTGGCTTCATGACGCTTTACGTCGACGGCAAGCCGTATTTCATCGACTATCGCGAGCGCGCGCCGCTCGAGGCGACGAAAACAATGTACCTTGACAAAGACGGCAACGTGATCAAGGGCAAGAGCCTGTACGGGTACTATGCCGTAGGTGTGCCGGGCACGGTCGCCGGCATGTGGGAAGCGCACCACCGCTTCGGCAGGCTGACGTGGAAGCAGGTGCTCGCGCCCGCGATCAAGTATGCGCGCGACGGCTTCGAAGTCGATGAGCAGCTCGCGAAGCGCAACGAAGACGCGTCGAAGGAATTCGAAGGAAAGACCAACTTCGACAGGTACTTCGGCGGCATGAAGCAGGGCGTCAACTTCAAGCAGCCGGAGCTTGCCGCGGTGCTCACGCGCGTCGCGAATCAGGGTGCGAAAGAGTTCTACAACGGCAAGACAGCCGACTTGATCGCCGAGTCGATGCACGGCCACGGCCTGATCACGAAGCGCGACCTGCAGGAATACAAGGCCGTGTGGCGCCAGCCAATCGAGGCGAACTGGAACGGGTACCGGGTGATCACCGCGCCGCCGCCGAGCTCGGGCGGTGTCGGTCTCGTGCAGCTGCTGAAGATGAAAGCCATTCTGAAGCCGAAGTTCGAAGGCGTCGAGCTGAATTCGGCGCAATACATTCACCTCATCGCGGAGATCGAGAAGCGCGTGTTCGCGGATCGCGGGCAATATCTCGGCGACCCTGGCTATTACAAGGTGCCGGTCGCGCAACTGATCGACGAAACGTACCTCGCGAAGCGTGCCGCCGAAGTGAATCCGGACACGCCATCGGACACGAAGAGCGTGCAGCCGGGACTCGGGACGTCGATGCCCGAGAAGGCCGAGACAACGCATTTCTCGGTGGTCGACAGATGGGGTAACGCGGTGTCGAACACCTACACGATCAACGGCTATTTCGGCTCAGGTGTCGTCGCGGAAGGCACTGGCATTGTGCTGAACGACGAGATGGACGACTTCTCGGCGAAGCCGGGTGTGCCGAACATGTTCGGCGTGGTGGGCAGCGACGCGAACGCGATCAGCCCGAAGAAACGTCCGCTGTCGTCCATGACCCCGACCATCCTGACGAAAGACGGCAAGGTGTCGCTAGTGATCGGTACGCCGGGCGGCTCGCGCATCTTCACGTCGATCTTCCAGGTGATCACCAACATCTATAACTTCCAGATGCCGCTTGGAGATGCGGTCGCCGCGATGCGATTCCATCACCAGCTGCTGCCACCGAACACGATCTTCTGGGAGCCGTACAAGCCGATCGAGGGGGACCTCGCGAAGCAGCTCGAGGCGAAGGGCTATGTGCTGAAGGGCCAGGACTTCAATGGCGACATTCAGGCGATCAAGATCAACGACGACACGCCGGAAGCGGCTGCGGATCCGCGCGGGCGCGGTGTGGCGCGTGTGATTCACTGAACGCGCAGCAAGGTGTCGGGTGAAACAGGCAACATGACCGGAGAGTCGGCATTAACCAGGCAGTTGAGCGTCTCGTGGCTGGCGATGAGCCGCTTTCTCATCGACATGACATCACTTAGGGATGAGCCGCTCTCCCGCTGATGGGACAAGGCTGTTGCCATGAGCCAACGGCCCGGCTGCGAGGATGCTGCAGCCGGGCCTTCCGAGCGGCTTGCTACCTTGATCATGTGTGGAACATGACCAGTCTGAATTGCGCTGCACCGCCGCATAAGTGAGGGCGCATCGACCGCTGTTTCTAATGAGGGTGTTCGTCGCCCGAACAAATCAAACCTCGTTGACCGTCGTGACACTCAGTGGGTCACCGAATGTATGAGGCTGTATGGAAACAGTCGGCGCACGGACCAATTTTGAATTCACTGCGCCCCGAGTCACGGTCGATACCCTCCTGGTCCATTAGGTGACACCGGGACCAAGGATAGAGCGCTAGAGCAGAGATTGCGCTTTACCCTGCTTTGAGGCCCGCCCGTTGCCTCAAGCGCCCGCCACGTGTATGGCCTTCATCGTTTTCGAGAACCTAGCTTTCGGGCCGGAGGTTCGCATGCCCCTACCCGGGGTAGTGTGAGTCGCGTCTCGACCGGCAGCACGCGACCCTCAACAGCCGCTTGGTCCAGGATCAAGTCAACGGCAGCTTCCGAGGTCTAACGGCCTTTCACGAGCCGACTGCGCCACCCTCCGTCATCGTGCGGCGGGGTGATTCACCCCGGGCGGGCGCCCAATATCGAATCGACTCTCGGGTGCGACGAGCGCATAGGCCGATGGGCCGCCTGCCCGAAGAATGATGCCGGCGCCGAAGGTGTCGAAGGTGCCGTCTTTAAGCAAGTCCTGGCGAATGTGAACAGCCACGACTTCTCCCAGCACGAGCCATGTGGTAATAGGCATGCCTTTGTGATTGCGAAGCTGAATCACATCGGCCAGCTTGCATTCGAAGTTAACACCACTCTCTGCCACGCGTGGAACGGCGACTTGCCGAGACGGAGCGGGGGTCAGCCCGGCCACTTCAAACTCGTCGACTTCGTAAGGCACCATTGCGCACGTTGCATTCATCTTTTCGGCGAGATCGCGTGTGGTGAGGTTCCAGACAAACTCCCCCGTTTCTTGCACGTTGCGTAGGCTGTCCTTCGCGTCGATGCTCGAGAAGCCGATGATCGGCGGATGGTAGTTGAAGGCGTTGAAAAAGCTGTATGGCGCGAGATTTAGCATGCCGTTGCTGCCGCGCGTGGAAATCCATCCGACGGGCCTTGGACCGACGATTGAATTAAATGGATCATGCGGCAATCCATGGCCTTGTGACGGTTCGTAGTAATGGTAGCGTGCATCAGTCATGGTTTTGATCGGGGATGTGAGTAATGGCAAGTCAGGTGGCCGGAGCTGCGCGTCAGGCTGCGCGTGCCGCCCGGGTCGTCAGCACGATCTTGCCGATATGCGTGCCCGAGTCCATCAGCGCATGCGCGCCGCGCGCATCGTCGAGATCGAAGGTCCGATAGATCACGGGCTTCACCGCGCCACGCCGGATGTGAGGCCACACCGATCGCTTGAGATCCTCGATCAGCTCCGCCTTTTCCTCGTGCGTGCGCGAGCGCAGCGTCGAGCCGATGTGCGTGAGGCGTTTCGCCAGCATCGGGAACAGGTCGAGTGCTTGCGCGGGCCCCTTGATCACGCCGATCTGCACGATGCGGCCGTTCATCGCGGCCGCCGCGTAATTCCGCGCGACGTAATCACCGGCGATGATATCGACGACCACGTCGACGCCGCGCCCATCCGTCGCGCGCATGACCTCCTCGACGAAATCCTCGTTGCGGTAGTCAACCGCGACATCGGCACCGAGCGCGATGCTTGCGGTGCGGTGCGCGTCGGAGCCGACCGTCGTGATGATCTTCGAGGCGCCGAACGCCTTCGCGAGCGTCGTCGCCGTGGTGCCGATCCCCGATGCGCCGCCATGGATCAGCACGGTTTCGCCAGCCTTGAACTTGCCGCGCTGGAACAGGTTCAGCCATACCGTCAGAAAGGTCTCGGGGATCGCGGCTGCCTCGACCAACGTGAGACCAGCGGGAACCGCAAGCGTGTTGCTCTCGTGCGCGACGGCGTACTCCGCATAGCCGCCCCCCGGGACCAGCGCACAGACGAGATCGCCGACCGCGAACCGGGTCACATTGCGCCCGACGGACACGATTTTGCCCGCGACTTCGAGCCCGGGAATGTCCGATGCGCCCGGTGGCGGATCGTACAACCCCTTGCGCTGCAGCACGTCGGGGCCGTTCACGCCGGCCGCATGAAGACGGATCAGCACTTCGTCGTCGGCCGGCGCGGGAACAGGACGCTGCACGGGTGCCAGCACGTCCGGGCCGCCCGGCCTCGTGATGTCGATCACGGTCATCGTCGCGGGAATGCCTTTCGTTTCGTGTGACACAACTTCATCCTTTTAAAATGCCGGATGCCCCGCGAATTCGAGCGAACCGCCGAATCGCCGCATCGGTTGAAAAAAGTGTAGTCGCGCAGCCTGCGCTTGACGTGCAGCGAATTGCTGGTCGTATGATGCAAATTTGCATCACGCCGGGGGCGACATGAACTGGGACGACGCGCGCATCTTCGTCGCGCTCCATCGGGAAAGGACCTTGCGCGCCGCCGCCCGCGCGCTCGACATCGATCAGGCCACGGTGGGCCGCAGGCTTGCGGCGCTCGAGCACGCGCTCGGCGCGACGCTGTTCCTGCGTACGTCGAACGGCTATAAGCTCACGCCGGTCGGCAGGATCGCGATCCGGGCAGCCGAGGCGATGGAGCAGTCCGCACACGATCTCGTGCGCCACACGCAAGGCGTGGACAAGCGGCTCGCCGGCGAGGTGAAGCTCTCGACGACGGATGCGCTGGCCCACGAGTTCGTGATGCAGGCCCTCGAGCGCCTGCATGCGAAGCATCCGGACGTATCAGTGATGCTCGACACGACGACCCTGCTCCTCAATCTCGCGAAGCGCGAAGCCGACATCGCGATCCGGACCGTCAAGCCGCGAAATCCGGATCTGCTCGCCCGCCGCCTGGCGCGCTGGGAAGTGGGGCTGTTCGCGTCGCCCGACTATGTGCGGCGCCATGGCGAACCGGTGCCGGGCGAGCGGTTCGCCGGGCATGATCTCGTCGTCTACCAGCCGTATTTCGCCAAGGCGCGAGTGCCAGCGTTCGTCGGGGAACCGCTGACGGACGGCCGCATCGTCGCACGGCTGAACACGAACCTGACGTTGCGCGCGGCACTCAAGGCAGGGCTCGGCATCAGCGAGATACCCGTGCCAATGGGCGAACGAGACGGCCTTGTGCGGATCTGGCCAGACCGTACAAACGACGCGTCGTATGAGGTTTGGCTCGTCACGCATCAGGATCTGCGGCACACGGCGCGCATCCGCGTGACGATCGAAGAGATCGTCATTACGTTCGGCGGATAGCAGCGAATACCCCGCTCGTGTCAGTGGAGGTTGTAACTTCTTCTCCCCGAACTACCGGATAAGCGGAAATCAAGGCCTACGCCCCAATTGAGTTGATCGGCACAAGACAGTCCGTTATGCGGTGCGAAGCGGACACACAAATGTCCGTCTCAGTGCAAGGCGGGATGTCCGTAGTTGGCCGGTCGGGAACATCCGCGTCAGTCTAGACAATTCGCGCCGGCAATCAGGCCAGCCTATCGATTTCAGTTCACGAACCGGCCCGAAGTGTGACGCAACTAGTCAGCAAGTCCTTGATTCTCAAGGAGCCGCAGTCCAGGAAATTCCGTTTCTCTGCAGCAATCAAAGATGCCGCGTTTCCGAAGGCGGATTGCCCCAGTCATTGTGCAGGCCATTCCGATAGGTCACCGGCGCATTCAGCGCTGCGTCGAGATCGAGCTCATCGAGGCACATGATGTTCACGTTGATATACGGATACCCCGTGCCGTTGGGCATATCGATGCGATCGAACACATGGATCCCGCAGCGTTTGCAGAACGGGTGATGCGCGACCGGATTGTTGCCCTGATATTCGCTCAGCGCGGCTTCATCGGAGAGCAGACGAAAGTCCTCGCGGCGAACCTGCACGTGCCAGAACCGCAGCCTGCTGCAGTAGCTGCAATTGCATTTCGACGTGCCCTTGTCGAAATCGATGCGAGCTTCGAACTTCACGAACTGGCAATGGCAACTTCCGGGGTACGTGCGCAGCATGGGGTTCTCCGAGGTTGAGGGCCGCTGCCATTATGGACGGCACGACTTCGCGCTGCCAACGCACGAGCCGTCGCAACCCTCGCAGTAATGGCGGTCGCGCACCGCGCGATCCACGCGCCAGACGTTCTCGGTAACCGGCGGCGCCGTACCCACTGAGCGCCCGTTCTCCTGCGCATGAAAGGTCGGCTCGCCCGCCTTGCCGCGGCGAATCGCTTCATCGATGTCCTGCTCGCCGAACGCCGCTTTCAGTTCGGCCACGAACGCCGCGATCTCCGGCATCGGATGCCCGGCCGGCTTGCGCACTCGCATATCCATTCATCCGCTCCCGAAAAAAGTGCCTATTCGCGATATCTTAAAAACGATGTAGGATACTGTATATCCATACAGGTATTTTCGCAAATGACAGCCGCCCTGCCCGCACCGGAAGCCATTCACCCGTCGCTGTGGCGGGCGTCCCAGCTTGGCGCTGGGCGTGGCCGCAGCGTCGATACCGGCTATCCGGCCCTGTCGGCGGAATTGCCCGGCGGCGGCTGGCCGCTCGGCGCGCTGGTCGATCTGCTCGTGCAGCAGGCCGGTGTCGGCGAGCTGAGGCTATTGCGGCCGGCGCTCAGCGCCGTCGGCGAGCGTCCGATCGCCTTCGTGCAACCGCCGCACACGCCGGACGGCCTCGGGCTCAGCTACATCGGCCTGTCGCTGCAGCAGGTGCTGCGCATCAATGCGCCGAAAACCGCCGACGCGCTGTGGTCCGCCGAACAGATCCTGCGCGCCGGCAGTTGCGGCGCGCTGATCTTCTGGGCGCAGTACGCGCAGGCATCCTCGCTGCGCCGCCTGCATCTGGCCGCGCAGTCGTCGGAGACGCTGTTCATCATGGTGCGGCCGCTCGCCACCGCGCAGGACGCGTCGCCCGCGCTGCTGCGGCTTGCGCTCAGGCCATCGGCCGAGGGTCTGACCATCGACATCGTGAAACGACGAGGGCCCGCTCGCGCAGAGCCCCTGTCGATTCCCCTTCAACCCACTCCTGTTCTGCTTTCCCGACATGCGCGTCTTTCTCGCCGTTCATCTGCCCAGGTTGCCGCTCGAGGTCTTCAGACCGAAGTGGTCGCCTGAGCCCGCGCATGGCTGCGCGGTGCTGGAGAAAGACAAGGTGATCATGGCCGACCCCGCCGCGCGCTCGGCAGGCGTGCGCCCCGGCATGAAGCGCGGCGGCGTGCTGACGCTGTCGCCGGAGACCGAGATGGTCGAGCGCGACAGCGGCCGCGAGGCGGCGGCCCATCGCGAGGTGGGTATCGCACTGATGCGCTTCTCGCCCGAAGTCGCGCTGCTCGATGAAGAGACGGTCGTCGTCGAGATCGGCGCGAGTCTGCGGCTCTTTGGCGGCCTGCTCGCGCTGTGCCGCGACGCCAAGGCCATCCTCAATGCGCTCGGCTTCACCGCGCGCATCAGTGCCGCGCCGACTGGCCAGGGCGCGTGGCTGCTCGCGAAGTATGGCAACCGCCGTGTGCTGAAGCTCGCGTCGCTCGACCAGCGCCTGTCTGCGCTGCCGATGCTCGCCGTGCCCGAAGTCCGACCGTTCGCCGACTGGTTCACCGGCCTCGGTTGCGAGCGCATCGCCGATCTGCGCCGCCTGCCCCGCGCCGGCTTGCAGCGCCGCTGCGGCGAACATCTGCTCGACTCGCTCGACCGCGCGTTCGGGACCGCGCCCGAACTGTTCGACTGGCTCGAGCTGCCGCCCACGTTCTCGGCGCGCATCGAGATGCCGGACCGGCTCGAACACGCGGATGGCGCGGTGTTCGGCGCGCAGCGGCTCGTCGTGCAACTGTGCGGATGGCTGTGCGCGAAACAGCTCGCGGTCACCGGCATTCGGCTGTCGCTCGAACACGAGCGCGGACGCGACGCGATCGAGCCGACCACGCTCGACATCGCACTCGGCGAGCCGACATGGCGCGAAGAACATCTGATGCGGCTGCTAAAGGAGCGGCTGCACCGCATCGAGCTCGCCGCGCCCGTGATTGCGTTGCGGCTCGATGCGTCGAACGTCGAGTCGGCCGCGCCCGCGTCCGAGACGCTCTTTCCCGAACCGGGCGGCTCGCAGGAGGATCACGAGCGCCTGCTCGAACTGCTGGTCGCGCGGCTCGGCGAAGAGAACGTGCTGAAGCCCGCGCCGACGGCCGATCATCGTCCGGAGATCGCGAACCGCTGGTTGCCGGTATCGCAATCCATCAAGCCCGGCCCGCTCCCGCAGAACCTGCCCCGCCCGACGTGGATGCTCGGCACACCCGTGCGTCTGCTGATGCGCCAGCACCGCCCGTTCTATGGCTCGCCGTTGCGCATGGTGTCACCGGGTGAGCGCATCGAGAGCGGCTGGTTCGACGGCGAACTCGTCACGCGCGATTACTTCGTCGCGCAGGCAGACGACCAAAGCTGCTACTGGATCTACCGCGAACGCGTGAGCAGCCGCGACGCGGAAGAAGAGCAACGCTGGTTCCTTCATGGCCTGTTCGGCTGATATGCGCGGATGAGCGGCCATGGACACCCCCTTCACGATGCTGCCGGCGTATGCCGAGCTGTTCTGCTTTTCCAACTTCACGTTTCTGCGCGGCGCGTCGCACGCTGAGGAACTGGCCGGACGTGCCGCGCAACTCGGCTACTCCGCGCTCGCGATCACCGACGAGTGCTCGCTCGCGGGTGTCGTGCGCGCGCATGTCGCGGCGAAAGAAGCGAAGCTGCCGTTCATCGTCGGTTCGTATTTCCGGCTCGTCAATGCCGATGGTTCGCCGGCGTTCGGCCTGATCCTGCTCGCCCGCAACCGCAACGGCTACGGCAATCTGTCCGAGCTGATCACGCTCGCGCGCATGCGCGCGCCCAAGGGCGAATACCGGCTCACGCCGCAGGATCTGTCGCGGCCGGAAAAGGCGTATCGCCACCTGCTCGGCATGCCCGACTGCCTCGCGATTCTCGTGCCGGATTTCCCGGCCAGCGAAGACGCGCTCGACGCCCAGGTCGAATGGCTCGACGCAACCTTCACTGGCCGCGCATGGGTCGGCCTCGTGCTCCATCAACGCGCGATGGACGACATGCATCGCGGCGCGGTCGAGTTCGTCGCGCGCAGTCGTGACGTACCGGTGGTCGCGCTCGGCGAAGTCGTCATGCACGTGCGCTCGCGCAAGCCGCTGCAGGACACGATGACCGCGATCCGGGTCGGCAAACCGGTCCATGAGTGCGGCTATGATCTCGCGCCGAACGCCGAGCAGCATCTGCGCTCGCGGTTGCGGCTCGCCAACCTGTACCCGCAAGACGCGCTGGCTGCGACGCTCGACATCACGAGCCGCTGCACGTTTTCGCTCGACGAGCTGCGCTACGAGTATCCCGACGAGCTGGTGCCGGCCGGCCATACGCCGGCCTCGTATCTTCGCCAGGAGACCTACATCGGCGCGCAGCGGCGTTTTCCGTCGGGGATTCCGCATCACGTGCAGCAGCAGATCGAGCACGAACTCGAACTGATCGCGGACTTGCAGTACGAGCCGTATTTCCTGACCGTCTACGACATTGTCCGCTTCGCGCGCAGCCAGCACATTCTGTGTCAGGGGCGCGGGTCGGCGGCGAATTCGGCGGTCTGCTACTGCCTCGGCGTGACCGAAGTGGACCCCGCGCGCGGCAACATGCTGTTCGAGCGTTTCATCAGCAAGGAGCGCGGCGAGCCGCCCGATATCGACGTCGACTTCGAGCACCAGCGGCGCGAAGAAGTCATCCAGTACATCTACCGCAAGTACGGCCGCGACCGGGCCGCGATCGCGGCGGCGGTGTCGACCTATCGTCCGCGTGGGGCGCTGCGCGAAACGGGCAAGGCGCTCGGCGTCGATCCGCTGATCGTCGACGCGGTCGCGAAGTCGCATCACTGGTTCGATGGCCGCCAGGATCTGCTCGCGCGCTTCGCGGAATCCGGCCTCGATCCGGACAAGCCTTTGATTCAGGCATGGGCGAAGCTCGCCTCGCAACTGCTGAATTTTCCGCGCCACCTGTCGCAGCATTCGGGCGGCTTCGTGATCAGCCGCGGCAAGCTCACCCGGCTCGTACCGGTGGAAAACGCCGCGATGGTGGACCGCTCGGTGATCGAGTGGGACAAGGACGATCTCGAATCATTAGGCTTGCTGAAGGTCGACGTGCTCGCGCTCGGCATGCTGTCCGCGATCCGGCGCACGCTCGACCTCGTTTCGGAACAGCGCGGAGAACGCTTCGAAATGCAGGACATCCCCGCCGAGGATGAGGCGACCTACGCGATGATTTCGGCCGCCGATACGGTCGGCGTGTTCCAGATCGAATCGCGCGCGCAGATGAGCATGCTGCCGCGCATGCGGCCCACGGAGTTCTACGACCTCGTCATCGAAGTCGCGATCGTGCGGCCGGGTCCGATTCAGGGCGGCGCCGTGCATCCATACCTGCAGCGCCGCCAGGGCTTTGAGCCCGTGACCTACCCGAGCGACGCCTTGAAGACCGCGCTGGGCCGCACGCTCGGCGTGCCGATCTTCCAGGAACAGGTGATGCAGGTGGCGATTCTCGCAGCCGGCTTCACGGCCGGCGAAGCCGACCAGCTGCGGCGCGCGATGGCCGCGTGGAAACGCAAGGGCGGACTCGAAAAATACTACGACCGCATCGTGCTCGGCATGCAGGAGCGCGGCTACACCCAGGCCTTCGCGGAGGCAATCTTCGAGCAGATCAAGGGCTTCGGTGAATATGGCTTCCCCGAAAGTCATGCGGCCAGTTTCGCGTTGCTCGTCTATGCGAGCAGCTGGCTCAAGTGTCACGAACCCGAGGCCTTTCTCGCCGCGATGCTGAACAGCCAGCCGATGGGCTTCTATTCGCCGTCGCAACTGGTTCAGGATGCGAAGCGGCATGGCGTCAAGGTGTTGCCGGTCGATGTGACGGTGAGCGGTTGGGATTCATCGCTCGAACCCAATGCGGGCACGCCGCGCCCCGCCGTGCGTCTCGGTCTTTCGCTGCTGCGCGGCATGAAGGACGGCGCCGCGGAACGCATCGAGAACGCGCGTGCGGTTCGTCCGTTCGCGAGCGTCAACGATCTCGCGCGCCGCGCGCAGCTCGACCGCAAAGACCTGCATGCGCTCGCGCAGGCGAATGCGTTGACATCGCTCGCGGGAAACCGCCGCGAAGCGCTGTGGCAGTCGGTCGTCGCAGTGCCGGACAAGGATATGCTCGCGGCCGCGGCGGCTCAGGACGAAACGCCCGAGCTGGGCGCACCGAGCGAAGCGGACGACATCGTGGCCGACTATCGCTCGCTCGGCCTGACGCTCAACCGCCATCCGCTGGAACTGCTCAGGCCGCAGTTGCTCGCGAACCGGCTGATGCCGGCCTCGACACTGCGGACCTATCGCGACGGCCGCCTCGCGCGCGCCTGCGGACTGGTGACGGTGCGTCAGCGCCCCGGCACGGCCAAGGGCGTCGTGTTCGTCACGCTCGAAGACGAGACGGGCAACGTCAATGTGATCATCTGGCCGGGCCTGCTTGAAAAGCAGCGCAAAGAGGCGTTGGGCGCCGCGCTGCTCGCCGTGTACGGCACCTGGCAGTGTCAGGGAGAAGTACGGCACCTCGTGGCGCAACGGCTGGTCGACATGTCTCATCTGCTGGGCGAGTTGCAGACGACGAGCAGAGACTTCTGCTGACGGGATCGCGCAATTGCGTATCATCGGAATAGCAAACGGAGGCATCCATGTGCTATTCGGCTCAGATTCTGGCGGACTACCGCCGCTATGTCCGCATGTTCGGCGCGCAGATGAGCATTCACGAATTCGCGCGTCTTTTCTTCGAACGTGCGGAAGACAATCAGGCAAAAATTCCCAAAGCGATGGAAGACGCCTTCTCGGAACCGCAGTCCGACGCGGAACGGGAAGTCTGGGCCTCGATCGAGCGCTTCAGATCGCAGCAGACCGTGAAGCTCGAACAGGAACTGTTCAAACAGCGCACCCGCTTCGCCGATGCCGAGCGATCGCTTCAGACAAAAGTCACCAAGGCGGCAAGCGAGAGCAAGCGGATCGCGCAAGACAAGATCGACCGCACGCTCGAGCGGCTCGACGACCTCCGACGAATCGATCCCAAAGCCGCCGACTCGCGCATCTTCCCCGGCTACTACGCGCCTGTGATGGTGATGGAAAACGGCCAGCGCGTCGTCAAGCCGATGCGCTATCAGTGCCGCCTGGCCGGCAAGCCCGCATCGTACGACACCCGCTATCCCGGCACGTACAACGCTCGCCGGGACAGTCTCGAAGGTTTCTGGAAAACGCTATTCGGCCATTCGCACGGACTCGTTCTGGCCAGCGCTTTCTATGAGAACGTGCCGCGCGCGCGAATGGAAGGCCGTGAACTGGCGCCCGGCGAGAAGGATGAAAACGTCCGGCTCGAGTTCAGACCCAACCCGCCTCACGACATGCTGGTCGCGTGCTTATGGTCACGTTGGAGCGGCAAGGGTGAGCCGGATTTATTGTCCTTCGCGGCGATCACCGACGAGCCGCCACCCGAGGTTGCCGCCGCTGGGCATGATCGCTGCATCATTCCGATCAAGCCTGAACATATCGACGCGTGGTTGAATCCCGGTCCACGCGATCTGGGCGCACTGTACGCAATTCTCGATGATCGGGACCGGCCGTTTTACGAGCATCGGATCGCGGCGTGAATGCGTCAATGCGGCGCAGCAAACCGCTCGACACGCCGCCCGATCATCCTTGCAATCTCCGCGCAGTAACATATTCTGCGTTATTGAATGTTCATCGGTTGGCGAAGAATACCCCGTAGTAGAGGTCCGCCAACAGGCGCGACTCGGACCCCATCACTCATCGCAGCGCCTGCGCAGCGCACCCGGCACGCTCCACACCCTCGGGTTCAGGCTGCAAACACAGGAGAGGTCGGCATGGGCCAACATTCCGCGGCGGATGCTTCGCAGCAGACCGCGCTCGGCAGCGACGAACTTCGTCTGATCGACGCGTGGTGGCGGGCATGCAATTATCTTTCGGTCGGCATGATCTATCTGCTGGACAACCCGCTGCTGCGCGAGCCGCTGAAAGTCGACCACGTCAAGTATCGCCTTCTCGGACACTGGGGCGCGAGCCCGGCGTTATCGTTCGTCTGGGCGCATCTGAACCGCGTGATCAAACGTGACGATCTCGATGTCATTTTCATGGCAGGTCCCGGACACGGCGCACCGGGCGTGCTCGGCCCGACCTATCTCGAAGGTACCTACTCGGAGATCTATCCCGACAAGAGTGAAGATGCCGAGGGCATGCAGAAGTTCTTCAAGCAGTTCTCGTTTCCCGGCCATATCGGTTCGCATGTGACGCCGGAGACGCCCGGGTCCATCCATGAGGGCGGCGAGCTTGGCTATAGCCTGTCACACGCGTATGGCGCCGCGCTCGACAACCCCGACCTGATCGTGGCCTGCGTGGTTGGCGACGGCGAGGCGGAGACCGGGCCGCTTGCCACCGCTTGGCATTCGAACAAGTTCATCAATCCGGCCCGGGACGGCACCGTGCTGCCGATCCTGAATCTGAACGGCTACAAGATCGCCAACCCGACCATCCTCGCGCGCATCAGCAACCGGGAACTGGAAGCGCTCTTCGTCGGCTATGGCTACACCCCGCATTTCGTCGAAGGATCGGATCACGCGGAGATGCATCAGAAGATGGCGCACACGCTCGATACCGTGCTCGGCGAAATTCATGAAATCCACGAGCAGGCGCGTGTGAAGGGCAATCTCGAACGGCCGCTCTGGCCGATGATCGTGCTGCGCTCGCCCAAGGGCTGGACCGGACCGAAGGAGATCAACGGCCACAAGGTCGAAGGCTCGTGGCGCTCGCATCAGGTGCCGTTTTCGGATGTGCGCAACACCCCCGCAAATCTCGAAGTGCTCGAGCAGTGGATGCGCAGCTACCGGCCCGACGAACTCTTCGATGCCGACGGCACGCTGATCCCCGAACTCAAGGCGCTCTCGCCCGCAGGCCCGCGGCGCATGAGTGCCAATCCGCATGCGAACGGCGGCGTGCTGCGCCGCGAACTGAAGCTGCCCGACATCCGCGAGTACGCCGTGGATGTGCACCACGCGGGCAAGGTGCTGCATGAGAACACGCGGCCGCTCGGCGAATTTCTGCGCGACACGATGCGCGCGAACATGAACACCTTCCGCGTGTTCGGCCCGGACGAAACGGCGTCGAACCGTCTGCAGGCGATCTACGAGGTCAGCAAGAAGGTCTGGATGGCCGATATGCTCCCCGAGGACGATGACGGCGGCGAGCTGGCGCGCGACGGCCGCGTGATGGAGATGCTGTCGGAGCATACGCTGATGGGATGGCTCGAAGGCTATCTGCTGACGGGCCGCCACGGCTTCTTCCATACCTACGAAGCGTTTGCGCACGTGGTCGATTCGATGTTCAACCAGCACGCGAAGTGGCTCGACATCAGCAGGAATCACGTACCCTGGCGCGCGTGGGTGTCGGCGGAAAACATTCTGCTGTCGTCGACCGTGTGGCGGCAGGATCACAATGGCTTCTCGCATCAGGATCCCGGCTTCATCGACCTCGTCACGAACAAGAGCCCCTCGGTCACCCGCGTCTACCTTCCGCCCGACGCGAACACGCTGCTGGTGGTCGCCGACCACTGCCTGCGCACCACCGACTGCATCAACGTGATCGTGGCCGACAAACAGAAACACCTGCAATTCGCCACCATCGACGAAGCCGTCGTGCACTGCGCCAAAGGCATCGGCGTGTGGCGCCGCGCGAGCAACGACGAGGACGCCGAACCGGACGTGGTGATGGCCTCGTGCGGCGACGTCGCCACCCAGGAAGCGCTGGCGGCGACGGCGATCCTGCGCGAACGCCTGCCCGAGCTCAAGCTGCGTTTCGTCAACGTGGTCGACCTGTTCAGGATGCAGCCGGCGAGCGAGCACCCGCACGGCTCGACCGAACGCGAATTCGATAGCCTGTTCACAACCGATAAGCCGGTGATCTTCAATTTCCACGGTTACCCGTGGCTGATTCACAAGCTCGCCTATCGCTTTCGCAATCACGAGAATCTGCACGTCCGGGGCTACAAGGAGAAAGGCAACATCAACACGCCGCTCGAACTGGCGATTCTCAATCAGGTGGACCGCTTCACTCTGGTGATCGACGTGCTCGACCGCGTGCCGCGTTTGCAAGGCAGATCGGCGCATCTCAGAGAGGACATGAGGAACGCGATCGTCAGCAACCTGAACTATGCGCATACGCACGGCACGGACCGCGCTGATGTCGCCGACTGGGTCTGGCCCTTCTGAACGTCACGCGCAGCATGCACCGGGGAAAGCACCATGGCCGACGCTCCCACCACGACCTTGCCGCCTGACGAGGATGCGGCACGCACCGGACTGAGCGCCACGGCGCTGCAGCGCGGCGTGCTCGACAATCTGCTGTGCCTGCGGGGCCGCTATCCGGCGATCGCCCGCCCGCATGACTGGTACATGGCGCTCGCCTACAGCGTGCGCGACCGCATGCTGGCCCGCTGGGCAGCCTCCGTACAGACTTACGCCGTCAATGATGTGCGGGTGGCCTGCTATCTTTCCGCCGAGTTCCTGATCGGCCCGCAGCTCGGCAACAACCTCGTCAATCTCGGCATCGAGGCCAACGCACGCGAGGCGATGCGCGCGCTCGGCGTCGACCTCGACACCCTGCTCGCGATCGAGGAAGAACCGGGGCTCGGCAATGGCGGGCTTGGCCGGCTCGCGGCCTGCTATCTGGATTCGCTCGCGACCCTGGAAATACCGGCGGTCGGCTATGGCATCCGCTACGAGTTCGGCATCTTCGATCAGCAGATTCGCGACGGCTGGCAGATCGAAACCACCGACAAGTGGCTGCAAAAGGGCAATCCATGGGAAATCGTGCGCCCGGAGGTCGCGTTCTACGTGGGCTTCGGCGGCAGCACACACAACGAAACCGATGCACAGGGGCGCCTGTGCGTGCACTGGACACCCACGCGGGAAGTCAAAGGCGTCGCTTGCGACACGCCGATGCCCGGCTATCACGTCCACACGTGCAATACCTTGCGGCTGTGGAAGAGCGAGGCGGTCGAGTCGTTCGACCTGCAAGACTTCAACGCCGGCGACTATTACGAGGCCGTCAACGAAAAGGTCATCTCCGAGACGCTCTCGAAGGTGCTCTACCCGAACGACGAGCCCGAGATCGGCAAGCGCCTGCGTCTCGCGCAGCAATACTTCTTCGTGTCGTGCTCGCTGCAGGACATGCTGCGCCTGCTCGAAATCAAGGGCGAACCGGTCGGACACTTCGCGGAGTTGTTCAGCGTGCAGTTGAACGACACGCACCCGTCGATCGCCGTCGCCGAGCTGATGCGTCTGCTGGTGGACGAACGGCAGGTGCCGTGGGACGAGGCCTGGGAGATCACGCGAAGCGCGCTCGCTTACACCAATCACACGCTGCTGCCCGAAGCGCTCGAGACCTGGGGGCTGCCGCTGATGCGCAACCTGCTGCCGCGTCTGCTCGAAATCATCTATGAGATCAATCGCCGTTTCCTCGACGAGATCCGGCAACACTTTCCGGGCGATGAAGCGCGCGTCGCGCGCATGTCGCTGATCGACGAGCGCGGTGACAAGCTCGTGCGCATGGCGCACCTGGCGACGGTCGGCAGCCACGCCATCAACGGCGTGGCCGAACTGCATTCCAGGCTGCTCAAAGAGACCGTGCTGCGAGACTTCGCCGAACTGTGGCCCGAGCGCTTTCACAACGTCACGAACGGCGTCACGCCGCGCCGCTTCCTGCTGCTCTGCAATCCGGAGCTCGCGCGGCTGCTCGACGAAACCGTCGGCGCCGGCTGGGAGACCGATCTCGCGCAACTGCGCAAGCTCGAAGGGTATGCAGACGACGCCGCGTTTCAGGAGCGCTGGGCTCGCGTGAAGCAGTCGAACAAGGCCGTGCTCGCCGAGCGCATCCGCAACACGACAGGCATCGGCGTCGATGCAGCCGCGCTGTTCGATGTGCAGGTCAAGCGCATCCATGAATACAAGCGACAACATCTGAACGCGCTGCTGATCGTCACACTGTACCGGCGCCTGCTGCGCAACCCGCAACTGGCGCTGACGCCGCGCTGCTTCGTATTCGGCGGCAAGTCCGCGCCCGGCTATGCGATGGCCAAGCTCATCATCCGTTTGATCAATGGCATCGCCGAAGTCGTGAATCACGACCCGGTCGTGAACGGACGGCTGAAGGTCGTGTTCTATCCGGACTTCAACGTGAAGAATGCACACTTCATCTACCCTGCCGCCGACCTGTCCGAGCAGATTTCGACGGCGGGCAAGGAAGCATCGGGCACCGGCAACATGAAGTTCATGATGAACGGAGCGCTGACGATCGGCACGCTGGATGGGGCCAATGTCGAGATCCGCGAAGAAGTCGGAGACGAAAACTTCTTCCTGTTCGGCCTGACCGCCGACGAGGTGGAACGTGTCAAGCGTGCCGGTTATCGCCCAGCGGACTACGTGAAGGCGAACACGGAACTGGCCGACGTGCTGGAGCTGATCGCCGACGGTCATTTCTCACGCGGCGATCGTGAGATGTTCCGCCCGCTCATCGACGATCTGATGCAGGCGGACCCGTTTCTCGTGCTCGCCGACTACGCCGCCTACGTGGCGCGTCAGGACGACGTCAGCGCCGCCTGGCAGGACACGCGGCGCTGGACCCGCATGTCGATCCTGAATACCGCGCGCTCGGGCAAGTTCTCTTCGGACCGCGCCATCGACGAATACTGCAAGAAGATCTGGAACATCCGCCCGGTGAGGATCGCCCTTGATTGACGAGCCTGAAACGGGATTGAGCCGTGCTTATGCGGTTCGCGCCGGGTCGCGTTTTCCGCCGGGCGCGACCGCGGTGCCCGGCGGCGTCAATTTTTGCATCTTCTGCCGCCACGCGACGCGCGCCGAGTTGCTGCTGTATGAGGGTGCGGACAGCCCCGAGCCGTTTCAGATCGTCACACTCACTACCGACAGCAATCGAACCTTCTTCTTCTGGCATGTCATGGTGGAAGAGTTGCCAATCGGCACGTACTACACGTGGCGGGTGGACGGTCCACGGGACACGCAGTCAAGCGGCGAGCTGTTCGACCCCGACAGGGAGCTTCTCGACCCTTATGCCCGCGCGGTCAGCGACGTTCTGTGGAGGCGGCCTCCGCCCGGCACAGCAAATCCCACCGGGCACGCAACGTTCCGCGCGATCGTGACGGAACCGCTGCCCGCGTCTCCCGCCCTCGTCTCCCGTGGGCTCGACGACGCGATTATCTACGAGCTGCATGTCGGCGGCTTCACGCGTCATCCGTCGAGCGGCGTAACGCATCCCGGCACCTTCGCCGGCCTGATCGAGAAGATTCCGTACCTCGTGCAACTCGGCGTGACTCACGTCGAGCTGCTGCCGGTGATGGCCTTCGACGAGCAGGACGTTCCCCCCTCGGCGGCGGCACGCGGATTGAGCAACTACTGGGGTTACAGCACGCATAGCTACTACAGTCCGCACCCTCGATACTGCCGCGACCCCGCGCGAGCGCCGCAGGAGTTCCGCGCGCTCACCGACGCATTGCACGCCGCCGGCATTGCCGTGCTACTCGACGTCGTATTCAACCATACGGCCGAAGCGGGCGAGACGGGACCCATCATCAACTTCAAGGGCCTCGCGAACGATATGGTCTACCACCTCGACCCGGCCGACTGGCGCCGCTATCGGGACTACACCGGCTGCGGCAACACGGTCAATTGCAACCATCCGCTGGTGACCGCGTTCATCGTTCACTGCCTCGAATACTGGGTGGTACAACTGGGTGTCGATGGTTTCCGGTTCGACCTGGCGAGCGTCTTCGCGCGCGACCAGCGCGGCGAGCTGATGGCCGATCCACCGCTGCCCTGGGCGATCGAGTCTTCGCGTGTGCTCTCGCACGTGGCATTGATCGCGGAGGCTTGGGACGCCGCAGGCATGTATCAGGTCGGGGCCTTTCCCGGCATGGCGTGGGACGAGTGGAACGGCCGCTATCGGGACGTGATTCGCCGCTTCGTGCGCGGCGACCCGGGGCTCATCGGGGCGGTCGCCACCTGCATCGCGGGCAGCTCGGATCTCTATGCGGACGACGGCAGGCTGCCCAACAACAGCATCAACTTCGTGACGTGCCACGACGGTTTCACGCTGATCGATCTCGTGAGCTACGACTCGAAGCACAACGAAGCGAACGGCGACGAGAATCGCGACGGCAACTCCGATAACCTGTCGTGGAACTGCGGGGCCGAGGGCGAGACCGACGACGCGAACATTCTCGCTCTGCGGCACCGCCAGGCGCGCAACGTGATGGCCATCCTGTTCCTGAGCCAGGGCGTGCCGATGATGCTCGCCGGCGACGAGGTGCTGCGCAGCCAGCACGGCAACAACAACGCATATTGCCAGGACAACGCGCTTGGATGGTTCGATTGGACACCCACGGAATCCGGTGCGGCCATGTTGCGCTTCGTGCGGGCGCTGATTGCGCTGCGCAAGCGCCACGCGAGCCTGCGCCGGCGACATTTCCTGACCGGGCGGCCCTCGCCCGGTCAGACGCGAGCGGATGTGGCATGGCACGGCGAGCGCCTGAACGGGCCGGGCTGGCACGATTCAGGCGCGCGGCTTCTCGCCGTCACCCTGGGCGGCGAAGAGCCCGGCGAACCTGCGCTGCACGCCGTCTTCAACATGGACGATTCCGCGCGCACGGTCGAGCTACCCGCGCCCGACGAGCGGCACTGGCGACGTATCGTCGATACCGCGCGCCACAGTCAGCATGAGATCGTGCAGCCTGCACAAAAGGCCGCCATCGAGAACGATCAATGTCGCGTGGAGGCGCGCAGTGTCGTGGTTCTGGAAGAAGCGAGCTGAACTGACACAAATAAAGCGGGCCCTTGTCCTGTAATGCCGATGCTGTGGCGGATAGGCCGGACGCACATTCGCTTTACTGGCGGAAGCATCCACCCGCAACGAATCGCGAAGGGCATCATGAGAATCCGCGTATCCAGGCCGTCCGTCGTGGTTGCGATGATCGCGGCCGTGATCCATGGCGGCGCATTCGCCAGGTCCGAAGCCTGCCATCCCACCTCGGAGAAGCAGATTGCCGCACTGTTCGATCGCTGGAACGACGCGCTGAAAAGCGGCGATGCACAGAAGGTCGTGGCGAACTATGCGCAGCGCTCGATCCTGCTGCCGACCGTCTCGAACAAGCCGCGTTTGACTGCTGACGAAAAGCTCGACTATTTCAAACACTTCCTCGAAAACAAACCAGTCGGCACGATCGACTTCCGCGACATCATGATCGAATGCAACACGGCGATCGACTCCGGTCTCTATTCCTTCAAGTTGGCGGACGGCTCGGTTATCAAGGCGCGCTACACGTTCACCTACGCGTGGAATGGACACAAGTGGCTGATTACCAGCCATCATTCGTCGAAAATGCCGGAAGGTAATTAGGCGACGCGAATGTGGGTTCTGGATTTGTGAGATTTCGTTCTGCTTTTAAATTCCTTTCGGCCATTGGCGTTTGACGCTATTACGCATCACGTCGGCCACTTTCCCCCACTACTCCTCTTCGTCTGAAGTAATCTTCAGTTCTGCGTGCAGTTCATTCACGTAGACGATCGGCGTGATTCGCCCGGCGGCGAACCGCGCCCGCGATACAAGGAGGCAACGTGGCGATCCGATTTGCGTCCCGTAGGCAATCCGCATCCCGTTCCTTACAGACCGCCCGGTTGCAATGGGGAAGGCTCGCATGCGCCGCGCTGGCCGTGGCCACGTTCACCGGCTATGTGCCGGCCAGCCGCGCCGCCGTGTCGATCATGCGCCCGCCGCGCGAAGCGAGGTCCGACGAACCGCTCGTGGTGACGATCGTCTACACCGGCGACGCACCCTCCGGCACGTCGGTCGACGTGCCTCGCACCTTGAGCGTCACGCTGACCAACGGCGAGACCCTGCCAAGGTCCGTGCTGCTCACGCGCGAATCCGGCGCGCCCGAGCAGGTGCGGCTCGCGGCCGGCGAGATGAAGGCGGTCAGCTATAGCGCGCCGTGGCCCGAGTGGGCGCGCGGTGCGGTTCGTGTCGACGTGCCCGGCGTCGACGTATCGCCTTCGGTGGTCCTGCTCACGCGCATGCGTCGCAATGCGGCGACGGCCGGCGCCGCAACGGCTGCATCCGCGCCTGCGGCGGCGGTTGCGTCCGCATCGGCTCCGCTCGCTATCACGCCGGCTGAAGGGCCGATGAAGGGCAACGAATCGATCGCCGCGCAAATGCCACCTTCCACCGTGAAGCCTTCGAATTCGCTGGTGCCGGACCTCGGCACCTTCCTCGCAGGACGGTTTTCGTTCTACCGACCCACGTACTTCGCCGACGGCTGGGACTCGAGCGACGACGGTCTCGCCAAATTCCAGATCAGCTTCAAGGTCCGCCTCATGCTGCCTGACGATCCGCGTTCGCGCGGCATCTTCGACAACCTCTATTTCGCGTACTCGCAGACTTCGCTCTGGGACATTCGCGCGCATGAGGCGCCGTTCCACGATACGAGTTACATGCCCGCGCTTTTCTACTACCTCGAGGACACCGGGTGGAGGACCAACTGGTTCACCCGGATGGGCATCGAGACGGGCTACGAACACGAGTCGAACGGGACCGCCGGGCCCGGGTCGCGCGGCATCGACATCCTGTACGCGAAGCCGATCTGGGAATTCGGCGACCTCAACGCCTACCACCTGAACATCGAGCCGAAAATCTACGGGTACATGCACAAACAGGATACGAATTCGGATATTGCCCACTATCGCGGCTATGTCGATCTGCTGATCAAATACGGCAGCCCCGATGGCTGGCAACTCGCGACGACCCTGAGAAAGGGCACGAAATCGACCTATGGAAGCGTCGATGCGCAATTGACATACCCACTCGGCAAGATATTCGGCAGTTCATGGGGCGGGTATCTGTTTCTCAATTATTTCAACGGCTACGCCGAAGATCTTCTCGATTACAACAAGCACCGCTGGGCAGCGCGCATTGGCTACGCCATTTCGCGCTGACGCATACTGTCAGTCCTCTGTAGGCGCTGAGCCCGATACGGTCGGCTGGAGACGACATTCAGGCGTTGATCCAGGCTCGCGCCTGTTCCAGTTCGTTGACATGGAACGCCTTGATTTCAGCCTTCGTAAAGAACCGCGCCAAGTGCATCGAGGCGCGAATCCAGCCCGCGTCGGCCACCACGGCGGCGCGCGTGACCTTGCGGGCGAGGGAGACGCCGAGCGTCAGGTCGGTCCACAGCGCCTTCGGCTCGATGCCGCTGAAATGCTCAATGCGTTCGAGCACACGGGTCTTACCGTTCAATTCAAGATCACCACGCATGCGCTCGATGACTTCGCGCAGTTCGTGGTCGGTGATTTTGCCTTCGACGGATATTTCGACGACCGGCGAATCGGGGGTGGTGTGATACTCGATCATGGCTGGACTCCTGGCTAGGGAGACGTTACACGCTCAGGTACGGATGAGCCTGGCGTTCGATGGCTTCTTCATAGTACCCCTTTCCATGCGCCCGGTCAGGTTGCGAGCGCAGCGTTTCGTTCTGATGCCTGGCGGCGTACTCTCAATCACGAATCACCTGAATCCGTCCCGCCTTGACTGCCGCTTTCAAAACCGTCCAGTCCGCCTCATTCTGTTCCGCGTAAGCGAGCGCGAATTGCACGATGGCTTCGTCGAATGCATCCGACTTACCGACATATCCATTGAGCAGCGCGGGATCGCCTGCTTTCGCCATCGAATGGGCCAGTGCGTGAGCGCAGGACACCGCGTATTCGCCGAGATCCTCGACGTCGAACGTAGTGAAGTCGAACGCGCCCTTCATGTCGCGCAATTGCCGCACATAGAAATCATTACCCGTGTGACGCATCTTCGACCAGCCGAGGAAAATATCGCTCGCCGACTGCAGCAGGCGCTGCCCGTTGACCACCCGCTGGCCGTGATTCGGATAGCGGCTCGGCGGCAGGTACCCCTCCAGCACGGAAGCCCGCGCCTCCTTCAGTTGAAGGAACAGCGGGCACTCGCCGTCGGCCATGAAGAGCGCCTCGTAGCAACGCGTTCCCACCGATCCGATGCCGACGACCCGAATGGCGACATCCACCAGTTCATAGCGATCGAACAGGGCGCGCCTGTCATCGGGAAGCGTTAACCGGTAGTCGGCGAAGAAACGCCGCACCAACGTTTGGTACTGCTTCTGGTCGTGCGGGCTCTCGAGCGGGACGTGGTACACAAGCGGAGGCGCGTCCTTGATGCGCAGCTTGCCGTTGACAAGCTCGGTCGCGTGAGTCATCACGGTGCGCGACGACTGCTGGCTCGCTTTTTCGATGACAGCCTGTTCTTTTCTTCTTTCCTCTATCGAATCGGCAATGGCCAGCATGTTCGCCGCCCCGAACTGGCAATACCAGATATCGAGCGTGTCCATGCTGCTCAATTCAGCGATCCGTTGCCGGAAGGTCTCGCATAGCCTGCGCACCACGCCACGCTGGTCGCGTGGCGCAAAGCCGCGTTCGCGCGCGGCAATCACGAACGATGCAGCGAGCCTGCGCACATCCCAGTCGAACGGGCCCGGCAGTGTTTCGTCGAAGTCGTTCGGTCCAAAGAGAATGCGCCGCTCCGGACTCGCGAACAGTCCGAAGTTCGCCAGATGCGCGTCGCCACCCAGTTGCACGGTCACGTCGGAATGCGGCAGTTTCGACAGGTCGTGGGCCATCAATGGCGCGGCACCCCGATAGAACGCGAACGGACTCGCGACCATCCGCCCGTAGCGGATGGGGATCAGCTCCGCCACCCGGCCCACGTTGGACGCCTCGAGCAGTTCGAGGGGATCGCGATCCTCGATCTTGCAGATCGCCAGATCCGCGCGCGGCGCCTTTTTACGCGCCGCCTTGCCCCGCTCGACGCGCGCAGCCAATGTGCCGCGCCCCTCAAACAGTGTGGACGGATCTTCTTGTGCCGCCACGTGATTCGTGGCGGGTTCGGTGGACTTTGCAGCAGTGGAATCAGACACACGTCACTCCTTTTTCGATTCAAGCTCAGGCGTCATTGGGTCACTTCGCTTTGCTTCATTCCGATTTGGTGTCCGGCGCAGGTGGAGGCGCGGACGCGGGTGGCGAAAGGTCGCGTAGCGCCTCGATCGCCGCCTCGACTGTCGCAAAGATTTCACGGTGCGCGTTATTCACCTGCAGTGCCTTGTACCGGTCGAGTTCGTGCATCACGCCCGCCGGAACCGCGACCGCGGCGAGACCGAGGCCGCGCTTGTCGAGCTCCGCACCCAGCTGAAGCAATGTCTTGCCCGCTGTGTAGTCGATATTGTTGATCTCGGTTGCATCGATCACGATCCAGCGCAACGGAACGCTCGCCTCATTGGCCAGTTTCAGCACTTCCTGCGTGAAGCGCCCCGTGTTCGCATAGAACAGGTCCGCCTCGAACTTGTAGACGACGATGCCGGGTGCCGCCAGCAGATCCGGCGCGACGTGATGCGGGACCAGATGGCCGGCGGGGCTACGCGCCAACACGCGCGTGCGCAGCCGGTAGCTATGCCGCGCATGCGCAATCAGCGACAGCACCACTGCAGCGAGAATACCGTGCATCACATCGACGAACACGACCACGCCCGCTGCAAGCAAGGCCACGACGAATTCGTCCTTCTGCATGCGAAAGAGTTCAATCATGCCCTTCACGTCGATCAGCTTCACACCGATCATGAAAACGATGGCCGAGAGCACGGCGGCAGGCATCAGGCTCAGCGGCCGCGTGAGGAATAGCAGCACCAGCACCACGATCACGGCGGTCGTCAGATGGGCGACCTGGGTGCGGCCCCCCGCATCGTCGACGATTTCGGTCTTGGTCGGACTGCCGTTCACGACGAAGGTACCCGTCAACGCGGCCGCCGCGTTCGCTGCCGCGAGTCCGATGATGTCGGCATTGTCGTCGCCCTTCTCGTTGTGGCGGGTGGCGTAGGCACGCGCGGTCGCGGCGCTCTGCGCGATGATGACGATGAAGCACGAGGCCGCCGTCGCCAGCACCTGATTGATCTCGTTCAGGTGCAGCGGCGGCACGAACAGCGACGGAAGTCCGCCGGGCACTTCCCCCGTTACCGCGATGCCGTGTCCGCCGAAATTGAACATCCCGCTGGCCACGATGGAGCCGATTACGGCGATCAGCGCACCCGGTGCCCGCGGCGTGAGACGCTTGCACCCGACGATCACCACGAGCACGGCAAGCGAAAGGAGCGTGGTCGGATAGTTCGCTTCGGCGACACGCTGAACCACGCTCACCAGTTGCATGACGGGGCCGTGCCCCTGCTTCGCGAGCCCGATCAGCCCGGCGAGCTCACCCGCCGCGACCTGCACGCCGACCCCGGTCAGAAAGCCGATCAGTGCGCTGCGGGAAAGAAAATCGGCGAGAAAACCGAGCCGGAAGATACGCGCAATCACCAGCATCACGGCAACGGTCAGGGCCACCGTGCTCGTGAGGCCGATGTATTCCTTGCTGCCGAGAGCAGCCACGGTCGTCAGTGTTCCCGCGAGGATGGCGGCTGTCGCCGAGTCCGCCGCGACCACCAGTTGACGCGAGGCACCCAGAACCGCAAACGCCACCAGCGGCAACACGATCGTATAAAGACCCGTGACGGTGGGCGTGCCGGATATCTTCGTGTACCCCATCACCTCGGGAATACCGAGTGCCGCCAGCGTGAGCCCGGCGATGATGTCGTGCGGCAGTTGAGCGGAATTGAAGGGCAACAGCCCCTGCAGGAAAGGCACGTGATGCTGAGACTGCGTAGCAGCCGCTGGTTTCATCTGTCCACCTCCACTCGGGTCGTGAGCTTGCCGATGAGTGCGTTCGCAATGATCTCGTCCGCGATTACCACGTTGGATGCCCCCGCGCTCTCGAACAGCATCTTTCGCAAGGGATTTTCGCCGGGCGCTGCAATCGGGAGCGACGCATTCAGGGTATGCGCCGCCAACGTGATCGCCAGGTTGTTATTGCTGTCGGGGGTCGTCACCACCAGCGCTTTGGCTCGGTCCAGCCGCGCATGTTTGAGCACTTCGTCGAATCCGCCCGGCGCACCGAGCACGACCATATAGCCTCGTTCCGCCGCCTGGTCGGCCTGAAGCTGATCGCCGACGAGGACGAGCACGGTCTGCCCGGCTTCGCGCAGGCGCTCAGCGACCAGTTTACCGAGCGAATGAAATCCCACTACCACGACATGATTGGCAACCTGGTCGAGCTTGCGTTCCATCAGCCTGTTCTCCCGATAAAACATCACGTCGTCGCCGGAAAGCATGCCCGTGAGCCTCGAAACCGCGAATCCGCCGATCAGCAGTGTCGCGACCATGGCGAGCAGCATGAAGACTTTTTGAGGCGGATTGAACTCGCCGAAGGCACCGAGTGTCGTGATGAGGTTGACCCCGTTCCACAGGGCCGTAAACATTTTGTTGGGGAAAGAGGTATTGGACTGATCGAGGATGAAGAGCCCGGTGACGGCGCTGCCCAGCAGCAGGACCAGAAGGCCGATCGTATGGCGCGCGCGGCGGCGCCATTCGCGAATCCGGATGACCCCAAGACGAGGCTCATTCACACGGAAGATCCACATAGTTACCTCGGATAGTTGGTTTGATCGAGACAACAGCGAACCCAGGCCCAGACAGACACGCTCCCCCTTTTCACGCCTGTAGTCAATAGTCAAGAGCCCTAAAGGATCGGCGCTTGAACATGCTGGCACGAACGGCCAGCCCCCGGATCGCTGCCAGGCTAACCACGCTCCTCCGCCCGACGCGCAGCCTCCTGCACACCTCGCACAGCCGCGGCCACGAACAACCCGGTGAACACCAGCCCGATCAGCCCAAGGCATACGGCGTCGATCCGGCCGAACGTCGAAGTGGGCACCACATCGCCGTACCCGATCGTCAGCGCCGTGATCGCGCAGAAGTACACGGTTTCACCCACCGGCGAGGGTGTCCGGTTCGCTGTCTCGACAGGCGCACCCCAGTAGTACATGCCGAGCGTCAGCAGGACGAACAGAAGAAGCAGGCCGATCTGAATCGCTCTCAGATACCAAAGTGTTTTCGCCGTTTCCTTCAGGATCTCGCCAGCCCGAAGACGGACAGCATGATGGTCTGTCGTATTTCCCATTGCCCGCTCCTCTTGCGATCACCGGATCCGCTTTGCGGCATGCCGCGCCCCCTCATTCCACACGGCGACGTTGCTCGAATAGCAGCAGCATCAAACACGCGTAGACCGTGACAGCCAGAAAGAGCCCCATTCGCACCGCGAACGCGGTGTAGACGTCCTTGCCCGCCACGCTGTCCTGCACCGACTGCCCCAGCAGAATGATCATCGTCACGAGACTGTTGAGCCAGAAGCCCGGCGAACAACGCGTCGGCTGAAGTCCGTAGAGCTTGCGTCCCACGAACAGGCCGAACAGTAGCATCCATAGGAAGAACATCCAGAGATGCACGAAGAGCCTCAGCGCAAACCAGAACCCGATGGCGAGCAGGCCGCCGAGCAGCGTGGAGCCGATCAGATCGCGTGCGGCGCTGCGGGCCGACGTCGTGCAGGTTTGTCTGCCGAGACTGACGGACTTCATGATGATCGGCATGTAGTTCGCCGGATCGGTCATCGCGAGCAGATAGGCCGGCATGACGACGAGCGCGGCACGCAGCGCGATATAGGCCGCCGTGTCGTCCGCCATGGCGACCTTGACCGGCTGTTCCCGCGCGCCCATGCGCTCCGGAAACAGCCTGTGCGCCAGCGTCGACACCAGCACGGCAAGCAGAAGTCCCTTCGCCAGCGCGCCGACGACCGTCAAGGCCAGCTCGAAGTCAGCCGTGCCCGCGGCGGAAATCATCGTCAGTCCGGCGACCAGAAAAGTCGCGACCAGGTTGTTACCGCCGCGCAGTCCATAGCGAAACGCGAAGAACAGCATGAGGCCCACTAGCATCACGCCGGCCAACGCGTAATAACGAAGCAACGGAACCAGGAGCAGGCCGCTGCCGGTCGTCGACGCCACGACCAGCGAAAGGATCAGGCCGGCCTTCAGCGACAGCGGACGGCTCTGCGTGCCCAGCAGAAAAACCGTGAATACCGGCGCGACGACCGGTATCGGGAAATCGAGCCCAAAGCTGATGACGAGAGAGAGCGCCGTTCCTGTGGCAACGCGTATCGCGCGATAACCGAGGCGCTGGGTCAGGGGCTGCATAGGTCGCTCAATAGACATAGGAAAGCCAGCTCATCAGCCGTATGAACGCGTGTCCGAGCGGATTGAGCGGATTACCCTGAGTCGGAAATGCCATCACTTCGGCCTGCCCTCCCACACGCAGATCGCGCAGACGGGCGCGCTCGCTCTCGTCGAATTCGACGATCACCGGAAAACGTTGAGCGGGACGCAGCCAGTCGCGGCTATTCTGCACGGTGGGCAAACTGCCGGCTGGCGTGCTCTGGCCCACGCTCACGCCATAACCGATACTGCGAACCCGCCCGTCAAACACTTCGCCCGGCAACACATCCAACGCGATCTCGACACGGCTGCCGGGTTTGAGATGGCCCAGATTGTTCTCCGTCATATCGGCGCTGATCCACACATCGCGGATCGCGATCAGCGTCATGACCGGGCTGCCCGCCGCCGCGAATTGACCGACTTCCGTGCGCAGATCGGTCACGACGCCACTCGAGCGGGCTCTGATCCGTGCGTTGGCGAGATCGAGTTCGGCCTTTTCCAGCGCGCCAGCGGCACTGCGCAACTGCGCATTCTCGGCCTCGTTGCCGCCCTGCTGCTCGCGGGCGCGCTCGACTTCGGCACGCGCGCCGGCAACCTGGCTCTGGGCCTGTTCGTGCGTCGCCCGCGCGATCTCGAGACGTCGCAGCGAGACGGTGCCCTCGTCTTCGCGATAGAGCCGCTCGAGCCGCTCGCTGTCCTGGCGCGCCTTGACCTCGTTCGCAATGGCGGCCCGCAACCCGGCAAGCGCCGATTCGATGCCGGCCGTACTGGCACCGACCTGACGGCGCGTGGTCTCGAGATCGGCGCGCGCCCGAACAACCGCAATGCGGTAGGGCTCGCTGTCGACTTCGAACAGCACGTCTCCCGCGTTCACATCCTGGTTGTTGTGGACGAGCACCCGGGTCACGCGTCCCGACACTTCGGCGGCAACGGGAACGACGTAGGCCTGGATTCGCGCCTGGTGCGTATACGGCGTGAAACGGTCAGCGAGCAGATACCAGATCAAACTCAGCACGATCAGACCGACGACCCATTTGACCGCCTTGGACGAAGGGTCGGCGGCAGGCGCCGACGGCTTCGGCGAGGCAGCCGCTTGAGATTCGGGGGTATCGCTCATCGTGGCGCCCCTTCGGCTCGACCCGGCGTGGCGGAAGACTGCGACCCTTCGTTCAGCAGGTCACCCCAGTCGGTGCGTTGCCGCATCTGCGCGCGCGTCGCCGCGTCGACGAGCGGCTGTTCCGTCTCCCAGCCGCCTCCAAGCGCCTTGTAAAGCGCGATCACGCTGCCGACGGCGTTGCTGCGATTGACCACGTAGGCGTCCTGCTGGGCGAACAGCGCACGCTGCGCATCGAGGACCCGCTGGAAGTCCGAATAGCCTTCCCGATAGATCGTATTGGCGAGTGTGAGCGAGCGCCGCGCCGCGCCTTGCGCGTCATTGAGAATGGTGTCGCGCTGCAAGGCGGCGATCAGCGCCGTGGCGGCATCGTCGGCCTCGCGCGCCGCCTCGCGCACCGTGTTCTGATAGGCGACCGTCAACTCCTGCAGCCGTGCGTCCTGGACGCGCACGTTGTTCGTGATCCTGCCGTAATCGAACACGTTCCACGTCACGCTCGGGCCCGCGGCAAAGAGCAGTGTGCTCGGCGCGCCCGTGAGCGAACTGGCGGTCCACGTCAGCGTGCCGAGCAACGATACCGACGGGTACAGATCCGCCTTGGCCACGCCGATGAGCGCCGACTGCGAAGCCATCTGATACTCGGCAGCGCGAACGTCAGGGCGGCGCAACAGCAGATCGGCCGGCACGTCCTGCAGCACGGCATGATCGACGAGCGGCACCAGGCCCTCCTTGCCCGCCTGCGCATCGAGCTCCGGAAGAGGACCCGGCGGCCGTCCGATCAGCACCGACAGCGCGTGACGAGCGAGCACGATCTGGCTTTCGAGATCGGGGATGCTGCTCAGTGTCCCCAGGTACTGCGTCTTCGCCTGCTGGAAGTCGAGTTCATCAGACTCGCCGGCCTTGAAGAGCTTTTGCGCGATGTCGTAGCTGCGCTTTTGCAACTGGGCGTTCTCGCGAGCGATGCGTAGCCTCGCCTGCGCGACCCGCAGCGTGAAATACGTGTCGGCGACCTGCGCGTGCAACAGAACCAGCGCGTCGTCGCGGTTGGCTTGCGCGGCGAAGAACGCGGCGTCGGCCGACTCGATCGCGCGGCTGAAACGTCCCCAGAAATCCAGCTCCCAGCCGACGCTGAAACCCGCGCCGTACTGCACGAAGGCACCCGAGCGCGGATTGGCTCCATCCGAGCGCTTGCGCGCCGAAGCAAGTGCATCGGCGCTCGCCTGCTGCACCTGGGGATAGCGTCCCGCGAGTGCAATGCCCAGTTGTGCGCGTGCCTCGAGCACGCGCAGTCCGGCAATCTTCAGGTCGCCGTTGTTCGCGTCGGCGGCGGCGATCAGCCGTTCGAGATTCTGGTCATCGAATATCAGCCACCATTGGCGCACATCAGGCTGGGTGCCCTGCTGCGTGACCTCCGTGATCGACTCGCTGCTCCAGTGCTCGCTCCACGCTTCATGCTGCGGCTGAAAGTCCGGCCCGACCCGCATGCATCCGCTCACGCAGACCGCCCCGGAGAGCACTGCGATCCCGTACGGACGCATGAACGGTGACACGGAGCCATCCTCGAGCTTCAGGCCTGCTTCTGTTCCTGGGAGGGCTGAGCCTGCTGCGGTTGCGGCTGGTCCCTCACCCAGCGCCAGAACAGCTGATAACCGACCGCGAGCACCACGGGCCCGACGAACAGCCCGATGACGCCGCCCGTCACCATGCCGCCGAGCGCGCCGACCAGCACGACGGGCATCGGCACCGCAACGCCGCGGCCCAGCAACAAAGGTTTGAGTACGTTATCGGCGAGGCCCGCGACGAAGATATAAACCGAGAAGATGATCGTTGCGGTGCTCACGCCGTCGGTGAGGATCACGAAGATGATCACCGGAATGGTGATCAGCGTGGCCGGCAGTTGCATGATGCCGAGCAGCAGCACGGCCAGTGCGAGCAGCCCCGCGCCGGGTATCCCCATCACGATGAAGCCGATGCCGATCAGCAGCATCTGGATAAACGCGATGCCGACGACCCCCTGTGCCACTGCGCGAATCGTCGCCGTGCACAGATCGGCGATCTGAGTCCCTTCCTCGGGGCCCGAGATGCGCGAGGCGATCTGCACTGCGCTGCGGTAGCCCTTCTCACCGTAGGCCATCAGGATTCCAGCGATGATCAACGCGACGAAAAATATCACCAGCCCGGCACCGAGCCCCGTCAGCATTGCAAACAGGGCGAGGCCGGCCTCCTTGAGCTGCGGGGCGAATCTTTGCGCCAGGCCGGTCAGGTCCGTCGAAGCCTGTTGCCAGAAGCCGTACACGCGCGGGCCAATCACCGGCCAACTCGATACCGACTCCGCGGGAGGCGGAATGTGCAAGCCACCGCCTTTGAAAGTGGCGATCGATTTCTCGATCGAATCACCGACCGCGAGACCCAGCACATACGTTGGCACGAGAATCACGGCAAACGCGACAAGGACGATCAGCGTCGCGATCAGACCGTCCTTGCCGCCGAACATAGGGCGCAGAAGGACCTGGAGCGGATAGAGCGTGATCGCAAGAATCACCGACCAGGCCATCAGGTTGAGAAACGGAGCGAAGATCCGGAAACAGAACACGGCCAGGATCGCAATGAGTCCGGCGCGGATCAGGACATCGAGCATCTCTCTGGACGGCGTCCGCTGGGTAGTCGGTGTGAGCTGCATTGGTTCTTCTCCCGCCTGGTCTCGTCGCGGTTCGGCGGCGACACAGTGATAGGTCTGCAATCGCGAAAACTCAAACCCACTGGAACTTTTTTGACGGCAATACCAGGACCTGCCTGCAATTCCGGCATCTTCAGAAAGAGAGTCGCGATCGTTTTGTAGTCGACAAAACCCGACTTTTCACTACTATTGAACCCGATCCTGAAATATTCAATTGGACTTTGGTCTCATAGACTCGAGCCGCCCGAAGTTCAGCTCAGCGACGACAACCATGCAGCGCATCGTGAGATTGATGGCCATCGTTGCTGCCGTTTTAGCCTTGATGCCGGCCGCGCCCGTCCTTGCCGTCGATGTCGGCTTCGAGGAAGTCCACATACCGAATGGCGCCGAGCCGCCGCTCACGGCCGGAATCTGGTATCCCACCACCGCGCCCGCGACGCCGCACCCGCTCGGCAATGCCACCCAGACCGTCGCGCCGCACGCCTCGATCGAGGGCCAACACCTGCCGCTGGTGGTGCTGTCGCACGGCGGCGGCGGCTGGTATGGCGGCCATTACGACACGGCTCTCGCTCTCGCCCATGCGGGCTTCGTCGCGGCGGCGGTCAGTCACGCCGGCGACACTTTCGATGACCAGAGCCGCGTGCTGCAACTCTGGCGCCGCCCCGCCCAGCTTCATCGGCTGGTGGACTACATGCTCGGCGACTGGCATGGGCATGCGCGGCTCGATGCGGCCCGCGTCGGCGTATTTGGCTTTTCCAACGGCGGCTTCACCGCGCTCGTGGCCGCGGGCGGCATCCCGGATCTTTCGAAAATCGCCCCGTTTTGCGAACTCCATCCAGATCACGATCTGTGCGCGGCCTTGCGGCGCGCGGGCGTTGACGTCCATTTCGGCGCGAATGTTCCCGCCAGCGCCTGGGTCCACGATCCGCGCATCAAGGCCGTCGTCATCGCCGCACCTTCGTTCGGATTCGTGTTCGGTCGCGCGGGGCTAAGCGGCGTTCGCGCGCCGGTGCAGCTCTGGAGCGCCGCCGACGATCGTCATCAGCCGCATCCCTGGTACGATGAGCCGGTACGGGACGACCTGCCGCGCGCCCCCACCTGGCACGTGGTCCCTAACGCAGGCCACTACGACTTCCTGCCGCCCTGCGACGCGCGTCTTGCGCGGTTGCGGCCCGAGATCTGCGACAGCAAGCCGGGTTTCGACCGGGCCGCGTTCCATGAACGATTCAACGCCGATGTGGTGAAGTCTTTCGAGGCCATGCTGCACTAGACTGATGCGAGTCAGTCAACGTCAGTCAGCCAGGCCAAGCCGGAAAAAGCTGACGCTCTGTACCAGCCCTGACGCTTTGCCCTGTACCGCATCGGCCGCGGCAGCCGCTTCTTCGACCAGCGCCGCATTGCTTTGCGTCACCTGGTCCATCTGCGTAACGGCGTCATTGACTTCGCTGATGCCGACCGCCTGATCGCCGCTTGCGGTCGCGATGGCCTCGACGATCTTCGTCACGCTGCCGACGCTTTCGACGACGCCGTCCATCGTTTTACTCGCGTGCTGGATCAACTGCGTGCCTGCGTCGATGGTCGTGACCGTGTCGCGGATCAAGGTCTTGATTTCGCGGGCCGCGTCGGCAGAACGCTGCGCGAGGCTGCGCACTTCAGCGGCGACGACCGCGAAACCGCGTCCTTGCGTGCCCGCGCGCGCCGCTTCGACCGCGGCATTCAGCGCGAGGATGTTGGTCTGCGCGGCGATCGCTTCGACCACCGCGATGATGTCGACGATTTTCTTCGAGGCGGCGTCGATCTGGCTCACCGTGCGCACCGCGTCGATCATCACCGCGCCGCCTTCGCGCGCGGCCTTCGCCGCCGTTTGAGCGAGCGTCGTCGCGTCGCGCGCGTGACCGGCGTTGCGCTGGACCGACTCGGTGAAATGCTGCATCGACGCCGCGGTTTCCTCGAGCGACGCCGCCTGCTGTTCGGTACGTGCGGACAGATCGAGATTGCCTGCGGCGATCTGCGCGGTCGCGCTTGAAATCGTCGTCGCGCCTTCCCGAATCTCATCGACGATATGACGCAAACGCTGATTCATGTCGTTCAGCGCGGTGAGCAGCAGCCCGGTTTCGTCATGGCTGTGCACGACGACTTGCGTGCGCAGGTCGCCCGACGCCACCGCCTGCGCAACCCCGACCGCCTGACGCACCGGCAACGTGATGCTGCGGCTCAGGAACCACACGGTCGCCACGCCGCCCGCGAGCGCGGCGAGCACGACGACGAGCAGCAGCGTGCACGCGACCACGTAGGAGTGTTCCGCCGCTTGCGCCGTGTTGTCGCTTGACGACTTCGCCTGTTGCATCACGGACGCCACGATCTTGTCGATGGCCGCGGTTGGCGCACGATCGATCCCCTTCACGAGGCCATCGACCACGTGCGCGGCGTCGGGATCGCTCGCGGTGTAGTGCTTCAATGCGTCGAGATAGCTGATTTGCAGCGATGCGTGCGTCGACAGCGCCGCGTCGACCTCGCTGGTGTCCGCGCCCAACGCGCTCAACTCGCTTTTGAGGCGTTGCAGCGCTTCGTCCGTCGCGCTGCTCTGGGTCAGGAATTCCTGACGGTATTTGTCAAACGAGGTCGCATCGGCGCCTCGTAGCAACAGATCCTTCCACGCCTGCACCTGCTTTTTGAATTCGACCTGGGCGACACGCGCGGTGTCCGCCGCTTGCGCATACTGACCGAGCGTGCGTGTCGAACGTGTTTGCAAGGTGTGCGTGGCGGACAGCGCATGCCAGCCTTCGAGGCCGACGAGGATCGTCGCGGCCAGCAGCACCGCGCCCAACAGTGCCAGCTTGACGGCGATCTTGAGATTCCTGATGAACGACAAAAACAACTCCTGAAAGTCTGCCCGGCGCTCGCGTGCGAGTGCGGAAATCACTGCCGCAGCGATGGGTCTCGGCAAGGTATACGGCACGAAAACTCGTAGCTTTAGCTTACGGCGAGAAAGGTTCCGTCGGTCAATATGCTTACCGGAACTTACGGAAGTGCGACGTGCGGCGCGCGCCAGTTATAGATGTTTTAATTCAGGAGACCTACTAAAGACGTGCCAGGCCGCATACCCACAGGCACAAGTTTTGGGATCCGCCTGGCCCAATTTCGCGAAAAGCTTGATTCGCCGCAAAACTGTTATTACGCTCTACGAACGAGGCTTTCGGGCGCTGGCTTCGTGTCCCCGGGCGTAGATGGTTAGACGACCGACAACACCAAAGGAGCGAGGCGATGAGCCGCATCCCTAATGGTTTGGATTGCTTTACATCTTTTCGCCCGGCATTCTCCTCGGGCCACGTTGCATTGACCGGCAAACACCGCAAGCGCAAGAACGGCAACCACCAACGGCGGCTGCGCAACACGATCCCTCGCTCCACGCTTCAAGTGCCCACACGGTGCGGTCTGTGTCTCACCGATCATCGCCTGCCTTGCCGGGTTGCGGCGAGCGCCGTTGATGAAGCCTGCGGGCGCTTGAAGCAGCGCCGCCTTCGTTAGATCGTCCGTGATTCCTTTTCGGAGGGATAGAACCTATGCGTGCCGCTCTTTACCTGTCAAAGCTGCTGGCCACCGCCGCCGTCGCAGCGGCAGCCGCCTCGGCGCAGGCCCAGACCACCGCGACGAGCACCTTCCAGGTGCGGATCACCATCCAGGGTACCTGCCTGATCGCTTCCACCACCGACATCGACTTCGGCTCGCAGCTCTCGGCCGCGACCACGTACTCGCAGACCGGCACCATTCAGGTCCAGTGCACCAACGGCCTGCCCTTCACGCTGGGACTCGATGGCGGCACGGTCACGGGCAATGTCAATGCACGCGCCATGCAAGCCACGGCGGGCACCACCCAGATTCCCTACACCCTGCGGCGCGACTCGCCGACTGGCGCGAACTGGGGCGACGATGCAACCTCGTGGTATGCGGGCACCGGAATCGGTATAGGCACCACATACACCATCTCCCTCACTGTCTACGCAGCGGCTACCGTAGGCGGTGCAGAACCAGCGGGCCAGTATCTGGATACCGTCACGGCAACGATCACCTACTGATGGGGGATGTCCATGCACTCCATGCGTTCACTGGTTCGGCCACTCATGCTCCGTGCCGTCTGGAGCGCCGTAGCCATCGCCGCCGCAGGCAGCGCGGCGCCGGCACAAGCGGCCGCCATCCTCCAGGTCGCACCGGTCCGGATGGAATTCGAACCCACACAGCAAGGCCAGACGGTCCAGATAGCCAACAAGGGGCAGGACACCGTCGAGGCAGAGGTGCGCATCATGCGCTGGACCCAGGAAGACGGTCACGATCACCTGAGCCCCGCGGCGTCGAGCGAGCTCGTAGCCAGCCCGCCCATCATGCACATCTCGCCCGGCCATCAGCAGACGGTGCGCGTGATCCGCCTCCACCCGACGACGCCCGCCAACGAGCTCAGCTACCGCCTGCTGATCGACGAACTGCCGCACCAGAGCCTGCCGCACGGAACCGGCTTGAGGTTGTTGATGCGCTATTCAATCCCGGTCTTCGTGAACATTACGCCTACGACACCTGTGCCGAGACCACAGCACGGCACCACCGCCATCAGGACCGACCTCAGCAGCGTCCACGCCCAGGTGGCGGCCGGCCAGGACGGCAAGGCCGAATTGCGCGTCAGCAACGACGGCAACCACGCCATCCGCATCAGCGCCTTGAGCACCGTGGCATCCGGCGGCCAGACCCAGTCCCTCGATAACGGGCTGGTCGGCTATGTCCTGTCCGGCCAACACATGAGCTGGCCTCTGAACGTTCCCTATCCTTTGCCCTCAGGTATGACGCTCAAGGCCCGATTCGATGACGACACTGAAGTGCAGGCGGTGCCATTGGACGGTGCTGGCCGCTAACCTGAGTCTTGTCGCCGGAGCGCTATCCCCTGCCTGGTCCGCGGCCCCTCCGGCAGACATCGACCCCTCGCGTGGACAAGACCTCTATCTGGAGGTGGCGGTCAATCATGTGGAACTCCGGCGGATCGAACATTTCGTGGTGCGCGACGGACACCTCTATACCGACGCGGACACGCTGCTAGGGCTCGGCTTGACCTGGCCTGGCGCCTCGACCGCCAGCGGCCTGGTCGACCTGAGCGACCTGCCGAACCTGCAAACCCGATACGACGTCGCCAACCAGCGACTCGAGATTTTTGCGCCAGTCGAACTATTGAGCGGTCCGCCCTCGGAGGTCGGCTACGCGACGCCGCCCGTGCCGCGCCTGGATCCCGCGACGCGTGCGCCCGGCCTGTTGTTGAACTACGACTTCTACACGCAAAGGGACAACACGACGACCATGGCCAGCGGCTGGACCGAACTGCGCCTGTTCGGTGTGGGGCCCGGCATCTGGCGCACCAGCAACCTGACGCAATTGACCCGCGGCTATGGCAGCGACAGCGAACACAACGTCCGCCTCGACACGTCCTGGCAACTGGATTTTCCGGAATCGATGGTGACGCTAACCATGGGCGACGCCTTCAATGGCGCATTGTCATGGACTCGCACCATGCGCTTCGGCGGCCTGCGCATCTCCCGCAACTTCGAGCTGCAGCCTTACCGCGTCACGGTCCCGCTGGCATCGTTCGTCGGCGAAACGGCGGTCCCGTCGCTCGTCGACCTGTACATCAACGGCGTGCGGCAGGCGCAGGGGCCGGTGGCGCCGGGCCAGTTCCAGGTCGTTGGCGCGCCGGTCATCACGGGCGCAGGCACGGCGCAGATCGTGGTCACCGACATCACCGGCCAGCGGCGAGTCGTCACCATCCCCTTCTACAACAGCACGAGACTGTTGCAGAAGGGCCTCAGCGACTGGTCGTTCGAGGTCGGCGCACTGCGCCTCGATTACGGCATTCGCTCGTTCTCCTACGCGGACAACGCCATGTTCAGCGGCAGTGGCCGCTATGGCGTGACCGATTATCTGACGCTGGAGGCGCATGGCGAGACCTCCCATGGCCTGACCATGGGCGGCGTCGGCGCAGCCGTCCGGCTAGGCCAGGCCGGCGTCGTCAGCGTGTCGTTCGCCACCAGCAACTACGGCAGCCGGCGCGGACAGCAATACGGCGCCGGCTACGAATGGCGAGGCTACGGCTTCAACGTCAATCTCTCGACCTTGCGCCGCAATGACGCGTTCCAGGATATCGGTACGCTCGAGGGCTCGACGTTGCCGCTCAGCAGTTCCCAGGCGTTCCTGGGCTGGAATCTGGGACGGGGTCAACTAGGCGCCAGCTTTGTGCGTCAGGAGTACCAGAATCTTCCGAGCGCAAGCTATGCGGGCCTGAGCTGGTCCCAGGCGTTTGGGAGCTTTGGCTATTTCAGCGTGGGTGCCAACCGCGACCTCGAAGGCCACGGCGGAACCACGGCCTATGCCTACTGGTCGCTGCCGCTCGGCAACAGGGTCCAGACCTGGGCCAACGCTGTGCACCAGGGTCGAGGCAACACCGGAACAGTCGGCGCTGCGCAAAGCGTTCCCGGCGACGCTGATGGCTGGGGCTGGCGCGTCCAGGCCAGCGCGGGAGAAGATGCGGGCGGCCAGGCCGAGATCAGCCAGCTCACCCGCTTTGGGGAATGGCGGCTCGGCGGCCAATACCTGGCGCACCAGAGCGCGGGCAGCAGCACGGTCTATGCCGATGTCACCGGGGGGCTGCTCCTGATGCAATCTCATGTGTTCCCCATGCGCAGGGTCTACGATGCCTTCGCGCTGGTATCGACCGACGGCATAGCCGGCGTCCCGGTCAAACTGGAAAACCGCCTGATCGGCACCACCGACGACCACGGCCTGCTGCTGGTGACGCCACTCAACGCGTGGCAGAACAACGATCTGTCCATCGATCCGCGCGCGCTGCCGGCCGATGTCAGCGTGGAGCGCGTGCGCATGCAGGCGGTACCCTCGACAGGAAGCGGCATGCTGGCGCGCTTCGAGATCCAAACCATGCTGATGCTGGACTTTTCCGTGCATAGCGTCGCCGGCGAAGCGATACCGGCGGGCACGCAAGCCGCACTCGACCCCGGCAACCTCCCCGTGACGATCGGCTATGACGGCCGTGTATACCTCGAGAATCCGCCCTCAGGTGCGCGGTTGTCCGTGCCCTTGAGCACCGGTCAGTGCGTCGTGACCCTGCCCGCCGGACTGCCCCAACGCGGCCGGATCGATCTGGGAGATCAGCCATGCCGATAGCCCGCGCGTTTTTGCGCAATCCGGCCGCGCTCATGATCTGGCTCGCGGTATTCGTGGCCCTGGCGCTTCATGTACGGCCCGCCCACGCTCAGTCCTGCTTCGTCAACGGCGCGTTCGGCATGGACTTCGGCACGGTCACGAGCAGCGGCCGCGCGGCCACGTCCCCGGTGAACATTACCTGCCAGCCAGACTATTCGGGTGGCCAAACCTACCACTACCAGGTCTGCCTCTATCTCTACCCGGGCGCCTGGAGTGCTGGGGAGGCGACACGGCGCATGAGCAACTACAACAACTCCTATCTCAACTACGACCTGTTTTCTGATCCCGCCCACACCCAGATCATCGGAGCGCCGGGCTCGACGCCCGTCTACCAGGTGCAGGTGACGGCGGCGCCTGCGACGCCTCAGACCGTCGATATCCCCATCTACGGCTGGGTGTATGCGGGGCAGGCGGTTCCCGCGACCTACCCCTTCCAGGAGGAGAACATCACGGGCCTTCTGCGCTACCGGTACAGCACGACGAGCTTTCCCAGTTCCGCGGACTGCACCACCAACGGGACCGGCGGCGGTGCCTCCACGTTCAGCTCATCAGGCGTCAATGCGACGTTCGAATACGCCTGCTGGGTCGCCGCCACCGATATCGACTTCGGGGCCGTGATCCCTCCTCAAAACCAGCTGAGCGAGACCGGCAACATCCGGGTTCAATGCGCGCCGGGCACAACCTGGAGCGTGGGCCTCGACAATGGCCTGAATTTCGATGGCACCATGCGCCGCATGTCCGGAACCGGCGGATTCGTCCGCTATCAGCTTTATCAAGACTCAAGCACCACCCAGGTCTGGGGCAACGATGATGCAAGCAAGGTTCAAGGCACGACCGACATCGCCGGCGACACGGCCTCTCTGACCGTTTATGGCCTGGTGCCAGCGCAACCTGATCTCGCAGTCGGCGATTACGTCGATACGATCGTCGTCACGCTGTACTACTAGGTCCTCGGCCGCTCCACCGACAAAACCGCGCGCATTTACCCGAATTCGTCGTGTTGCGGCAGTTGGTCAGTGATGGAATACCACGGTGCCTTCGAACCCACAAAAATGTGGGCAGTGGGACGTAGGGTGGGCGAATCGGTGAGTGTTCCCAGCGTGACATGAACGTACTGCCCTTGACGAACCACCGAGAACATCAAGCTTCCGCACATCTTGCAGCGCACATCGTGTGCAGCTCGTTCATCACCGAAAATCAACAGGCTGTCTTCGCCCTGAGTGATACGCAGCTTGTCGCGCTCGATTCCCGCGAATGGTTTGAACGCCGAGCCGGTCGCACGCCGGCAGTTTGAACAGTGACAGTTCAACGCATAGACGAACTCGTCTTTTACGGAGTAGTGGACAGCACCGCAAAGGCATCGGCCGGCAAGCAAAGGTTTCATGGCTGGCTTTGAACAAAAGGCACGTCGCAGATGGATGGGCAAGTCAAGCAGCCATGATTATGGGCTAGCGCCTGAACATGACCTGTGCCGTGCCGACCTCGATCGGAGAGGAGGTGTGCTGGTGGACAATCTTCCACCCATCGGCCTGCTGCCTCAACGTCATGGTCAGGCGATTGTCCATCGAGCGCAGTTCCAGGCCGTCGGCATCGACGGCTTTGTATTTCGCGAAGGCGTGAACGACGGCGAGGTCCGCGGCCACGATCGTTTGCGCATCGCTGAAATCCACGATCACACGTTCTTTGCCCAGCGAGCCGAACCAGCCCTCCGCTACTGCCCGCCACGATGCGATGCCGTTGTGCGCCCATGCCCCCCACATGTCGAAGACCACCGTATCCGTGTCGTATAGCGCGACGAACGAGTCCACGTTTTTTGCCCATACCGCGGCGGTGTAGTCTTCCAGAACCTGCAGGATCGGATTGTCGGGTTTGTTCACAGCGTGTCCTCCTGAGTCGGGTTGTGATGGCGGCCAGAACGTACGCAAAACAGCGAATCCGAAGTTCCTGACCGGTTGTCCTACGAGGCAACGACGATCGACGAACCACCGGATCGACACCAGAGCGGAGAAAAACTTCAATTCGATATCGCCGCGCGCACTACTGGGCGATCTGCTGACGTTGATACTCGTTGTGCTTCATTTGCAGGTAGTCGGTGCGGCTGACCTCGTGCAATTGCCGCGGATACTGCTCGGTCGCATCGAACCAGTCAGCGAAGCGTTTGTCGACGCGGGCGTTGGGCGGGCTCGCCAGCGCACCCAGATAAGCATCGATGGCGAGGTAGTAGCGCATGGTATTGCGTTCCACCAGACCGCGCACGCCGCCGATGTATTGCGTCTCACCCGTCGATGAATCGGGCGTCGTGGAAAAGCCGACCTTGTCGCTGCCGATCGTCGCCAGATACGTTTTCATGGCGAGCCGTCCCGCCGTGCCGTAACCGTAGGCGTAAGTCAGATGGATAAAGGTGCGGCTATCGCCCACGGGTATCGCTTCCAGCACGATACGGTAGTCTTTCGTGCTCAGCGGACCCGTCGCGGCGCCGAGCTCGACGCGAAAATAATCCGGGGTGCTCGCCACCGGGTGAAAGTTGAATTGCACCCGGTAGGACGACGAAAGTGATTCCTCGGTCTTCTTGCCGATGTTCACGGTAAGGACCGTACCGTTGGCATCAGTCGAGGCATGACAGTATTTGGTGTTCAGATGCAGGATCAGCACGTCGCACCAGTTGGCCGGGCCGTGGGCCGGGTCGCTGAGCGCGCCGCTGACCAGCGCGAAAGGATAATTGACCACCCCATAAATATCCCCCTTGAGTGCCGACGGCAACTCCTGCGATTCGAGGTACAAGGGTCGCCGAAACTGGTTGTACGCGAGTTGCTGCGTCAGACTCTGATATTTGTCGCGCAGGCGAGCCGCGCTGTCTTCCGCTTGCGCGAAGGTGCTCTGGCACAAGAAGCAGAGCACCGTCGTCATCATGACCATCCACCACCGCCGCGCGCGCTGGTTGCCGGCCGGGGATCTGGCAAGCCTGCTCATGGTCCGCCTCCTACGTTGCCTCAGGTTGCGGCGCACCACATCGGGATCTGACCGTGGCGCCCTTGTTGTTCTCGCATTCTTGCAGGCGGCGGCGTGGCTTGTACATCCGTAATCGCCGCTGACGGCAACGATTGGCGGGCCCTGTCTGGTGGGAACGGTTCCCGGAAGTCCGTTGAAGTCGGATCGGCGGCCCGTCCAACATGTGGGATCGCCACCAGGGTGAACAGTGCGGCCTGTGGTACTGGGACCGCTGTATTGCACCCATCCTCCATGGAGCGCGTTATAGCCGCCAATATTGTCGCCGTCTTTCCTGTAAGAGTTCGAATTCGTACCGTGTCGCACTTCATTTCAAAAAAACTGCTTCGTGCACGTGTTAAGGACTTCTTCAGGTTCAAAAGCTATCATCCCGCGCGTCTCACCATTGCTCAGGAACGCTATCTTGTCGCCACTCACGAACGACGTAACCCACGACAACTGGTCCAAATGGATTCTCAGCCTGCGCCACGGCGACGATCGCGCTCATCGGGACAACGTCCGCGTCGAGATCACGAGATACGCGGACCGTGTGCTGGATTTCATTGACCTTCGTCCCGGCATGACGTTGGCCGACATCGGGACTGGCGATGGTCTCGTCGGGTTTCGAGCGATCGAACGAGGCGGCGTCTCGATCCGGGTGGTCATGACGGATATTTCGGCGCCGTTGCTCCGGCACACGCAAGAGACGGCCCGGACTCTCGGCGTGAGCGAGCAGTGCGCGTATTTGCAATGCTCCGCCGAGAATCTGGACGGTATTGCCGACGAAGCGGTCGATGCAGCCACGATGCGCGCGGTTCTCGCGTACGTCGAAGACAAGCCCGCGGCCATGCGTGAGCTTTACCGCATACTCAAACCGGGCGGCCGCTTCGCCATCGCAGAGCCCATCCTGCGCGACGAAGCGCTCGAGGTATGCATGCTCAAGCGCTTGATCGACACACACGCGATCCAGACCGATGACCCGTTCTTTCCCCTGCTGCTCCGTTGCCGGGCAGCGCAGTTCCCCGACACCGAAGAAAAGGCGCGCTCGCTGCCCATCACGAACTACGGTGAGCGCGACCTCGTCCGATTCGCCATCGACGCGGGATTCACCGACATTCATCTGGAGTTGCACATCGATGTGCAAACCGAGGCGTGTCTGCCCTGGGAAACGTTTCTTCGTACTTCACCCCACCCATTGGCGCCAAGCCTCGAAGAAGTCTTCGAGACGCAACTGACGAGTGAGGAGCGAGGCTTCCTGGAAGGTCGAATGCGGGCGATTTTCGAAAGCGGGACACAGCTTGGCGCAACGCGCATCGCGTACCTGACAGCGAAAAAGCCGTAGATCGCGAATGTCCGGAATGCGCCGCGCTCAACCGTCTTGCGTGGCGATATCGACCGCGGCCCGCAAGTCTTCCGGATGGACCATCAATTCGCGGACCTCGCGCAGCGTCGCGTACTGGTCGAGCACCGCCCGCCATCGCGGCGCTTCGAGCAACTGACGCCACACCGGTTCGAGGCCCGCGCAATCGGCGTCGCGCCCGTCCGCCAGCGCGCCGGCGAAATCGAGGCTGGCGTGGGCCGACAGCAGTTGCATCCGGCTCGCGGGACTCAGCACGCGCGGCGTCGCTTCGACGGGCGCGTCGCAGCAATAGAGCACGCTCCTGCGCAGACCGGGCCCGTCACTCGTTAGCGCGGCCAGCGACGCGCCGCGCAGCCGCACCGCCCCCTGCAGCGTGCGAAACGAATAGACGGTGTGCGGGTCCGCGTGCGCCAGCAGCGTCAGTCCGCGCACGAGCCGGGGCAGATCGGTGGTGGCCGCGTCGACCGATGCCTTCGCTTCGACGAGCAGGCACACGTCCCACGTCGCCGCATCGGCTGGGGGCTTCGCCTGGCGCAGCAGCACCACATCCCATTCGGTTTTCGCGCGCTCGTGGCTCGCGGGTATCGCGGCCGGCACGCGCATCGAGTTCACGACACGGCACGCATCGGACTCACCCTGCGCGTCGTTCAGGCGCCGCGCGAGCGCGGCGAGCGCATCGGTGGCCGATGCTTCGACGGCGGCGCCGCGCTGCTTCGAACTCAAGCCTCGCGCGACGGCAATCGAGCTTCCTGGGCGCGGCCCCTGGCGATCCCACAGCGACTGGTAGTGACGCACGCGCTCGTCGGACGTGAGCGCATCGAGACGCAGCAAGCGATGCAGCGCGTCGCTCTCCAGCAATTGCGCAAGGCCACGTTGCAGCGCCGCTTCGTGTGCGATCTGCGGTGTCTCGATACAACGTTGCACGGCCTCGGCCAGCGCGGGCCACGCTTCGGCGAACGCGAGCGCGTGCAGCCGCGCTAACGCGTCACGTTGCGGACCGGGCAGCAGCCGCTCCTGTTTGGCCGGATGAGCGATCGCATTGACGGCTGCGTGAATCAGCCGACGATCCACGCTCGCGTGCGCGGCCAGCGACGCGTACTCGCGCACCACGGCGTTGCGATGCCGTAGCAGCATCGCCTGAAACACCGGGTCGCCGGCTTCCTCGCGCATCGCGTCCCGAATCATGCGTGCGAGCGTCTCGATGAAGAGCCGCCGATTCGCCGCGTGCGGCGCTTCACCGCGCGCGTTCGCCTCGCGAGCCCGCTCGATCGCCAGCGCAAGCACGGTGGAAGGACTCGTCTGCTGCGTCGGCGCACACGCAGCCGTGAGCGCCGGCAGGCGATAACGACGCGCGACAGCGTCGAGCATCTCGTCGAGCAACGAAGGCGATGGCTTTACGGACATTGCGATATGTCGGTACGTTGGCGAAGTAACTGTACATGAACGTTCGATGTGGCGCGCGGCGCGCCCGCCGGCCTACGAGTCGTCGTAGCGTAGCGTTGGGGGCGGCCGAACTGATTCAGCACGAAATTTGCTCTCGGGATTAACACCGAGAATGGCGGCTTCAATCATGCAGGCGCTTAACGCTCGGCGTACACTCGCCGGGAAACGCTTGCCGTAATGCGCAAGCGGCAATGGAGCGGCCCGTCGTCAAACGCGGTTTTCTGGAGACTCAGGAGAACAATTTATGAGCTGGACTCGCGAACAGAGAAACGTCACCATCGCCGCCTATCTGGGCTGGACCCTCGACGCATTCGATTTCTTTCTGATGGTGTTCGTATTGAAAGATATCGCGCAGGAATTCAATACGGACATTCCGTCGGTCGCGGTCGCGATCATGCTGACCTTGATGATGCGTCCGCTCGGCGCACTGATCTTCGGCTGGCTCGCCGACAAACACGGCCGCCGTCCGACGCTCATGCTCAACATCGCGTGCTTCTCGCTGCTCGAACTGCTGTCCGGTCTGTCGCCGAACCTGATGACGCTGCTCGTGCTGCGCGCGCTGTTCGGTATCGCGATGGGCGGCGAATGGGGTGTCGGCGGCGCGCTGACCATGGAAACCGTGCCGCCGAAGTCGCGCGGTATCGTTTCGGGTCTTCTGCAGGCCGGGTATCCGAGCGGCTACTTGCTCGCGTCGATCGTGTTCGGCCTGTTCTATCAATACATCGGCTGGCGCGGCATGTTCTTCGTCGGCGTGCTGCCCGCGCTGCTGGTGCTGTACATTCGCGCGCACGTGCCCGAGTCGCCCGCGTTCCAGACGCTCGAAAAGAAGGTCCGTCCTGGCCTCGTCGCGACGCTCAAGCAGAACATCGGCCTGTCCATCTACGCGATCATCCTGATGACCGCGTTCAACTTCTTCTCGCACGGCTCGCAGGACCTGTATCCGACCTTCCTGCGCGTGCAGCATCAATTCGACGCGCACACGGTGTCGTTGATCACGATCACGCTGAACATCGGCGCGATCTGCGGGGGTCTGTTCTTCGGCTGGGTGTCGGAGCAGATCGGCCGCAAGCGCGCGATCTTCATCGCCGCGCTGATCGCGCTGCCGGTGCTGCCGCTGTGGGCCTTCTCGAGCACGCCGATGTTGCTCGCGCTCGGCGCGTGCCTGATGCAGATCTCGGTGCAAGGCGCGTGGGGCGTGATTCCGGTGCACCTGAACGAAATCTCGCCCGATGAAATCCGCGCGACCTTCCCAGGTCTCGTGTATCAGCTCGGCAATCTGATCGCATCGGTCAACGGTCCGCTGCAAGCGAAAATCGCCGAAATGCACAACAACGACTACGCGCTCGTGATGGCGGTCGTGGCCGGCATCGTCGCGATCGTGATTTGCGTGCTGATTCCGTTCAGCCGCGAGCGCCGCGGCATCGACATGACGCAGTCCGCGCGTGAAGTCGTCGGGGTGAGCTCGACGGACGGCGCGATCCGAGGACAAGTCTAAGAGCTTCAAGCGCTCGAACCACCACGACGCAAGCACGCGTCAACGCGTTGCGCAGGGCAATACGGGGCCGTTCCGATTCGTTCGGAACGGCCTTTTTTCTGCGCAGCATGACGCGCCGCGCGCTTCGCTTCTAGAGGGGTTAGTCGAGCCGGTCCCCTTGATCGCACCGCCCCTCCTTTTTTATCCTAAAAAAAGAACGGTTGTTTCAAATACCGATTTGAATCGCTTGTTTGCGAGCCGGCAGCGCCGGCAACTGGGAGACGCAACATGGCAGTTCGCACGACAGGCCGGCATAGCGGCGACACGAAGTCACACATTCTCGACGCCACCGAAACGCTGTTCATCGAAAGCGGTTATGAGGCGATGTCGCTGCGCCAGATCACGTCGCGCGCCGAAGTCAATCTCGCGGCGGTCAACTACCACTTCGGCAGCAAGGAAGCGCTGATTCACGCGATGCTGTCGCGCCGGCTCGATCGGTTGAACGAGGAGCGGTTGAAGCTGCTCGACCGCTTCGACGTCATGCTCGGCGCGCGCCTCACCTGCGAGCACGTGCTCGGCGCGATGTTCATTCCGGCGCTGCGTCTGTCGCGCGATCCACGCTTCGGCGGCAACGCGTTTCTGCGCCTGCTCGGGCGCGCCTATACGGATCCTTCGTCGTTCATCCGCGACTTTCTGAGCGCGCATTACGAGTCGGTGGCGGTGCGCTTTTTCGATGCGTTTCAGCGCGCGCTGCCGCATCTGCCGCGCGAGGAACTCGGCTGGCGGCTCAATTTCGCGATCGGCTCGCTCTCGGGCGTGTTCGCCAGCACGGATACCGACAGCCTGATAGCCGGGTTCTCGCAAGGCAAGTCGATGAACAATGCGAAGCTGATCGCGCGCCTTGCGTCGCTGATAGTCGCCGCGTTGAAGGCGCCGCTGCCGGACAGCTCGCAACTGGCCGCGTTCGCCGCGGTGCTCGGCGATGCGGCCGAAGGCGGCGAAAGCCACGGCGGCGATATCGAAGCGGCGCCGGCAACCCGTCCGCACGAGTTGCACGGCACCGCCTGACGACGCCTCGCGACGTCATCGTGCGCTGGCCGAAAATGATCAGTCAGCGCGGCAAACCGTACCCGAGTCACGCAACTCAAGGCACACTGACACACGTCCGGCGCCCCCGGGAGACCAAAAAGGCTAGCTGCGGCGCGTCCAGCGGAGCGACCGATAACATGAACGACTCCTACCTGAAGTTCGTCAACTCGCCGTTCGGCGGGCGTCTGGCCCGCTCGCTCGGCCTGCCGAAGCCCGAGGTGCTGCGGCGCTATCGCGCGGACCGGCCCGAGTTCGACGGTCTGATCGCGATCGGCGCGGGCCGCGAGCCCCGGCTGCTCGACGCGCTCGCGGGTCTCGTCGCGAGCGTCGGCATGACGAGCGTCGCGCACGAAAGCGCCGGGCTCTGGGTGCCGCTCGCCAATCGCCACGGCCTGATGACCGGCCGCTTCGAGCCGGCCGAAGCCGGCTCGCCGGGCAAGCTCGCCGCGCTGCTGTTCGACGCGAGCGGTATCGACGACAGCAGCCAGCTCGAACCGCTCTACGGCTTTTTCCACGACACGCTGCGCTCGCTCGGCAAGTGCGGGCGCATCGTCGTGCTCGGGCGGCCGCCCGAGGCCTGCGCGAGCCCGCGTCAGTGGACCGCCCAGCGCGCGCTCGAAGGGCTCGTGCGCTCGCTCGGCAAGGAAGCGCGGCGCGGCATCACTGCGAATCTCGTGTACGTCGAGGAGGCCGCGCAAAGCGGCATCGAAGCGACGCTGCGCTTTTTCCTGTCGCCGCGCTCGGCGTATGTGTCGGGCCAGGTGGTGCGGATCGCGGCAAACGGCGCGGTCTCCCACAACGCGCCCGCGTTCGACTGGCGCCAGCCGCTCGCCGGCC
>ABYL01000007.1 GCA_000173575.1 Burkholderia sp. H160 | reverse complement strand
AGCGAACGTTTGCGAGTGCGCGGTTTGCACGGACGTCGTCGTCACGGACGCGCTCCCGGCGACACCGTGCTCGGCACCACGCCGCTTGCCGGATCGACAACAGCAGGTTGCGGCACGGGTTGCGTCGTGGGTTGCGCGGCGGCTTGCGGCACGGCCTGCGGCGGCACCTGCTGAGGAAGCTGTTGAGGAACCTGCTGCGGTGCCATCTGCTGGCGGCGCATCTGGTTCAGGTCGAACAGGTTCATCGCCGGCACCCCGCCCTGGCTCGGGCCGATCGGCATCGGCGGCACGACCGGATCGTCGCGATCCTTCATGACTCTGTTGTCCGAACGGTACGCGCCCTGCACACCCTGGATGTAGTCGTAGCGGTTCGCCGAGACGGCCTGCGTGGTCTCACGGTCGCTGAGGATGACCGGGCGCAGGAAGACCATCAGGTTGGTCTTGTTGCGTGTCTTCTGCTCGGAGCGAAACAGCTGGCCCACCCACGGAATGTCGCCGAGCAGCGGGACCTTGCTATTGCTGACCTGGTAGTTGTCCTGCATCAGTCCGCCAAGCACGATGATCTCGCCGTTATCGCACAGCACGGTCGACTGGATCGAACGCTTCGTGAACTCCGGACCTGCCGGGTTCGTCGTCGAGTTGTTCGTGCCGTTCACGATCGCCGAGTCTTCCGTGTAGAGCTGCAGCTTCAGGATGCCGCCGTCGGTAATCTGAGGCTTCACGTGCAGCGTCAGACCGATGTCGACGCGGTCAAAGGTATTGAACGCCGTGCTCGTGGCGCTGCTCGTCAGGTTCGAATACGAGCCGGTCTGAATCGGCACGTTGGTACCGACGATGATCTTCGCTTCCTCGTTGTCGAGCGTGATCAGGTTCGGCGTGGACAGCACGTTCGCGTCGGCGGTCTGCGACAGCGCCTGAAGCAGCGCGCCGAGGCCCTGCACGCCAAAAAGGTTGTGAATCCAGCCGACGTTCAGGCCCTGTTGCAGGCCGCTCGCACCCAGTGCCGTCGCGAGACCGCCGGTCGAGGCGTCCGCAGCCGCCGCGGCCGTCAGATTGATGATGCTGTTACCCGTGCCAGTCGCGAGGTTGGTACCGGCAAACAGGTTACCGTTCGCGACCTGCCACTGAATGCCGAGGTTGCCGGCTGTATTCGAGTTCAGCTCGACGATCAGCGCCTCGATATAAACCTGCGCGCGACGCGCATCGAGCTGGTCGATCACCGCGCGCAGATTGCGGTACACCGCTTCGGGCGCGGTAATGATCAGCGAGTTGGTCGCGGAATCGGCCGTGATCATGCCGCCGCCCTGGTCCTCGCTCTTCTCCTTGTCGCTGCCGAGAAAACCGCCGCCGCCCCCGCCGCCGCCGCCGCCGTAGCTCGAGCCGCCGCCGCCCATCGGCGAGGACATCGAGCCGCCGCCGATGCCGCCCGACGGCAAGGGCGCCGTGCCCGCCATGCCCGTCGAAGTGCTGCTGCCCGACAGACCACCACCGCCGCCGCCGCCGGTGTTCTGGTTGAACGCGTTCGCCTCGTTCGAGGTCGCCGACGTGCCTTCGCTGCCGGTCTTGCCGAGCATGTTGCGCAGTGTGCGCGCGAGCTTGGTCGCGTCCGCGTTGCGCAACGGCACGACGTGAATGTTGCCGGGCATCGTGGTCGGCACGTCGAGCTGCTTCGCGAGCTCCTTCGCTGCCGCGAGGCGCGCGGTGTTCGACGCGCGCATCAGCAGCGAATTGGTGCGCGGATCCGACGAGATCGACACTTTCAACGTCGCGTCCGTGCTGCCGATCGAGCCCGGGTCCAGCATCTTGTTCATCTGCTGCGCGATGTCGATCGCGTTCGCGTTCTTCAGCGGCACGACCGCAACCGACTGGCCCGCCGCGCTATCGACGCCCGCGATGATCTGCGCGATGCGTCGAACGTTGTCGGCGTAATCGGTAACGACGATAGTATTGTTGGCAGGGTAGGCCGCGACGGTGTTGTTCGGCGAGATCAGCGGACGCAGTACCGGCAGCAGGTTGTTGGCCGATTCATTCTTCAGTGTGAAGACCTGTGTGACGACCTGGTCGCCGCGCGCCGTCGGCGCGTTGCCCACATAGGTCGGCACGCCTTGCAACTTGGCGTCGGCCTCGGGCACCACTTTCAGCACGCCGTGATCCTGCACGAGCGCGAAGCCCTGCATGCGCAGCGCGGACTGCAAGGTCTTGAGCGCCTGATCTTCGGGCACCGCATTTTCGGACACGAGGTTGAGTTGCCCCTTCACCCGCGGATCGACGATGATCGTCTTGCCGGTTGCAGCGCCGATCGCTTTCGCGACCTGATCGATGTCCGCGTTGACGAAGTTCAGTGTCACCTCTGCCTGTGCTGTCTGCGCGGTGATCAGTCCAGCCACCAGCAGCGCCGTAGCCACTCGACGCAAAGCCATACAATTTCTTCTCATGGGATGTGATATCGATGCCGGCAGCCTCTGCCACCGACTGTCATGCGATGCGGACCTGGCAGCAAGCCACGGCCCGGTCGGCCAATGAACCGGCACTAAAAGCAAACTTTGCTTCGAGTTCAGGCGCCCCGACGTACGAAAGAAACGAACAGTAACAGCTTTTCATGTCGGATTCGAAACAAAACAACAAGCAACCCCATGCGAATCCGTTACAGACCCGCGCGCCTGTTATTAAAATGAAAGCTGACCGGCACCGTACGCGCACGACATTAACCGGGTGTATACCGTCTTATGTCGGTTAGCCAACTTGACGATGGTCGGACTGCCGGTATGATACGAGCCGTTCGACTCGCTGTTTTGTGTTTGCTGACGCGGGTTTTCCCCGATGCTCGACAAACGCCCGGCCAGCTTGCTGTTGCGGCCGGATCGCGGCCGCCAAACCGCCTTACCAATTCTTACCGAGGCTTTATTTAGTCGTCTTGACCGATGAAACGTCCGCTTCTCACCGTCGCCGCCACGCTCGCGCTGTTTGCCGCAGCCGGCTCCGCGCGCGCCGACTGCTTCGACGAGGCGGCGAAATACCAGAAGGTCAATCCTCTGGTTTTACGGGCAATCGCCTGGCAAGAGTCGCATAACCACCCGGATGCCCAGCACAAGAACGCGAACGGCTCGATCGACTACGGCGTGATGCAGATCAATTCGGTACATCTACCGCTGCTCGCGCAGTATGGGATCTCGCAGGGCACGCTGATGGAGCCGTGCAAGAACGTTTACATCGCGGCGTGGCATCTGCGCCACCAGATGAACAAGTACGGCAATACCTGGCAGGCGGTCGGAGCATACCACTCGGAAACTCCGGCATTGCGAGACAAGTACGCCCAACAGATCGTCGCGATTCTACGCAGCTGGAAGTTGATGCCCGCGCAGTAAGCTTTTTCTGGCGCTATCGCCCGCGCGGGCCGCGCCCGTTTTGATGCACAATGCGGCTTCATGCTGCTGCCGAGCCGTCGCAGCGCCGCCGACCACATGGCCTCGCGCCCGGCACGCCTTCCAATCTTCCCGTATCCCGTACCGCGATGAACCAGCCGCTATTGCCCATCACCGTGCTCTCCGGTTTTCTGGGCGCCGGCAAGACCACGCTCCTGAACCATATCCTCGCGAATCGTGCCGGCTTGCGCGTCGCCGCGATCGTCAACGATCTCGCCGCCGTCAATATCGACCCGACGCTCGTGCGCACTCCGGCCGAGCCGCCGCCTGTGGGCGAACAGGTCGTTGAACTCACGAACGGCTGCATCTGCTGCACGCAGCACGACGATCTGCTCAGCCAGATTCATCGCCTCGCCGGCGAAAAGCGCTTCGACGCGCTCGTGATCGAATCGACCGGCGTCACCGAGCCGTTGTCGGTCGCCGAATCCTTCACGTTTGTCGACGATGAGGACGGCACGCCGCTCGCCGAAGTCGCGCGGCTCGACACCATGGTCACGATCGTCGATGCGTTCAACTTCCTGCGCGACTACGCGTCGGCCGACGCGCTCGCCGAGCGCGGCATCGCGGTCACTGAAGACGACGATCGAACGATCGTCGAATTGCTGATCGAGCAGATCGAGTTTTGTGACGTGCTGGTCGTGAACAAGGTTGATCTCGTCAGCGCCGACGAACTCGCGCGCTTGCAGCGCATCCTCGCGCGCCTGAACCCGCGCGCGGTGCAGCTCGTGAGCAGTTTCGCCGACGTGCCGCTCGACCAGGTGCTGAACACCGGGCGCTTCGATTTCGACGAAGCGTCGAATGCGGCGGGCTGGCTCGCCGCGCTCGAGCACGACTATGAGGACGAGCGCGGCGACCAGCACGGCCACATGCATCACAGCGAAGCCGACGAGTACGGCGTCGGCCATTTCGTCTATCGCGCGCGCCGGCCGTTTCATCCGCAGCGGCTGTGGGAGTTGCTGCATCGGGAGTGGAAGGGCGTACTGCGCAGCAAGGGTTTCTTCTGGCTCGCGACGCGCAACGATATCGGCGGCTCGCTATCGCAGGCGGGTGGCGCTTGCCGGCATGGTCCGGCGGGCATGTGGTGGGCTGCTCAGGATCGCAGCGAGTGGCCGGAAGGCGACGACGAGCTGGCCGCGGAAATCGCCGCCGACTGGTACGGCGCACCGGACGATATGAGCATCGGCGATCGTCGTCAGGAGTTCGTGCTGATCGGCGTCGATATCGATCCCGCCATCTGGCGCGCGAGGTTCGACGCCTGTCTGCTCACCGACGATGAATACGCGCTCGGGCCGCAAGGCTGGCAGCAGTTGCCCGACCCGTTCCCGGCATGGGACTTCGATGACGACGATCACGATCATGATCACGGCCATCATCACCATCATCACGGGCACGGCGACGACTGCGAGCATTGCGGATATGGACACGGCGAGACCACGCATCGTCATGACTGAGCGAAGCACGCGCCGCGTTTGAAGTACATCGCATGGACGAAAAAAACCCGCCATTGGCGGGTTTCCCTCCGGTGTCAACTGCCCGGCAGTAATCTGCTTAGCGCTTGTTGACTGCGTCCTTGAACGCCTTGCCTGCCGTGAACTTGACGGTCTTGGCGGCCGGAATCTTGATAGTTTCGCCGGTCTTCGGATTGCGACCCGTACGCGCTGCGCGCTTGCCCGAACCAAAGCTACCGAAGCCGATCAACTGGACCGCATCACCCTTCGACACCGACTTCTTGATCACTTCAAGCAACGTGTCCAGCGTTTCACCGGTTTGAGCCTTGCTGGCGCCCGTCTGTCCTGCGACAGCGTCGATCAGTTCCTGTTTGTTCATTAAGGTTCCTTTCTCAGTTTAGGTTGATACGAACAGCGCGACCGCGCCGATTATACGTACGCGCACCGCGCCGTCGAGCAGCTGCGGACCTGATCCTGAAGATCTATCGCGCCGGACAGATCACTGTTCGGCGGCCGTGCTGCCGCTCCCTTCGCGGCGCTTGCTATGATAGCGCAGCGCAAACCCAATCAGGACAAGGGTTTCGAAGATTTCCGCGGTTCTCGGGCCGTTCTGGCAAGGAAATCGGAGTTTTGCCCCTCCGTACCCCCTAAAAGAGGCCTGAAACCCAGTCCTGGCGGGGCCTGGCGTTGGTTTTTACCAACGCAGCAAAGCGCCCGGACACGTCCCGATGAGTCTTTTAGAGCGTGTCGCGAGCCGCGCGTAGCGGCTCCGACCATCGAACTTGCTCACTCGAGCGTCCTTTTGAGCGTGTTTTTTCATCGCGCATGACCGATCCGCTAATCCCCGCCGTCCTCGCTTTCCGCGACAACGGCAGCCCGTATTCACCGTTCTACGACGACATCTATCACAGCGCCGTCGGCGGGCTCGAGCAGGCTCACTACGTCTTTCTGCGCGGCAACGAATTGCCCGAACGATGGCAGGGCCGTCGCACGTTCACCGTGCTCGAAACCGGCTTTGGCATCGGCATCAACTTTCTCGTAACGTGGGCTGCATGGCGCGCCGATCCCGCACGCTGCGAGCGGCTGCATTTCGTGTCGACCGAGAAGCATCCGTTTAGCGCTGCCGATCTGCGCCGCGTCCTCGCGATGACGGTCTCCGATCCGCTAGTCGCCGAACTCGCGGACACGCTCGCGACCGCATGGCCGATGCTCGTGCCCGGCACGCACCGGCTCGAATTCGAAGGCGGCCGTGTCGTGCTGACGCTGATCTTCGCTGATGCAGTCGAAAGCCTGCCCGCGTTGCGGCTGCGTGCCGACGCGTTTTATCTGGATGGCTTCGCGCCGGCGAAAAATCCGGAGCTTTGGAGCCCGGCGATCTTCAAGGCACTCGCACGCGTCGCCGGCGATGATGCGACCTTCGCCACCTACAGCAGCGCCGGCGACGTCAAACGCGCGCTGACGCAATGCGGCTTCGAGTATCGGAAGGTCGACGGCTTCGGCTGGAAACGCGCGATGCTGGTCGGCCGCTTCGCGCCGCGCTGGCGCGTGCGTCGCTATGAGCCACCCGCGCCGTTCGCGCACGACGAACGACATGCGGTCGTGATCGGCGCGGGGCTGGCTGGCTGCGCGGTGATCGAACGGCTCGCGGCACGTGGCTGGCGCGTCACTTCACTCGAACGGCATGCGTCGGTTGCACAGGACGCGTCCGGCAATCCAGCCGGCGTATACCACCCCATGATTTCGCGCGACGACAGCGTCGCGTCGCGCGTCACGCGCGCGGGCTTCCTGTACGCGCTCAATCGTTGGGCCGCGCTCGATCGGGCAGGGCACCGACTCGCGCGCGGCGATCACGGCCTGCTGCAGATCGCCGCGGACGACGACGAAGCGCGCGCGATCGGCGACGCGATCGGCACGTTCCGCTATCCGTCCGACTATGTGACGCCGGTCTGCGCGGCCGATGCCGCGCAACTCGCCGGCATGCCGCTCGCGCGTGGCGGCTGGTTCTTTCCGCGCGGCGGCTGGATCGATCCGGCCTCGCTGTGCGCCGCGCAGTTCGCCGCGGCAGGCGAGTTGCTCGAACGACGCTTCGGCGTCGACGTCGCGCGGCTCGAACGTTGCGGCGATCAGTGGACCGTCTTCGATACCGCCGGGAATCCGCTCGCGCGTGCGCCGGTCGTGATCGTCGCGAGCGCGCATGAAGCTGCGCGCATCGCCGGCTTGCGTCATGCGCCGACGCGCAGCATTCGCGGTCAGTTGAGCTTGCTGCCGGCGGGTACCGTCGCGCCGCTCGCGTTGCCCGTGATCGGCGAGGGCTACGCGGTGCCGCTCGCGAACGGCGTCACGCTGACGGGCGCCACCTATGAACTCGACGACCCCGACACGTCGTTGCGTGCGGACGGTCATCGCGAAAATATCGAGCGCGTCGCGCAGATGCTGCCGGCATTCGCAAGCGCACTCGATGCCGCGCCGCAGACCTCGCTCGCAGGCCGCGTCGCGTTTCGTTGCGTGACCTCCGACCGCATGCCGATGATCGGGCAGCTCGCCGACGAAGCCGCGGCCTCGCGCGATGCCGCTCGCCTGCGCGGTGCATGGCCGCTCGATCTGCCGCGCGTCGACGGCCTGTACGGCGCATTTGCCTATGGTTCTCGCGGGCTGGTGTGGGCCGCGCTCGGGGCTGAACTGATCGCATCGCAGATCGAAGGCGAGCCGTGGCCGCTCGAACGCGATCTCGCCGAAGACATCGACCCCGCGCGCTTTTTGCTGCGCGCGTTGCGGCAGGGGACGGTCAGTTAACCTGAGCTCCGGCTTATCCACTGCAACCTGTGGATAACTGCGCAGTTAACCGGCGCAAGTCGTGTGGAACCGTTGTGGACGTATACGGGGTAACTCGAACGTCGAGAAAAAGCGCGAAAAGTTGCTCGCGTATACCGGCGACAGCCGCACATGCTGTGCATCCGGTTATGCGGCCGGCAACTCGCTGATTCATTTCGGTAAACATGGGTTATCCACAGAAACCGAGGCAGCTTGTTAACTGTTACTACGTATACATACGGTAAACCAGTAAACAGCAAAGCCGGGGCTAACGCCCCGCCCATCGGGCTGGCTGAATTCCATTCGATTTCGCGTAAACGGATCTCCCGGCGCATCGCGTAAACGTAGGCGCGGGTAAACGAGCGACCGGTAAACACAGACGAAACCGCAATCGAAATCCCCCACGTCGCAGTAACGCAGATGTTCGAGTTCGCTCTTTGCGAGCAAGTCGAAACTGGCGCGATAGATCGGAAAAAGGTCGCTTTTTCCGTTCGTCTCGAAAATAGCGTACTTATTTACCGTTTTGCCTGCGAGTTAGCGACTTTTCGGTCAACGCGAAAAAAGCTATGGCACAATCCCCGTTCTTTTCCGCGTCGTGCCACCGCGTCTGGCGGCACACGTAGCAATGGAACGGTGCCGGTCAATCAGAATCTGATTCAAAGTCGGCGGCGTCCCTTCACCGTGCCTGTTGCACCAGCCACATCCGTGAATGTGCCGGACTCTGAGCGGTTCTTTGCGGCCGCGGCGCATTCCGATCATCCGATCATTGAAACCTCGCAACGCTGACTTCGCGAAGCGCTTGCGATAACGAGCACTCTCGGTTCGCTCGTGCCACGGCGTGCGTGTGCGCCGGTTCGTGTCGTCTGCCGTTGCTGCCAAGGAGAACCCATTACGATGAATCCGGCGTTTTCGTTTCTGCCAGCGTGGCCGCTTTCACCCGACGCCATTTTCTGGGCGGGCCTTGCATTGCTTGCCGCCGGTCTGTGCGGCGAGCTTTGCTTTCGCGCGTGGCGTTTACCGCGTATTTCCGGCTATGCGGTGATCGGCCTCGTGGCCGGCGCGGCCGGCTTTGGCGTGATCGATGCGGACGCCGCGAGCGCCGCGCGGCCGCTGCTCGACGTCGCGCTCGGCCTGTTGCTGTTCGAATTGGGCAGCCGACTCGATTTGCGCTGGATTCGCCGCAATCCGTGGCTGATCCTCTCGAGCGTCGCCGAGGCCACGCTGACTTTCGCGCTGGTACTGCCGGTGCTTTTGTTCCTGCACGTGCCGTCGATGGTCGCGACCGTACTCGCGGCCATCGCGATGGCGACATCGCCCGCAATGGTGATCCAGCTCAAAACAGAGCTGCGCGCCGAAGGCCAGGTCACGCAGCGTCTTCTGACTTTGACCGCGCTGAACAGCATGTATGCGGTCGTGATTGAAAAGCTCGTGTCGAGCTGGCTGCATCAGGAGGCTTACGGCAACGTTTTCGCGACCATCCTGCAACCCTTGTATCTGCTGGCCGGCTCACTCGTGCTCGCGTATCTGCTAGCGCGCACCTGCACATTCTTCTATCGGCGCCTGAACATGCATGACGAGCATTCGTTCGTCGCGCTTTTCGGTCTCGTGCTGCTCGCGATCGCGATCGCGCATCTGTTCAAGCTGTCGACGATTCTCGCGCTGCTCGCCGCTGGCATCATCGTGAAGAACCACGAAGCGCGTCCGCAGTTGTGGCCAGAGCATTTCGGCACGGCCGGCTGGCTGCTAACCGTTATCCTGTTCGTGCTGACGCTGACGTCGTTCGAGTGGAAGCACATCGCGCTGGGCGGAGTTGCGGCGCTGGGTCTGATCGTCACGCGACTGGTCGCGAAGCTGGTCGGCGTGCTTGCGTTCGCGAAGCCAAGCGGCCTGAACTGGAAGCAGGGCATCGCGCTTGGCCTGTCGTTGTCACCGATGTCGGCGCTTGCGTATCTGCTCGTCGACGACACGTACAACCTGTATCCGAACTTCGATCCGCAATTGCGCGCGATCGTCATGTGTTCGATTTTCGTGCTGCAGATTCTCGGGCCGTGGCTCGTCTATCGCAGCCTCGCGCTCGTCGCCGAGCGGCGCGTGGGGTAAGCGTGAAACGCGCGTTTGGTTGGCTCGCACGTTTCGCGAACCCGTTTTCAACACCTTCGCTTCAAACGACCTGACTCAGGGGACGCTATGTCACTCGAACCCTTCATCGATTCGAAACCGTTCACGTTCGGTATCGAGCTCGAAATGCAGATCGTCAATACGCACGACTATGATCTGACCAAAGCCGGCACGGACCTGCTGCGCCTCATCAAGGATGAAAAAATCCCCGGCAATATCACGCCGGAAATCACCGAAAGCATGATCGAGCTGTCGACCGGTATCTGCACGTCGCACGAGCAGGCGGTTACCGATCTGCACAAGATTCGCGACACGCTGGTGTCCGCGGCCGATCATCTGAACGTCGGCCTGTGCGGCGGCGGCACGCATGCCTTCCAGCAATGGAGCGAGCGGCAGATCGTCGATACACCTCGCTTTCAGTATCTTTCCGAGCTGTACGGCTATCTCGCCAAGCAGTTCACGGTGTTCGGCCAGCACGTGCATATCGGTTGCCCGAATCCGAACAGCGCGCTGTATCTGCTGCATTCGATGTCGCGCTTCATCCCGCATTTCATTGCACTGTCCGCTTCGTCGCCTTTCGTACAGGGTGTCGATACCGGGTTTCATTCCGCACGACTCAATTCCGTGTTCGCGTTTCCGCTGTCGGGGCGCGCGCCGTTCGTGCTGACGTGGGACAGCTTCGAGGAGTATTTCTCGAAGATGGTCCACACGGGCGTGGTCAACAGCATGAAAGATTTCTATTGGGACATCCGCCCGAAGCCGGGCTTTGGCACGATCGAAGTACGCGTGATGGATACGCCGTTTTCGGTGGATCGCGCCGCGGCGATTGCATGCTACATCCAGACGCTTGCGCGTCATCTGCTACTCGACAAGCCGATCACGCCGCAGGAAGACGACTATCTGGTCTACACCTTCAACCGGTTCGAGGCCTGCCGGTTCGGACTCGGCGGCACCTGCATCAATCCGCAAACCGGGGAACGCAAGACGATTTCCGAGGATATCCTCGAAACGCTCGAACGGATCGCACCGCACGCGGAAGCACTCGGTTCGGTCAACGCGCTGGCCGAAGTCGGCGCGATCGCCCGCGGCCAGGTGAATGATGCGAAGTGGCTACGCAGCGTGTTTGCGCAGGAAAAGTCCTTACACGAAGCGGTGCGGCAGCAGTGTCTGCTGTGGCGCGCGTAGTCCTGAAGACTTCATGAAACCGGCCTGCGTGCGCCATGTACGCGACGTTTTGACGAAACCCGCCGCGAGCGGGTTTTTTTGGTAAGAATTTTTTTATGATTTTTCACGCGTGCAGCCCTTCAGGTTTTTCTAAACTTTACGTATACAAGCGTAGTATTAGTAAGCAGGCTTGCCAAAGGCTGTGGACAACTGAATAATTTCTTGCAAAGTCAACGCGCTGGGGAAATGATAAGTAGGCTCCTGAAACAGCGATCGGCCAGGCCCGGCAAGCAGAACCGAGGAATCGTTCAACTTGCTGCAAGTGCTTGTTGCGAAACGGTGCACAGGCTGTACAAACGTTTTCCCCTGCTTATCCACAGCCCCCGTTGGATAAGTTAGCTGTACGATTTGCAGCTCTCGCATAGAATGTCGTTTTCGCCGCCTAGGGCTTCCAAGGCGGTATATTTTTGAGATAGTACTAACGGCTTTATCCGCGGTTGGACGGAGCTACCCCACACACGCGACGGGCGTATTCCGGCAGGCAGTCGCCGGTATCGCACCAGAACGGTAAATAAACGAATCGAAGATTATGAGCGAAGGCGTATACGGAGAACAGGCAACCGGGCGAGTGACCCATAGCCTCTTGCGATTGAGCACGGCGATGCGAAGCCAGGCTTGGGAATGGGCGGAAGGCGCAGGCCTTACGCCGACCCAGGGCGAAATCCTCGTGCTGTTGATGCAACGCAAGGGGCCGATGCGTCTCGGTGAAATCGCGCGCGAAACGGCGCTGACTGCCGCGACCACCAGCGATGCGGTGAGCACGCTCGAAACCAAGGGCCTCGTCGAAAAGCGTCGCGCACTCGACGACGGTCGTGCGCTCGCGGTACGCCTGACCTCGCGTGGCCGCACCGCCGCCAAACGCGCCGCGCAATGGCCGGACTTCCTGAGCAAGGCGGTCGGCACGCTGCGCGACGACGAGCAGGCCGTGTTCTATCGCACGCTGCTCAAGACCATCTATCAGCTCGAAGCGCAGAACACGATCCCGTCGCATCGTATGTGCCTGAGCTGCACGCATCTCCAGGTGAGCAAGAATCCGAAGAAGACGCCGCATCACTGCGCGCTGCTCGACCTGAACATGTCGGACACCGATCTGCGTCTCGACTGCTCCGTGTACGAAACCGCGGACATCGCCACCCAGAAGAAGACCTGGAAGATCTTCGCCCAGTAACGCGGCGTCTTCCGGGGCAATCCGCTAACATGGCCTGACCGGCAGCGGAGGGCGGCATGCGCCGCCTGTCTGCCGGCTGGCGCCGTGCAAGGATCAAGTCGCTCGCGGCAAGTCGTTAGTTAACCTGAAGATAGGGCAGGCCGATGAATCGGGAAGTCCTGGCCATTCGCCATGTGCACTTCGAGGATCTGGGCAGTCTCGAGCTCGTGCTCGGCGAGCGCGGGCGTCCGGTTCGTTATCTCGATGTGGGCGTCGCCCGTATCGAGGCGCCCAGTCCCGTTGCCGCGTCGCTGATGGTGGTGCTCGGCGGGCCGATCAGTGCCACCGATGACGCGCTGTACCCCACGCTCAAGCCGCTGCTGTCGTTGATCGAAAAGCGCATCGCGGCCGGTTTGCCGACGCTCGGCATCTGCCTCGGCGCACAGCTGGTCGCGCGGGCGCTCGGTGCGCGCGTCTATCCCGCGGCTCAGGCCGAACTCGGCTGGACCCCGCTCACGCTGACCGATGCCGGCCGCGTCTCGCCGCTGCGCCATCTGGATGGCGCTCATACGTCGATGCTGCATTGGCATGGCGATACCTTCGATCTGCCCGCCAACGCGACCCGTCTCGCATCGACTCCGGCCTGCGAGAATCAGGCGTTCGCATGGGGCGATCACGTGCTGTGCTTGCAGTGTCATCCCGAGATCCGCACCGACCGGTTCGAGCCCTGGCTGATTGGGAATGCGAATGAACTGGCCGGTCACGGCATCGACGCGCGTCAGTTACGCGCCGACACCGCTCGATTCGGCCCAGCGCTCGAAGCCGCCGCGTGCCGCATGTTCGGCGAATGGCTCGATCAGGTCGAGCCGAAAGTTTGAATGGCAGACGCAATGGCGACGTAAGCGGCCAACCAGGGGCCACGTTCATGCAGTAAACCGCGTGCAGTGCTATGCTCGATCGCTCTCGGGCTTTCATTGGACGTAATCCATGAGCGCGCTTTTCTCTCCGCTCACGCTGCGTAGCGTGACGCTTCCGAATCGTATCGTCGTCTCCCCGATGTGCCAGTACTCCGCCGAACGCGGCGAAGCGACCGCATGGCACATGATTCACCTCGGCAGTCTCGCGCTGTCCGGCGCGGGCATGCTGTTCATCGAAGCAACCGCAGTCGAGCCGGATGGCCGCATCACGCCGGGCGATCTCGGCCTGTGGGACGACGCGACCGAAGAGGCGCTCGTGCCGGTGCTGGCCGCGATCCGCAAGCATTCGAAGATCAACGTGACGATGCAACTGGCACACGCGGGCCGCAAGGCATCGAGCCATGTGCCCTGGGAAGGCGGTCAGCTGATTCCGGTGTCGCAAGGCGGGTGGCTGCCGCATGCGCCGTCGTCCTTGCCGCACAAGCCGGGCGAGGAGCCGCCGCTGGCGCTCGACGTCGCCGGCCTGAACCGGATTCGCGAAGCGTTCGCCGCATCCGCGCGGCGCGCCGCGCGTCTTGGCATCGATGCGCTCGAAGTGCATGCCGCCCACGGCTATCTGCTGCATCAGTTCCTGTCGCCGATCGCCAATCAGCGCACCGACGACTACGGCGGCTCGCTCGAAAACCGCATGCGTTTTCCGCTCGAAATCTTCGACATCGTGCGTGCCGCATTCCCTGCCGACAAACCGGTCGGCGTGCGCGTGTCGGCAACTGACTGGGTCGAAGGCGGCTGGACGCTCGAAGACACGATCGTGTTTGCGCACGAGCTGGAAAAGCGCGGCTGCGACTGGATCGATGTGTCGTCGGGTGGCGTGTCGCCGTTGCAGAAAATTCCGCTCGAACCGGGCTATCAGATTCCGTTCGCGAAGGCGGTCAGGCACGCGACCAATCTCACGACGATCGGCGTCGGACTCATCACTGATCCGTTGCACGCCGAGCAGTTGATCGAAGCGGGCGATGCCGATCTGATCGCGCTGGCTCGTGCATTGCTCTATAACCCGCGCTGGCCGTGGCATGCCGCCGCGCAACTCGGCGCGACCGTCGAAGCGCCGCCGCAGTACTGGCGTTCGCAACCGCGCGATCAGAAAGCGCTATTTGGCGAGATTTCGTTCGGTCAACGGTGACGCCCGTCGCACGTTGAACAAACGCATCGGCTGACTGTTGAAGGAAGCAGTCGACAGCGTGTAGGATGCCGGTTGTGGCGCGATGCGCGTCGCAAGTCGACGCGGCGCTCGCAGGGCGCCGCGTTTGTTATTAGCGTCAGAAAAAGCCGCGCGCGAGACGCGCCTGACGATTGCCAGACTTCATTCCCCAGTTCTTCACAAGGATTCATTCAATGAATTCACGCAGGATCGCCGTGCGCCGTTCGGGTGTGCACGGCAAAGGCGTGTTTGCTCTCGAACCAATCGCGGCCGGCGAGCGGCTGATCGAATACAAGGGCGAGCGGATTAGCTGGAAAGAAGCGTTGCGCCGTCATCCGCATAATCCGGCTGAACCGAATCATACGTTTTATTTCGCGCTGGATAACGGCAAGGTCATCGACGGCAAGGTGAACGGCAATAGCGCGCGCTGGATCAACCATTCGTGCGCGCCGAACTGCGAGGCCGAGGAAATCGACGGGCACGTGTACGTGCATGCGCTGCGCGATATCGCCGAAGGCGAGGAAGTCTTTTACGACTACGGGCTCGTGATCGACGCGCGTCAGACCAAGAAGCTGAAAAAGGAATACGAATGCCGCTGCGGCGCGCGCAAGTGCCGCGGCACGATGCTGGCGCCGCCGCAGAAGGGCAAGGGCGGCGGCAAGTCTGAGAAGTCGAGCAAGCCGGCGAAGAAATCGAAGAAGAAATGAGGCGCGGCCCGGGAGCGCGGCCGCTCACATCCCTATAAATCCACCGGCGCCGAGTGCGCCGGTTTTTTTGTGCCGCGCCGCGCGTCGGCATCGTGGGCGGTGGCAACGCCCTCGGACGCACCACGCGGCAACAACGGAATTCTGACGATAAAGCGTGCGCCGCCCCCCGGCGCATCCTCGTAATGCACGCTGCCATGATGCAGCACCATGATGTCGTGGACGATCGCGAGGCCCAGACCCGCGCCGCTGTCGACGCCCGCCTCGGTCTGTCCGTCGCCCCGGAAGAATCGCTTGAACAGATCCGCCTGCTGCGAACGCGGCACGCCTGGCCCGTTGTCTTCGACCGCGATCTCGGCCATGTGAAGATCGTCGATCGAGGTCTGCGAAACCGTCACCGTGATACGCGCGCCGTCGGCGCGCGAGGGTGGCACATACTTCAGCGCGTTATCGAGCAGATTCGCCATCACTTCGTGCAGCAGCACCGGGTTGCCGCGCGCCATCAACGGATGATCGTTCGACGGATCGTCGAGGCGCTGAAAGCCGAGATCGACGTGTACCGACAGCGCGCGCGGCACCCATTCGGCACCGGTGTCGAATGCGAGCGCGGCCATGTCGACATCGACGAAGCGGGCGGCCTGCTCGCCTGGCTCGGCGCGCGCGAGCGACAGTAATTGATTTGACAGCCGCACCGCGCGGTCGGCCGCGGCGCGCAGTTCATGTACGGCCGCGAGCGTTTGCTGCGGATCGCGCGCGACGACTGCCTGCTCCGCATGCAGCTTCACCGCGGTGAGCGGCGTGCGCAACTGATGCGCGGCATCGGCGATGAATTTACGTTGGGCATCGAGGGCGGATTTCAAACGATCGAGGAGCGCGTTCAGCGCGCCCGTCAGCGGACGGATCTCGACCGGCACATAGGATTCGTCGACCGGTTCGAGCGAAGTATGGGTCTGCCGGTTCAGCGAATCGGCGAGCGCAGTCAGCGGATTGAGCTGCTGATTGACGACGCGCCACACGATTACCCAGCCGGCCAGCAGCAACAGCAACAGCGGCATCATGATCGCGACCAGGAACTCGGCGGCGATGCGGAAGCGGTGATGCACGGGCTGGCCCACTTCGACGACGAACGGATTGCCGCCCTGCTGATCGACCCGCACCTGCGCGACCCGCACGGTCACGCCTTGATGCTGCGTCTCGAACACGTACGCGTAATGCATGCGGCGCACGTTGGTGCCTTGCAGCGGCAGAGTGTTGTCGCCGGCAATTTCGGTTTCGCCATTACTGATCCGGTAGACCAGATGTTCGACCGGGTCGGAGAACATCGCCTGCGCGAGCGGCGGCACCGTGACAGGCGCGTCCGGTCCGGCAATCTGGATCTCTTTGGAAATTGCGGTCGCGAGGTCCGCGAGTGAGCGGTCGACCACGTGCTGCGTGTACTGCCAGGCGAGCCAGTAAGCGATCAGGCCGCTCATCAGCGCGAGCAGCGACAGGGGAGCAGCGAGGCGCCGCAGCAGCGTGCGGCGCAGACTAATGGCGGCCGGCTGGTGCATGTTCGTACGCGCGGGAAAGTGGCAACTGCGGTGGCAACGACGCGAAGCGTCCTGAGACAGTCCGGATGCCGGCACAGCGCGCAGCGGGCACAGCCGCTGCGCGGCGCCGGTCCGGCGCCGTCAGGCCGCGACGCGATGCGCGGCCTTCACGGCGATCATGCGGCCTGGCGAATTTCCTGCAACAGGTAGCCGAAGCCACGCACGGTGACGATTTCGACACGGCAGTTCTCGAGCTTCTTGCGCACGCGGTGCACGTAGACTTCGATCGCGGTATCGCCGAGATCGCCGCCGAAGTGCGTGAGGTGATCTTGAAGTTGCGCCTTGCTGACCACGCGGCCATGACGCAGCAGCAGCATTTCGAGCACCGCGAATTCGCGGGGCGACAGCTCGAGCGGCTTGTCGTCGTTGAAGATGCGGCGATCGACGCCCGACAGGCGCACGCCACCCAGCGACACCTCCGGACGCGGCATGTCGCCGTGCGGACCGCTGCGGCGCATCACCGCGCGAATGCGCGCTTCGAGCTCGGCGGGTTCGAACGGCTTCAGCAAATAGTCGTCGGCGCCCGAGTTCAGGCCTTGGACGCGATCGTTCAGCTCGTCGCGCGCGGTCAGGATGATCACCGGCGTGTGACGATTGCTCTGGCGGAAACGCGACAGCAGCGTCATGCCGTCGATGCCCGGCAGACCCAGATCGAGGATCACGAGTTCGTGGCGGTTTTGCGTGAGGGCCTGCTCGGCAAAGATGCCGTCATGGACCATGTCGACGGTGAAGCCGGCTTGTTCGAGACTGCTTTGGATGCCGCGTGCGATGGGGCGGTCATCTTCGATCAGAAGGAGTCGCATGGATTTCGCTCAAGTACAATGGGTTTAGGCGTTCGGGCAAGTGGTTCGCCGGGGCGCCTGCTGCACAGGCAGCGTGCGAAGCGGCGGAAAACGCGCCACGAAGCCGCTGGCGAGCCGCCTCGAAGCACCTTACTAGCCGTCACGAAGTCATGTCCGAAATAAGCATTCACGAACTGGAAGCCGCGATCAACTTCTGGCGCGCCCGCTCACCTTCGAGCGGCGACGAACTCGTTCTGTGCAAGGAGGCAAGCGCGCTCTCCAAGCCGTATGCGCTGCTGATTGTACAGCGTCAGCAGTCGCTATCACTGGATCGTTTCGACCCGGTTGCAAGGCAGGCGTGGGAAGCTTACGTTCAACTTAAGAATAGCCTGTAGAACTGAAGGTTTACCCAGGGAATTGCCTGCATTGTCCTTTCATTGTGGCCTGATTACGCGGCGAACAGCGTATAAACACGCATCACAACCCGTAATTATTTGCATCACACACTAATGCTGTCAATGAACGTGGCCAGCGCGATGTCGCGTTCGGTCACGCCGTTCGCTTCATGGGTGGACAGCGTGATGTCGACCTTGCTGTACACGTTGAACCACTCGGGATGGTGATCCATCTCCTGCGCCTTGATCGCGACGCGCGTCATGAAGCCGAAAGCCTCGTTGAAGTCCGCGAACTGGAACGCGCGGCGAATCGCGTCGCGCTCCGCCACACTTTCCCAGCGGTTCAGTTTCGCCAGTTGCAGGGCGCGCTCCTCGGAAGTCAGTTTCTGAATCATGGTGTGTCCTCGCTGGTCGAACGCGCTCGCCGGCGGGCGGGCGCATCCGTCATTTTTTCATGGATGCGCGACGCGCGCCGCGCGGTGGGCAAGGCCGGCTTGTTGCGGCTTCCCGTTCAGACGTCGCCGCCGGTGTGCCAGCCGTCGCGGGTTCCGCGCGTGATCACGAAGTCGCTGTCGAACACGTCGCCCGCCGCGTAGGCGGGTGCGTCGGCGAGCTTCGCCAGCAGCGGCGCGAAGTCGGTTTGCGCGACGCCGAACAGTTGTGCGAAGTCCTCGATCACGAAGTAGGTTTTCTGGAACGTGTCGATCCGATAACGCGTGCGCATCACCCGTTCCAGCGCGAAGCCGAGACGGTTCGGCGCCGCGCTCTGCTGGCTGTACAGCGTCTCGCCCTTGCTCGACACGATGCCCGCGCCGTAGATCTTCACGCCGTTCGGACTCCTGGTATCACGGATCAGGCCGAACTCCACTGTGTACCAATAAAGCCGCGCGAGTAGCGGTAGCGCGCCCGCGTCATGGGCCGCCAGCGCGGCGCGGCCGTACGCGTGCATGTAGTCGGCGAACACTGGGGTGATCAGCAGCGGCACATGGCCGAACAGATCGTGAAAGCAGTCTGGCTCCTGTAGATAGTCGAGCTGGTCCGGGCGGCGCATCCACCACGTGACCGGAAAGCGGCGATTCGCCAGATGCTCGAAAAACACCTGATCCGGCACGAGCCCGGGCACCGCGACGATGCGCCAGCCGGTCGTGGGCGTGAGCTTCGCGTTGACGTCGTCGAAGGTCGGCACCCGGTCGGACGGCAAGCCGATGCGCTCGACGCCCGCGAGGAATTCATCGCAGACCCGGCCTTCGAGCAAGGCCGTTTGCCGCGCGTATAGCTGTTGCCAGACCGCATGATCGGCCGCACCGTAGCGTTCGAGCGGCTGGTCGATCGTGAAGTCGGCGCGGGGTTCGAGACCGGTGTCGAACTGTTCTTTGAGTTTGGCGGTGCGCGCGGCGGTGGACATGGCGAAGCTGCTCTAACAACGTGAATTGCATGAGATCGGTGAATGCGAGTGTAGAGCGGAGCGCGCGCGGGAAGGGCGCAAGATTGGCGTTATTGTGTACATATATGCAATAATCGTGCATCAAATAGCCAATCAATGCGGGAAATAAACATGCTCGAACTCGACCACTTCGATCTCGCGCTGCTCGACGTGCTGCAGCGCTTTGGCCGTGCCACGCATCAGCAGCTGGCCGAGCAGGTGCCGCTGTCGCCGTCGCAGATCGGGCGGCGCTTGCAGCGGCTGGAACAGGTCGGTGTGGTGGATGGCTATCGCGTCGTGTTGCGGCCCGAAAAGCTCGGGCTCGGCGTCACCGCTTTCACGAGCCTGAAGTTGAAGCATCACGGCGATTCGATCATCGAGCAGTTTCAGCAGCAGATCGACGTGCTGCCCGAAGTGCTCGAATGTCATGCAGTCGTCGGCGATGCCGACTATCTGCTGCGCATCGTCGCGCCGGATCTGAATTACCTGTCGACCTTCGTGATGAAGAAGCTGATGCGCGTGCCGGGCGTCGATAGCGTCCGCTCGAATATCGTGCTGACCACGTTCAAGCGGAACGGGCCGTTGCCGCTGGGGCATCTGGCGCCGGGGGCGGCAGCCGGTTGAGGGTTTGACGAGGTCGCCGGCGGTGCCCCAGGCTTTATGCCGCCTGCTTCGACCCGTCTTCGGCATTGAGCAGATCGACATATGCGACCGGCACCAGATCCGCTTCGGACACGCCGAGGCTTTTGAACAACGCGCGCGCTTCGGCGTGGCCGCCTTCTTCATCGTCGTCCTGCGCGAGCACCACTTCGAGTTCGACGAAGTCGCCGAGACCGTCGACACGATCCAGATGAATCCGCGTGCGCCCGATCAGATACACATGCCGCTCCTTCGAGACGATGCCGCGCGTGGTCAGCGCGGTCGCGAGCAGATTGTGCATCGCTTCGGGGTTCGTCACCGGACTGCGCGTGTAGTACGACGCCTTCGGGGCGTCGCGGTCGTCGCGCTGGTAGAAGATCAGCTCGGCCGGCGTGCCGTCGTCGAACTGACGCAACTTCAGGCGGCCGCGCGGCACGTCGTAGAAAAAGTCCTGCTGGCGGAAGATCAGCGGCGCCTCCGTCGCGATCTGCGCGGCGCGCTCGCGCAGTTGGTCGAAATTCTGGGCGCGGGCTTTGATTTCGATGTTGCGTGCCATGTCAGGCTCCTGTGGATGGAAGGACAAAGTCAGGCGGAACGGAAAGCGGAGCGAGGCCGCGGCGCGAGCGCAAACCGACAATCTAGCAAACACTTCGTGACGAACTGGTTTCAGCGCGCTGGCCAGATGGGAGAGGGGCGGGCATTAGCGAGACTCATATCGCAACGCGAGCCGGACCGCGCCCGCTCAGATCGCCCACTGCTGTTCGATCAGCTTCAACGCCGCGGCGATGGCCGGCTCGTCCTTGCGCTCGTCGAGCGTGATGAAGCTTAACTGCGTCGGCACCGTGATGCCGTCGACGATCGTCAGCGCGTGCGCATGCGCCTCGGCGATCGCGGTCGCGTCGCGGGCGAGCGTGAGACCGACGCCCGATTTGACCAGATCGAGCATCGACGGCTCCTGGTCCACCTCGGCCACCTTGACCGGTTTCACGCCCGCCTCGCCGAAGCACCGCGACAGTAGCCGGTTGTGCGCGGACGCCGGCGGCGTCCAGATCCACGGCAGCGCCGCGAGTGAGCGCCAGTCACGCGCACCCTTCACGCGATCTTTCCAGCCCGCCGGCGCGAGCACGCGATACTGGAAATGCGTAAGCGTGACCGCGTGAAACGTGGCGCCGTCGCGGGTGTCGTCGTCGGACGGCAGGCCGATGTAGTAACCGACGTCGAGTTCGCCCGCGCGAATCTGCTCGCGCACCCAGCCCGACATGCCGTGGCGCAGTGCGGTTTCGATCTGCGGCCAGGTCTCGACGAGCTGCTTCAGGAAGCCACCGAGGCGCAGAAACTCTGGGTCGAGAATGGTGCCGATGCGCAGGCGGCCGCGCACTTCCTGGCGCAGTGTCTGGGCCGCGCGTTGTACGTCGGCTGCCGCGCCGAGCGCGCGTTCGGCGTGCGGCAACAGCGCCTGGCCGTCGCGCGTCAGCGCGAGCCCGTGCGAAGTCCGCGTGAACAGCGTCACGCCGAGCGTCTCCTGCAAGTGCTTGATTTGCAGGCTGACGGCAGGTTGGGTCAGGTGCAGTTGCACCGCGGCACGCGTGAGGTTGCCCTCGCGTGCGACGGTGACGAAGGCCCTAAGCAGAGTCAGATCCATAACCTGATATTAGCGCGGCTTATAGCGCAATTGAGCATTACTCATTGGATTTGTCGCCCGTAAGCGCCGTACGCTTGGCATTGAGCATGCTTTGGCGCGCAGTATCGAGCGCGAAGCGGACGATTTCACAGGACGAGGCACGAGATGAGCGAGACATATCCGAACGAAACTGCGCCGAACGAAGCCGGGCGCAGCACGGCGAGCGCACGCGCGCTGAGCCATTTCATCAACGGCAAGACCGTCGAAGGCACGAGCAGGCGCTTCGGCGACGTCTTCAATCCGGCGCTCGGCAGCGTCAGTGCGCGTGTGCCGCTCGCGAGCGTCGCCGAGGTGGACGCCGCGGTCGCCGCCGCGAAAGCTGCGTTTCCCGCATGGAGCGAAACCGCGCCGATCAAACGCGCGCGTGTGCTGTTCAAGTTCAAGGAATTGCTCGACCGCCACCACGACGAACTGGCGGAGCTGATCACGCGCGAGCACGGCAAGGTATTTTCCGACGCGAAAGGCGAGGTGATGCGCGGCATCGAAATCGTCGAATTTGCGTGTGGCATCCCGAATCTGTTGAAGACCGACTTCACCGATCAGATTGGCGGGGGCATCGACAACTGGAATCTGCGTCAGCCGCTCGGCGTGGTCGCGGGCATCACGCCGTTCAATTTCCCGATGATGGTGCCGTGCTGGATGTTCCCCGTCGCGCTCGCGTGCGGCAACACCTTCGTGCTGAAGCCGTCCGAACGCGATCCGTCCGCGTCGAACCGGCTCGCCGAACTGCTGAAGGAAGCGGGCTTGCCGGACGGCGTGTTCAACGTCGTGCACGGCGACAAGGTCGCGGTCGACGCGCTGCTCGCGCATCCGGAAGTCAGCGCGCTGTCGTTCGTCGGCTCGACGCCGATCGCCGAATATATCTACACGGAAGGCACGAAGCACGGCAAGCGTGTACAGGCGTTGGGCGGGGCCAAGAATCACCTCGTCGTGATGCCCGACGCCGATCTCGATCAGGCCGTCGACGCACTGATCGGTGCTGCCTACGGTTCGGCCGGCGAACGCTGCATGGCGATTTCGGTGGCGGTCGCAGTGGGGCATATCGCCGATGAGCTGATCGAGCGTCTGACGCCGCGCGTGAAGAGCCTGAAGATTCTCAACGGCATGGAAGCGGCCGCCGAGATGGGGCCGCTCGTGACCGGCGCGCATCGCGACAAAGTGGTCGGCTATATCGACGCTGGCGTCGCGGCGGGCGCGAAGCTCGTTGTCGATGGGCGCGGTCATCAGGTCGCGGGGCACGAGAAGGGCTTTTTCCTCGGCGGCACGCTGTTCGACGACGTCTCAACCGACATGAAGATCTATCGTGAGGAAATTTTCGGACCGGTTCTGTGCGTCGTGCGCGTGCCGGACTTCGCCTCCGCGGTCGAGCTGATCAACGCGAATCAGTTTGCGAACGGGGTGTCGCTGTTCACGTCCGATGGCGGCATTGCGCGCGCGTTTTCGCGGCAGATCGAGATTGGCATGGTCGGCATCAACGTGCCGATTCCGGTGCCGATGGCCTGGCATTCGTTCGGCGGCTGGAAGAGGTCGCTGTTCGGCGATCATCACGCGTACGGCGAGGAAGGCGTGCGCTTCTACACGCGCTACAAGAGCATCATGCAGCGCTGGCCCGACAGCATCGCGAAGGGCGCTGAATTCACGATGCCGGTTGCCAAATAGGCGGCGGCTTCGCGCGACATCAAGTCCGCACGCGCACCAGGAAAAAAATAAAAGCGGGTCGCCGCGCATGCGTGGGGGCGCTCGAGCGTCCACGCATGCGCGGCAAAAATGCTTAGGAGACTGAACGATGAGTCATAGCGACAATACGCCAGCGAGCACACGGCAGCTCGAAGGCGAGTTCGACTACATCATTGTCGGCGCGGGCACCGCGGGCTGCGTGCTGGCGAACCGGCTCACCGAAGATCCCGACATCCACGTGCTGCTGCTCGAAGCCGGCGGCAAAGACGACTACCACTGGATTCACGTGCCGGTCGGCTATCTGTACTGCATCGGCAATCCGCGCACGGACTGGCTGTATAAGACGCAGGCCGAGCCGGGTCTGAACGGCCGCGCGCTGTCGTATCCGCGTGGACGCGTGCTCGGCGGCAGTTCATCGATCAACGGCATGATCTATATGCGCGGCCAGCGCGAAGACTACGACGAATGGGCGCGCGTGACGAACGACAGAACATGGTCATGGGACGCGGTGCTGCCGATCTTCAGACGCAGCGAGGATCACTACGGCGGCACCACCGAATCGCACGGCGCGGGCGGACCGTGGCGCGTCGAAAAACAGCGCCTCAAATGGAAGATTCTCGAAGAATTCGCGCAAGCCGCGCAGCAAACCGGCATTCCCGCCACTGACGATTTCAATCGCGGCGACAACACCGGCGTCGGCTACTTCGACGTCAATCAGAAACGCGGTATTCGCTGGAATGCATCGAAGGCATTTTTGCGGCCCGCGTTGAAGCGCGGGAATCTGACGGTCATTACCGGTGCCCACACGCAGCGTGTCGTGTTCGATGGCCGCCGCTGCAACGGTGTCGAATATCGTGGCGGCGAGGTCGACTATCTCGCCAAAGCGCGTTGCGAAGTCATCCTTTCCGCTGGCGCGGTGAACTCGCCGCAATTGCTCGAACTGTCCGGCGTCGGCAATGGCGCGCGTCTCCAGAATCTCGGCATCGAGGTCGTTCACGATCTGCGCGGCGTCGGCGAAAATCTGCAGGACCATCTGCAACTGCGCATGGCGTATCAGGTGCAGGGCGTGCGCACGCTGAATACGATCTCCGCGCACTGGTGGGGCAAGCTGATGATCGGCATGCAGTACGCGTTGTTTCAGAGCGGACCGATGTCGATGTCGCCGTCGCAACTCGGTGCGTTCGCGAAGTCCGACGCCGACGATCGCTCGCTCACGCGACCCGATCTCGAGTATCACGTGCAGCCTTTGTCGCTCGATCGCTTCGGTGAACCGCTGCATCGCTTCAACGCGTTCACGGCTTCGGTGTGTCATCTGCGCCCGACGTCGCGCGGCAGCATCCATATCGCGTCGGCCGATGCCGCTGCGCCGCCGTTGATCGCGCCGAATTATCTGTCGACCGATTACGACCGACACGTCGCCGCGAAGGCGCTACGGCTCACGCGTCGTATCGTCGCGGCACCCGCGCTCGCGCGCTATCAACCGCGGGAAATTTTGCCGGGCCTCCAGTATCAGAGCGAAGAAGAACTGCAGCAGGCCGCCGGCGCGGTCGGCACGACGATCTTTCATCCGGTCGGCACCTGCCGCATGGGCACGGGCGACGATCCCGCCGCGGTCGTCGACAACCGCCTACGCGTTTTCGGAGTCGAAGGCTTGCGTGTCGTCGATGCCTCGGTGATGCCCAACATCACGTCGGGCAACACAAATTCGCCGACGCTGATGATCGCCGAGCGCGCGAGCGACATGATCCGCGAGGATCGCCGCGCGCGCGTGAGCGGCAGCGTGGCCGCGCCAACGCGTGTCGCCGCGTCGATGTCGTCTGTGTGACATGCTGCGCGTACGCACGGCGCGGGCCTCATTCACTTAGTGCAAATCCCAATGAATGCGCTGCATCATTGGCGCGACAATGACAGCGATGCTGCGTGCCGCGCCATGCCCAACTTCCAGATTGGTGCAGCACGTCAAGGAGCGGCAAGGGGTGCCGCCAACATAACAAGTCGCGCAGAGCTTCGCGCGGAAAGATCGTAGTGCTTCGCCTTACTTCGTAGGGAAGGGAACATGATTCTCGGCGATACGATTCTCGAAACGCGCGGCCTCACCCGTGAGTTCAAAGGCTTTGTCGCCGTGAACGGCGTGAACCTGCGCGTGCGCCGTGGCTCGATCCATGCGCTGATCGGCCCCAATGGAGCCGGCAAGACCACCTGCTTCAATCTGCTCACCAAATTTCTCGAGCCCACCGCGGGTCAGATCGTTTTCAACGGCGTCGATATCACCGGCGAACGTCCTGCGCAGATCGCGCGGCGCGGCATCATCCGTTCATTCCAGATCTCCGCGGTATTTCCGCATCTGACGGCATTGCAGAATGTGCGAATTGGTTTGCAGCGCTCGCTCGGCACTGCGTTTCACTTCTGGAAGAGCGAACGTACGCTGCAGCGTCTGAACGATCGCGCGATGGATCTGCTGACCCAGGTCGGCCTGACCGATTTCGCCGATGTATTGACGGTCGAGCTTGCATACGGCCGCAAGCGCGCGCTCGAAATCGCGACCACGCTCGCGATGGAGCCGGAGCTGATGCTGCTCGACGAGCCGACGCAAGGTATGGGTCATGAGGACGTCGACCGCGTGACCGCGCTGATCAAAAAGGTATCAGCGGGCCGTACGATCCTGATGGTCGAGCACAACATGAACGTGATCGCCGGTATCTCCGACACGATCACCGTGCTGCAACGGGGTGAAGTGCTCGCCGAAGGCAGCTACGCGGAAGTGTCGAAGAATCCGCTCGTGATGCAAGCCTACATGGGCAGCGCCGACGCGGCGCTCGCCGGAGCCCACGCATGAATACGACGGTCGAGCGCGAAGGCCTCGAAGCGAACGAAACGAAAAGCGGCGCACCCGCGCTGGAAATTGCGGGACTGCAAGCCTGGTACGGGGAATCCCACATTCTGCATGGGGTGGATCTGTCGATCGGCCGCGGCGAGGTCGTGACGCTGCTCGGGCGCAATGGCGCGGGCCGCACGACGACGTTGCGCGCGATCATGGGCCTCACGGGTCGCCGCACCGGATCGATCCGTATCGGCGGACGCGAAACGATCGATCTTCCCACGCATCGCATCGCGCATTGCGGGATCGGCTATTGCCCGGAAGAACGCGGCATTTTTTCGAGCCTGTCGTGCGAGGAAAATCTGCTGCTGCCGCCGCCCGTCGGCGACAAGGCGCACATGATGTCGCTCGAGGAAATCTACGCGATGTTCCCGAACCTCTACGAGCGTCGCATGAGTCAGGGCACGCGGCTCTCCGGCGGCGAACAGCAGATGCTCGCGGTCGCGCGGATTCTGCGCACCGGCGCAAATCTGCTGCTGCTCGATGAAATCTCGGAAGGGCTCGCGCCCGTGATCGTACAGGCGCTCGCGCGCATGATCGTCACGCTGAAGGCACGCGGCTACACGATCGTCATGGTGGAGCAGAACTTCCGCTTCGCCGCGCCGCTCGCGGATCGTTTCTATGTGATGGAGCACGGCATGATCGTCGAGCATTTCGGGGCCAGTGAGCTCGAAGGCAAGATGCCGGTACTACATGACTTACTGGGCGTATAGACACGGACTCACTCACGCCCGACTGCCTCTGATAACCACAAGCGAAGAACCAGGAGACACGCATGAAAAAGAACCCACTCGCGCGGCTTGCCTCACTCTGTTTCGCGATCGCCGCCGGCACCGCGCTGACGCTGGGCAGCGCGCAAGCGGCCGACGATGCCGTGAAGATCGGCTTCATCACGGATCTGTCGGGACTGTACGCGGACATCGACGGGCAGGGCGGTCTTGAAGCGATCCGGATGGCGGTGGCCGACTTCGGCGGCAAGGTCAACGGCAAGCCGATCACGGTGCTGTACGCGGATCACCAGAACAAGGCGGACATCGCGGCGTCGCGGGCTCGCGAATGGTTCGACCGTGATGGCCTCGACTTGCTGATCGGCGGCACGAACTCGGCGACTGCTCTGGCGATGAACACCGTCGCGGGCGAGAAGCACAAGATCTACATCAACGTGGGCGCCGGCGCCGATACGCTGACCAACGAGCAATGCACGCCGTACACGATCCACTACGCCTATGACACGACTGCGCTCGCGAACGGCACGGGCTCGGCGGTGACGAAGCAGGGCGGCAAGACGTGGTACTTCCTGACGGCAGACTACGCATTCGGCAAGGCGCTCGAAAAAGCGACCTCGGACGTCGTGAAGGCGAACGGCGGTCAGGTGCTGGGTGAGGTGCGTCATCCGCTGTCGGCGTCGGATTTCTCTTCGTTCCTGCTGCAGGCGCAGGCATCGAAGGCGCAGATCCTCGGGCTCGCGAACGCGGGCGGCGACACCATCAACTCGATCAAGGCCTCGAAGGAATTCGGCATCACGAAGACGATGAAGCTCGCCGCGTTGCTGATGTTCATCAACGACGTGCACAGCCTCGGTCTCGAAACGACGCAAGGTCTCGTGCTGACCGACAGCTGGTACTGGAACAAGAACGCCGACACGCGCAAATGGTCGCAGCGCTACTTCGACAAGATGAAGAAGATGCCGTCGAGCCTGCAGGCTGCTGACTACTCGGCGACGATGAACTATCTGAAGGCGGTGCAGGCGGTCGGCTCGACCGATTCGGACAAGGTGATGGCGCAGCTGCGCAAGACCGGGATCGACGACTTCTACGCGAAGGGCTACATCCGTCAGGACGGCAGCATGATTCACGACATGTACCTGATGCAGGTGAAGACGCCGGCCGAATCGAAGGAGCCGTGGGACTACTACAAGATCACTGCAACGATTCCGGGCGATCAGGCCTTCACGACCAAGGCACAGACCCGCTGCGCGCTGTGGAAGTAAGCGCGGGCCCAGAGTAAGCGGTCGCGGAGCGCGCGGACCTGAGAGAACCGCCGGTGGTGCAGGGGCACGCGCCGGCGGTTGAGCGTTTCAGATGCCGCAGGTGACGGGCAGCGTCCGCTCGTCGCGTGCCGGCCGGATCGTGTGTGACCGATCTCACCTTGACGATGGCTTGAAGGGCTAAGGGCTTCAATGGACATCTTTGGCGTTCCGCTACCGGCGATGCTGAGCCAGCTTCTGCTCGGGCTCGTGAACGGCTCGTTCTACGCGATTCTGAGCCTCGGGCTGGCAGTGATTTTCGGCCTGCTCAACGTGATCAACTTCGCGCATGGCGCGTTGTTCATGCTCGGCGCAATGCTCGCGTGGATGGGGCTGTCGTATTTCAATCTGCCGTACTGGGTGATGCTGGTGCTCGCGCCGCTGATCGTCGGGCTCGTCGGCATCGCGATCGAGCGCTCGATGCTGCGCTGGCTTTACAAGCTCGATCATCTGTATGGCCTGTTGCTGACGTTCGGTCTCACGCTCGTGATCGAAGGCGTGTTCCATTCGATCTACGGCTCGTCGGGCCAGCCGTACGACGTGCCGTCGGCGCTGTCGGGCGCGACCAATCTCGGCTTCATGTTCCTGCCGAACTACCGCGCGTGGGTGGTCGTCGCATCGCTCGCCGTGTGCTTCGCGACGTGGTTCGTGATCGAGAAGACGCGGCTTGGCGCGTATTTGCGCGCGGGCACCGAGAACCCGAAACTCGTCGAGGCGTTCGGCGTCAACGTGCCGCTGATGATCACGCTGACCTACGGCTTTGGCGTCGCGCTCGCGGCGTTTGCCGGCGTGCTCGCGGCACCGGTGATTCAGGTGTCGCCGCTGATGGGCCAGCCGATGATCATCACCGTATTCGCGGTGGTCGTGATCGGCGGGATGGGCTCGATCATGGGCTCGATTCTGACCGGCCTGATGCTCGGCGTAATCGAAGGACTGACGCGTGTGTACTACCCCGAAGCGTCGGCGACCGTCGTCTTCGTGATCATGGCGCTCGTGCTGCTCGTGCGTCCGGCGGGTCTCTTCGGCAGGGAAAAATGATGCAGAGAAAAGTGCTCTACGGTCTGCTGCTGATCGTGCTGCTCGCGGCGCCGGTGGTCGGCATCTATCCGCTCTTCGTGATGAAGGTGCTGTGCTTCGCGCTGTTTGCGGCCGCCTTCAATCTGCTGATCGGCTATACGGGCTTGCTGTCCTTTGGACACGCGATGTTCCTTGCGTCGGCCGGCTACTTGACCGGCTATGCGATGCAGACGCTCGGCTTTTCTCCGGAGCTCGGCGTCGTGAGCGGCACCGCGGCGGCGACGCTGCTTGGGCTCGTCGTCGGCTTCTTCGCGATTCGCCGTCAGGGCATCTACTTCGCGATGGTGACGCTCGCGCTCGCGCAGATGGTCTACTTCGTGTTCCTGCAGGCACCGTTCACCCACGGTGAAGACGGCCTGCAAGGCGTGCCGCGCGGCAAGCTGTTCGGCCTGCTCGATCTGTCTTCGGATGTCGCGCTGTATTTCGTCGTGCTCGCGGTGATCGTCGCAGCGTTCCTGCTGATCGTGCGCATCGTGCATTCGCCGTTCGGGCAGGTGCTCGTCGCGATCAAGGAAAACGAGCCGCGCGCGGTGTCACTCGGCTATGACACCGACCGTTTCAAGCTGCTCGCATTCGTTCTGTCGGCTGGCCTCGCGGGTCTGGCTGGTTCGCTGAAGGTGCTCGTGCAAGGCTTCGAAACGCTGAGCGATGCGTATTGGACGATGTCCGGCCTCGTGATCCTGATGACGCTGGTAGGTGGCATGGGCACGCTGTTCGGCCCCTTGCTTGGCGCGGCGCTAATCGTGTCGCTCGAAGACCGGCTCGGCGATATCGGCTCGGCGCTGGCGTCGGTGACCGGCATCGACTGGTTCCGCTCTCTCGGCGAGTCGGTGACGATCGTCACCGGGCTGATCTTTATCGCATGTGTGCTGGCGTTCCGACGCGGTATCGTTGGGGAGATCGTCGCACGCGTGCGGCCGCTGCGGGCGTGAGATTGTCTGTTTGATTGCGCCGGCATGGTCATATGGTTGATGCAGTGCGATAGGCAATTTCTTCGGTATCCGATCTAATTGCGCGTCTTGCTGAAGGTCCGCTGAATCAGAGGGTTGAGCGAATTTGTGGCAAACTGCGCGACGTAAATCCGCCGAGCCCGCCCCAATTCGGTGCCGCAGTGCACCACTAGGGTAATTGCTAGTTGTTGCGGCTTAGGCGGTCGTTTAATCTTCACCCAGTTCTGATGCACCACGAATTTGCAGGTGGAGAACGAGGAGACAATTGAGGCACTCAGTGCCCTGAAGAAAGCGCTGTTGGATTGATATCCAACAGCGCTTTTTCATTTGCGCTTTCGAATTTCTTCGGCGCAGTGTCCGGCTAATCCACAAGCCATCTTTTGTTCTGCGCGAGGCGCAGTATTTCAACGTCACAAGCCTGCGAGCTGCTTGCGGTGCGGCGCGCGCGTCCGCTAAACTCGGTATTCACCGACCAATGGGTCGGCAATTAAATCCGCGGATTTAATTGCAATTGAATAACGGGGTTAATAGAGGAGCAGGATGAAGTCGGCATTGCGATGGATCAGCGCGGCGGCGGTCGCTACCGGAGTTTCGGCTGCATGGAGCGGCCATGCATTCGCGGACGTGAAAATCGGCGTCACCGTGTCGGCAACAGGGCCTGCCGCCTCACTCGGGATTCCGGAAAAGAACACGATCGCGCTGCTGCCGAAAGAAGTAGCAGGCCAGAAAATCGACTACATCGTACTCGACGACGCGACCGACTCCACCCAGGCGGTCAAGAACACCCGCAAGCTCACTAGCGAAGATCACGTCGATGCGCTGATTGGCTCGACCGTCGTGCCGAACTCGCTCGCAATGATGGACGTCGCCGCCGAAACCTCTACGCCGATGATCTCTATGGCCGCGGCCGCGGGCATCGTCGAGCCGATGGACCCGAAACGCGCATGGGTCTTCAAGACGCCGCAAAACGACATCCTGATGGCTACCGCGATCGCGCAGCACATGGCGAATCACGGCGTGAAGACGGTCGCGTTCATCGGCTTTTCCGATGCATACGGCGAGAGCTGGTTCAAGGAATTCAGCAAGGCCGCTGACCTTGCGAAGATCAAGATCGTCGCGAACGAGCGCTTTGCGCGCAACGATGCATCGGTCACGGGCCAGGTGCTGAAGATGATCTCGCAGAACCCGGACGCGGTGCTTATCGCGGGCGCGGGCACGCCGGCCGCGCTGCCGCAGAAAACGCTGAAGGAGCGCGGCTACAAGGGCAAGTACTATCAGACGCACGGGGTCGCGAACAACGACTTCCTGCGCGTGTGCGGCAAGGATTGCGATGGCACGTGGCTGCCCGCCGGCCCGCTGCTGGTGGCCGAGCAACTGCCCGATGCGAATTCGGTGAAGAAGAGCGCGCTTGCGTACAAGCACGCGTATGAAAGCGCGGATGGCGCGGGCTCGGTGTCGACGTTCGGCGGTCACGCATGGGACGCGGGCCTGTTGCTGCAGCACGCGATCCCGCTCGCGTTGAAGAAGGGCCAGCCCGGCACGCCCGCATTCCGTGAGGCGTTGCGCGCCGCGCTCGAAGGCACGAAGGATCTGCCCGCGTCGCATGGCATCTTCAACATGAGCGCGAGCGACCATGCCGGCCTTGATCAGCGGGCGCGCGTGATGGTGCAGATCGTCGACGGCAAGTGGAAGCTCGCCGGCGACTGAGCGAAGGCTCTGCGCCACGGGATCTCATCGAAAAAGACGCGTGCGGTTGACGCGTCTTTTTTATTGCCCTGACCGGGCGTCTGCGGCGCGTCAAAGTGTGGTTTCGCTGCTTCAGGACAAACCCGCACTTGGCGCGCGCTCTCTTGACCGTTGATATTGCAGAACGCAAGCTACTAACATATTAGTGGTTTATGAGTGGCTGATCGAAACACAACCGCGGCATAGAAACGCGGCATATGAGGCGGATGCGCGTCGAGCAGGGAAAACCATGCTTGGCACACCCGGTTCCGCTCAATAGATTCAGACACCCGGCCCAGCAAGCCGGCTCACGGATAGGCGCATTTCAAGGCGTTTGGAGACTCGCAATGAAAATGACAAGGCATTGGGTACGCACCGGCATCGCGATGGCGCTGATGTGCGGCGCGGGGGCGGCATTCGCGCAGGTGAAGATCGGTGTCACGCTGTCGACGACAGGGCCGGCCGCATCGCTCGGGATTCCTGAGAAGAACACGATCGCGCTGCTGCCGAAGGAGATCGGCGGCAAGAGCGTGCAATACATCATTCTCGACGACGGGTCGGATACCAGCAAGGCCGTTCAGAACACGCGCAAGCTGATCGACGAAGATCACGTCGACGCGATCATCGGCTCGACCGTCACGCCGAATTCGCTCGCCATGCTCGATCCCGCCGCCGAAGGCAAGACGCCGGTGATCTCGCTCGCTGCATCGGCCGCGATCATCCAGCCGATGGATGCGAAGCGCGCATGGGCGTTCAAACCGCCTCAGAACGACAGCCTGATGGCCGATGCCATCGCTGACTACATGCAGCGTCACGGCGTGAAGACGGTCGGGTTCATCGGCTTCTCCGATGCATACGGGGAGAGCTGGAACGCGACGTTCAACGCTGCGGCGAAAGCGCACAACCTGAAGATCGTGTCGAACGAGCGCTTCAACCGCACCGATGCATCGGTGACGGGCCAGGTGTTGAAGACGATGGGGGCGAATCCCGATGCGGTGCTGATCGCGGGCTCGGGCACCCCGTCGGCGCTGCCGGCGAAGACGCTGAAGGAGCGTGGCTACAAGGGCAAGATCTATCAGACGCACGGTGTCGCGAACAACGACTTCCTGCGTGTGTGCGGCAAGGATTGCGAAGGCGAGCTGCTGCCGGCCGGTCCGATACTCGTCGTCGATCAGTTGCCGGATTCGAACCCGGTGAAGAAGTCGTCGGAGGCCTACAAGATTGCGTATGAGAAGGCGTATGGCGCGGGTTCGGTCGCCACCTTCGGCGGTCACGCCTGGGATGCCGGCCAGATGCTTCAGGCCGCGATTCCTGTCGCCCTGAAGAGCGCGCAGCCCGGCACGCCCGAGTTCCGCCAGGCGCTGCGCAACGCGCTCGAAAACATCAAGGAGCTGCCGGTGTCGCACGGCATCATGAACACCACCGCGACCGACCACAACGGCCTCGACCAGCGCGCCCGCGTGATCGTGCAGATCGTCGACGGCAAGTGGAAGCTGCAGAACGATTAAGACCATCTACAAAGACAAATAGCTGTACGCGCCCCTCGCGCAATCTGCGGTGCATGACGCCGCATTGCCATTGTGTTCGACGACAATGGCATCGACCGCCGCGCCGTGTCCCGGCGCGGCGGTCGTCTTTTCAGATATTGCAGGTCGTTGGCCGACTACGAGCCGAGCCGTCACGACCGTTTCCCGGATTTTCGATTTCGACGCTTCAGGACGAAGAAGTATGGATCTATCAATTGCGGCGATTCTTGCGCAGGACGGCATCACGACCGGCGCGATCTACGCGCTGCTCGCGCTTGCGCTGGTGCTGGTGTTCTCCGTCACGCGGGTGATCTTCATCCCGCAAGGGGAGTTCGTATCGTACGGCGCGTTGACGCTCGCCGCACTTCAGACGCAGAAGTTTCCGGCCACCTGCTGGCTGTTGATGGCGATGGGCGCCGCATGCTTCGTCGTCGAGACGGCGGCCGTGTTGCGGCATGCGGAGCGGCGCCGTCATGCGGCACGTACGCTGCCTGTGGTGGCAGGGAAGTACCTGCTGTTCCCGATCGCGGTCTACGCGCTCACGCGCGGCATCTTCCTGCAACCGCTGCCGATGATCGTGCAGATCGCGCTGACGCTGCTGATCGTGATTCCGATGGGACCGTTCGTTTATCGGCTCGCGTATGAGCCGATCGCGGAGGCGACCACGCTGCTGCTGTTGATCGTCGCGGTGGCCGTGCATTTCGCCATGGTCGGTCTCGGCCTCGTGATGTTCGGCGCGGAGGGCTCGCGCACCAACGCGTTTTCCGATACGACGTTCAACATCGGCACGCTGTCGATCTCCGGGCAGAGCCTGTGGGTGATCGGCACCGCGGTCGTGCTGATCGGCGCGCTGTATCTGTACTTCGATCGATCGATCTCGGGCAAGGCGTTGCGCGCGACGTCGGTGAACCGGCTCGGCGCGCGACTCGTCGGCATCGGCACGACGCAGGCGGGACGTCTCGCGTTCACGCTCGCCGCGGGGCTTGGCGCACTGTGCGGCATCCTCGTCGCACCGCTCACCACGATCTACTACGACTCGGGCTTCCTGATCGGTTTGAAGGGCTTCGTGGGCGCGATCATCGGCGGTTTGGTCAGCTATCCGCTCGCGGCGGCCGGCTCGATCCTGGTGGGTCTGCTCGAGTCGTATTCGTCGTTCTGGGCCAGTGCTTATAAGGAAGTGATCGTGTTCACGCTGATCATCCCGGTGCTGCTGTGGCGCAGTCTTGCGAGCCCGCACGCCGAAGAGGAAGTGGAGTGACGCGATGAAACGGATCATGCAAAAGAAGTTCTTCTGGTTGTTCCTCATCGTACTGTTCGCGTTGCCGGTGCTGCCGCACCCGATTCATGTGCCCGAGTACTGGGTCACGTTGCTGAACTACATCGGCCTGTATTCGATCGTCGCGATCGGCCTCGTGCTGTTGACCGGTATCGGCGGCATGACGAGCTTCGGGCAGGCCGCGTTCGTCGGCATCGGCGCCTATGCGACCGCGTATCTGACGACGAACTTCGGCGTCTCGCCGTGGCTCGCGCTGATCGCCGGCGTGATCGTCACTGCGCTGATCGCGCTGATGGTCGGTCTCGTGACGATGCGTCTGTCGGGCCACTTCCTGCCGCTCGGCACGATCGCGTGGGGGCTCGCGCTGTTTTACCTGTTCGGCAATCTGGACATGCTTGGCAAGTACGACGGCATCAACGGCATCCCGGTTTTGAATGTTTTTGGGATAAACCTCGAGTCAGGCCGCCATATCTATTACCTGATCTGGGTGGTCGTGCTCGGTGCGGTCGTCTCTGTTCAGAATCTGCTTAATAGTCGGCCGGGTCGCGCGATTCGCGCGCTGCGCGGCGGTGGTCTGATGGCCGAGTCGATGGGTGTCAACACCGGCTGGATGCGCGTCGTGATCTTCGTCTATGCGGCGGTGCTCGCGTCGGTGTCTGGCTTTCTGTATGCGCACTTGCAACGCGCGGTGAACCCCACGCCCTTCGGCCTGAATCACGGCATCGAGTTTCTGTTCATGGCGGTCGTGGGCGGCGTCTCGCATGTCTGGGGCGCGGTGCTCGGCGCGGCGATCCTGACCGTGCTGCAGGACTATCTGCAGACGCTGCTGCCGAAACTGCTCGGCGAGAACGGCAACTTCGAAGTGATCGTGTTCGGGATCGTCATGGTGTTGCTGCTGCAGTACGCGCGACAGGGCGTGTGGCCGTTCGTCGCGCGCTTCTTCCCGCGCGGCTCGCGTGCGCATCTCGCCGACCATGCGGAACCTCTGCCGCAGCGCAACAAGCCGCAGGCCGGCGAAGACCTGCTGACGGTGAACATGGCGCGCAAGCAGTTCGGCGGCCTCGTCGCGGTGAACGATGTGAGCTTCGAGGTCAAAGCGGGGCAGATCATCGGGTTGATCGGACCGAATGGCGCAGGTAAATCGACGACCTTCAATCTCGTGACCGGCGTGCTCCAGCCGACGAGCGGCGAGATCACCTTCCGCGGCGAGCGCGTCGATGCGCTGAGTTCACGTGAAATTGTCAAGCGCGGAATCGGCCGGACGTTCCAGCACGTGAAGCTGCTGCCGGGCATGACCGTGCTCGAGAACGTCGCGATCGGCGCGCATCTGCGTGGCCATGCCGGCGTGTGGCGCAGCGTCGTACGGCTAAACGGCGCGGAAGAAGCGCGACTGATGGCCGAAGCCGCACGGCAGATTCGCCGGGTCGGCCTCGAACAGCATATGTATGACGAAGCGGGGAGCCTCGCGCTCGGTCAGCAGCGGATTCTCGAAATTGCGCGCGCGCTATGCTGCGATCCGACTCTGCTATTGCTCGACGAACCAGCGGCCGGTCTGCGCTATCAGGAAAAGCTGCAGCTCGCTGATCTGCTGCGCCGGCTGAAGGCGGAGGGCATGAGCGTACTGCTCGTCGAGCACGACATGGATTTCGTGATGAATCTGACGGACCGGCTTGTGGTCATGGAATTCGGCACGCGGATCGCCGCAGGTCTGCCACAGGAAGTGCAGCAGGATCCGGCGGTGCTCGAGGCGTATCTGGGTGGGGTGGAATGATGGAAAACACGACGACGACCGGCGCAGCGGCGGCGGGGCCGATTCTCGAAGTGGACCATTTGTCGGTCCGCTATGGCAAGGTCGAGGCGCTGCACAATGTGGCGATCAAGGTGCGGGCGGGGCAGATCGTCTCCGTGATCGGGCCGAACGGGGCCGGCAAGTCGACGCTGCTGAATGCGATCATGGGCGCATTGCCGACCTCCGGGCATGCCAAAGGCGCGATTACCTATCAGGGTGACGACGTCAGCGCGGTGCCGGTCGAAAAGCGGGTCGCGCTCGGGATGTGTCTGGTGCCGGAAAAGCGCGAGTTGTTCGCGTCGATGACGGTCGAAGATAACCTGCTGCTTGGCGCGTATCGACGCAAGCGGGCAGGGGAGCGCAACTTTCTCGATCAGCTGGAACCAGTGTTTGAGCTGTTTCCGCGACTCAAAGAGCGGCGCAAGCAGGCGGCCGGCACGCTGTCCGGTGGCGAGCGGCAGATGCTCGCTGTCGGGCGCGCGTTGATGGGCAAGCCCGATCTGCTGATGCTGGATGAACCGAGCCTCGGTCTCGCGCCGCTGATCGTAAAGGAAATCTTCCACATCATCAGCGCGCTACGGCGGACGGGCGTTGCGACGCTGCTGATCGAGCAGAATGCGCGCGCTGCGTTGCAGATCTCGGACTACGGTTACGTGCTGGAAACCGGCGAACTGGCGCTAGAAGGACCGGCGACCGACCTCGCGCATAATCAGCGCGTGATCGAAACCTATCTCGGCTTGGCTAAAAGGGTCGCGTAAGCCCGCACTTTATTCGCTGGTTGCTGTCTCTGGAAGCGGTGTGTTTCACGTGAAACACACCGCTTTTTTATTGTTTCACCAATCCGACGGAATTCGGGCCGAAACCGAACCCGTTATAATTCGCCCATACATTTTCCTTTGAAGGCTCACGCGACGATCTGGCGTGAGATCCCGCGATGCTTTTTCCCACAGAATTTGACGTAATCGTCGTCGGCGGTGGTCACGCTGGCACTGAAGCCGCGTTGGCGTCGGCGCGCATGGGCAATAAAACGCTACTTTTGACCCATAACATCGAGACCCTGGGGCAGATGAGCTGCAATCCGTCGATCGGCGGCATTGGCAAAGGCCATCTGGTCAAGGAAGTCGACGCGCTCGGTGGCGCCATGGCGGCCGCGACCGACGAAAGCGGCATCCAGTTCCGGATCCTGAATTCGTCCAAAGGACCGGCGGTTCGCGCGACGAGGGCTCAGGCTGACCGCGTGCTATATAAGGCGGCGATTCGTCATCGTCTGGAGAATCAGCCGAACCTGTGGCTGTTCCAGCAGGCCGTGGACGACCTGATGGTTGAGGGTGACCGCGTGGTTGGTGCCGTCACGCAAGTGGGGATTCGTTTCCGCTCGCGCGCGGTGGTGCTGACGGCCGGCACGTTCCTTGACGGCAAGATTCACGTGGGGTTGAACAACTACACCGGCGGCCGCGCCGGCGATCCGGCTGCGGTTTCACTGTCGGCACGGCTCAAAGAGCTGAAGCTGCCGCAAGGGCGTCTGAAAACCGGCACGCCACCCCGCATCGACGGCCGTACGATCGACTATTCCCAGCTCGAAGAGCAGCCGGGCGATCTGGATCCGGTGCCAGTGTTCTCGTTCCTCGGGCGCGTCGAGCAGCATCCGCGCCAGGTGCCGTGCTGGGTCACGCATACGAATCAGCGCACCCACGACATCATTCGCGGCGGTCTCGATCGTTCGCCGATGTACACGGGCGTGATCGAAGGGGTGGGGCCGCGCTATTGCCCGTCGATCGAGGACAAGATTCATCGGTTTGCGTCGAAGGAATCGCATCAGATTTACCTCGAGCCAGAAGGCCTGACGACCAATGAGTTCTATCCGAACGGAATCTCCACGAGCCTGCCGTTCGACGTGCAGCTTGAGTTGGTGCGTTCGATGCGCGGCCTCGAGCACGCGCATATCCTGCGACCGGGCTACGCGATCGAGTACGACTATTTCGATCCGCGCGGGCTCAAGGCATCGCTGGAAACCAAAGTGATTGGCGGGCTGTTCTTCGCTGGTCAGATCAACGGCACGACCGGCTATGAAGAGGCAGCGGCACAAGGCGCTCTAGCCGGTATCAACGCCGGTTTGTTCGTACAAGGCAAGGAAGCGTGGTGCCCGCGCCGCGATCAGGCTTATCTCGGCGTGCTGGTCGACGATCTGGTCACGCGTGGTGTGTCAGAGCCGTACCGGATGTTCACGAGCCGTGCCGAATATCGTCTGAGCTTGCGCGAAGACAACGCCGATATGCGTCTGACCGAGATCGGCCGTGAGCTGGGTGTGGTCGACGACGTCCGCTGGGACGCATTCAACCGAAAGCGCGACGCTGTTTCACGTGAAACACAGCGCCTGCGTTCAACTTGGGTCAATCCTAAGACGTTATCCGCCGACGAAGCGACGGCGCTGCTCGGTAAGCCGATCGACCACGAATACAGCCTCGCAGACCTGCTGCGTCGTCCGGGCGTCAGCTACGACGGCGTCTGCGGACTGCGGAATGGCGCCTGCGGCGCACCCGAAGCGCTGGCCGAAGACCCGGTGCTGCTCGCGCAGATCAAGGAGCAGATCGAAATCGGCGTCAAATATCAGGGGTACATCGACCGGCAGGCCGATGAGATCGAGCGCAACGAGGCGCAGGAGAACACGCGGCTGCCGGAAGGGCTGGACTACACCGAGGTGCGTGGCCTGTCGTTCGAAGCACGTCAGAAGCTGATGCAGTTCCGGCCGGAAACGATTGGACAGGCGTCACGTATTTCGGGCATCACGCCAGCTGCTATCTCGCTGCTGATGGTTCATCTGAAGCGCGGTTTGGGACGTCGTCCGTCGAAAGCCGCCGAACCCGGCGCCGACAGCACGCCGGTGGTGCAATGACGACGGCGCAGAGGGGAATCGACCAGCAGGCGTTGGCGTCGTTGCTGGCGGACGGTGTCCGTGAGCTTGGCCTCGATCTAAGTGACGAGCAGCAGCGCAAGCTACTCGATTACGTCGCATTGCTCGCAAAGTGGAACAACGTCTACAACCTGACGGCGATCCGCGATCCGCGGCAGATGCTGATCCAGCACATCCTCGATTCGCTGTCGATCGTCCCGCACCTTGCACTCCGCGGGCCGTCAGCGGCGCTCGACGTCGGTTCGGGAGGCGGCCTGCCCGGGATCGTCCTCGCGATCGTACTGCCCGATTGGACCGTCACCACGAACGACATCGTTCATAAAAAGACAGCCTTCCAGGCACAGGCGAAGGCCGAGTTGGGCCTCGCGAACCTTTCGGTCGTGACTGGCCGGGTGGAGACGCTGCGGCCTGGCGCCGAAGTACCGGCAAAGTTCGACGTAATCGTCTCGCGCGCATTCGCAGAACTCGCGGATTTCGTTACACTGGCCCGTCATCTGGTTGCGGAGCAGGGCGCGATCTGGGCGATGAAGGGTGTGCGGCCGGACGGCGAAATCGGGCGGCTGCCGGCGGGTGCCCACGTGGAACAGATCATCCGTCTGAACGTGCCGTCGCTCGACGCCGAGCGGCATCTGATCGAGGTGCGGGTGGACGCCGAAAGCTGACGGCCGCTGCAGCCCCGAAGCACCCCCAACGATTTTCACTTCATCAAAGCAGCAAAAGGGACACACCAACGATGGCAAAAATCTTCTGCGTTGCGAACCAGAAGGGCGGCGTCGGCAAGACGACCACCACAGTCAATCTGGCCGCGAGTCTGGCAGCGCAGGGACAGCGAGTCCTTCTTATCGATCTGGACCCGCAGGGCAACGCCACGATGGGCAGCGGTATCGACAAGGCCGAGTGTACGAACACGGTCTACGAGGTGCTCGTGGACAACGTCACGCTCGCCGATGCGCGCGTGCGGCCCGAGGCGGTCGGCTACGACGTGCTACCCGCGAACCGCGAGCTTGCAGGCGCCGAGGTTGAACTCGTCAGCGTCCAGAATCGTGAGCGTCAGCTGAAGACGGCGCTTTCGGCGGTCGAAGGCGAATACGATTTCGTACTGATTGATTGCCCGCCGGCTTTGTCGCTGCTGACGCTCAACGGACTGTGCGCCGCCCACGGCGTCGTGATTCCGATGCAGTGCGAATACTTCGCGCTCGAAGGGCTGTCCGATCTCGTCAACACGATCAAGCAGGTCCACGCGAACCTGAATCGCGACCTCAAGGTGATCGGTCTGCTGCGCGTGATGTTCGATCCGCGCATCACGTTGCAACAGCAAGTCTCGGATCAATTGAAAGAGCATTTCGGCGATAAGGTGTTCGACGCCGTGATTCCACGCAACGTGCGATTGGCCGAGGCACCCAGCTACGGGCTGCCGGGCGTGGTGTTTGATAGGGCGTCGCGTGGCGCGCAGGCGTACGTGCAGTTCGGCGCTGAAATGATTGAGCGGGTGCGCGCGCTGAACGACGCGCCCCAGGCATCCTAAGCGGATCGAGGAAGCATGATGAATGCTGTAGCAAGGAAGAAGGGATTGGGCCGCGGTCTGGAGGCATTGCTTGGCGGCACTGCGGATATCACCGAGGCGGTGGTGATCGATGGCGCGCCGAACGTGCTGCCGCTCGCCAAGATGCAGGCGGGTAAATATCAGCCGCGCACGCGCATGGACGAAGGCGCGCTGCAAGAGCTCGCGGCAAGCATCCGGGCGCAAGGGCTGATGCAGCCGATTCTGGTGCGTCCGATCGCTGCGGATCGCTACGAGATTATCGCGGGCGAGCGGCGTTTTCGCGCGGCGCGCATCGCGGGCCTCGACGAGGTGCCGGTGCTCGTGAAGGACGTGCCCGACCAGGCCGCCGCTGCGATGGCGCTGATCGAAAACATTCAGCGCGAGGATCTGAACCCGCTCGAAGAGGCGCAGGGCATCCAGCGCCTGCTCGACGAGTTTGATTTCACCCACGAGCAGGCGGCGGAGTCGGTGGGCCGTTCGCGTAGCGCGGTGTCGAACCTGCTACGTCTGCTGAACCTCGCGACGCCGGTCCAGACGATGCTGCTCGCCGGCGATCTGGACATGGGCCACGCTCGTGCGCTGCTCGCCGTAGATGCTGCGACGCAGATCACGTTGGCCAACCAGGTTGTTAACAAGCGCTTGTCCGTGCGCGAGACCGAAAAGCTGGTCGCGATGACCACGAAGGTGACGCCGGCGGTCAAGGCTCGAGCAAATCCGGATGGCGGCCGCGATACGCGACGGCTGGAAGAGGAGTTGTCGGACCTGCTATCGGCGACGGTAAAAATCAAGCTCGGCCGACGCGGTCGCGGCCAGGTGCTGGTCGACTTCGGCGATCTCGACGCGCTGGAAGGCATTCTGGTTCGCTTGCGTGGGAGCGCGGACGTCTGAGCGGAGATGCGCTCGCCTGGAAAGGGCGGTGAACCGCTTGCGGCTGATGTAGGAGCAGCGCCGCGAGTCGGTCTACTTCAGCGCGAGCGATCATCGTGGATTCCTAAATAACTGATGCATAAATAGTAAGGAATCCTAGTTTAGTCGGTCGGCATCCTCGCGGTAATCATCCGTACTGGCCACTATCACAAATCCGCTTGATCATCATCGAAATCCGCGGCCCGGATCATTCGGGTCAATAGATGATCCGTGTCATTCGCCCCGTAAAAAAGGGGCATTTGTTGCATTTTCGAGACGTCCGTCGCAGCGTCGAAACGGCCTGCCAACAAGGTTCGATCCATGCGATGCGCCACTCCCGTTTGGTCGCCCCCCGCCAGCCTTACATTTGACGTGTTTGGCGCCGTTAGCATACGGTTTACCGCATGGTGAACGCAGGTTTCACGCCGTTATAGGCCGGCCTAAAGTCTTGAATTGCCTGCAACTATCGCTTACAATCGCCCGGATTTAATTGCACGGTAACCCCGTAAGCGCTGCGTAAACACGCGGGCTGAACGAGACTTTCGGAACATTGCGATGGCGGTCAAAACGTCGAATCTGTCGCCGAAGAATGGTGACGACAGACACCGCGCTGAACGCCCCGCTCCCGATACGTCCGGCAGTCGGCAGTTCGACCCGGCCGAAGCGTGGGATGACGCGCAGGAAGATAACAATATCGTTCCGCTCACACGGGCCGAGGCGGAAAAGCTGTTTGGTCCCGGTGTGGGTCGTCCATCGCGCGTGACGCCGTTCAGGGTCGTCGCGGCGCAAATGGTTTTGTCCCTGGTCGCAACGCTGTTGTGGTGGCTGTTCTACGAGCCGCCGGGCGCTGCTTCGCTGTCTGCGTTCCTGGGAGGAGCGATTTGCTGGGTGCCGGGCGCGTTGTTCGCGGCACGACTGAAAAAGCAGGGCGGCGCCGAGACCGTGATGAGTTGGATGATCGGCGAAGCACTCAAGATGGGGACAACGATTGCGATGTTTGTTGCAATCGCCTTCTGGTATCACGACGTACGCTGGATTCCGCTGCTCGTGACCTACCTCATCGCGCTGAAGACTTACTGGATCGCCTTGGCGTGGCGCTAAGGTAGCAGCACCAAAAATAGCAGCAAAAAGAATTTTAGGCCGGCGCGTGGCGCCGGCATGCGTGTGCGGATGAGACATGGCCCGCACCCGGCGCGTTCCCGCAATACAGTATTTCGGCGGGAGCGGCCTCAAACGATTTTCGACAATTTGGGTGGCTTTAACGATATGGCAGCTAGCGAAGGCACGCGCGCAATGGATCCGTCCGAGTACATCGCGCACCACTTGCAGAACTTTTCCACCGCGCATCAGACGTCGATTTTCGACATCCACGTGTGGAATCTCGACACCCTTTTCTGGTCGATCCTGTGCGGCCTCGTCACGATCTTCGTGCTGCACATGGCAGCACGCAAGGCAACGTCCGGCGTGCCGGGCCGTTTCCAGTGCGCGATCGAAATGCTGGTCGAAATGGTCGAAGATCAATCGAAGGCGATGATCCACGGCTCGCGCACCTTCATCGCGCCGCTCGCGCTGACCGTGTTCGTCTGGGTCGCGCTGATGAACTCGCTCGACTTCGTTCCCGTCGACCTGCCGGGCCGCCTGATCGGCTGGCTCGGTCTCTCCGAAGTCATTCCGCACCACCGCCTCGTGCCGACCGCCGACCTGAACGGCACGATCGGCATCGCGCTCGGCGTGTTCGTGCTGATGATTTACTACAACTTCAAGATCAAGGGCGCCGGCGGCTTCGTGCATGAACTGCTGTCCGCTCCGTTCGGCGCGCATCCGCTGCTGTGGATCCCGAACCTTGCACTGAACATCATCGAGTTCGTCGCGAAGACGGTCTCGCTCGGCATGCGGCTGTTCGGCAACATGTACGCGGGCGAACTGTTGTTCCTGCTGATTGCCCTGCTCGGCAGTATCTGGAGCTTCGGCGCGGACACGACGGTGCTTGGCTTCATCGGCCACGTGGTCGCCGGCACAGTGTGGTCAATCTTCCACATCCTGATCGTTCTGCTGCAGGCGTTCATTTTCATGATGCTGACGCTGGTGTACATCGGCCAGGCACACGACACGCACTAACCTGCGCTGTCGGTAAAAGAATCGTAGTTTTTCAAATCCCAGTTCCAACCAGTTCTAAAAGACTTTTCACAAAGGAGTGATCATGCAAGCTTTCATCGCCAACATCCAGGGTCTGACCGCCATCGGTATCGGCATCATCATCGGCCTGGGTGCAATCGGCGCCTGTATCGGTATCGGTCTGATGGGCGGCAAGTACATCGAAGCATGCGCCCGTCAACCGGAACTGATGAACCCGCTTCAAACCAAGATGTTCCTGCTGGCTGGTCTGATCGATGCGGCGTTCCTGATTGGCGTTGGTGTGGCAATGCTGTTTGCGTTCGCGAACCCGCTGCTCTCGAAGCTGGCAGGCTGAGGTTCCTCGGAGGTTTGCGCCTGAGCTATAACTGGTAAAGGCGCAGGGCGGAACGGGTACTGGGGCGCTGATCGAACAGAATCGATGAGCGCCTTGCCGTTTCACTTTCCGAACAAGCAACATTTAAGGAAACACCGTGAATCTCAACGCAACCCTGTTTGCGCAAATGGTCGTGTTCCTGATCCTCGCGTGGTTCACGATGAAATTCGTGTGGCCGCCGCTGATCAACGCCATCGACGAGCGCGCGAAGAAGATCGCCGACGGTCTGTCCGCCGCGGAAAAGGGCAAGCTGGAACTCGAAGCCGCTCACAAGCGCGTCGACCAGGAACTCGCCCAGGCTCGCAACGACGGCCAGCAACGCATCGCCGACGCTGAAAAGCGCGCTGTTGCAGTCGCTGACGAAATCAAGGCTCAGGCGCAGGTGGAAGCCGCCCGCATCATCGCGCAGGCGAAGGCCGACGCGGACCAGCAAGTCGTCAAGGCTCGCGAAACGCTGCGTGGCGAAGTCGCTGCACTCGCTGTGAAGGGCGCTGAACAGATTCTGAAGCGCGAAGTCGACCAGGCGGCTCACGCTGACCTGCTGAATCAACTGAAAGCCGAGCTCTGATCATGGCCGAACTTGCAACCATCGCCCGTCCGTACGCGGAAGCGCTGTTTGGCGTGGCCGAAGCTGGTGACATCGCCGCCTGGTCCACGCTCGTGCAGGAGCTGGCACAGGTTGCGCGTCTGCCCGAAGTGCTGTCGATCGCCTCGAGCCCGAAAGTGAGCCGCGCCCAGGTTAGCGATCTGCTGCTGGCTGCGGTCAAGTCGCCGCTCAAGGACAACGCGCAAGCGAAGAATCTGGTGCAGATGCTGGTCGACAACCATCGCCTGCAGCTACTGCCGGAAATCGCCTCGCAGTTCGAAGAGTTGAAGAACGCCCGCGAAGGTGCGGCGGATGTGCTGATCGTCAGCGCATTCCCGCTCGAAGGTGCGCAGTTGAACGAACTCGTCGCAAGCCTCGAACGCAAGTTCAAGCGCAAGCTGAAGCCGACGGTCGAAGTCGATCAGTCGCTGATCGGCGGCGTACGCGTGACGGTCGGCGACGAAGTGCTCGATACCTCGGTCCGCGCGCGGCTTGCCAGCATGCACACGGCCCTGACGGCCTGAAGCGCCTCGCGCTTTAGCGGCTGGCACGCAACAGAATTGACTATCAGGAGCGAATAATGCAACTCAATCCCTCTGAGATCAGCGAGCTGATCAAGAGCCGGATCCAGGGCCTTGAAGCGAGCGCAGACGTTCGCAACCAGGGCACCGTGATCTCCGTGACCGACGGTATCGTGCGTATCCACGGCCTGTCGGAAGTGATGCAGGGCGAAATGCTCGAATTCCCGGGCAACACCTTCGGTCTCGCGCTGAACCTCGAGCGCGACTCGGTCGGCGCCGTGATTCTGGGTGAGTACGAACACATTTCGGAAGGCAACATCGTCAAGACGACGGGCCGCATTCTGGAAGTGCCGGTGGGTCCGGAACTGCTCGGCCGTGTGGTCGACGCGCTCGGCAACCCGATCGACGGCAAGGGCCCGCTCAACGCGAAGATGACCGACGCAATCGAAAAGATTGCACCGGGCGTGATCTGGCGTAAGTCGGTTTCGGAGCCGGTCCAAACCGGTCTGAAGTCGATCGACTCGATGGTGCCGATCGGCCGTGGTCAGCGTGAGCTGATCATCGGCGACCGTCAGTGCGGCAAGACCGCAGTCGCAGTCGACGCGATCATCAACCAGAAGGGCAAGAACCTCGTCTGTATCTACGTCGCGATCGGCCAGAAGGCTTCGTCGATCATGAACGTGGTGCGCAAGCTCGAAGAATCGGGCGCGATGGAATACACGATCGTCGTGGCCGCTTCGGCTTCGGATTCGGCCGCGATGCAATACCTCGCGCCGTACGCCGGCTGCACGATGGGCGAATACTTCCGCGATCGCGGCCAGGACGCGCTGATCGTTTATGACGACTTGACCAAGCAGGCCTGGGCATACCGTCAAATCTCGCTGTTGCTGCGCCGCCCGCCGGGCCGTGAAGCTTACCCGGGTGACGTGTTCTATCTGCACTCGCGTCTGCTCGAGCGCGCGGCTCGCGTCTCGGAAGAGTACGTCGAGAAGTTCACCAACGGTGAAGTGAAGGGCAAGAGCGGTTCGCTGACGGCACTGCCGGTCATCGAAACGCAGGCAGGCGACGTGACCGCATTCGTTCCGACGAACGTGATCTCGATTACCGACGGCCAGATCTTCCTGGAAACCGACCTCTTCAACGCAGGTATCCGCCCGGCAATTAACGCTGGCGTGTCGGTGTCGCGTGTGGGTGGCGCGGCTCAGACGAAGGTCGTGAAGAAGCTGTCGGGCGGTATCCGTACCGACCTCGCGCAGTACCGTGAACTCGCAGCGTTTGCGCAGTTCGCATCGGACCTCGACGAAGCGACCCGCAAGCAGCTCGAGCGCGGCCGCCGCGTGACGGAACTGCTGAAGCAGCCGCAATATCAGCCGCTGCAGGTGTGGGAACTGGCTGTCTCGCTGTTCGCGGCGAACAACGGCTATCTCGACGACCTCGAAGTTGCTCAGGTCCTGCCGTTCGAGAAGGGCCTGCGCGACTACCTGAAGTCGAGCCAAGCTGACCTGGTCAAGCGCATCGAAGATAACAAGGAACTCTCGAAGGACGACGAAGGCCTGCTGCACACGGCTGTCAAAGACTTCAAGAAGTCCGGCGCTTATTGATCCGCGAGTGATCCGCAAGGCATAAACGGACCTTGAAGCGGCGCGGGCCGCATGCGAATGCTCCCGCGCTGCTTCGGCCGCTTTGCATGGGACCCGAGTAAGCGCTGAAGCGCTAACTCGGGCCGACAAAGGAGCAAGCAATGGCTGGAATGAAGGAAATTCGCGGCAAGATCAAGAGCGTGCAAAACACGCGCAAGATCACGAAAGCGATGGAGATGGTGGCCGCATCGAAGATGCGCCGCGCCCAGGAGCGCATGCGCGCTGCTCGCCCGTATGCCGACAAGGTCCGCGACATCGCTGCGCACATGAGCCGTGCGAACCCGGAGTATCGTCACCCGTTCATGGTGTCGAACGAAGGCGCGAAGTCGGCCGGTTTCATCCTCGTCACGACTGATAAAGGTCTGTGTGGCGGGATGAACACCAACGTGCTGCGCGCGTCGCTGCAGAAGTTCAAGGAGCTGGAAGGCCAGGGCAAGACGATCGAGGCAACCGCGATCGGCAGCAAGGGTCTGGGTTTCCTGAACCGTCTGCAGGCGAAGGTCGTGTCGAACGTCGTGCAGCTGGGCGATACGCCGCATCTGGAAAAGCTGATCGGCGCCGTGAAGGTGCAGCTCGACCTGTACTCGGAAGGCAAGGTCTCGGCGGTGTACCTCGCGTACACGCGCTTCGTCAACACGATGAAGCAGGAACCGGTGATCGAGCAGCTGCTGCCGTTGTCGGCGGACCAGTTCGAGCGTACGGAAGAAGACGGTACGACGCCGAGCACGCAGTGGGACTACATCTACGAGCCGGATGCACAGGCAGTGGTGGACGAACTGCTGGTGCGTTATGTCGAAGCGCTGGTCTATCAGGCCGTCGCGGAAAACATGGCATCGGAGCAGTCGGCCCGGATGGTGGCGATGAAGGCCGCTTCGGACAATGCGAAGACGGTCATCAACGATCTGCAGCTCGTGTACAACAAGAGCCGTCAGGCCGCGATCACGAAAGAACTGTCGGAAATCGTCGGTGGAGCGGCGGCCGTCTGACCTTGGTCAGGCAGGTCGTTTCGTGTGCGCCCGCAGCGGCGCACCCATCGGAGAAACTGCGCCTTTGCGCGAGTGAAGAATTGAGTATCTAAAGGAAAAGCGATGAGTACTACTGCTTTGGTAGAAGGCAAGATCGTACAGTGCATCGGCGCGGTGATCGACGTGGAATTTCCGCGTGAAACCATGCCGAAGATTTACGACGCGCTCATTCTCGAGGGTTCGGAACTGACGCTCGAAGTCCAGCAGCAGCTGGGCGACGGCGTGGTCCGTACCATCTGTCTGGGTGCTTCGGACGGTCTGCGCCGCGGCACGGTCGTGAAGAACACCGGCAACCCGATCAGCGTGCCGGTCGGCAAGCCGACCCTCGGCCGAATCATGGACGTGCTGGGTCGTCCGATCGACGAAGCCGGCCCGATCTCGAGCGAAACCACGCGTGCGATCCACCAGAAGGCTCCGGCGTTCGACCAACTGTCGCCGTCGACCGAGCTGCTCGAAACCGGCATCAAGGTTATCGACCTGATCTGCCCGTTCGCGAAGGGCGGCAAGGTGGGTCTGTTCGGTGGCGCCGGCGTGGGCAAGACCGTGAACATGATGGAACTGATCAACAACATCGCGAAGGAACACGGTGGTTACTCCGTGTTCGCCGGTGTGGGCGAGCGTACCCGCGAAGGGAACGACTTCTATCATGAAATGAAGGACTCGAACGTTCTCGACAAGGTCGCGCTGGTGTACGGCCAGATGAACGAGCCGCCGGGCAACCGTCTGCGCGTCGCGCTGACCGGCCTGACGATGGCCGAGCACTTCCGTGACGAAGGTCTCGACGTGCTGTTCTTCGTCGACAACATCTACCGTTTCACGCTGGCCGGTACCGAAGTGTCGGCACTGCTCGGCCGTATGCCGTCGGCAGTGGGCTATCAGCCGACGCTGGCTGAAGAAATGGGTAAGCTGCAAGAGCGTATTACGTCGACCAAGACCGGCTCGATCACGTCGGTGCAAGCCGTGTACGTCCCTGCGGACGACTTGACCGACCCGTCGCCGGCTACGACCTTCGGCCACCTGGACGCAACCGTCGTGCTGTCGCGTGACATCGCTTCGCTCGGTATCTACCCCGCGGTGGACCCGCTCGATTCGACCTCGCGTCAGATCGACCCGCACGTGATCGGCGAAGAGCACTACTCGATCACGCGCGGCGTGCAGCAAACGCTGCAGCGCTACAAGGAACTGCGCGACATCATCGCGATTCTGGGCATGGACGAACTCGCGCCGGAAGACAAGCTCGCCGTGGCGCGCGCTCGTAAGATCCAGCGTTTCCTGTCGCAGCCGTTCCACGTTGCCGAAGTGTTCACGGGTTCGCCGGGCAAGTATGTGCCGCTGAAGGAAACGATCCGTGGCTTCAAGATGATCGTCGAAGGCGAGTGCGACCACCTGCCGGAACAGGCGTTCTACATGGTCGGCACGATCGACGAAGCCTTCGAAAAGGCCAAGAAGATCCAGTAAAGGTCGGGTGTAACGAAGCGGGCGCGGGCCTCGCGCGTGTCGGTACGATGGATCTATCGATGCGCAATGCCGGCGCCTGTCATTACGCTCAACCCGCCTTGCATGGGACGAGGGTAAGCGCTAAACCGCTCACTCTCGTCGACAGGAGTCGACACATATGGCAACCATTAAAGTAGACGTCGTCAGCGCGGAAGAGGAAATCTTCTCGGGCCAGGCAAAGTTCGTCGCGCTGCCGGGCGAAGCGGGTGAACTCGGTATTCTGCCGGGTCACACGCCGCTCATCACCAGGATCCGTCCGGGTGCGGTGCGAATCGAAGTCGAAAACGGCGAAGAAGAGTTTGTATTCGTCGCCGGCGGCATCCTCGAAGTCCAGCCGGGCGCAGTGACGGTTCTCGCCGACACCGCGATTCGCGGCAAGGATCTCGACGAAGCCAAGGCCGAAGACGCACGCAAGCGTGCGGAAGAGGCGCTGCAGAACACGGGCTCGAACCTCGAGTACGCGACCGCTCAGGCGGAACTCGCGTACGCGACGGCACAGCTCGCGGCAATCCAGCGTCTGCGCAAGCTGCGCGGCCAGCACTAAAGCAGCACGTAGCAGAAGAAAGCAGCCCGCGCGGCTGCTTTTTTTTGATATTTAGTTGACGTTTACGTAAAGGCCGGCAAAATCCCCGAGGTCGGAGAAAGAGACGGCGGTTCGCAGCGGTCCCCGCGACGCGCTGCGGGTAAGACTTGATGCCGGGCGGATTCGCGTCGGTGCACAATCGATTTCAAATTCATTTCGATTGAGCGCACTTGCGCACACGGAGACAACCCCATGGCAACGCACAGCTCGGGCGAAGGCGCGCTCATCGAACCAGCGGATGGACTGTCGTACGTGCGCGGGTCGACTGAAAATCCGTTGAGCGAAGCGACCGTCGGCGAGTTCCTGCGTGACACCGCCGCGCGCTTTCCGGACCGGCCGGCCGTGGTGTTTCGAGAGCAGGGCATCCGCTGGACGTGGAGGGAATTCGCGCAGGAAGTGGATGTGCTCGCGTCCGGACTGCTTGCGCTCGGTATCGCGAAGGGCGACCGTGTCGGGATCTGGTCGCCCAACCGCGTCGAGTGGTTGCTGACGCAGTTCGCGACCGCGCGTATCGGCGCGATCCTCGTCAACATCAATCCGGCCTACCGCCTTGCGGAGCTCGAATACGCGCTGAACAAGGTCGGTTGCAAGGCGATCATCACTGCCGAGCGCTTCAAGACGTCGATGTACCTCGAGATGCTGCAGGAGCTCGCGCCCGAACTGGCGACGCAGGCGCCGGGTGAACTGCATGCCGCTCGGCTGCCGGAGCTCCGGTACGTGATTCGCATGTGCGACACTGAAACGCCGGGGATGCTGACCCTTTCCGACGTGATCGAGCGCGGGCGTGTGTCGCTCGACGCCACACGGCTCGATGCAATCGGCGCGACGCTCTCGTGCGGGGAGCCGATCAACATCCAGTTCACGAGCGGCACGACGGGCAATCCGAAGGGCGCGACTCTAACGCACCGCAACGTTGTGAACAACGCGCGCTATATTGCGATGGCGATGCGGCTCAGCGAGCAGGACGGCCTGTGCATTCCGGTGCCGCTGTATCACTGCTTCGGGATGGTGCTGGCGGTGCTCGCGTGCGTGTCGGTTGGGGCGAACATGGTGTTTCCCGGCGAGGGCTTCGATCCGGCTGCGACGCTGGCAGCGACCGCGGAGGAGAAATGTACCGCGCTGCACGGCGTGCCGACGATGTTCATTGCCGAACTCGATCATCCGAGCTTCGCCTCATACGACTTCTCGCGGCTGCGCACCGGGATCATGGCGGGTTCGCCGTGTCCGATCGAGACGATGAAGAAGGTCGTCTCGAAGATGCATCTGAGCGAGATCACGATCGCGTACGGCATGACGGAGACAAGCCCGGTGTCGTTCCAGAGCTCGACGGCCGATCCGCTCGACAAGCGTACGACGACCGTCGGGCGCATCCAGCCGCATCTGGAAGTGAAAATCGTCGATCCGCTCGGCAACATCGTGCCGGTCGGCGAAACGGGCGAGCTATGCACGCGCGGCTACTCGGTGATGCTCGGTTATTGGGGCGACGACGTGAAGACGCGTGAGAGCATCGTCGATGGCTGGATGCACACGGGGGATCTGGCGACGCTCGACGCGCAAGGATACTGCAACATCGTCGGCCGTCTGAAGGACATGCTGATTCGCGGCGGCGAAAACATCTATCCGCGCGAGATCGAGGAGTTTCTATTCCGTCACCCGAAGATCCAGAGCGTGCAGGTATTTGGCGTACCTGATACGAAGTACGGCGAGGAAGTATGCGCGTGGATCGTGCTTCGCGCGGGCGAACAGGCTACAGCTGAAGAAATCCAGCAGTTTTGCCAGGGACAGATCGCGCACTACAAGGTGCCGCGATATATCCGCTTCGTCGACGAACTGCCGATGACCGTGACCGGCAAGGTGCAAAAATTCGTGATGCGCGAACGGATGATCGGCGAATTGAAGCTCAAAGAGGACAAGACGGCATGACGTTGCCGCGGAGCACTGATCAGCCGATGCGAACAGGAAGCGAGGAGCCGAAACTGGCGCTGCGCGGCGGCTGCTTCGGCGCGCGCAAACGTTTGAGCAGACGAAAAAAAAGCGGGCCTGGAGCCCGCTAAAAACCACACGCTACGGGGTTAGCGCGAGGAGACCAAAGATGGGACGGTTATCACGACGACCCTGCGTCGACTACGGCCCCAACAGGGATGCCCCTTCACAGGGCTTCGGCAAGCGCCGATCGGCAAGTGCATCGTATCCGCTCACACCACGCACCCGGCCACATCCGTGTTGAAACCGTTGAGGGCATTGTGGGCGAATTACCCTAGGAACGCGGTAACAAAGTGTTTCAGGTTGTAACGCCCGCCAGATAAGGCGTTGCGGGATTTATTGCCAAAAATAAAGCGCTTAAAAGTAAGTATTACCGATGACAACAATGCAATTTCATACGCATGATTGATGCGATTCGCGACGCATACTGCGGTAGAAATTGGGCCGCTGATTCCGCATAAAATAGTTGCATGTGCACCTTTCAAGCGGTCCATTCTCCTTGTTACAAGAGTTGCGACCCTGCCCCGAAATCCGTTGCAATTCGTTGAAAGCATGTGCCGCAATGCAACAAAGCAAACCTCGACGCGTGCCGTATAAAAAAGGGGCGAATCTCATCACCATCAAGCGGGGCCAGATGATTGTTTCGGGTCGACGACATGGCCCTTGGTTACATCATCCTGCAGCGCCGACGCGAATTCTTCAGGCTTCCGCAGGCCACTCGGATCCTGTCGCGACACGTTAGACGCTGACAGCCTGCAATGGCCGCGCCCGCCTTACTTCAACCATTTGTCCGAAACCGTCTGATATTCGCCGGTAGCTCGCGCGAGATGCAACCACTGATCGACGTATTGCTGGAACGCGACGTCGCCGCGCGGCAGCAGCCATGCCTTCTCGCCATACTGGAACGGCTTGTCCGGATGCACCGAGCACAAGCCCGGATTGAGCTTCTGCTGCAGCAGCGTTTCCGACGCATCTGTCACCATCACGTCCGCCTTGCCCGCGAGGATCTGTTTGAAGATCGTCACGTTGTCCGGATAAACGGTCACGTTTGCGTGCGGGAAGTACTGCTTTGCAAACTTCTCGTTGGTGCCGCCCGGATTGACGATGACTCGCGTGGAAGGTTGATCGATCTGCGCGATCGTCTGATATTTGTTGACGTCGTCGCAGCGCGCGATCGGCGTTTTGCCGTCGATCATGTAAGCCTGCGTGAAGAACGCGTGTTTCTGGCGCTCGAGCGTCGGCGACACGCCGCCAATGCCGATGTCGCACTTCGCGACAAAGTCGTTTATCAGGTTCGACCATGAAGTCTTGACGAACTCGAGCTTCACGCCGAGCGACTTCGCGAGCGACTCCGCCATGTCGATATCGATACCTTCGAACTGGCCATCGCCCTTGTAGAACGAGTACGGCTTGTAGTCGCCGGTCGTGCAGGCGCGCAGCGTGCCGCGGCTGATGATGTCGTCGAGCCTGGACGGCGCGGCCGCGGCGTTTTGCGCGCTGGCCACGCCGACGTGTATGAGGACGCCGGCGAGCGCGCCGAGCATTGCAAGTGCTGCCTTCTTCATCGAGACTCCTCGTGGCGTGTAATTGGTCGGTGAGGCTGTCGGATAGTAGCTTGGCAGCGCCGGCTTGAACATCGGCCGTTCAGCCAGGGCGAGCCGGGCAGCGGGGGACAGTCAGCCCCGACGTGTGCGCGCGCAGGCCGCTGGCCGCTCATCTACGCGTGACCTAACTGCTGCCCACCCGCTTCCGGAGACGCGTCGCCGCCACAATGATTAACCCGCCACGCGTAATCTCCTGAGCCGCGTCCGGTAAAATGCTGTTTTGCCCTTAGCTCTTCAGTCGCACGCAACGTGGCCCATCAACTCCTGAACGACACTTTCCTGCGCGCGCTGCTGCGCCAGCCGACCGACTACACGCCGATCTGGCTGATGCGACAGGCCGGCCGCTATCTGCCGGAATACAACGCCGCACGCGGTCGCGCGGGCAGTTTCCTCGGCCTCGCGAAGAACCCGGCGTTCGCGACGGAAGTCACGTTGCAGCCGCTCGATCGCTATCCGCTCGACGCCGCGATCCTGTTCTCCGACATCCTGACCGTGCCCGACGCGATGGGCCTCGGCCTCGAGTTCGTCAACGGCGAGGGGCCGAAATTCGCGCGCCCGGTGCGAACTGAAGACGATGTGGCGCGCCTTGCGGTGCCCGACATCGACGCGACACTGCGCTACGTGACCGACGCCGTGCGCGAAATCCGCTCGGCGCTGAAAGATGCCCAAGGCCGCCAGCGAGTGCCGCTGATCGGCTTCTCAGGCAGTCCGTGGACGCTCGCGTGCTACATGGTCGAAGGCGGCGGCTCGGCGGACTTTCGCACTGTCAAATCGATGCTGTATGCGCGTCCCGATCTGCTGCAACGAATTCTCGAGATCAACGCGCGCTCGGTCGCCGCATACCTGAACGCGCAGATCGAAGCCGGCGCGCAAGCCGTGATGATTTTCGACACATGGGGCGGAGCGCTCGCCGATGGCATCTATCAGCGCTTTTCGCTGCGCTACATCGAAGAGGTGGTCAGCCAGCTGAAACGCGAGCACGACGGCGAAAAAGTGCCGGTGATCGCTTTCACGAAGGGCGGCGGGCTGTGGCTCGACGACATCGCCGCGAGCGGCGTCGACGCAGTGGGCCTCGACTGGACCGTGAATCTGGGCCGTGCACGCGAGCGTGTCGGCGGCAAGGTGGCGCTTCAGGGCAACATCGATCCGTCGGTGCTGTTTGCGCCGCCTGCCACGATCCGTATGGAAGCACGCGCGGTGCTCGACAGCTTCGGCAATCATCCCGGCCACGTTTTCAATCTCGGTCACGGCATTTCGCAGTTCACACCGCCGGAGCACGTCGCCGAACTGGTTGACGAAGTGCATCGTCACAGCCGCGCGATCCGTAGCGGTGCACATACCCCTGCATGAGGCTGTAATCGTTACCGTTTCTTGTTGCATCGCGGCGAATTGGGCTCTCGGCCTAAGGACGCAAGTCGCTCGCAGAGGCCGTCAGATGGCGGTCTTGTGATTGTCAAGACTTGACTTATGCACATTCCCCACGCTGCGGCGCGGTAGAGGGTTTAATCGTGCCCCGACCCTTGCACATACTCGGCGCATTTGATCTAAGCCTTGTCTGGCAAGGGTTTCCGGGGAGCGCGATGAAATGTGCGAAAGCCCACACAAGGCCGCTGCGACGCCGTTTGCGGCCCGTCGGAGCGGAGTTCTCAACAAAGTTATCCACAGGACCGCGAGCCGAGTGCAATTGTTCAGCCGAATCCAAAACTTAGCGGCGAAATTGAAGTTTTACTTTAACTTCGACGGCGTCGCGCCCCGCACGGCAGACCCTGCGATTCGGCGTTGCCTTGTGACGGCCCAACTTCTGCGCCACGCCGCGTGAGCGAAGTGTTCGTCCGAGTCGCGCTGGACCATCCGTTGCCGACTCTGTTCGACTACCGCTGCGACTCATCCGAGGCGGCTGCGGTGGGCACGCTCGTCAGCGTGCCCTTCGGCAAGCGCCACGTGGTGGGGCTCGTCTGCGAAGTGACTACTCACAGCGAGGTGCCGGCCGAGCGTCTGCGGGATGTGGATAAGGTCTGCACGACGTGCCCGCCGGTGTCGATGCAATGGCTCGCGCTCGCCGCCTTCGCCGCGGACTACTATCAACGGGGTCTCGGCGAAGTGGCGTTGCCCGCGCTGCCGCAGGCGCTGCGCGACGCGTCACGCTGGTCGCGGCTGTTCGCGCCGGAAGAGCGCTACCGGCTGACGCCTGAGGGCCGCGCGGCATTGCCCGACGCCTTGCCAGCCCGCGCGACGGCGCTCCGAAAGCTCGCGCAGGCGCTTGCCGACACCGACTTCCTGCTCGCCGCCGACGCCCGCGCGCTGCATCAGAAGGCGCTGGCGACCCTCGACACCTGGCAGACAGCAGGCTGGGTGACGCTCGACGTGATCGACGCCGCCGCGGTGCCTGCCGCCGCACCGCTGCCGGACGCGCCCGCGCCCGCCCTCCCGACACTGACCGACGAACAGGCCGACGCCGTCGAGGCGATCCGCGACGCCGATGGCTTCGCCGCGTTCCTGCTTCACGGCGTGACGGGCAGCGGCAAGACCGAGGTATACCTGCGCGCGCTCGCCGCGATTCTGGCCGCGAAGCCCGGTGCACAGGCGCTCGTGCTGGTGCCGGAAATCAACCTGACCCCGCAGTTCGAGGCGGCGTTCCGCGCGCGCTTCGCCGCGCTCGACGACAGCGCGATCGTCACGCTGCATAGCGGCCTCGCCGAAGGCGAGCGCGCCCGCAACTGGTTTGCCGCCCACACCGGACGCGCGCGCATTGTGCTCGGCACGCGCCTCGCGGTGCTCGCGTCGCTGCCGCTACTGGCGATCATCGTCGTCGACGAGGAGCACGATCCGGCCTACAAGCAACAGGAGGGCTTGCGCTATTCGGCGCGCGATCTCGCCATCTATCGCGCGAAACAGCTTGGCGTGCCAGTCGTGCTCGGCTCGGCCACGCCGTCGCTCGAGAGCTGGTGGCAGGCCGACCAGGGGCGCTACAAGCGGCTCACGCTGTCGCGCCGGGCCGTCGCCGACGCCGCGTTGCCGACCGTGCGCCTCATCGATCTCGAAGACGAGCGCCGGCGCGGACGGGCGTCGATCGAAGGCTTGTCGGGTCCGCTGATCGCCGCGTTGAAGACGCGGCTCGAACGCGGCGAGCAGAGTCTCGTGTTCCTGAACCGGCGCGGCTATGCGCCGCAACTCGCATGCGATGCGTGCGGCTGGGTGGCAGGTTGTCCGCGCTGCAGCGCCTACGTCGTGCTGCACAAACCCGAGCGCGCGCTGCGCTGCCACCACTGCGGCTGGGAGTCTCGTATTCCGCGTTCGTGCCCGGAGTGCGGGAACGTCGATATCGCGCCGCTCGGACGCGGCACGCAGCGCGTCGAGGAAACGCTCGCGGGCGCGGTGCCGGGTGCCCGCGTGCTGCGTATCGACGCCGACAGCACGCGCCGCAAGGGCAGCGCGCAGGCGCTTTTCTCGGACGTGCACGCGGGCGAGATCGATATTCTGGTCGGCACGCAGATGATCGCGAAAGGACACGATTTCCAGCGTGTGTCGCTGGTTGGCGTGCTGAACGCCGATACCGCGCTCTTTTCGCATGATTTCCGCGCGAGCGAGCGTCTGTTCGCGCAGCTGATGCAGGTGAGCGGCCGCGCCGGCCGCGCCGGTCTGCCGGGCGAGGTGCTGGTGCAGACGCGCTATCCGCGACACGCGCTTTATCATGCGCTGGGCCGCCACGACTACGTCGGCTTCGCCAATGCGACGCTTGCCGAGCGACGTGACGCGCACCTGCCGCCGTTCGTCTACCAGGCGCTGCTGCGCGCCGAAGGCCGCACGCTCGAAGCGGCGCTCGCGTTTTTGCAGCAAGCCGCCGATGAGCTTGCGCAGATCCCGGCCGCCGGGCGCGTGACCGTCTACGACGCGGTGCCGCTTACGATCGTCAAGGTAATGCACGTCCATCGCGCGCAGTTGCTGATCGAAAGCGCGTCGCGCGCCGCGCTGCAGGCCACGCTGCGTGCATGGCAGCCGCTATTACGCGCGCTCAAGGGCGTGCTGCGCTGGAGTCTCGAAGTCGATCCGCTCGACATCTGACGCCACGGCCCAGGTTACGCCCGCCTTACTTCTTTGCGTCATATTCATAGAGCGAATGATCGTTTCGTTTTGCGCTGGCGCTCGCCTATAGTCGCGAAATCGGCGCATTTTGGGGCTAAACGACAATAATTTCGCGCCGATGCCACTCAACTTCCTCGGGGCATCTGCAATGAGCGACACCCATCACACCGCGCCGGCCGGCGCCGCGCCAGGTCAACGGCAAGGTACACAAAACGTAGAAACCGTGCGGGGCCGGGGTTTTTCGCTGACTGAAGACTGGCTCGCCGCTGGCGTCGGCCTGCTCGTGATCGTGGTTGCCTGGGCGCTGTTCGCTTCCGGCAGCAGCATCAAGTGGCTCGCCGTTGCGCCGGCCAAATGGTCGAGCATCGCGCAAGCCGCGCAGGACATCGGCAAGCATCTACCCAACTACGTCGCGCTATTCGCAACATTCGCGCTGTTGTTCGGTGCGAGCGTCGCCCTGCTCAGGCAGCGCGTCGGTGCGTTTCTGGCCGCGTTCGTTGTCGTGTTCGTCGCTTCCGCGCTGATCCTGACACTCGGCGCGTGGGTCGACGCGTCGAAGTACAACCTCGAGCCGCCGCTCGTCGCGCTCGCGCTCGGGCTGATCCTGTCGAACGCGTTCAAGCTGCCCGAGTGGCTCGCGGCAGGGCTGCGCGTCGAGTTTTACATCAAGGTCGGTATCGTGCTGCTCGGCGCGACGCTGCCGTTCACGCTGCTCGTGTGGGCCGGGCCAGTTGCGGTCGCGCAGGCGAGCATCGTGTCGCTGGTGACGTTCTTCGTGATCTTTCTCGTCGCGCGTGCGTTCGGGCTAGATCGACGCTTTGCCGCGGTGCTCGGCGTCGGCGGTGCCGTGTGCGGCGTGTCGGCGGCGATCGCGATTGCAGGCGCGGTGCGGGCGAAGCGCGAGCAGGCCTCGGTAGCGATCACGTTGGTCGTGCTGTGGGCGATCGTGATGATCTTCGTGCTGCCGTTCGCGTCGCGCGCGCTCGGTCTGCCGACGGCCATCGCCGGGGCGTGGATCGGCACGTCCGAATTCGCCGACGCCGCCGGCATTGCCGCCGCCCAGGCCTATGGCGATTTCGCGCGGCACGCGGGCGGCGCGATCGCCGGCTCGCCGGAAGCGTCGTTGCAGGCCTTCACACTGATGAAGGTGGTGGGGCGCGACATCTGGATCGGCATCTGGGCGTTCGTGCTCGCGATCGTCGCGACGACGCGCTGGGATGCGCAGGACAGCGGCGTCACCGCGCGCGCGAATGCCGGCGAGATCTGGGCGCGGTTCCCGAAGTTCGTGATCGGTTTCGTAATTGCGTCGGCGCTGGTTACGTGGATCGCCAGCCATTATTCGCTCGCCGAGTACCGCAAGGTCGTCACCCCGGAGTTCGTCGCGCCGATCACGGTGCTGCGCACGTGGGCGTTCACCTTCTGCTTCCTGAGCATCGGTCTGACAACCCGTTTTCGCTCGCTTGCCGCGACCGGTCTGAAGCCATTCCTCGCGTTCACGGCGGGTGTCGTGGTCAATATTGGGATCGGCTATGCGCTGTCCGCGCACGTGTTCGCGTCGTACTGGAACAGTCTCGGATGACACTCGTGAAAATGCTGTCAGCTCGTGCCGCCGGCGCCGCAGCATATGCAGGCGCCATCGAGCGCGGCAGCGCGGCCCTCACGCCGTGCTGCGCCGGATGCCTGCATCGCATGGCCGAGCGCGATGCGCTCGAGCAGCGCATTGCGGGGCTCGTCACGTTCAGTTCGGGGTTCGGCGCGAACGTCGCGGATAGCCGGCTGTGTCGTCTGCACGACCAGCTTGTATCGCCCGGCGACGTCTGTGCGCGGTTCGAGGCGATTGCGCCGACGCTCGGGCCGCGCTGACCCAACAGCGACCTTCAGACCCGACCCTGGCGCGCCAGCCTTCCTGCGCCGATCCAGTCGCACATCCCCATCCACTCACACTCGCATCCGGCTCCACGAACCGCTGCGCGCGCTTTCCTGACCTCAGTCGTTCAGCGCGCTTCGCGCATTGCCCGCCGATCCGCGCGAGGCCGCTCTCGCACGCTGGTGCTCATCATCCCGTGGATTCGAGCCGCCGGTCGCGCCTCGAACGAAGAACACCGCACAGGCCGCACACATCGCCCAGATGCCCAGTATTACCAGCCACTTTTCCATCTCACCAACCCTCGCAAACCCCGTTTATCTTTTCTGCGTGTCCGGAAAATCGATGTTTCCGGCCGCCCGTCGTCGTACTTCTGGTTATCGGCGCGCGAAGTCGTTTGATAAGGCTTATTTCAAAAAGAATCACGCCAGGGAAAGTACCGATCGCAACCGCGCCCGTCCGGCTGTCGACCAGAATCCTGAAACCCGCGCCCAATAAGGCTTCCAGTCGGGTGCAACCGGTGCGTTGGTTTGGTTGCACCTTTTTATTGGGAGGCGTACGATTCGCCCAACTTTTAGTCTTTCTCCAGGCTCGCGCCCGGTATCGAAGAAGGAAACATGGCTAGCACCACCCTTGGCGTCAAGGTCGACGACCTCCTGCGTTCGCGGCTCAAAGATGCCGCCACCCGCCTCGAGCGCACCCCGCACTGGCTGATCAAACAGGCAATCTTCGCGTACCTCGAAAAGATCGAGCACGGCCAGTTGCCGGCCGAACTGTCGGGCGCAACCGGCGCTGCCGATCTCGCCGACGGCGCGGCGGTCGAGAACGAGGAAGACGGCGCCTCGCATCCGTTTCTCGATTTCGCACAGAACGTACAGCCGCAGTCGGTGCTGCGCGCGGCGATTACCGCCGCGTATCGCCGCCCTGAACCCGAGTGCGTGCCGTTCCTGCTCGGTCAGGCGCGCCTGCCGGCCAACCTCGCGGGCGACGTGCAGGCGATGGCTGGCCAGCTCGTCGAAACGCTGCGTTCGAAGAGCAAGGGCGGTGGGGTCGAAGGGCTGATCCACGAATTTTCGCTGTCTAGCCAGGAAGGCGTCGCGCTGATGTGCCTCGCCGAGGCGCTGCTTCGCATCCCTGATCGCGCGACCCGCGACGCGCTGATCCGCGACAAGATCAGCAAGGGCGACTGGAAATCGCACGTCGGCCAGGCGCCGTCGCTGTTCGTCAACGCGGCGACCTGGGGGCTGATGATCACCGGCAAGCTGGTGACGACCAATAGCGAGACGAGCCTCTCGTCGGCGCTCACGCGCCTGATCGGCAAGGGCGGCGAGCCGCTGATCCGCAAGGGCGTCGACATGGCGATGCGCCTGATGGGCGAACAGTTCGTGACCGGCGAGAACATCTCCGAGGCGCTCGCGAATAGCCGCAAGTACGAGGCGCGCGGTTTCCGCTATTCGTACGACATGCTCGGCGAAGCGGCCACCACCGAGGCCGACGCGCAGCGCTACTACGCGTCGTACGAGCAGGCGATCCACGCGATCGGCAAGGCCGCGGGCGGTCGCGGCATCTACGAAGGTCCGGGGATCTCGATCAAGCTGTCGGCGCTTCATCCGCGCTACTCGCGCGCCCAGCAGGAACGCACGATGAGCGAGCTGCTGCCGCGCGTACGCTCGCTCGCGATCCTTGCACGCCGCTACGACATCGGCCTCAATATCGACGCCGAAGAGGCCGATCGCCTCGAACTGTCGCTCGATCTGCTCGAAGCGCTGTGCTTCGATCCGGAGCTGCAAGGCTGGAACGGCATCGGCTTCGTCGTGCAGGCGTATCAGAAGCGCTGCCCGTTCGTGATCGACTACCTGATCGATCTGGCGCGCCGCAGCCGTCACCGTGTGATGGTGCGGCTCGTGAAGGGCGCGTACTGGGACACGGAAATCAAACGTGCGCAGGTCGATGGCCTCGAAGGCTATCCCGTCTACACGCGCAAGATCTACACGGACGTGTCGTACCTCGCCTGCGCGAAAAAGCTGCTCGGCGCGCCCGATGCCGTCTATCCACAGTTCGCGACGCACAACGCGCATACGCTGTCGGCGATCTATCACCTCGCCGGCAACAACTACTACCCCGGCCAGTACGAGTTCCAGTGCCTGCACGGCATGGGCGAGCCGCTGTACGAAGAAGTCACCGGCCGCGACAAGCTGAACCGCCCGTGCCGCGTGTACGCGCCGGTCGGCACGCATGAGACGCTGCTCGCGTACCTCGTTCGCCGGCTGCTCGAGAATGGCGCGAACACGTCGTTCGTGAATCGCATCGCCGACGAATCCGTCGCGATCAAGGACCTGGTCGCCGATCCGGTCGAGGAAGCGTCGAAGATCGTGCCGCTCGGCGCCCCGCATGCGCGTATTCCGCTGCCACGCAATCTGTACGGCGCGGAACGGCTCAATTCGATGGGTCTCGATCTGTCGAACGAACATCGGCTCGCGTCGCTGTCGTCGGCGCTGCTTGCGAGCGCGCATCATCCGTGGCGCGCCGCGCCGATGCTCGAAGACAACGAGATCGCCGTCGGCGTTGCGCGCGATGTGCGCAACCCGGCCGACCAGCGTGATCTCGTCGGCACGGTCGTCGAGGCGACAGCGGAGCACGTGAGTGCCGCGCTCGGCCATGCAGTGGCCGCCGCGCCGATCTGGCAGGCGACGCCGGTCGAGGCGCGCGCCGATTGCCTCGCGCGTGCCGCCGATCTGCTCGAAGCGCAGATGCACACGCTGATGGGCCTCGTGGTGCGCGAAGCGGGCAAATCGCTCGCCAACGCGGTCGCGGAAATCCGCGAGGCGATCGACTTCCTGCGCTACTACTCGACGCAGATCCGCAACGAGTTTTCCAACGACACGCATCGGCCGCTCGGTCCGGTGGTCTGTATCAGTCCGTGGAATTTCCCGCTGGCGATTTTCATGGGCCAGGTGGCCGCCGCGCTCGCGGCCGGCAATACGGTGCTCGCGAAACCGGCGGAGCAGACGCCGCTGATCGCCGCGCAGGCGGTGCGGATTCTGCGCGAAGCGGGCGTGCCGGCCGGCGCGGTGCAACTGCTGCCGGGCAACGGTGAAACGGTCGGCGCCGCGCTGGTCGCCGATCCGCGCACGCGTGCGGTGATGTTCACGGGCTCGACCGAAGTCGCGCGTCTGATCAACAAGACGCTGTCCGGCCGACTCGATCCGGATGGCAAGCCGATTCCGCTGATCGCCGAAACCGGGGGCCAGAACGCGATGATCGTCGACTCGTCGGCGCTCGCCGAGCAGGTCGTCGCCGACGTGCTGCAATCGTCTTTCGACTCCGCCGGTCAACGGTGTTCGGCGTTGCGCGTTCTTTGTCTGCAGGACGATGTCGCGGACCGCACGCTCGAAATGCTGACGGGCGCGATGCGGGAGCTCGCGCTCGGCAACCCGGACCGCCTGTCGACCGACGTCGGCCCGGTGATCGACCTCGACGCGAAGCGCGGCATCGACGCGCACATCGCCGCGATGCGCGACAAGGGCCGCAAGGTCGAGCAACTGCCACTGCCGGATGGCGCGACGCAGGGCACCTTCGTGCCGCCGACGCTGATCGAGCTCGACAGCATCGACGAGCTGAAGCGCGAAGTGTTCGGGCCGGTGCTGCATGTGGTGCGCTATCGCCGCAGCCAGCTCGACAAGCTGCTCGAACAGATTCGCGCGACGGGGTACGGTTTGACGCTCGGCATCCACACGCGCATCGACGAAACGATCGCGCACGTGATCAGCCGCGCGCACGTGGGCAACATTTACGTGAACCGCAATGTGATCGGCGCGGTGGTCGGTGTGCAGCCGTTCGGCGGTGAAGGGCTGTCGGGTACCGGGCCGAAGGCCGGTGGCGCGCTGTATCTGCAGCGTCTGCTCGCGACGCGGCCGGCTGGTTTGCCGAAGTCGCTCGCACAGGCGCTGGTGGTCGAAGTACCGCAGGCGGCGCAGGCTGCAGAAAAGGGCGACAATCCGGCGGCCGCGCTGACCACGCTGCGCGACTGGTTGATCGCCGAGCGCGAGCCGCAGCTTGCCGCGCGTTGTGACGGCTATCTGTCGCATGTGCCGGCGGGCGCGACCGCGGTACTGTCGGGGCCGACCGGCGAGCGTAATACGTACACGCTGGGGCCGCGCGGCACGGTGCTGTGCATCGCGTCGACGGCGAGCGGCGCGCGCGTGCAGTTCGCGGCGGCGCTGGCGACGGGAAATCGTGCGTTGTTCGAAGGCGCGGCCGGCGAACAATTGGTCTCGCAACTGCCCGCGTCGCTGAAGGCGCACGCGAGCGTGAAGAAGAGTGCCGATGCGCCGTTCGACGCCGTGCTATTCGAAGGCGACAGCGATGAGCTGCTGGCGCTCGTGAAGGAGGTCGCGAAGCGCGCGGGGCCGATCGTGTCTGTGCAGGGCGTCGCGGCCCGTGCGCTCGCGAGCGGCGAAGAGGACTATGCACTCGAGCGTTTGCTCACCGAGCGCTCGGTCAGCGTGAACACCGCGGCGGCAGGCGGCAATGCAAATTTGATGACGATCGGTTGAGCGAACCTCGGCGATCCATTCAATAGAACGGAAGCGGCACGGCGACCCCGAAACCGCTTCATCCACACCTGGTATGAAGGAGAAGCTATGCAACACACAATGAAACAGCTGGCAGGCGCAGCTCTGGTTGCCGCAATGTCGCTGGCGGGGACAGCCAACGCTCAATCGGCGGAAGACGTGAAGATCGGCTTCGCCGGTCCGATGACGGGCGCACAGGCGCACTATGGCAAGGACTTCCAGAACGGCATCGTGCTCGCGGTCGAAGAGTTCAACGCGACGAAGCCGGTGATCGGCGGCAAGCCGGTTCGCATCGTGCTCGACTCGGCCGACGACCAGGCCGACCCGCGCACCGGCACGACGGTTGCGCAGAAGCTCGTGGATGACGGCATCAAGGGCATGCTTGGTCACTTCAACTCGGGCACGACGATTCCGGCTTCGCGCATCTACGCGAACGCGGGCATTCCGCAGATCGCGATGGCGACCGCACCGGAATTCACCCAGCAGGGCTTCAAGACCACCTTCCGCATGATGACGTCCGACACCCAGCAAGGCTCGGTCGCCGGCGCGTTCGCGGTGAAGAACCTCGGCATGAAGAAGATCGCGATCGTCGACGATCGCACCGCTTACGGCCAGGGTCTCGCCGACCAGTTCGAGAAGGCAGCGAAGGCGGCGGGCGCGACGATCGTCGATCGTGAATACACGAACGACAAGGCCGTCGACTTCAAGTCGATCCTGACCAAGCTGAAGTCGTCGAACCCGGATCTGATCTACTACGGCGGCGCAGATTCGCAAGCGGCACCGATGGTCAAGCAGATGAAGCAGCTCGGCGTGAAGGCGCCGCTGATGGGCGGCGAAATGGTCCACACGCCGACCTTCATCAAGCTCGCCGGCGATGCGGCGAACGGCACGGTGGCCTCGCTCGCCGGTCTGCCGCTCGATGAAATGCCGGGCGGCAAGGCGTACGTCGAGAAGTACAAGGCGCGCTTCAACGAAGACGTGCAGACGTACTCGCCGTACGCTTATGACGGCGCGATGGCAATGTTCACCGCGATGAAGAGCGCGAACTCGACCGATCCGGCCAAGTACCTGCCGGTGCTCGCGAAGACGTCGAAGCCGGCGGTCACGACGAACGATCTCGCGTACGACGCACGCGGCGATCTGAAGAACGGTGGCATCACGCTGTACAAGGTCGTCGATGGCAAGTGGACGACGCTGCAAAGCGTGGGCGGCAAGTAAGTTTTTTGCTGACTGCGTTTGATGAAAAAACCCCGCTTCGGCGGGGTTTTTTATTGCCCCGTCATACCGCTGCTATTTGCACGACCTCGGGCATTCGACTTCTCCCAAAAAAAATTTCGCAGACAATCTCCAGCGACGCCACGAAAACGTTCGGGTGTCTTTGTACGAGACCTATCGTATAATTGGAGGTGTGGTTGTCGATACCTGGCAAATATAGGCAGGTGAAACGTGCGGTCATTTCCGCGCTCCGCTCCGGTAAGTTTCAGCACGAGACCCGCACCGGCATTAACGTGAAGAATCTTCTTGCAACGGGGCAAATTACCGCTCAATTCGTTGAGGCGCTCATCGCAAGAAGTGACGGCACGCAATATAGCTCGTCGCCCCACCACAGCGTTTCTTCAATCGATGTTCACGTCATCGTGTCCGGTGGCTGGTACGTGAAGTTCTACTTCGTAGGTGATCCGGAAACCGTGTTTATCAGCGTGCATCAGTGAGCGAAACCATGAAGATGAAACTGTATGAAGAGGGCGAAAAGAGCAACGCCATCTGTTCCCACTGCAAACAACTGGTAAGGACGACGTTCCAGCGGCGTGACGTGCCTTTCAGCGATGGCAAAGGCAAGGTGAAAAATATCCTCGCGGCAGTCTGCGACGTATGCGATCGAGTCGTCGCCGTACCGGCCCAGTCGACTCCGGCCATCCGCGAAGCACGGCAAAAGGAGGTCAGGCCGATCGAGGCACACCTGCCCGCGATCTATCTCGATGTTCTCGACCTGGCGGCATATATAGTCGATAGCGCGAGTTCAACCGAATTTCGCAAGGTGTTGATGACGCTTTACCTTCATCGATTTGCGTCGGGCGAATATCCGCGGGCGAGGCTCATCAAGGCGCATCGATCGGCAATAGAGCGCTTCAAGGAACATCGCGGCGCAGCACGCAGGCGGCTTTCCATGAAGGTCACCCCTTGCATTGCGGAAGATTTGAAGACGCTGATGCACGAGACGACCTTGAGCCAGACCGAAGTGATCAAATCAGTGATTTATCAGATTCAGTCCGACGTCATCGAAGCCCAGAAGCCTGCGCTATTGAAGGAGCTTGGCGCGTTGTCGATTATCTACGCGTAGCTCGCATGCGGGGCGCACGAAAAGCCTGCGGCACCCAACCCGCAGGCGTTGCCTGTTCGGCCCACTACTCCCCGCGCATCTTCCTCCCCTGCTCACGAATCATCTCGAGCGTCGCCGCGGGCGTGCTCGCTTCCTGTGGCATACGAATCTCGATCACAGCCGGCAATTGCGATTCCATCGCGCGTTGCAACGCCGGCAGAAAATCACCGGTACGTTCAACGGTCTCGCCATGCGCGCCGAACGATCGCGCGAATGCCGCAAAGTCCGGATTCGTGAGACCCGTGCCATGCACGCGATGCGGATAGTGCCGCTCCTGATGCATGCGGATCGTGCCGAAGTGGCTGTTGTTGACGACGATGAACAGCACGCGCAAGTCGTACTGCATCGCCGTCGCGAGTTCCTGCGCGGCCATCATGAAGCAGCCGTCGCCGGCGAGCGCGACCACCGCGCGTTGCGGATACAGCGACTTCGCGGCGAGCGCGGCCGGCACGCCGTAACCCATCGCGCCGCTCGTCGGCGCGAGCTGCGAGCGGAAGTGTCGATACGAGAAATGGCGATGCAACCATATCGCGTAATTGCCCGCGCCGTTCGTGAGGATCGCGTCGTCGGGCAAGTGCGCGCGCAATTGCTGGATCACTTCGCCCATCTGGACGTCGCCCGGGATCGCGCGCGGCTTGCGCCATTCCAGATACGCGTGATGCGCTTCCTCGGCGGCACCCGCCCAGGCGAGCTTGCCGGACGACGACGGCTGCAGTTCCGCGAGCATCGCCGCAAGCTCAGGCATTCCGGATACGATCGGCAAATCGGCCGCATACACGCGACCGAGTTCTTCCGCGCCCTGATGCACGTGCACGAGCGTCTGCTTCGTCTTCGGAATGTCGAGCAGCGTGTAGCCGTTGGTCGTCGCTTCGCCCAGGCGCGGACCCAGTGTGAGCAGCAGGTCGGCATCGCGAATACGCTGCGCGAGCGCGGGATTGATGCCGAGACCGACGTCGCCCGCGTAGTTCGGATGCTCGTTGTCGAAAGTGTCCTGGAAGCGGAACGCGAGGCCGATCGGCAACTGCCAGTTTTCGATGAAGCGCCGCAAGTCCGCGCACGCGGCTGGTGTCCAGCCACTGCCGCCCGCGATCACCATCGGCCGTTGCGCGCCTTCGAGCAACTCGTGCAGCTTCGCGATCTGCGCGGCCGACGGCGACGCCGCCACGCGCTGATAAGCGGGGGCGCCAGGCACCGCCTCGCAGGCATCGCTCAATACATCTTCGGGCAGCGCCAGAACGACCGGGCCCGGCCGACCCGAGGTGGCGGTATGAAACGCATGGCTCAGGTATTCGGGGATGCGCTTCGGGTCGTCGATCTGCGCGACCCACTTCGCCATCTGGCCGAACATGCGTCGATAGTCGATCTCCTGAAACGCCTCGCGATCGAGATGCTCGCGCGCGCATTGACCGATCAGAAGGATCATCGGCGTCGAGTCCTGAAACGCGGTGTGCACGCCGATCGACGCATGCGTCGCGCCCGGCCCACGCGTGACGAACGCGACACCCGGTCGGCCGGTCAGCTTGCCGACCGCTTCGGCCATGTTCGCGGCCGCGGCTTCGTGACGACAGACGACCGTCTGGATGCGCGCGGTTTCGTCGTGCAGCGAATCGAGCACGGCGAGAAAGCTTTCGCCGGGAACGCAGAATACGCGTTCGACGCCGTGCGTCAGCAACGCATCGACGACGAGGCGCGCGCCGGTCGTGCGTGCGGTGTGGGAAGCGGAACCGGAATCAGAAGCGGGAGCATTCGGCAGCGACATTGCGAAGAAGCCTCCTGATAGTGCGTGACTGCGATGGGATGGAGCCGCATCGATGGACCATGCAACAGCGGCCGATCGGCGCTTCGACAGCTTACGCCGAGACTCAACACTCGACGATATTCACCGCGAGTCCGCCGCGCGACGTTTCCTTGTACTTGGTCTTCATGTCCGCGCCGGTTTCGCGCATCGTCTTGATCACCGAATCGAGCGACACGTAGTGGCTGCCGTCGCCGCGCAACGCCATACGTGCGGCATTGACCGCCTTCACCGACGCCATCGCATTGCGCTCGATGCACGGAATCTGCACCATGCCGCCGACCGGATCGCAGGTGAGCCCGAGGTTGTGTTCCATGCCGATTTCGGCGGCATTCTCGACCTGCTTCGGTGTGCCGCCCATCACGGCGGCGAGCGCGCCAGCGGCCATCGAGCATGCAACGCCCACTTCGCCCTGGCAGCCCACTTCGGCGCCGGAGATCGATGCGTTCAGCTTGTACAGGATGCCGATCGCCGCGGCCGTCATCAGGAAGTCCATCACGCCCTGCTCGTTCGCGCCCGGCGTGAAGCGCGTGTAGTAATGCAGCACCGCCGGAATGATGCCGGCCGCGCCATTGGTCGGCGCGGTGACGACGCGCCCGCCCGCGGCGTTCTCTTCGTTGACGGCGATCGCATACAGGTTGATCCAGTCGACCATCGAAAGCGGATCCTGCAGCGAGCGCTCAGGGTTGCCCGTCAACGCGCGATACAGCTGCGGTGCGCGCCGCTTCACCTGCAACGGACCGGGCAAGTGACCGTCGGCATCGGGATTGTTGATGCCGCAGCCGCGCGCGACGCACGCTTGCATCACGTCCCAGATCTTCAGCAGACCCGTGCGCGTTTCTTCTTCGGTATGCCAGACGCGTTCGTTTTCCCACATCAGCTGCGCGATGCTCTTGCCGCTCGACGCGCACAAGGCGAGCAATTCGTTGCCGGTGCGAAACGAATGCGGAAGCTGATCGACAGCGCTCAACACCTTCGTGTTCGGCGCGCCGGCCGTCACGACGAAGCCGCCGCCGACCGACAGATAGGTCGACTCGCGCAGCGTCGCGCCTTGCGCGTCGAACGCGAAGAGCTTCAGGCCGTTCGGATGCTCGGGCAGCGCCTGGCGATAAAACGCGATGTGCTCTTTCTGCACGAACGGCACCTCGTGCGTGCCGAGCAGCGCGAGCTTTCGCGACACGCGCACCGCTTCGAGCCGTTGCGCGATCGTGTCGGGGTTGACGGTGTCGGGCGCATCGCCCATCAGGCCGAGCATCACACCGCGATCGGTGCCGTGCCCTTTGCCGGTTGCGCCGAGCGAGCCGTACAGCTCTGCTTTCACCGACGCGGTGGTATCGAGCAGCCCGTCGCGCTCGAGTCCCTGGACGAACATCAGCGCCGCGCGCATCGGCCCGACTGTATGCGAGCTCGACGGACCAATGCCGATTTTGAAGAGATCGAAGACGCTCACTGCCATGTACTGCTCCCTGCCTATATAAAGAGTTTAGCGCGCCGGCAGCGGTAAGCACACGGCGAGCCACGCGGGCGGCGTCGGTGCGAGCTGCAGCGCGACTGGCGTAAAACGTCCGTCGAGACGCGCCGCCAGGTGAAACAGTTCGGTCGCGTGCTTCGGGTCCCATTGACCCGAATAGCCGGGCAAGCCGGCCTCGCGACGTTTTGCATCGAACTCGACGTTCGAATGCACGAATTCTTCATGCGTCTGGCCGCCGGTAGCAAACGGCACCAGCCAGTTCAGCGCGGCAAGCAGCGTCGCGCCGTTCGCGCCCTTCTCCTGCAGCCAGTTGCGGTTGTGGCGCCGCGCGGCGAGCGCGGCCGTCACCAGCGGTTGCAGATCGTAGGTCACGTAGTGCAGCGCGTCGCGTTCGCGGAAGTCGATCGTCGAGCCGTCCGGTGCGATGTTGTCGCCGATATGCTCGACGAACAGCCGCTGCGCGGCGTTGATCATCTTGCGATTGTCGAGCGTGAACGCGGCCATCGCGATCAGCTTGATGCGGTGGCTTTGCCAATTGTTGCGAAACGTGCCCGTCAGCGGCCTTGGCTGCGCGTCGATCTGCGTGATGTAACCGTTCGCGAACTTCGTCAGGAACGCCATCGTTGCATTGCGCGTTTTGACGGGCAGCGCGCTCGCGGTCATGTCGTACGCGAGAATCAGCCCTTCGAAACGCGTTTCGTCGATCGGATTGAAGCTCGGCTGATACGTCGTGACCCACGCATACAGCAGACGGTCGACGAGCTTCAGGAAGCGGTCATCGCTGGTCGCGCGCCACGCGAGCGCGGCGTCGCGCAACAGGTCGAGATCCTTCTCCGCTTCGACGCTCTGATCGTAGATGCCCTCGTGCGGCAGCGTGCCTTCGGTGTGCAGTTTCGCGAGCGCATGCGGCTGCTCGTTCAGATGCGCCTGCACGTTGGCGACGAGCGCCTTGACGCCGGGATCGGCATTGGTGCGCTCGCTCGTTTGCAGCGCGGGCGCCGCGCAAAAATTCATCGCGGCCTGCGCCTCACGCAGCGGCAGCAGGACGGCCGCGCCGGCCAGCAGCGCCGCGTAAGCGGGGCGCCACGAACGGGCTGCCACTTCGGCCCGGCTTTGCATCAATCGCACCTTTCGCGCCATGCGCAACTCCTCGTTAGGCTGATTCGGTGTGTGATGTTAGCCGGTTGCAGCATTCGACGACAGGACCGCGCGCGGACGCTGATGGACCTTCGCAGCGCCGCGCGTGACGTCCCGCTTACGCTCTCTTACTCGTAATCCGCGATCGGCACGCACGAGCAGAACAGGTTGCGATCGCCGTACACGTTGTCCGCACGGCCGACCGGCGGCCAGTACTTGTTCGCGATCAGCGTCTTCAGCGGATAGGCGGCGGTTTCGCGCGCATATGCATGCTTCCAGTCGTCGGCGATCACGACCGCCGCCGTGTGCGGCGCGTGCTTCAGCGGATTGTCCTCGCGGTCCGAGCGGCCTTCCTCGACCGCACGGATTTCCGCGCGGATCGCGATCATCGCCTCGATGAAGCGGTCGAGCTCTTCCTTCGACTCCGACTCGGTCGGCTCGACCATCAGCGTGCCCGGCACCGGGAAGCTCATCGTCGGCGCGTGGAAGCCGTAGTCGGCGAGGCGCTTGGCGACGTCATCGACGGTGATGCCGCTCGTGTCCTTGATCGGACGCAGATCGAGAATGCACTCGTGCGCGACGAGGCCGCCGGGGCCCGAGTACAGCACCGGATAGTGCGGCGCAAGTTTGTTCGCAACATAGTTCGCGTTGAGGATCGCGGTTTCGGTCGCGGCGGTCAGGTTCTTCGCGCCCATCATCGCGATGTACATCCACGAGATCGGCAGGATCGACGCCGAGCCGTACGGCGCGGCCGATACCGCGCCGATGCCGTTCTCCGCGCGCTCGTAGCCCGACGAAGTCTGGTTCGGCAGGAACTGCGCGAGGTGCGCGCCGACCGCGACCGGGCCGACGCCCGGTCCGCCGCCGCCGTGCGGAATGCAGAAGGTTTTGTGCAGGTTCAGGTGCGAGACGTCGCCGCCGAACTGACCCGGTGCGCACAGACCGACCATCGCGTTCATGTTCGCGCCGTCCACGTACACCTGGCCGCCATGCGCATGCACGATCTCGCAGATTTCACGGACGTTCTGTTCGAACACGCCATGCGTCGACGGATACGTGATCATGATCGCGGCGAGCTTGTCGGCGTGCTGCGCGGCCTTCTTCTTCAGGTCTTCGATATCGACGTTGCCCTGCGCGTCGCATGCAACGACCACGACCTGCATGCCGGCCATCTGGGCCGATGCGGGGTTCGTGCCGTGCGCCGAAGCGGGAATCAGGCAGACGTTGCGATGCGCTTCGCCGCGCGACGCGTGATACGCGTGGATGATCAACAGACCCGCGTACTCGCCCTGTGAGCCCGCGTTCGGCTGCAGCGACACGGCGGCGTAGCCGGTCGCGGCGACCAGCATCTGTTCGAGTTCATCGATCATCTCGCGGTAACCGACGGTCTGCTCGGCCGGCGCGAACGGGTGGATCTGGCCAAACTCGGGCCACGTGACCGGCAGCATTTCCGAGGTCGCGTTGAGCTTCATCGTGCACGAACCGAGCGGGATCATCGAGCGGTCGAGCGCGAGGTCCTTGTCCGACAGGCTGCGCAGATAGCGCAGCATTTCCGTTTCCGAATGATGACGGTTGAACACGTGATGCGTCAGGTACGCGCTCGTGCGTTGGAGCGATGCGGGCACCGACGACACATCCGATGCGCTCAATGCAGCGTCGAGTGCATCGACCTGCGGCACATCGCCGGCAAAGGCGGCCTGCGCGAACGTAGCCAGCAGGTCAGCCAGATCGCCGCGGGTCGTCGTTTCGTCGATCGAGATGCCGACGCGCGTGTCGCTCACGTGGCGCAGGTTGATGCGCTTGGCGGCAGCGGCATCGTGCAATGCCTGAGTACGCGCGCCCGTTTCGAACGTGAGCGTATCGAAGAACGTATCGTTGACGAGCTTGTAGCCGAGTTGCTTCGCGCCTTCGGCGAGCAGCGCGGCGACGCGGTTCACGCGCAGCGCTATCGTCTTCAGGCCGCGCGGGCCGTGATAGACCGCATACATGCTCGCCATGATCGCGAGCAGCGCCTGCGCGGTACACACGTTCGAGGTCGCCTTCTCGCGGCGGATATGCTGCTCGCGCGTTTGCAGTGCTAGACGCAGCGCGGGGTTGCCTTGCGCGTCGACGGTCACGCCGACCAGACGCCCCGGCATCTGCCGCTTGAATTCGTCGCGCACCGCGAGGTACGCGGCATGCGGACCGCCGAAGCCGACCGGCACGCCGAAGCGCTGCGTATTGCCGACCGCGACGTCCGCGCCCCATTCGCCCGGCGGCGTGAGCACCGTCAGCGCGAGCAGGTCGGCGGCGACGACGACATGGCCGCCCGCCGCGTGGATCGCTTCGGTCAGCGCGCGGTAGTCGCGCACGTCGCCGTTCACGCCGGGATATTGCAGCAGCACGCCGAACGCGTTCGCGTCGGCGGCTTCAGCAGCCGGGCCGACTTTCACTTCGATGCCGACCGGCGTCGCGCGCGTCTTCACGACTTCGATGGTTTGCGGCAGCACGTCGTCGGCGACGAAGAACAGGTTCGACTTCGGCTTGCCGACGCGTTGCAGCAGCGTCACCGCTTCGGCGGCGGCGGTCGCTTCGTCGAGCAGCGACGCGTTCGAGATCGAGAGGCCGGTCAGGTCGGTGACCATCTGCTGGAAATTCAGCAGCGCTTCCAGACGGCCTTGGGAAATTTCAGGCTGGTATGGCGTGTACGCGGTGTACCACGCCGGATTCTCCAGCACGTTGCGCAGGATCACCGTCGGCGTATGGGCGTTGTAATAGCCCTGGCCGATGTAGGAGCGGAACACCTGGTTCTTGTCCGCGAGCTCGCGCAAGGCGGCGAGCGCTTCGGCTTCGCTCTTCGGTTGCGCGAAGGGGCCGAGCGGCAGCGCTTCGGTGCGGCGGATCGTCTTCGGGATGACGGCGTCGATCAATGCCGCGCGCGACGCGAAGCCGAGTGCTTCGAGCATCGCTTGCTGGTCGGCCGCGTCCGGGCCGATATGCCGTTCGGCGAAGGCGTCGTGCACTTCGAGCGCGGCGAGCGAGAGAGGAGTGCGGTTCATCGGACGATCCGGGTGTTCGAGCTTCATGGGTGTTCCTGGCGGCGCGGCGCGCGTCGTTTTGCGAGCGCCGCACCTGACGGTTAAAACAAAAGATGACTCAGGCGCCGATAGATTTCGCGTACGCGTCGGCGTCGATCAGGCGGTCGAGCGTCGCGTCGGCGGCCGGCTTGATCTTGAACAGCCAGCTGTCGTACGGCGCACTGTTGACCGTTTCCGGCGAGTCGCCGACGGCCGGGTTCGCTTCGATGACTTCGCCCGAAACCGGCGCGTAAATGTCGGAAGCGGCCTTCACCGATTCGATCACGGCGACGGTATCGCCGGCGGTCACGGACTTGCCCAGTTCCTGGACTTCGAAGAAGACGATATCGCCGAGCGCTTCCTGCGCGTGGTCGGTGATGCCGACCGTCAGCGTGCCGTCTGCTTCGGTGCGGACCCATTCGTGCGATTCGGTGTATTTCAGATCGGCCGGGATGCTCATCGGATGCTCCTAAACGGTATGTTCGGTGGTGATTGGAATGTAGGGGGGGGGTGCGCCGGCCGCTTAGACCGCCAGCACCTTGCCGTTGCGCACAAACGGCAGTTTTACCACGCTTGCGGGGCAGGCTTTGTCGCGAATCTGGACGTGCACGGTGTCGCCCGGCTGCACGCCTTTTGGCACGCGCGCGAAGGCGATCGATTCCTGCATGGTCGGCGAGAACGTGCCGCTGGTGATTTCGCCGTCGCCGTGCGGCGTGGTGACTTTCTGATGCGCGCGCAGCACGCCGGCGGCCTTGCCGTTTTCCTTCAACAGGATCAGGCCGACGAACGCGGCGTGCGAGCCGTCGGCTTCGAGCCGGCTCTTGCCGACGAAGTCGCGCGGCGAGGTGAGATCGACGGTCCACGCGAGGCCGGCGTCGAGCGGCGATACGTTGTCGTCCATGTCCTGGCCGTACAGGTTCATGCCGGCTTCGAGGCGCAGCGTGTCGCGCGCGCCGAGACCGGCCGGGCGCACGCCCTGGGCGGCGAGCGCATTCCACAGCGCATCGACGTGCGTTGCCGGCACGATGATCTCGAAGCCGTCTTCGCCGGTGTAGCCGGTACGCGCGATCGTCAGTTCGCCGAACGGGGTGTCTTCGACGCGCGCGGCGTTGAACGGCTTCAGCGCTTCGGTCGCGGCGCGCGCGACCGGCACGGTTTGCCAGGTTTTTTCGCGCGCGTTCGGGCCTTGCACGGCGATGATCGCGAGATCGCGGCGCGGCGTGATGGTGAGGCTGAAGGCGCCCTCGGCGCTGAGCTGGCCGAACCAGGCGATGTCTTTATCGGCGGTGCCGGCGTTGACGACCACGCGGAAGTGATCTTCGCCGAAGTAATAGACGATCAGATCGTCGATCACGCCGCCGTTCGGGTTCAGCATGCAGGAGTAGAGCGCGCGGCCCGGCGTTTGCAGCTTCGTGACGTTGTTCGCGAGCGCGTATTCGAAGAACGCGCGTACGCGCTCGCCAGTGAAGTCGACCACGCACATGTGGGACACGTCGAACATGCCGGCGTCGGTGCGCACCGCGCGATGTTCCTCGATCTGCGAGCCGTAGTTGACGGGCATGTCCCAGCCGCCGAAGTCGACCATGCGGGCGTTGAGCGCGCGGTGAGCGGCGTGGAGCGGGGTGTGTTTGAGTTCGGTCATGGGGCCTCGGGCGTCTCGCGAAACAAAAAAGGCCATGCGGCGCAACGCCACGCGGCGGTGTGCCAGCGAGCGTGGTTCTGCATGACCCCTCTGTCCTCGATACCTGAGAGATTGCGCTGCCGTGACTTTGATCAGTCACGGTGAACGCGCGCCCCTTCGGTGGGCAGCCTGCCTGCGGTGCACGATGTGCGACGCGGATGGCTACTGCCGCTCTCCAGAGTGCGAAAAAACCGCTGGAAGGCGGATTCTTTCGACGCGGTCGGTCCTTTTGCCTGAGAGTTTGCGGGTGTGCCCCTTCGGCGGCGCGGCCTGCGTTTTTTTCGCTTGCCAGCGCGCTCTCCCGACGCGTGCGGCGAATGTACGCGACGGGCCGGGGCTTGTCAAATCAAGGCCCGAGAGCGGTGCGCGCGCGGGCGTCGCGGTTTGGCAGCGAAAAAAAAGCGCGGGATCTAAGGCCCGCGCTGTTGTGGTGCATCTTTCGGTGCTGTCCGTCACCGCGCGATCAGCGGTAGTGGGTGCTCACCTGGCCGCTCGTTTGCCGACCCGGTTTGCCGAGTGATTCGCCGGCTCACTCGCCGATCGCATGAGCGGCGTTATCCAACTCCTGATTCAGCACGCGCTGTTCTTCCGCGGACAAACCGCCGCCATGCTGCGAGGCCATGTCATGCGCTTCCTGGCGAATGGTCTCGAGGCGGTGATGCAGCGCGGCGCCTTGCGGCGGCGGGTAATAGCCCTGATTCACGCGGTTGTCGATCCGGCGTGCGAGATTGTCGATGCGGCCGTCGACCTGATGCAGACGCTGATCCGCGATCTGCTGCGGAGTGGGGCCCGGATGCGGCGCCGGCGGAGGCGTCACCACGCAGGCGGCGACCGAGGTGAGCAGCACGCAGGCGGCAAGGGCACGGATGATTCGAGACATGGATTCTCCCGGAGTCAATGTCGTTTTGGGTTGCTACCCGCTAGCAACGGATGACGACGAACGGCCGCTGACTCGGCAGCGGCCGAATTTGTAACGTTATGTTCCTTTCTGGAACGTCAGGAAGGCTCGCGCCGTTTTTGGTACACAGAGGGGTGTCGGCGTCTGGCGGCGCTGGGCTCAGCGAATGTGCTCGAACGGCAGCCGCACGCCCTGTTCCGAGCTGCGCTCGGCCAGTTCGATGATCGTCATCACGTCGACTGCATCGCGCGCGCGGATCGGAAACGCGACGCCGTTCTGGATCGCGTCGGCCAACGCAATATAGAAGCCGGCGTATTCGCCGTTCCGGGTCGGCAATTCGCGCTCGATTTCCTGGTCACCTTCGAGCACGCGCAGCAAGCCGGGGGTATTGCCGGCGCCGAAGCCTTCGGCGCCGGGGCGCAGACCCGCCTTCAGCTGATCTTCCTGCGTATCGAGTCCGTGCTTCACGTAGCTGCCGCGCGTGCCGTGGATCGCAAAGCGCGGTCCGGGCAAGGCGGTCAGCGCGCTGGCGTGCAGCACGACTTCGAACTCGTCGTAGCCGAGCTGGATGTGTACGTAGTCGGGTGCGCTGGCGTTGTCGCGATGCGTGCGTATCGTCGCGGACACCGTTAGCGGTGCGCCGAAGAGAACGAGCGCCTGGTCGATCAGATGCGGGCCGAGATCGAACAGCAGACCGCCGCCGCGCGTCACGTCTTCGCGCCAGCGCTGGCGCACGTCCGGACGGAAGCGGTCGAAATGCGATTCGTAGTGCGTGACGCGACCCAGTTCTACGCGCGCGAGCAGATCCCGTACGGTCAGAAAATCGCCATCCCAGCGGCGGTTGTGAAAGGGTGCGAACAGCTTGCCACGCGCGAGAGCGATGTTGGCGAGCGTGTGGGCATCGGCGGCGCTCAGCGTGACCGGCTTGTCGACGACCACATGCTTGCCGGCTTCGAGCGTGCGGCGCGCGAGGTCGAAGTGCGTGTCGTTGGGCGTCGCGATCACGACGCAGTCGATGTCGTCGAGCGCGAGCAGCGCGTCGAGATCGGCGACGATTTTCGCGTGCGGATAGTCGGCGTGCGCGCGCTCGGATTGCCCGGTCGCAATCGCGGCGACGCGCGCGCGTCCGCAATGTTCGATCACCGGGGCGTGAAACGTCGCGCCGGCGAAGCCGTAGCCCATCAATCCAATCTTCAGCGATTCGGACATGCGAGTTTTCCTGGTAGAACGGCGCGCCGCCTTGCCACCGCGGCGGCGGCGCGCAATCGCACTATTGTGGCATCTGCGGACTGGACTGGGGGCTCAGCATTGGGGGCGGCCTGGCGCGCAGTATGTCGGGCGTCCGGGTCATCGAGGGTGTCCATCGCGGTGTCCGTGTTAACATCGCACCTCTCGCGCGCATCGAGCCGCGCAGCATGTCCCGGGCCTTCGGCCGGCGCCTCGCGCCGGTCCGACCTCAGCGGCCCTCAACCGTATTACCCATCCACACACGATGTCCGCAGGCCTGAACCCCGCTCAAAGTGAAGCGGTCCGTTATCTCGACGGTCCCTGTCTCGTGCTCGCCGGCGCGGGCAGTGGCAAAACGCGCGTGATCACGCAGAAGATCGCGCACCTGATCGAAGCGAAGGGCTTCGAGCCGCGTCACATCGCCGCCGTCACGTTCACGAACAAAGCCGCGGCGGAAATGCGCGAGCGCGTCGGCAAGCTGCTCGAAGGCAAGACGCTGACCGCGCCCGGCAAAGAAGGCCGCAAGGTGCCCGTGAACCAGCTGACGGTGTGTACCTTCCACTCGCTCGGCGTGCAGATTCTGCGGCAGGAGGCGGAGCACGTCGGCCTGAAGCCGCAGTTCTCGATCATGGATTCCGACGACTGCTTCGGCATGATCCAGGAACAGGTCGGCTCGACGGACAAGGGCTTCATCCGGAAGATCCAGTCGATCGTCTCGCTGTGGAAGAACGGCCTGATCATGCCCGAGCAGGCGATTGCGACCGCGTCGACCGAGGACGAGCATCAGGCGGCGATCGTCTATCGCAACTACGTGGCGACGCTGCACGCGTATCAGGCGGTCGATTTCGACGATCTGATCCGCCTGCCCGCCGAACTGTTCGCGAGCAACGAGCAGGTGCGCGACCGCTGGCAGAACAAGCTGCGCTATCTGCTGATCGACGAGTATCAGGACACCAATGCGTGCCAGTACGAACTGGTGAAGCTGCTGGCCGGCAAGCGCGCGGCGTTCACGGCGGTCGGCGACGACGATCAGGCGATCTACGGCTGGCGCGGCGCGACGCTCGAAAACCTCGGCCAGCTCGGCAAGGATTTCCCGAACCTGCACCTGATCAAGCTCGAGCAGAATTACCGCTCGACCGTGCGCATCCTGACCGCCGCGAACAACGTGATCGCGAACAACCCGAAGCTGTTCGAGAAGAAGCTGTGGTCCGAGCATGGCATGGGCGACACGATCACGGTGACGGGCTGCAACGACGAGGAGCACGAGGCGGAGTCCGTCGTGTTCCGGCTGTCCGCGCACAAGTTCGAGCGGCGCACGAATTTCCGCGATTACGCGATCCTGTATCGCGGCAACTTCCAGGCGCGCATCTTCGAGCAGGTGCTGCGCCGCGAACGGATTCCCTACGTGCTGTCGGGCGGTCAGTCGTTCTTCGACAAGGCCGAGATCAAGGACATTTGCGCGTACCTGCGCCTGATCGCCAATGCCAACGACGACCCCGCGTTCATCCGCGCGATCACGACCCCGCGCCGCGGCGTCGGCAATACGACGCTGGAGGCGCTCGGTTCGTTCGCGGGGCAGGCCAAGGTGTCGCTGTTCGAAGCGGTCTATATGGGCGGCATCGAGGCGCGCCTGTCGCCGAGGCAGATCGAGCCGATGCGGGCGTTTTGCGACTTCATGCAGCGTCTGACCGACCGCGCGGAAAAGGACGCGGCGGGCACGCTGCTCAATGAGCTGATGGAGGCGATCCACTACGAAGCGTATCTGTACGACGCGTTCGACGAACGCCAGGCGCAGGCGAAGTGGCAGAACGTGCTGGAGTTCATCGAGTGGCTCAAGCGCAAGGGCACGAAGGAAGAGCCGGAGCACGGCAGCGGCAGCGAGGCGACCGGCTATGACACCGCCGACGGCTTCGGCGACACCGGCAAGAACCTGCTCGGGCTGATCCAGACGGTCGCGCTGATGTCGATGCTCGAAGGCCGTGAGGAAGATCCGGATGCCGTGCGGCTGTCGACGGTGCATGCGTCGAAGGGGCTCGAGTATCCGCACGTGTTTCTGGTCGGCGTCGAGGAAGGCATCATGCCGCATCGCGGCGGCGCGGACGACGAGCCGATCGACGACGCGCGCATCGAGGAAGAGCGTCGGCTGATGTACGTGGCGATTACGCGCGCGCAGCGCAGCCTGCACCTGAACTGGTGCAAGAAGCGCAAGCGGGCGCGGGAGACGATTGTCTGCGAGGCGTCGCGCTTTATCAACGAAATGCTGCTCGACGATGCGCCGCCGCCGACGCCGGAAGAGGCGCCGATGTCGCCGAAGGACCGGCTCGCGAGTTTGAAGGCGTTGTTGCAGAAGGGATAAGCGCGCGGGGCTAAAGTGCCTGCCAGGTGCGGTTACGCGCCGCTACGCATAAAAAATCCCTGCATCGCGTGAGCGCATGCAGGGATTTTTCATTTCAGCGACGGCCGATGCCGCTCGCTTTACTTCACCGCGCCGACCATATAGTCGACCGCGGCCTTCACGTCCGCATCCGACGCGTTCGAGCCGCCTTTCGGCGGCATCGCGCCCTTGCCGTGCAGCGCGTAGTTATAGACCGTGTCCATCGGATCTTTCAGGCGCGGCGCCCACGCTTCCTTGTCGCCGAACTTCGGCGCGTTCAGCACGCCGGCCGCGTGACAGGCCTGGCACACCGACTGATACAGCGCCTTGCCGGCCGCCTGCGAAGCGTCCGCGCTTTGCTGGCCACCCGCTGCCGGCGCGGCAGTTTGCGGCACGCTGGCCAATGCCGCCATGGCCGCGGCGGCCTGCTGAGCCGCGCCCGCGTCGGATGCGCCTGCCGCGGCTGCTGCACCCGATGCCGCTGCCGCGCCCGCCGCCGGTTGCGCCGGCTCGGGGAAGCTCGCGCCCGAATTGTTCGCCATATAGGCGACCGCGCGCGCGATCTCGAAGTCGCTGTAGTCGTCGGGGCTCGTGCCGCCGCGCGGCGGCATCGCGCCCTTGCCGGACAGGGCGGTGTGCCACAGCGTGTCGAAGCCTTGCGCGATGCGCGGGGCCCAGTCAGCGGTGTTGGTGAATTTCGGTGCGCCTGCCGCGCCCGACGCGTGACACGCCGAGCAGACCGCCTTGTAGACTTCCTCGCCACTCTTGTAGACGCGCGGCGCATTGGCGTCGCGGATCTCAACCTGGGCGATCGGATGGATGCGGGAGTTGACTTCGGCTTCGGCGAGGGAGTCGGTGCCGGCGCCGGTGCGCGTCGAATTGTCGACGTAGACGGCGAGCAGAACGATGATGATGATGGGCACAGCAAACCCGGCGATGACCGCGGCGATGAGCTGTGCTGGGGTTTTGATCGGGGCTCCGTGTGGTGCTTCGCTCATGCTTGTCTCGTCTCCGTGGGTATGTGAGCGGTACAGCGCGACGGCAACTTCTTGTTCTTTATCAGCCACGGACGATTATAGACGCAAGGTTTCGGCGCCGGCGAGGGGGCCCGGATCGTGTTCAGCAGGCGTTTACCCGGATCGTCACGGGCTGCCGCAGGGCGCGGGGAAGACGTTGGAGCGGGTGTCGGAGGCCGTCCGGTGGACGGTTCGGCCGAAACCGGGTATCCTTGCGGTCTCTCGCGTTGGCGTTGCGTCCGTTCTGGTTGCTCCGCTTTCGCGTAAATTCCCCGCAGTTTGTGGTGAAGCGCCCGTAGCTCAATGGATAGAGTACTGCCCTCCGAAGGCAGGGGTTGCTGGTTCGATCCCAGCCGGGCGCGCCAAAATTCAAGTACCTAGCTTCAAATCCCATCTCGCCATCCAGCGTCCGTAGGACTTATACGGGACGCAAATCATGGCCACCTTCTCGAGACGAGTCAGCCAATCTGGCGAAGTAACGCATCAGGCGAAATGCCGCCGCAAGGGTTATCCGACCCTTTCACGAACCTTCCGGAGCCTCGCGGATACTAAGAAACGGGCGCGCGAGCGGAACTGCTTCTATCAGGCCGTAGCGCAGCAACATTTCAAAGTGGGGCAGCTATCGTCCCGTCTCCACGCGGCCCATCGGACTGTCGCGACACCCAACGTCCGATCGATCGCGTCATCGGACGCTCGAGCAGACGGTGGCAAGCGAATGCCACAAGAATCGAGCCGACCACCACAGCTACGCAAACCACGTCACCTGGAAGTCGGTGTTGCCGGTCGGCCGTCTGAACCAGCTTCAGAACGAGCGGAAGCGTGAGGATGTGCGTCAGATAGAGCGAGTATGACGCGTCGCCGAGCTTGCCAAGAAGCGTGCTCCACCGGATTCGCGACTCCAGTGCTAATGCAACGAACACAATCGCGAACGCCGGCAGTCCGAACACAATAAACCGGTTGTCGTCAGTGAGCGTCGGCGCGTAGACCTTTCGAATGGCAATGACGCCCAGCAGCACAGTGAGCGCCGCGACAAGCGGTATTCTCTTTCCCTTCGCAAGATAGGCACCCAGGAAGGAACCCGCGACGAACTCAAGCACGATAGGGTCGGTGTAGAAGAGAAATGGCACGCCGGTGCCATGAGACAGCCGCAGGAGCGAAGTGAAGCCGAGAAAGGCGGCGACTACGACAAGCGGGCGAGTGGTAACGCTCATGGCGGCGGCGAACACCACGTAGAACCACGCTTCATAGTTGAGCGTCCAACCTACATTGAGCATTGGCGCGATAGGTCCCGACCCGTTGAGCGAAGGTAGGAAAAGGAATGAACTGAGAGCGTGCCAGAGACTGAGGCGGGCGCTTCCAAATGTCCATGGAACAAAGACCGAGGGCACGGTGGCGAGAAGCAGGATGAACAGCGTAGTCAGTACCCAGTACAGCGGCACGATGCGTGCGATTCGGGCCGCAATGAATTTGCGCGCCGCCTCAAAGCCTCGCGGCTCGCCATGGCTCACGAGAGCAATAACGAAACCCGAGATGACGAAGAACACGTCAACGCCGAGTTCGCCATATCGGGAAGCATGCGGGAATAGGTGAGACGCCCATCCGTACAGGCTGACATTGCCGTCTGCGTGGAATGCTACAACGCCGAGTGCGGCGAGCGCGCGCAGCACTTGTATTGATTCGTACCGCTTTGTTGCCGTCATTCTTAGCGCGCGAAATATTTGGAAAGGCGAAATATTACCCGACCGTTTCCATTCGCGAATGGAGCTTATGAGATCGATGTCATGGCTTGGTCACGATCAGGCCGATCGAGGTTGCGACGTACTTGTCGAGCTTGATCTTCAGATGCGGCGAGGAAGAGTACGGCGGCGCGTCGATGTGGTGATCGACCGGCTGCTTGCCGGAATTGAAATTGAACGGCGCAACGCGGTATCCGTCTGACTCCAGTTCGTCCCTCAACACCTCCATGTCGCGCTTGCGGAAGATGACGCAACCGGGGTCTTCCAGCGTTTCATCGTTGGAAGAAAGGTTGAACTCCGTTGTGTGTACGGCAACGCCGCCCGGTTTCAGGCAGCGCGCCGAGTTCTTCACGAAGTCGAGACCGTGACGGATCGAGCCGAGATGTTCAAACGCGCAGCAAGACCAGACGAAATCGAATTCTCCGCTGAACTTCTCAGGGATTGCGTTCATGTCAGCGAATTCGAATGAGACGAGTTCAGAAAATCGCCGCGCATCACAGATGCCGTAGCTGTTTAGTGCTTCGAGCGTAGCGGCGTGCTCGTTGGTGGAAACCCACCCTTTCTCGGTTGCTTCCGCTGTATGGAGGTCGGTTGCTGTGATGCTGCTGCCGTGTTTCGCCATGACGGCCGATAGCGGCTCGCCACCACAGCCGAAACCCAAACCGCGCCTACCGGGCGCGAGCATCCCGGCTTGTGAGAGCGCTTCGAGCGTGTAGACGAACTCCCATTGCTTTCGCGCGAGACGCGCGGGCGACTTCATCTCCCGGCACCGGTGGCGATAGCGTTCGTCAACGCACTGCGAGGCGGTGCATAGCTGAGATGAAATATTCGAAAGCGATGGCTCGGGCGAGTCTTGTCCGTCGATCACGAGAGGTGCGGACGTATAGCGCTCGTTCCATTCGCGTTCGGTACGTGCGCGCCAGTACCGTTCATATAGCGCCAGTTGCACCGCACCGATGAATGGAGCCTTTTTCGATGCGTTCGCGATGCGACCCAACGTAGTCCTGAGTGACGGCATATCTTTCAGCGCGAAAGGTTTGGACAGCTGAAATCATATCGGACCTGACAGATCACCAGGGAAGAGAAGGCGTGAAGCCGCCCACGCGGATCATCCTTAAGCTTCGTCCCCATCTGCCGTAAACAAAATAAATTGGGTATCAGGAAATGAGCGGGAGAGCGGCGCAGCCGCAAGGCCAATTTTTTAGAAGTAGTTTCAAGGCCGGCGGTCCCGCGTGTCTTCCGCGAAGGAACAGGTAGCGGTCGTGAAAAAGGCAATCGCGTTACCGTCCGGAGCCCATCGAATTGAGTGACGTTATCGAGTGCACACCACTACATTCGGATATCCAGCAACATGCGCAATTTAAAGGTTCGAACCAGTCTGCTCGCCGTGCTCGTGGTCTTCGCCACGATGATTCTTTTCGGTGGCGCAGTGGGGATCGCAGCATCGAGGAGTGCGAACTCAAATGCGCAACGTCTGCATGAAATCGCGAGCGAGACGATTCTCGTCAATGACGGCTACAAGGACAGCACGCGTACCCGTTCCGCGCTCGTGCGCGCCTATTCCGCGCTGAAAGAGCACAACGATCCGGCGACTCGCGACTCGGCGCTCGGAAGCGCAAAGAGGACCTTCGATCTTTCTGCGAAAGAAACGCAGGCGTTTCAGGCTGCGCCGAAATTTGCAGGTCTCGACGAAAACCTGAAGCAGCAACTCGTCGATTCATCGACGCATCTCGCGGACGTCCTCGCGCGCGCCACCGATGCGCTGCGCAATGACGACACGGCAGCGTATGCGGCCATCAACGACAAGGACATTACCGTCGCGGGTCAAGTCTACTCGGCGAACGTCGAGAAATTTCAGCATCTTGCGAACCAACTTTCCGAAGACACGCTCGAGCAGGTCAACACGAACTACGAACGGATCGCCGCCATGGTGTTTGTTGGTGTCGCGGTCGCATTGGCGTTGACCGTGGCGACGCACTTCGCGTTGCGCCGCATCGTGGCGATGCCGCTAGGCGAAGCGGCCGGACTGCTCGACAGAATCGCATCGAACGATTTGACGGTGCGGGTGCCGGATGCAGGCAATAGCGAAATCGGTCAGCTGTTTGCCGCGATGCACCGGATGCAATCGGGACTGGTGCAGACCGTGTCGGGTGTGCGCAAGAGCAGCGACTCGATCCACTCGGCGGCCGGTGAAATCGCCGCCGGTAACCGCGACCTGTCGAGCCGTACCGAACAGCAGTCAGCATCGCTGGAAGAGACGGCGGCGAGCATGGAAGAGCTGACGGCGACGGTGAAGCAGAACGCCGACAACGCCCGGCAGGCCAGCACGCTCGCCGGCAGCGCCGCGCAGCTTGCGCAAAGTGGCGGCGAGATCGTAGGCCGCACCGTGCAGAGGATGTCCGTCATCAGCTCGAGTTCGCAAAAGGTTGCCGAGATCACGGGGATCATCGACAGCATCGCGTTTCAGACCAACATTCTCGCGTTGAACGCGGCGGTCGAGTCGGCGCGGGCGGGCGAGCATGGGCGCGGTTTCGCAGTCGTAGCCGGTGAGGTGCGCTCGCTCGCGCAGCGAAGCGCGGAGGCGGCACGTGAAATCAAGTCGCTGATCGGCGCGTCGATCGAAGAGGTGCGTAACGGCAACGAACTCGTCATGCAGGCAGGGCAAACGATGGACGAGATCGTTGCCGCGATACGCCGCGTCGCGACCATCATGGGCGAGATTACGACGGCAACGGCCGAACAGCTTGACGGTATCGAACAGGTCGGCCAGGCAGTCAGCCAGATGGATCAGACGACGCAACAGAATGCGGCACTGGTAGAGCAGGCCGCCGCGGCCGCGAGCGCGCTCGAACATCAGGCGCAATCGATGAAGGACGCAATGTCGGTGTTCCGTGTCGGCCACTCGTGACGGCATGTCGACGCGAATACCCAGCAGTGCACGCCGGATTTTGAAACGGTCGGATCTATACCAGGAAAAAGGAGTAGAGATGTCCAGGAAGACTGCCCTTCGGCTCGTTGCCTGCACCATCATGGGGCTGGCCGTATCGGCCGCGGTTCACGCTGCCACGTATGTCTACGTTTCGAACAGCGGCAGCCAGGATATCTCGACGTTCAGCCTCGATCAGTCGAGCGGGAAGCTGACGAGTATCGAGACGGTGCCGGTCGGCGGCACCGTGATGCCGATGACGTTGTCTCCGGACCATCTGCGTCTCTATGCCGCGCTGCGTTCCACGCCGTATCGCGTCGTGAGCTTCGCGGTCAATCCGCTGGATGGCCGCCTGATCGAGCTTGGCCGCGCGCCGCTTGCCGGCAGCATGCCGTATCTGTCGACCGATCCGACGGGGCGTTATCTGTTTTCGGCATCCTATTTCGACAACCTGCTTGCCGTGAATCGCATCGGCAACAATGGTGTCGTGGGTGAGGTCCAGCAGATCGTGAAGACGGGGCCGAAGGCGCATGCCATTCGGATCTCGCCGAATCACCAGTATGTGTTCGCGTCCGTGCTTGGCGCCGATGCGTGGCTGCGCCTCAAGTTCGACGCATCGTCGGGGACACTGACCGAGGAAGCCAGTCCCGCGTACCAGTTGCCCGAAAAGGCCGGCCCGCGACATTTCGTGTTTTCGTCGGACGGTCGATTCGCGTATCTGATCGATGAACTCGACGGCAACCTGCACGTGCTCTCGATCAATCGCGCCAACGATGCGGTCAAGCCGATCCAGAGCATCTCAATCCTGCCGAAGGACTTTACGGGCGACAAGCCGTGGGGCGCCGACCTGCATCTGACGCCGGACAGGCATTTCCTGTACGCGTCGGAGCGCACGTCCAACACGCTTGCGGCCTATCGCGTCGACGTGGCGTCGGGCAAGCTGACGCGCATCGGCACGTACCCCACCGAGAAGCAGCCGCGCGGCTTCAACATCGATCCGTCGGGGCGCTATCTGCTGGCGGCCGGTGAGTTGTCGCCCACGTTGAGCGCGTATCGGATCGATTCGAAGACGGGCGGGCTGAGCGAGATCGGCAAGTATCCGGTGGGCAAGGGGGCGAACTGGGTGGAGATCGTGACGTACGAAGGGTCAAACTGACCGTGTCGAACTGAGCGTCGATTGGGTTGTTCACACGCGAAGGGGCGAGCCGGCCGTGGCAGCGCTGCGCGTCGGCCCCCCATGATGCTGGTCGACCATCTCCGTCAACGGCCCCGATAGAAATGCAGCACGTTCCCCGCTTGCCTCGAGAACCGCATTCCCGCAGCCTCCGCCACCTTGACTGACGCCTCGTTTCCAGCCTTGATCTCGGCCCGAATGGCGTGGCTACCTGAAATCTCGTCGGCAACCAGTTGCACCATGCGCGTCGCAATGCCCCTGCCTCGTGCTTCCCGCGTAACGGTCCAGGACAGCACGGCACACCCGTCCTCCTCGCGATCGACTCGCACGGTTCCGACCGGGCAGCCATTCTCCTCGGCGATCAGCAACCGTCGCATGGGATTTGAAAGGACCTGGTCAAGCCAGGCAGTGTGAGCGTCGAAAGCAAGCTCGGCCGTGCTATGGCTGGCGAGCCTCGTCATCGGATCATTTCTCCAGTCGAACAGTATTCTCGCGTCTTCTTTCGTCGCGTTCCGAAGCGTCAACTCCATCCCTGCCTCTCCTTCGACGTCGTTCGTGATGCGAAAAACGTCGTCTGGCAGCGGCGCATGCACCGTACCGTTGTAGAGGGGATGCCGCGTGCTCAGCCGCGCAACGATCGCGGCGTCATCGCCAGGTGCCACACCTTCGAATGTCCGTGCGAACGCTGCGCGCGATCTGGCTTCAGCTTCGCGCAGGGCGGCCGTATCGGGCGAGCCGGCCGTGCTCAATGCAACGTGGAAGCCCGGGCCGTAGACGAACGAAAAGATCTCCAGCGCACGCGCGCCGTGGTAGGTGCTCGTCACCACCATCACGCGCGACCAGCGCAGGGGCAGCGCCAGCCGCAATTTCGTGAAGACGGCGTCGCCCACCGTGTCGCGGGCCGAGTTCTGCGCGACCACGACGTTGCCATCGAGGTCATGGGCCTCGATCGCGTAGCGGCGCATGGCTTCGGCAAGCGAGATCGCGGTGTCGTTGCGGTATGCCCACCCACTCGTGACGACTAGCGCAACCCGCCGGGCCTGGTAAAGCGCGACGGCGCAGTCCATGCGTGCACGCGTCTCGTCGTTGATCTGCCCCTGCGCGTCCATCTGATTCGCAAGAACGATGGCGGCATCGAATTGTGCTTCGTCGGCATCGACCATGATGAGAAGAAGATCCTGTTCTGACGGGTTAGGCGATCGGCGAGTCCCGAACACGTGACTGGGCGAAGGCCAGAACGCGGTTGTCCGCGGACAGCGAGCCTTGCGGCACCTCGGTCCGCGTATTTTCCCCTCAACGCCGTTTGCCGGCGACCGTCTCAGTCCGTCGATTAGACGGGCAAAACGCCTCCAAATCCGCCCTAAGCCCAAACCCTCTCCCCACTAACATATGTGACGGGATGGAGGGCAATGGGCCCGCCATCTCTCTCAGCCGCGCGCGGTGCGTCGTTCGACCGACGGGCTGCCGCGGACCGGCGGACGCCGGTGCACATCTGAAGTGGGCGACCGGCTGGAAGGATCGGGGAATGTTCGACAACAAATCGCTACTTATCACGGGCGGAACGGGATCGTTCGGCCAGATGTTCGTCAAGACGCTGCTGGCAAAGTGGCGGCCTGCGCGCGTGGTCGTCTTCTCGCGCGACGAACTCAAACAATACGAAATGCAGCAGAAATACTCTGCTAACTGCATGCGCTACTTCATCGGCGATGTGCGCGATGGTGAGCGTCTCAGGCAGGCGATGCGGGGCATCGACTATGTCGTGCACGCCGCCGCGCTCAAGCAGGTTCCCGCCGCCGAATACAACCCGACAGAGTGCATCCGCACGAACGTCGACGGCGCCGAGAACGTCATTAACGCGGCAATCGAGAACGGCGTCGCCAAGGTGGTCGCGCTGTCGACGGACAAGGCCGCGAGCCCGATCAATCTTTACGGTGCCACGAAGCTGCTGTCGGACAAGCTGTTCGTCGCGGCCAACAATCTCGTCGGCAAGCAACGTACGCGCTTTGCCGTGGTCCGTTACGGCAACGTGGTGGGCTCGCGCGGCTCGGTCGTGCCGTTCTTTCGCAAGCTGGTCGCCGAAGGTGGGCAAAGCCTGCCGATCACCGACGAGCGGATGACGCGCTTCTGGATCACGCTCGACCACGGTGTCGACTTCGTCATGAAGGCGTTCGAGCGCATGCATGGCGGCGAGCTGTTCGTGCCGAAGATTCCGTCGGTGCGCATCGTCGACCTCGCCCGAGCCATGGCGCCCGAGTTGCCGCAGCACATCATCGGCATCCGGCCGGGCGAGAAGCTGCATGAAATGATGATCACGCGCGACGACAGCCTGAACACGATCACCTTCGACGATCATTACGTGATTACGCCGTCGATCAAGTTCGTCGTGCAAGACGACTACATGAAGAACGGCCTTGGCGAACGTGGCGTGCCGGCTGAAGAAGGGTTCACGTACACGTCGGACAACAACGGCCATTTCCTGAGCGTCTCAGAGTTGAGAGCACTCGACAAACGAGACGTATGAGCGCAACGATCCCGTACGGGCGTCAGTCGATCGACGAGTCCGACATTGCCGCCGTCGTTCGCGTGCTGGGCTCGGACTGGCTGACGCAAGGCCCAGCCGTCCCCGCCTTCGAGAACGCGCTTGCGGCGCGGGCCCAGGCGGGCCACGCGGTGGCCGTCTGCAACGCCACATCGGCACTGCACATTGCCTGTCTCGCGGCCGGTCTCGGCCCCGGCGACATGCTGTGGACGACGCCCAACACGTTTGTGGCCTCCGCGAACTGCGCGCGTTATTGCGGTGCCGATGTCGACTTCGTCGACATCGATCCCGCTACCTTCTGTCTCGATGCGCTCGCGCTCGAATGTAAGCTCGACGAAGCCAGCCACGCTGGCACGCTGCCCAAAGTCGTCATTCCCGTCGCGTTCGCGGGCCGCAGCGCCGACATGCGCGTGATCAGGCGTCTCGCGGACCGCTTTGGATTCATCGTTATCGAAGACGCCTCGCATGCCGTCGGGGCGACGTACGCGGGCCGGCCCGTTGGCTGCGGTGACTACGCGCACATGACCGTTTTCAGCTTCCATCCGGTCAAGATCGTCACGACCGGCGAAGGCGGGGCCGTGCTCACGAACGATTCGAGGTACTACGAGCGTCTGCTGAGTCTGCGCAGTCACGGCATCACGCGCGATCCTTCCAGAATGGAAAGCGATAGCGAAGGACCGTGGTTCTACGAGATGCAGGAACTCGGCTTCAACTACCGCATGACCGACCTGCAGGCCGCGCTCGGACTTTCGCAACTCGGGCGGCTCGACGCGTTCCTCGCGCGCCGCCGGGCGCTGGCGGCCCGTTACGCCAGGTTGTTAGACGGTCTGCCGCTGAGTCTCCCTCGATACGATGCACTCGATGATTCGGCGTGGCATCTGTACGTCGTGCGCCTCAAGACCGGTGCGACGCGCATCACGCATCGCGAGACGTTCGAGGCCCTGCGGCAAGCCGGAATCGGCGTCAATTTGCACTACATTCCGGTGCACCTGCAGCCGTACTACCGGCGCCTCGGTTTTGCGCCCGGCCAGTTCCCGCAGGCGGAGCAGTACTACCGGGAAGCGATCAGCCTTCCCATGTACGCCGGTCTGTCGGACGAGGAGCAGGACGTCGTCGCCAGGACATTGAAAGCGGTGCTGGCATGACCACCGTCGCCATCATTCCGGCGCGCGGCGGCAGCAAGCGCATTCCGCGCAAGAACATCCGCCTGTTCCACGGTTTGCCGATCATTGCTTACTCGATCCGCGCGGCGCGCGCGAGCGGCCTGTTCGATCGCATCGTCGTCACGACCGACGACGAAGAAATCGCGCGTGTTGCCCGCGAGTACGGTGCCGAGACACCGTTTATGCGGCCCGAGGCACTGTCCGACGATCACGCGGGCACGATGGGAGTTGTCCAACACGCCATCGATGAACTGGCACGGCTGGGCGACGCGCCGACGCTCGCGTGCTGCATCTACGCGACGGCGCCGTTCCTGCAACCAGGCTTTCTGCGGCAAGGCCTGCAATTGCTCGAAGCTCACACCGACAGGTCCTACGCGTTCTCAGTGACGACATTCGGCTTTCCGGTCCAGCGGGCATTGCGTGTCACCGCCGATGGCGGTCTCGACGCGATCTACCCCGAATACCGCCTCGTGCGCTCCCAGGATCTCGACGAGGCGTGGCACGACGCCGGGCAGTTCTACTGGGGACGGGCAGACGCGTGGCTACGCGGCGACACGCTGTTTTCCCCCGCCGCGTTGCCGGTCGCGCTGCCCCGGCATCTGGTTCAGGACATCGACACCCCCGAAGACTGGCGGCGCGCCGAATGGATGTACGCCGCGCTGACGGCCGCGGGCGAGCTGACGTCATGACCGCTCTGATCGGCCAGCCGGTTCGTCCGCCCCATCACTGGTTAGGAGACGCGCAATGAGCGCATTCAAGATTGCGAATCGGCAGATCGGCCTCGACTGTCCGCCGTTCGTGATTGCCGAGATGTCGGGCAATCACAATCAGTCGCTCGAGCGGGCGCTGGAGATCGTCGAGGCCGCCGCCGCGAGCGGCGCACACGCGCTCAAGCTTCAGACTTACACGCCGGACACGATGACGCTCGATCTCGACACCGGCGAGTTTCATATCGACGACCCGAAGAGTCTCTGGGCAGGCACCTCGCTCTACCGACTCTATGAGGAAGCGCATACGCCGTGGGACTGGCATCGGCCGATCTTCGAGCGGGCGCGCGAGCTTGGCATGCTCGCGTTCTCCACGCCGTTCGACGAAACAGCGGTGGACTTCCTCGAGACGCTCGACGTGCCGGCCTACAAGATCGCGAGCTTCGAAAACACGGACCTGCCGTTGATCCGCCGGGTAGCCGCGACCGGCAAGCCGCTCATCATCTCGACGGGCATGGCGACGGTCGCCGAAATCGACGAGGCCGTGCGCACGGCGCGCGTGGCGGGCTGCGAACAGCTCGTGTTGCTCAAGTGCACGAGTTCCTACCCGGCCTCGCCCGAGAACAGCAACGTGCGCACGGTCGCGCATCTGCGCGAACTGTTCGGCTGTGAAGTGGGACTCTCGGATCACACGGTGGGAACCGGCGCCGCTGTGGCCGCTGTCGCGCTCGGTGCGAGCGTGATCGAAAAGCACTTCACGCTGCGCCGTGCCGATGGCGGCGTCGATTCGGCGTTCTCGCTCGAACCGGAGGAAATGAAAGCACTCGTTGTCGAGTCGGAGCGCGCCTGGCAGGCGCTCGGCCACGTGGCGTATGGACCCACGCAGCAGGAACGCGCGTCGTCGATTTTCAGGCGCTCTCTTTATATCGTGCGCGACATTGCGGCTGGCGAAACGCTGACGACTGAAAACGTCCGCGCCATCCGGCCAGGCATGGGTCTTTCGCCGAAATACCTCGACGTCATCCTTGGGACGAAAGTCAGACAAGCGCTCAAGCGCGGCACACCCCTTTCCTGGGACATTCTGAAATGAACAATCGGCTGGCAACGCCCACTACCGAACCCGAACTGTCGGACCTGATTCGCTGGAAAACCGGCGCCTGGCAGGACCCCGGCATGGTCAACTGGTACTCGGGCCGCATGGTCCAGAGTGAATCGACCAACATCCTCAAGAACGCCGTCGAAGTCGGCACGATCAAGCGCTTCGTGCGCGGGCCCGAGATCATCGATATCGGCGTCGGCACGGGCCGGGCGGCGCTGCCGCTGGTCGCCGACGGCTACCGGCTGACCGGGATCGACAGCTCGCAGGCGATGCTCGACGAGACGCGCCGGCTGGCGGGCGGGGCCCCCATCACGCTGAAGGTGGGCGACGTCGCGTCGCTGCCGTGCGGCGACAACGAATTCGATTGTGCCGTCGCGCTCAACGTGCTCGTTCATTTTCCCAACTGGCGCGAATCGCTTCTCGAATGGAAGCGCGTCGTGCGTCCGGAAGGACGGCTGATCTTCGACATCCATTCGCGCGATCACACGACCGCCGCCTACGGCGCTGATCAGACGAAGTGGCCCGAGGCGCTGAAGCGTACCGAAAACAACGGCGACTTTGCGTACTACATGTCGCGTGCGAGCGTCGACGAGCTCGTCGAGTTCGCCAACAGTGCGGGGTTGCGTCTTGTCGCCGCGGTGCCGTACGGCGCGTTTCTGGGCGGCGGCAACATCAACTGGCTCTCGTATGAGGAGCTCGATGCGACGCAGCGCTTCAAGCGGACGCTGTCGTGGTTCGCGCGGGACAAGAACCTGTTCGATCTGGGCCTGTTCCTCGAAGAGGCGCTCATCGCGCATCTGACGCCGCGCGTGACGGGCCGCATGTTCGTCGTGTTCGACAACTGCCCCGATCCCGAGGCCAACGCGCGTTTCGCCGCCGACGTGGCCGCACGCGACGCAGCGCTCGACAAGCGTGACTTCGCGGCGCTGCAGCCCTGGTTGCCGCTGACCCCGAACGAGTATGCGACTGGCCTGGAACGGCTACTGCGGCCGCTCCGCAGCCGGCATTTCTTCTTTCTGCTGTTCAAGACGCTAACGGCGCGCCAACCCGATTTCAACTTTGCTGGCGCGATCCCGTCGGACGCGTTCGAGCAGTTTCTGGCGTGGATCGAGCAGGAGCGCATCGACCAGCGCGCGACCGCGATCGCGCGCGGCTGGGCGGCCGATGCGCCGTTCCGCTTCAAGAACGGCGTCGACCTCACTCTCGGCGTCGAATACAACCTGGTCAAGGCGTTGCTGGAAAAGCATTTCGGTCTGTTCAATGGAGGTCGGCAATGAAGCAAAAGGCCGTCGTTAGCATGTTGTGGGGCACGCAATTCGACGCCCTGCGTCGGTTCCTGGAGATGCACGAACCGATGGTCGTGATCCTCTCGGCCGACTTGACCGAACCGCTGATGCGCACCGGGATTGAAGCGACGGGGTGCACGGTCGTCTTTCTCGAGGATCTGTTCGATCCGTCGCGCGATATGGGATTCGCCGTCGAGACGGCGCTGATGCAGGCGCACTTCGGCCAGTATCTGAATACGCGCCCCAACGAAGCGCACTCACCCGCAGGCGCGTCGGCTCAGGCGTCGACGGTCATCTCCGGAGCGCTCTCAGCCGACCTGCCCGACACGGTCGCGTTGCTGACGCGCCTGAACGAGGCTGCGAACCGTTATGACATCGCCCTGTTCGTCACGAGCGAGGACTCGACCGGGGGCGGCAAGATCGCAACGACGTGGGCCAAATCACGCGATATTCCGACGCTGCACGTTGCGCACGGCCTCGCCCTCGCGGACCCCTACACGGTGCACAACGATATCGTTGCGGACAAGCTTGCCGTGTTCGGCCGGCGGGGGATGGAGGGCTATCTCGATCTGGGCTACCCGGAAGATCGCTTCGTGATCACGGGCAACCCGGGCTGGGATTCTTACGCTCAGTTCCGCAACAGGAAGGGCGACTGCCGTCGCGCACTGGACGAGAAATACGGCTTGAAACCGGGTCTGCCGCTGCTAGTGTTCGGCACGACGTGGTCGGCCAACTTCAGCGCGCACTGCAACGAGGACATCTACGCCGATTCGTTGATGGTGTTCGTCGCGAGCTGCGAGGCATTGCGCGCGGGCGGGCTTCAGTTCAATGCCGTCATCAAGGACAGGCCGGCGAATCGCACCGACGGTGAGCTTCGCTGCGCGCGAATTCTAGGCGAACTGGGTGTGGACGGCGGCAATTACGCCTACTGTGCCGACGATACCCAGATTTTCGCCGCGGGCGCGGATCTGCTCGTCGCCGTCGATTCGAACTATCTGATCGAAGGCATGCTCGCCCGCACGCCGGTCATCAACCTGCTGAACGCAACGGGCATCGTGATGGGCCCGTCGTTCGACGCGGAGTCGGGCGTTCTCGAGGTCGAGGCCGAGGATCTGGCCGGCATCATGCACCGGCTGTTGACGGATCAGGCGGCCCGCGGCGAGGTGATCGAGATCATGGGCCGCCGCGCTGCTCACTACAACGCGGCCGAAGATGGTTCGGCCGCGGCGCGGGTCGCCGAACTCATGGCGACGATGGCGGTAGGCTTGCCGCGGCGAGTGAAGCGGTATGTCTGGCAGCAATATCTGGATGCCGGGTCCGCGCCGTTGAACGGGATCTATCACGCGAACGGGCGGAGCGATCTCGCCCAGATGTTTACGAACACGCCTAAGTTGATCCTCGATATTGGCTGCGCGGCCGGCAACAACGCAGCGCTCGTCAAGGCCCGGTTCCCCGGCAGTCGCGCGTGGGGTATCGAGATGAACCGCCACGCCGCGGAAATCGCCCGCCAGAAGCTCGATAACGTGCTGGTCGGCCGCTTCGAGGACTTCGACCTCGAGCATGAGGGGATAGCACCCGGCACGCTGGACGCGGTCCTGCTCGCGGATGTGCTCGAGCATATGTATAACCCGTGGGATGTGATGGTGAAGCTGCGGGAGTACATGTCGCCGACCGGGCAGCTCGTGCTCAGCATTCCGAACACCCGCCATCTCGGGTTGATGGACGGGCTCAGCAAGGGTAACTGGACCTACGCGGAAGCCGGCCTGCTCGACGTGACGCACATCCGGTTTTTCACGCGCAAGGAGATGATGAAGTTCTGTGAAGAGACCGGCTATCGCGTGATTCAGACACGCAATTCACTCGACGGCGGGCTCCAGCAGTTCTGGCAACAGCACCAGAACATGACGGCACCCATCAACATCGAGCTCGACCGGATGACGCTCAAGAACGTGACTCGCGACGAACTGGCCGAGCTTTGCACGGTCCAGTTCTACCTTCTGCTCGAAAAGGCCTGAGCGCGAAACCTCGCCGACGGCGCAGAGCCGTTCGAGCGGAGGAGCCCCGGCAGCGGGGCGACATTGCTGGAATCAGAGGCGGCCGCACAGGCCGTCCCTGTCACTCGCCGTATTTGCGCAGATAGCGCTCATAGCCCTCGCTCCATCCGGCCGAACCAAACGCGCCGCCGCTTTCGTGCACGACCGCGAGCGGCCAGGTGCCCATGCGCAGACCCTTCAGCTCCGCTTGACGGCAGAAGTCCATATCGTAGAAGTGGAACGCGAACTGGTCATCGAAGCGCAGGCCGGTTTCGATCAGCTTCGCGCTATCGGCGATCAGCATCAGCCCGTCGAGCAGCTTGACCTCGACGCCGGACGGACCAAACGAGGACACGATGTCGCAAGGGAAACCCTTGCCGTGCCCCACCGTTCCGCTCAGATACCGCGGCTCGTCCCATTTGAACTCGGACGAGACGAACGCCCACGCCGGCTGGCGCGGTACGCGGCGCGTGTTGCCGGCGAGCCCGACTACGTCGAAGCGCGCGAGCGCCTCGACGATCCGCTCGGTCCAGAAGAAATCCTGCAGCCAGACGTCGTCGTGAACGAACACCAGAATCGCGGGATGGTGCGCGGCGTAGTCGATCGCTTCGTTGTAGATCGTAGAAAGACCGCGCGCGTTGTTGTCGAACAGATGCAGCTGCGCGTGCGGCAGATGGTTATAGAGCTTCAGCGAGCGGCCAAGCGCCGTCTCATTCGAGAATTCCTGCGGGTTGCGGCGCGTTCCGCAGATGAATCGGATGGGCTTCATGGTTCAAACAAGGCTTGTTCGGAGGAGCTCGGAAATGGCGTCTAGCCGCGGACCAACCGCAGGTCGACGGGGGCGACGACTGGAGTGGTCGAAGCCGGTTGGGGCGCAGACGGATTCGCCGACTCCGATACGTCGAACGATTCCGCAGGCAGGCCATCGCACCAGCGCCGCCACATGATGCGCAGCGCTTGCGCCACGGTCTCGGCCACCAGCTCGGGACGGAACACCGGCGACTGTCCGCAACGCTCACGCAAGCCGGCGCGCAGCGCCGCGAGTGCGGGGAGATCCGACGCCAGCGCCACGCCCTTGCGCACGAAATCGTCCTTGTCACGCGCGACGAAGTTGGCGAGGCCGACGTGGGTCATCGCGGTGAGGCCGCTGCGGCCGGGCACGGTCTCGCCGGGCAGCGTCAAGGTGGGAACGCCCATCCAGAGTGAATGCAGGGCGGTGGTCAAGCCCGAGAACGGGAAGCTGTCGAGACAGAAGTCGACGCGGTGATGCTGCTGCAGATAGACGGGCACGCTCGCGCGCGGCATGAAGTCGAGGCGATCGCGCGCAATGCCTTCTTCTTCAAACCAGTCGGGCAGCTTGCCGAGGCTTCCGTCGCGCGGCATTGCGCCGATCACCATGCGTGAGTTCGGCACGGCATGCATCAGCCGCGACCACAGCGCCACGACGTCGCGACGCAGCTTGTCCATGCGGTTGAAGCTGCCGAAGGTCACATAGCCCTTGTGCAGGGCGGGCAGCGCATTGACCGGCGGACAGATCGGGTCGGCGACGAATGGTGCCACCGCCGGCAGATAGGCGATCTTCTCGGAGAACTGGTTGCGGAACCTGTCGGACGGAACCCAGAGACGGTCGGCGATGAAATAGTCGACGGCATCGAGCCCGGTCGTGCCGGGGTAGCCGATCCAGCAGGCCTGGATCGGCGCCGGCTTGCGCGCGAGCGTCCCGAGCCGGTTGTGCGCGGTGTGCCCGGCGAGATCGATCAGGATGTCGATGCCGTCGGCGCGAACCATCCCGGCGACCGTCTCGTCGCTCATGCCGACGACATGGCGCCAGTGGCCAAAGATTTTCCGCAGTGAAGCGGTGGTGCTGTCGTCGAGGTAGGTGTTCGAATATGCATACAGCGACAGCTTCGGATCGCGCGACAGATGCGCCGCGACCGGCTCCAGGAAGCTCGCGACGGCGTGGCGGCAAAAGTCGCCCGAGATGAAACCGACGCGCAGCGCGCGTTCGGGATCGCGCGCGTTCTCGTGCCTTGGCCAGTTCGGCTTGAGCGGCGCTTCGAAGTGCTCGGCGAAGCGGCGATGCTCGGCGAACAACTCGTCCGGGGCGATGGCCTCGTTGTGCGTCATGCAGAAGAGGAGGTTGTTGTAGGCCAGCTCGAAGTTCGGATCGATCGCGAGCGCGCGCCGGAACTCGTCGATGGCGTCGGCCAGACGCCCTTGCTGCATGAGCGTGACACCGAGCGAGTTGGGCGTGAAGCTCGAGGTCGGATCGAGCTCCATCGAGCTTCGCGCGAACTGCTCGGCCTCGTCGAGCCGGCCCGTCTCCTGGAGGATGATGCTCAGCACGCGGTGACCTTCCGCGCGCTTCGGGCTGAGTTCGATCAGGCGCCGGCACTTCGCTTCCGCCTCGGCGTGCAATCCCTTCGATGCGAGGACGCTGGCCAACACCTGAAGCGTGTCTTCGTCGTTCGGCCACAGGTCGTGCGCGATCCGGGCATACTTCAACGCTTCGTCGTACTGCGTGAGCCGGTGCAGAGCGACGGCCAGCACCTTCCAGCCAAACCCGTGATCGGGGTAGCGCTCCGCCATTTTGCGGGCGCTCGTCGCTGCCTCCTCGACGCGCCCGGTATTGAACAGTTCGCCTAGCGCCTTGATTTCACGTTCCGTGGGCGCGGCGGTGCTGGTCCGGCGCGGTCTGGTCGCGGCGGCGCTGGCGGGGACGGCTTTCGGCACGGCCGGTTGCGGCACGGCCGGTTGCGGCTCGGACGGTTGCGGTTGCGGCGGGGCCGGCTCCGCAGGCGCGACCTTGGCGACCGGTTGGGTGCTCACCACCGTCATGATGCCAATCAGCTTGTCGATGGCAGGGCCTGCCAGACCGCGTTGCTGAGCCATTTCCAGAGCGATCCAGGCGGCCTTCAACTGGTCGGCCTGCAACAGGCCGTCGATGTAGTTGGCCCAGTACTGGAGCTGGTTCGGGTCGGCCCCGATCGCGCGCTCGTGGTAAGGCAGCGATGCCTCGGGCTTCAGCAGGCGGATCAGGATCACACCGTACCGGTGATTGGCGTCGGGATGCTCGGGGTAGACCGCCAGCACGCGCTGATAAAGCTTTCCCGCCTGTTCGTAGTCGCCGCGGCCATCGAGCACGAGTGCGTCGCGCATGGCGCTCGCGGCATCGAGATGCCGGCGTACGTCAGCGTCGAGCGGCAGCAACGCGGCAGCCCGTTCGAGCGGTGCGAGCGCGCCTTGCAGGTTGCCGCGCCGCAGGTTCGCGTAGGCGAGTGTTTTCCACCCGTATCCATGGGCGGGGAGAGCCGCAATCATCTGGTGCGCTAACGCTTCTGCGCTGTCGTGCATGCCTTTGTGCTGCAACGTCTCGATGGTGGCGACGAACTCATTGGCGAGATTGGCCAGTTCGTCGGCCGCGGGCAGGTTGCCGTCCGGCGTTTCCGCGCCGCCCTTGAGTTCGATACCGTGCTTGCGCGCCTCTGCCCGGATCCGGTTGGCCTCGCCGGGTTGGTCGGCCATCGTCAGTGCCTCGGCATAGACGTGCCAGTACTGCGGCGAATGCGGCGCGGCCGTGACGGCGGCTTTCAGATAAGGAAGGCTGGCCGCGGGCTGCTGGGACTGCAGCGCCAGAATGCCGAGATTGTGATTGGCATCGGGGTGAGCCGGATCGGCCAGCAGGATCGAGCGGTAAAGCTGCTCCGCTTCGGTGAACCGCTGTGCCTGATGATGGTTCACAGCCTGTTGCAGGTCGGCTTCGGTAGTCATGTGTGCCCTTGTGTACGTCGATTGCAGGCATCGCACGGCGAAGCCCTTCGTCATCTGCCCTCTGGGAATCGTCGCGGATGGGGCGTAGGCGCGCCTCGCCCAAACTGGCATGTCGGATCAGTCTATCCAGACGTGAGCCAACCGATTGGCCGAGTAAAGGCTGGATTTCCTTGCTGTTCGTGGCGAACCGTCGTGCCTGCGTTTTGCGGGCGAAAAAAAGCCCGCATGGAGCGGGCTTGAGACAACGGTCGAGCCGTCGATGCGGCGTGGTTTCGCGTGAATGCCGTGCGGCGTTCACGCCTTCGCCGTCTTGGACTACAGTTGGGCGATCTGGTGATACTGACGGACCGCCTTGTTGGAATTGATTGCAGTCTGGTACTCGGCCTCGAGTTCGTCGCGGGATTCCCGTGCGTTTTCGAGCAGCGTCGCGTCGAGTGCCTGAATGCGCCGGATCACGTGGAGTGCCTCCGGAGTTTGCTCGGAGTGGATCGACATCAGGAGCGGTGAGCGCTCTTGCGCCAGACAGGCAGCCCTCTGCCAGTCAAAGAGGCTCGCGGCGAACGCGATTTCCTGCGTCATTCCGAGCACCTGTTCCACGAGCTCGGTTTGCTGTGCGGCATGCCGCTCTTGAGTCATGACCGTCTCCCGGATGATTACGACGAGTTCTTCGCCAGTGCACCCGCGCTATTGGCGCCGCCGAACAGCTGCGTCAGATACTGGGAGTTGCTGTTGGTGGTTGCCATCAGCGAATTCAGGGCGGTGAACTGGGCTGAGTATTGCGACTTCAGTAGCGCTTCGTACGAGGTGAGCGAATTCGACTGCGTCGTCACGCTCTTCAGGTCGGCGGTCAGTGCGCTGGTGCGAATGTCGATGATGCCACCGGTCTTCGTAAACGACGTGATGTCGGTGTTCATCTGCTTCGCGATGCCGTTGGTCGAATTGAACAGCGTCCCGACTTGCGTCGGGTTGTTTTGCACCGCGCTCGTGAGTGTCGACGTATCGACCGACAGCGTGCCGTCCGAATTCAGCGTGACGCCGATCGACGCCAGCGACGCTTTCACCCCCGAGCCAGAGACGCTTGTGCCCACCAGATTGCCCAGGGTCGAGCGAATCGTCTGGAGCATCGAATCGCCGAGCAGCGGGCCGCCTTGCGAGCCTGCCGTCGCGCTGGAGTTGAATGTCGATAGCGAGCTCATCGTGCTGACGAGCGCGTTATAGGAGCTCACGAACGATTCAACGTCGCTGATCTGGGCCGAGGTGTTGGATGCGATGGTCAGGGTCTGCGTCGTGCCGACGGAGGCCGAGCTCAGATTCATCGTCACGCCGGCGAGCACGGTAGTCACCGCGTTGGTCGAGCTGGTCGCCGCGGTGCCGTTCAGCGTGAACTGGGCGTCTTGCGCAGCGGTAGTCTGGGTCCACGCGATCGTGCCGGACGACGTGATCGTCGAGGCGCCGCTCGTGCCCGTGCCCGCGGCCGAGGTGACGCCGAGGCTCGACAGTCCGTTGTCGCCGGCCAGATTGCTGACGCTCACATTGATCCTGTTGGACGCGCCCGTCGTCGACGAGCCGAGCACGAGGTGAGAGCCATCGGTGCCGGTCACGACGGTCGCCGTAATGCCGGGGTTCTGGCTCGAACCGTTGATTGCCGCGGCGATTGCGCTCAGGCTGTCATTCGATGACGTCACATTGAGCGACATCGACTTGCTGCCGACGGCAATCGTCAGCGTACCGGTGCCGAGTGCTGCTGCTTGCGTCGAAGTGAAGGCGCCCGATGTAATGCTTTGTGCCTGGGCGATCTGCGTGACGTTGACCGAGTACGAGCCGGCTACGGCACCCGTACTTGCGCTGGCGGTCAGGCCGCTACCGCTGGCGGTCGCTGTGAAGTCGGACTGGAAGGCGCCGGTTGCAAGTGGTGCGAGGCTGACCTGGAGGCTCGATAACGCCGCCGAAAGCTGGCCGACAGCCGAAATCTGTGTGTTGTCGTTGGTCGCCTGAGCGGTGAGCGTGGCGGTCGTGCCGGCCACCTTGGCGTTGACCAGCGCCGTCACGAGCGACGAGACGTCGAGCGTCGAGTTGCCCGTCGACCCGGCAATGATGGATTGCCCAGCTTGCTGCAGGGCCGTTGCCGCAGCGGCTTTAGCTGCAGCCGCGGCCGCGGCAACCGATGTTGTGGACGACGTGCTGGAAATCGTTGACATGAGAGTACTCCATGCGTGGTCGCGGCCACGCGACGGGGGAACTTGCCTGCGGCCAGATATTCAGCGCCTCACGCGCTGCCTTGCACAATGCACTGCGGGAGGACGAGCCTCCCGTTTGAATCGTCGTGGCGCGGACAGGGCGTATTACCGCTTACCGTCCCGCCCGCGCCACTCTACCTGCTTCAGCGTTACTGCAGCAGCTTCAGAACTTGCTGCGCCTGCGAGTTGGCCTGTGCCAGCACCGAGATACCAGCTTGTTGCAGCACTTGCGACTTGCTCATGTTCGCCGTTTCCTGCGCGAAGTCAGCGTCGGTGATCTGCGAATGTGCGCTCGACAGGTCGGTCGATTCAGCTTGCTGCGAAGTCGCGATACCGGTGAAACGGTTCTGTGCCGCGCCCAGCGTTGCCTGGATGTTGTTGATCGTCGCGAGAGCGTTGTCGACCGATTCCATCGCGAGGTTCGCGCCGGCGGTCGTGCTGACGTTGATGTTCGCCACCGAGGTCGGCACGTTGTCCGTGTTGACCGTTGCCAGTGACGAGCCGGACGTCTGAGCTGCGGTCGTCGAGCCGATCGTCGTTTGCGTGCCGTTGAAGGCGCTGATGCCCGCCGTCGAGCTCGTGAACAGGTTCGTTGCAGCCGTGCTCGAAAGCTGGCTGCCGTTCTGGTCGACGTATTCGAAGCCGCCCGTGCCGTTCGATTCGACGGTGATCGACGTGATCGTGTTCGAGATGCCTGCGGTTGCTGCCGAGCCGTTCGTCGCGTTCAGGTTGAGGCCCGAGAGGGTGCCGAGGACCGTACCCGCTGCCGCAGCCGAGCCGCCGCCGGTCGAGAAGGCCTGGTTGATCGACGTCAGTTCGTTGCTTTGCAGCAGGCCGTTACCTGCGCCGGTAGCCAGCGAGATCGTCGAGATGCCGCTTGCCGAACCTGCAACCGAGAACAGCGCGTTGGACGTCGCCGACGACAGCACCTGGTTGTTCTGGTCGGTGAACGTGAAGCCACCCGTGCCGTTCGACAGGATGTTGATCTGGGTGATCGCGCCCGTGCCGCCCGACGAGTTCGCCGTACCGTTCGCGTTCAGGTCGAGGCCGGTGATCGTGCCGAGCGTGTTGCCTGCCTGCACCGGGCCCGAGCCCAGCGAAGCGGCCGAAACGCCCTGGCTCAGGTTCAGGTTGATGGTCTGACCGACGTTCGAGCCGACCTGGACGTTGATGAGGCCAGCCGTGCCGTTCAGGAGGTTGATGCCGTTGTACGTCGTCTGCGAGGCGAGACGGTTCACTTCAGAGATCTGCTGTGCAACTTCCTGTTGCAGTGCTGCCTGGTTGCTTGCCGACAGCGAGCCGCCTGCTGCCTCGTTCGCGAGCGAACGGATCTTTTGCAGGCTTTGCGTGATCTGGCTCAGGCCGGTGCTTGCCGTTTGCACCATCGAGACGCCGTCGTTCGCGTTCGAAACGCCCTGGTTCAGGCCGTTGATCGCGGTTTGCAGGGTCGTGGAGATCGCGAGGCCAGCTGCATCGTCCGCCGCGCTGTTGATGCGCTTGCCCGACGACAGGCGGGTAATGGCCTGCGACAGCGCGCTGCCCGAACCAGTCAGGTTTTCCTGAGCCGTCAGCGAGTTGATATTACTGTTGATGCTAAGCATGAAAATTCTCCTGTAGAGGCATGAGCCCTAAACCTGCCAGTGGTGGCATCGGCGGAAGCACGTGTTCATTGCTGGCCGCCTCAGTGAAGGATGACGGCGCGCCTCCAAAAAACTTGAGCAACTTTTTGTAATGGCGCCCTGATTGTTTGCCTCGCCAGGTGGGGCTCGCAGTCCGCGAGCCGTGTGCAGCCTCGCATGCGTGATGCGCAGCAGGTCAGCGCAAGTGGGCGTATTCTCGTTCGCTCGCACGTTATCGATACCGGAGAAATCATGCAGAAGCGCAGGATTGGCCGTTCCGAATTGCAGGTCGTGCCGCTGATGTTCGGCGGCAATGTATTTGGCTGGACCGCCGACGAGGCGACGTCGTTTTCGATCCTCGATGCGTTCGTCGACGCTGGACTCGATTTCATCGATACCGCCGATGTCTACTCGGCGTGGGTGCCCGGCAACCAGGGCGGCGAGTCGGAGACGATCCTCGGCAAGTGGTTTCGCCGCAGCGGCAAGCGCGAGCGGATCGTGCTCGCGACCAAGGTGTCGAAGCATCCGCAGCGCAAGGGGCTGTCGGCCGCGAACATCCGGGCGGCTGTCGAAGACTCGTTGCGCCGCCTGCAAACCGATTACATCGACGTCTATTTTTCCCACGACGACGACACCACGACGCCGCTCGCCGAAACGCTTGGCGCGTATCAGAAGCTGATCGACGCGGGCAAGGTGCGCGTGATCGGCGCGTCCAATTACAGCGGCGCGCGCGTCGAGGAAGCGCTCGCGGTGTCGCGCCAGTACGGGCTGCCCGAGTACCAGTTGTTGCAACCCGAATACAACCTGTACGACCGTGCGCAATACGAGCGCGACAGCGAGCCGGTAGCGCTCGCGAACCATCTCGGCGTGGTCGTTTACTACAGCCTCGCGAGCGGGTTCCTGTCGGGCAAATACCGCAGCGAGGCCGACCTGGCCGGCAAGGCGCGCGGCAGCCGGGTCGAGAAATACCTGAACGGGCGCGGCTTGCGGATTCTCGACGTGCTCGACCGCGTCTCGCAACGGCACGGCAGCACGCCGGCCGCGGTCGCGCTTGCATGGCTGATCGCACGGCCAAGCGTTACGGCCCCTATTGCCAGTTCGACCTCGGTCGAGCAGTTGAAGAGCCTGGTCGCGGCCGTCCAGCTGTCCCTGACAGCCGACGATATTCGCGAGCTGGATGAAGCGAGCGCCTTATAGGGCGGGCATCTCGGCCGCCGACGCGGGAGCGGCCAGCGTCAGGGAAAGGCCTGGCGCAATCGGTAAACCCCTGGTACGATGGAGAGTTTCCTGATATCATCGGGAGTGAATTGAGATCTTTGCCTGTTTCGTCAGTGTTGTTCATTGATGAAAGGTTGGCGAAACGGCAACAGGCGCGGCTTCTGCTTTACGTCTGTCCGCGTTCCGCGGTGAACTCCCCACCTCTCTTTTCCGGCCTCCGTGGCCGCTTTGCCTCTCGCTTCATTCGTGGTTTGGCCGGGGTTGTCTATCAGTCCTGCGTTTGCCTGTTACTGGCCATGAATCGGAGCGACCGGAGGGCCGGCGCGTGAGTGGTGACCTTACCGGTTACCGCCATGCAATTAAACCCGTATCTAGTGATTGAGTTAGGAATTACATGACGACGATTCTTCTGAAGGAAAACGAGCCGTTCGAAGTGGCAATTCGCCGCTTTCGTCGCGCAATCGAAAAGAATGGCCTGATCGCTGAACTGCGTGAGCGCCAGTCGTACGAAAAGCCGACCACGGCTCGCAAGCGCAAGAAGGCAGCAGCTGTTAAGCGCCTGCACAAGCGTCTGCGCAGCCAGATGCTGCCGAAAAAGCTGCACTAAGCACGCTTTTTACACACGCCGAACGGCGGTGTGAGCTTCGAAAGAAGCCACATCGCCGTTTTGCTTTTGGGACGCCCGATTGTCGCGGTCCGCGTCCTCTTTTTATGCCGCGTTCGCCAGTCGCTTGGCCGACAGACCGAACTCGCGCGCGATCGAACCCAGCCGGTCGTGCCATTCCCAGGTGCCGAACGCGTCGTGCACGTTTTGCAGGCAACTGAGCAGAGCGATGGTCATCGGGTCATATACGTTGATGCGTGCGCGGAGCAGTGCTCTTTTCAGCGCTGCTACGCCGACGTCCATATAAGCGGGCACTTCGGTCGGTGGTTTGCCGATGTAGCGCACCGGCACGCCTTCCATCGCGGTCATATAGTCGCGCGGCTTGATGAAGTTGCCGACCGGGCAGCCGCCGCAATAGCCGCGGTAGGCGCCGCCGCCCCCCGGTAGTAATGCCGTGCGCTTCTGGTCGAACAGATGCGTGACTGCCTGGTCGTAAATGTCCTGATGAGTCAGGAAGTCAAGGGTTTTCATGGTTGGTCTCCCGCGTCCGGCGCGGTGGTTATTTTTTTGAGCACACATCGCGTGAGCGCATGGCGACGAGTATCCGTCGTGCGGAGCCCGACGAAGGGCCGACGACGAGCATTAAATGGCCCCAATTCGCGCTTTTGCCCGCCCCGCTCAGGAGTTTCCTTGATCCGCTGCGCCAGGCCCCGAACCTTCGCAGCAGAGAAAAGCTCCGCTACCTCACTCCGCCTTACGACGGCGCGCCTTCTTCCCCAACGATATGCAGCGCTCGCGGCACATGCAGTTCGTCTCATGATCGTTGACCATGCCGACGGCCTGCATGAATGCATAGCAAATCGTCGAGCCGACGAATTTGCAGCCGTAGCGCTTGAGCGCCTTGCTCAGCGCGTCAGATACTTCCGTCGACGCGGGCGCATGCTTGTACGAAGCCCATTCGTTCTGAATCGGCGTGTCGTCGACGAATGACCACACGAAGTTCGCGAGCGAGCCATGTTCGGTCTGGATCTGCTGCACGGCGCGCGCGTTGAGAATGGCCGCCTCGATCTTGCCGCGATGTCGCACGATGCTTTCATCCGCGATGAGCGCATCCACGTGCCTGGACGTGAAGGCCGCAACCTTGTCGATGTCGAAGTCGGCGAACGCGCGGCGGTACCCGGCGCGCTTGTTGAGTATCGTGGACCATGACAAACCGGCCTGAGCGCCTTCGAGCACCAGCATCTCGAACAGGTGCTGGTCGTCGCGAGAGGGCACGCCCCATTCAGTGTCGTGGTACTGTGCGAGCGCTTCGCTCGATACCCAGTTGCATCGTTGTGTCACTGTCGCGCTCCCGCGTGGTCATGTCGTTCGCCAGCATAGCGGAAGCGGGGTGCGCCGCAAGCTGGCCATTCGGCTAATTGCGCGATTCAAACTGACCTGCCACGCTAGGCGTTATTCACCCACGGAACTGATTCGATCCGATGAACCACGACTTCTTTCTGATTGGCGTCGACGGCGGCGGCACCGGCACGCGCGTCGTGCTCGGCGACGCGCAGGGCCGCGAATTGGCGCAGGCGGCGGGCGGCCCGTCGGGCCTTGGGCTAGGCATCCCGCGCGCGTGGCAGTCCATTCAGGCCGCCTGCGGCGAAGCGTTCGAGCGGGCCGGAATCGCGCTGGACTGGTCGCGCTGCGTGCTTGGTTGCGGACTCGCGGGCGTCAACAATCGCGACTGGCTCGCCGGGTTTCACGAGCAGGCGCCCCGGCTAGCCGGACTGGCCGTCGAAACCGATGCCTACACGACCCTGCTTGGCGCGCATGATGGCGCGCCCGGGGTGATTGTCGCGTTGGGCACCGGCAGCGTCGCTGCCTCGCTCGCGAGCGACGGCGAATTCCAGATGGCCAGCGGCTACGGCTTTCCCTCGGGCGACGAAGCAAGCGGCGCATGGCTTGGCCTCCGGCTGATCGTGCATGCACAACAGGCGCTCGACGGCCGCGCGCCTGTCGACGACCTCGCGCATGCGCTGCTCGTGCATACCGGCGCGCAGGATCGCGACAGTCTCGTCGTGTGGCTGTGCGCGGCCAATCAGACTGCCTATGCGCGGCTCGCGCCGATCGCGATCGAGCACCGCGCGCATCCGTTCGCGGCGCGGCTGCTGGGTGAGGCTGGCGCCGAAGTCGGCAAGATGATCGCCGCGCTGGACGCAACGGGCACACTGCCGGTCGCGCTATGCGGCGGCCTCGGTGCGCCGTTGCGGGAGTACGTTCCGCAGGCGTATCAGGCGCGTTTGCGCGAACCGCGAGCGGATTCGGCGCATGGCGGCTTGCAGCTGGCGCGGCGCGAGGCGCGGCGGCTGGCTGGATGAGACCTGTAAAATAGGCGTTTTGACGCTGCCTCGACGGCTCAGCCGTTTGACTTCACCATGTATAAAGTCATCGCCACGGATCTCGACGGCACGCTGCTCAACGGCGATCACCAGGTGGACCCGTTCACGGTCGCAACGGTGCGCAGGCTCGCAAGTGAAGGGCTGCAATTCGTGATCGCAACGGGGCGGCATTACTGTGACGTCGCGGGTATCCTCGATCTGCTCGGCATCGATTCGTATCTGATTACGTCGAACGGTGCGCGCATTCACGCGCCGGACAACACGGTGATCCACGCCGACGATCTGCCGCCAGCGATCGTCCAGCGTCTCGTGCAGCCCGAAATTGTCGGCGCGCATGGTCGAGTGATCGTCAGTTTGTTTGCCGACGAGGCCTGGCTGATCGACCGTGATGCGCCCCATCTGCTGGAATTCCACCAGGACTCGGGTTTCACTTACGAAGTGACCGACCTGCCGAAGCACGATGGCGTCGACATCGCAAAGGCGCTGTATATCGGCGATCCCGCCGATCTCGCGCAGGTCGCCGCCAATCTCGAACGCGAATTCGGAGAGCGTCTGTACGTGACGTACTCGTTGCCGGACTGTCTCGAAGTGATGACCGCGAATGTATCGAAGGGGCGCGCGCTCCAGGTCGTGCTCGAGCGCCTCGGTGTCGACGCGTTGCATTGCGTCGCGTTCGGCGACAACATGAACGACATCGACCTGCTCGAGACGGCCGGCCATCCGTTCATGATGAACAACGCCAATCCTGATCTCATCACGCGTCTGCCGCATGTGCCACGCATCGGCAACAATTTCGAGGCGGGCGTGGCGCGTCATCTGCGCAAACTGTTTGCGCTCAACGACGAACCGACGTCCTGAACCGCAGTCACCGCGATTGAAAGCGGCCCGTATCCACTAGTGGATACGGGCCGCAGAAGTTGCTCGCGCAATGCGGAGCCAGCGGAACGGCCCTCCGCCACCGGCCCTCCGCAACCGGCGGTCCGCCACCGGCCCTCCGCGTTCACGCTCGTCAATCCCGCCAGCCGCGATGCTCACCGCGATCATCGTGACCCCAGCGATGGTCGTCGCGACCCCAACCGCGGTCATCGCGGCGATCGTCGCGATAGTAGCCGCCGCGCTCGTAGCGATGATCCCAGCCGCCGTAATACACCGGCTCCGGCGCCACATAGACCGGCGCGGGGGCGGCATAAACCGGGGCGCCGAGCGACAGGCCGACGCTCAGATCCGTATGCGCTTGCGCGACACCGCATGCGCCCGCCGCGAGGCCGCCAGCAACCAGCAAGTGAGTGACGATGCGTTTCATGTTGCTCTCCTGTGAAGCGACGTAGGTTTGTCGCACAGGACCAATGTACGCACTCGCGGCGGGCTGGACTGCGACGAGATGTTACGGACTGCAAGCATCGTCGAAGTCATCGACGGCAGGCGCAAAGATGGCGCGTGCGCTGCACGCAGTCACCTCGTCTCGCTCGGAACCACGCCGCGCGGGGATTGGCGGCCGATGAACTCAAGCCAGCCAGCCGCTGCTCGCGCACGTTTGACGATTGACGCGCCAGCACGCGTAATTACGGCTTACATCTGTATTACCCGATTAATCCGACGCACGCGCCGAAGCGGCCGAAGTTGCGGAAGCGGTTGTCCCACCGACAGCCGCCGACACTCCTGGCAATGCCGCGCAAGGGCAATCGGCCGCCCGTCCGTCGAGTCCTTCGCGATCGTGTTTGAAGCTCGCGCGCGGTGTGCCGTTCTGCCAGTCGAGTTGCACGATGTAAATGCTGTCGAAGTCGTCGCTGTGCCAATTGGGCACATCGGCGGCGTTGCCGCCATGCGCGCTTAACATCTGCCGCAACAGTTTCTCGATCAGCTTGTGCTCCCACGCGATGACGATCAGCTTGCCGCGATTGGCCGGAACCACGAGCGCGTTGCCGAGCTGGTCGATCTGCGCATAGCCGTACGGCGTTTGCACGGGCATCTGGAATTGGATCGCGGTCGGCTCGATCGTCGCGAGCGGCCGCACGTAATAGTACGGATGACCGCTGTCGTCTTTCTGCTGGCCGGGGTCCGGCGCATAGATCGCATCGGGTTTGCCGAATTTGGCGGCGATGACCGCGGGTAACGCAAGCGCACGGTTGAGTCCCTGGCAGTCGAGCTGGCCATAGCCTTGCGCAGGCTTCTCACCGTGTCGAACGAATACGAGGGTTTCGATATTGCCGCCTGCCGCGGCCACGGCTGGCTGCGACAGGCTTGCGCACAAGCCGCCGAGCAACAGTGCGAGGCCATGCAGGAATCCGCGGAAACAGTTCATCGAAAGCACCTGTACGAGGCTGGGAAGTCGCCCGATTCTAGCAGCGGTGCACGCCTGCAAGGCGCCGACGGGGGCGCCCATTCATGCTGACTACGTGACGATCACGCGACAGACGCGGCGAACTGGCCGTCAGTCGAGCGCCGGATTCTGCGCATGGATGCTGCTATCTTCGGCGATCAGCGGATAGACGACGCCCGCGATCACTGCTCCGATGATCGGCGCGGCCCAGAACAGCCACAGCTGATCGATCGCCGCACCGCCGACGAACAGCGCCGGGCCTGTCGAGCGCGCCGGATTGACCGACGTGTTGGTGACAGGAATCGAGATCAGGTGGATCAGCGTCAGGCACAGGCCGATCGCGATCGGCGCAAAGCCGGCCGGCGCGCGGCGGTCGGTCGCGCCCAGAATCACGAACAGGAAGAAGCCAGTCATCACCACTTCGCAAATGAAGGCGGCGGCGAGCGAGTAGTGCCCCGGCGATTGCTCACCGTAACCATTCGTCGCGAAGCCGCTTGCGACGAGGTCGAAGCCCGGCTTGCCCGACGCGATCAGCGACAACACGAATGCGCCAAGCACGGCGCCGATCACCTGCGCGACGATGTACGGCAGCAGATCACGCACCGGAAAGCGGCCGGCGACCGTCAGACCGACGCTCACCGCCGGATTCAGGTGGCAGCCCGAAATGTGGCCGATCGCAAAAGCCATCGTCAGCACGGTCAGGCCGAAGGCCAGCGCCACGCCGACGAAGCCGATCCCCAGACCGTGAAGCGGTCCGGCGAAGTTGGCGGCGAGGACTGCGCTGCCGCAGCCCCCGAGCACGAGCCAGAAGGTGCCGAACAATTCGGCAACGAAGCGCTTTGACAGCTGCATGGTCGGTAATCCTAAAAAGAATTGGTACTTCAGAAGCACGTATCGAAAACGACGAGTACGTACCTTGAGCGCGCAATTCTATGTAGGCAATGCCGAATCAAGTGTCAAGGATTGTCAATTTGGACATGATTTATAAACTATTGTGAGATAAGGCGCAGGTTTTACAATTCACATGCTTTAATAATAATCAGAGGAAAATTCCTAAACCGGTATTAGTGGCCATTGCGGATTTTTATAATTGCAGCTAGTCTGCGGTCGAATGAGTTCTAGAGAAGGGAGAACCGAATGTCTCAATACGCAGACCTCAAGGCGCAGATCGCCAGATTGCAGGCGCAGGCAGAAGAAGCGCGACGCACGGAAATCGACAACGTCGTCGCCGACATCCGCCAAAAGATCGCCGAATACGGTCTGACCGCTCAGGATCTTGGCTTCGCGGTCGCCGCCAGGCGCGGCCGCCCGCCCAAGAAGGCACCGCTGCCGGCGAAATATCAGGATCCGAAGTCAGGCAACACGTGGAGCGGGCGCGGAAAGCCGCCCAAATGGATCGTCGGCAAGAATCGCGAGCGCTATCTGATCGGCGCAGCCTGATTTCCGCCTGCGGTGAGGTGAGACGGCGTGAAAGCGGACTGAAGGTTGTTTTGCTGTTCGGCTTATCGGCCGCGCGCTAATCCGACGTGGAGCCGCAACCATCCCTGTATTAAAAAAGCCACCCGTATCGGGCGGCTTTATTTGGCCTCCGACAGCGAGGCAACTTCGATTTCCGCTCGCGCAAACGATTTCGAGATCGGATTCGCCCGCAATTGGCCGCTATATGCGAAGGTTCACAGCGTGGGTTCAAAGCGTACCGAAAACGGCTGGCCGCAAAGCGCCGGCCGTTTTCAAACGCGCTTAGCCGACCGCCACCTGGCGCAATACCGGGCGCCGCGTCGTTTCAATCAACGCCGTATAGCCGTCGATATAGTTCTGCGCCATCGTCTTCGAACTGAAGCGGCGTTCGAACTGTGTGCGGATTTCGGTACGCGACAGCTCGTCGAGACGCTGCAGAGCGGCAACCGCACCCTGCACGTCCTCGACGATATAGCCGGTCACGCCGTGGTCGATCACTTCCGGCACCGAGCCGCGGTTGAACGCGATTACCGGGGTGCCGCAGGCCATCGACTCGATCATTACGAGGCCAAACGGCTCGGACCAGTCGATCGGGAACAGCAGCGCCTTCGCGCCCGACAGGAATTCGGGTTTCTGCGCCTCGTTGATCTCACCGACGAACTCGACATGCGCCATCGACAGCAGCGGCTCGATCTCGCGCTTGAAGTATTCCATGTCGACCTTGTCCACCTTGGCGGCGATCTTCAGCGGCAGACCGCTTTGCGCGGCGATCTTGATAGCTGTATCGACGCGCTTTTCCGGGCAGATGCGGCCGAGGAACGCGAGGTATTCGGGCTTCTTGTGCAGCTGTGGCGTCAGCAGCTGGTCCGGCAGGCCGTGATAGACCGTGTTGAGCCAGTTCGCCTGCGGCAGCGGAATGCGCTGCGAATCCGAAATCGACACGACCGGTACGTGTGAGAACGCGTCGAACACCGGCTGCAGTTCCGGCAGATCGAGACGGCCGTGCAGCGTGGTCACGAACGGGGTGTCCATCGTCGTGAACAGGGGGAACGGCATGTAGTCGAGGTGAAAGTGCAGCACGTCGAACTCGTGCGCGACCTTGCGGACGTTTTCCATCATCAGCACATGCGGCGCCAATGCATCGCGAACCGTCGGGTCGAGGCGCAGCGCACGCGGCCAGCACGCCTCGAGATTCGCGGACGTGACCGAGTCGCCGCTCGCGAACAGCGTGACGTCATGTCCGAGATCGACCAGCGCTTCAGTCAGATACGACACGACACGTTCGGTGCCGCCATAGAGTTTCGGTGGAACGGCTTCGTAGAGCGGCGCGATTTGTGCGATTCGCATGCGTTTTCTCCTGTGTCGATCGGAGCTGGCGCCCTGGCGCTGACTCGGATCCCATGACAGTTTTGCTACTTACCGGGGGGCTTCGCACGACGGCTGGATGGCGCGAGGAGTGAATGCCCGACGGACGGTTGGGCGCGGTTGGCCGCCGCCCGGGGGTGCTCCGAAAAAGGTATCGGGTAATCCCTTAGCGTTCATTATCGGGATCGACCGCAGTAATTCGAGTGATTTTTCAATCGCTTAATGTTGTTACAGCGCGAAACATGGGCCGTTACGGCTTCCGGGCGGGGTTCAATCCCCGGCGTCCCGATAATCGGGAAGCGAAATTCCACTGACCTGATTCACCGTTCAACGAGCAGAATGCACAGTAGCAAGCGGCGGACCTGAGGGACGGTTGAATCGGGAAAGGCCTCTAAGCGAGCCACATTGCAGGCGCTTGAAAAGGTCTTATAATCGGCTTCCACAGTTTTACGGTGCGGCGGTGAAGTTCCGAAAACTCACCGTTTTGCGCACGCCGCAGCCGTAAAAATTCCCAGCGCGCATTGACAGTCCCCCTCCGCGCATCGCTTCTTCCCAACTGGCGCCTCGCTGCATCCAGACGTGTAGGAAAAATTCCTACACAAATGACGGATTAATCCGGCAGCCTGGCGGGGTGTCTCTCCGATTTCCTGCTTTGTCCCCTTTCGACACAATGCTTGCAAGACCAGAAACGAACCAATTCGCGCGGGTTCATCGCGCGCGTTCGGGCAAACGTTTCCGCAAAAAAACGGCCTGACCAGCCGGGCATACGTACAGGGGAAATCATGAGCACGACTAGCCATATGCTCAGTGAGATCAGGGAAGTCAATCTTTCCTATCTGCTGCTCGCCCAGCGTCTGCTGCGCGAAGACAAGCCGATGGGCATGTTCCGCATGGGCATTTCGGACCAGTTGGCCGACGTGATAGCCAATCTGTCCTTGGCTCAGACCGTCAAGCTCGCGGCGACCAACCAGATGCTGTGCCGCTTCCGCTTCGACGATCACGCGGTGCTCTCCGCCCTTGCGGACAAGGACAAGCCCAGTGCGATCGCGCACGCGCACTCGGCAATCCTGATGGCGAGCCAACCGGTCGAGCAGATCGGCTGATGGCCAGCAAAAGCGTCGTACTCGAAGTCCGGGAAATCACCCTCGCGATCGAACTGATCGAACTGGGGGCGCGCTTGCAATTGCTGGAGGCGGAAACCAGCCTCTCGCGCGACCGGCTCATCAAGCTCTACAAGGAACTGAAAGGGGTATCGCCGCCCAAGGGCATGCTGCCGTTCTCGACCGACTGGTTCATGACCTGGCAGCCGAACTTTCATTCGTCGCTGTTCTACAACATCTACCGTTTCATGGCCGGTCACGGCGGCTGTCGCGCGATCGAATCGATCGTGAAGAGCTACCGGCTGTATCTCGAGCACGTCCAGCTGCACGACGACGAGCCGGTGCTCAGTCTCACGCGCGCGTGGACGCTGGTGCGCTTTTTCGACTCGGGCATGCTGCAGATGAGCGCCTGCCGCCGCTGCAGCGGCCACTTCGTCGCGCACGCGCACGATCCGCAGCACGCGTTCGTGTGCGGGCTGTGTCAGCCGCCTTCGCGCGCGGGCAAGACGAAGAAGGCGGCGCAAACACGGGCCGAGCAGCAAATTGCCGTCCCCGGAGTTGCGGCACAGGTGCCGCAAGTGGCCGACGCTCGGGCTCACGAGGCCCGCTGCACCGCCCCGACGCTCGAAACCGCCGAACTCTGAGCGGCACGCGTTGAGGCGGCGCAAGCCTCTGGTTTACACCGGACCCGAGCGCCCCCTTTTCCCCAAAGTTTTCCGCTGCGGTGCCGTAAACCAGAGTAACGACGGTGGTCGTCGCTTTTTTGTGAGGGCTCGGCAGTGCTGATTTTCGTGGGAACACTCGTGACGCTGTTGTCCGTATTCGGCGGTTACGCGCTCGAAGGCGGCCATCTCGGCGCGCTGTTGCAGCCCGTTGAAGTGCTGATGATCGCCGGCGCTGGACTCGGTGCGTTCATTCTCGGTAACGGGATGAAGACGATCAAGGCGACACTGCGCGTCATTCCGACCCTGTTCAAGGGTGCGAAGTACAACAAGGACGTCTACATGGAGCTGATGGGGCTCCTGTACGTGCTGCTCGCGAAAGCGCGCAAGGAAGGCACGCTGACGCTCGAAGCCGACATCGATGATCCGTCGAAGAGCCCGATCTTCACGCAGTACCCGAAGATCCTCGCCGACAAGCACATCATCGAGTTCCTGACCGACTACCTGCGGCTGATGGTCGGCGGCAACATGAACGCGTTTGAGATCGAAAGCCTGATGGACGAGGAGATCGAGACGCACCACCAGGAAGGCGAGGCGCCCGCGCACGCGCTGACCAAGGTCGGTGACGCGATGCCGGCGTTCGGTATCGTCGCCGCGGTGATGGGTGTGGTGCACACGATGGCCTCGGCCGACAAGCCGCCCGCGGTGCTCGGCGAGATGATCGCGCAGGCGCTGGTCGGCACTTTCCTCGGCATTCTGCTTTCGTACGGGCTGATCGGGCCGCTCGCGAGCGTCGCCGAGCAGCGCGTGACCGAGTCGACCAAGATGTTCCAGTGCATCAAGGTGACGATCCTCGCGAGCCTGAACGGCTACGCGCCGGCCATTGCGGTCGAGTTCGGCCGCAAGGTGCTGTTCTCGACCGAGCGCCCGTCGTTCGCCGAGCTCGAAGAGCACGTGCGCCGCGTCAAGGCGAAATAAGTAGGCGACGGGAACCGAATCGATGAGCAGCAAGGACAAAGACCGCGCAATCGTTGTCAAGCGCGCTTCGCCCAAAAAGGCCGGTCATCACGGCGGCGCGTGGAAGCTCGCGTACGCGGACTTCATGACCGCGATGATGGCGTTCTTCCTGCTGATGTGGCTGCTGAGCTCGGCCTCCACCGTGCAGCTGAAAGGCATCGCCGACTACTTCAACCAGCCGCTGAAGATCACGCTGTGGGGCGGCGATCGCAGCGCCGAAGATTCGAGCATCCTGAAGGGCGGCGGGCGCGACATCTCGACCGACGCACAGGGCGTAACCCGCTCGACCGACGGCAGCAGCAGCCGCGCCGAGCACACCGCGTCGCATAACAACGATGACTCGGTAAAGCAGTTGCAAGGCGCGCTGGAGCGCCAGGAGCAGGTGCGTCTGCACGACCTGCAGGTCAAGCTGATGGCCGCGATCGAGGCGAACCCGGTGCTGCGCCAGTTCAAGCAGCAGATCCGCATCGATTCGACGCTGACCGGCCTGCGCATCGAGATCGTCGACTCGCAGAAACGGCCGATGTTCGCGACCGCACGCGACGTCGTCGAGCCGTACATGCGCGACATTCTGCGCGAGATCGGCCATACGCTGAACGACGTGCCGAACCGCATCATCGTGCAGGGCCACACGGACGCGGTGCCGTACGCGGGCGGCGACAAGGGCTATAGCAACTGGGAGCTGTCGGCCGATCGCGCCAACGCGTCGCGGCGCGAGCTGATCGCGGGCGGCATGGACGAAGCGAAGGTGATGCGCGTGCTCGGCCTCGCGTCGGCGCAGAACCTGAACAAGGCGGACCCGCTCGATCCGGAGAACCGCCGCATCAGCATCATCGTGCTGAACAGGAAGTCCGAGGAGGTGCTCGATCACGACGACTCCACGACGACGACCTTGTCGGACGACGCAGCCGGCTCGAAGCCGCTGCTGCAAAAACTTGCGCAGCCGGCGACGGTTGCACCGAAGGTGCCGGCGGTAGCGCCGGCGGCCCAGTAACAGATCGCGACCGTCCGGCCGCGGCCGAGTGTTGAGCGCAGCGAGGTTTTCATGATCAGGCACATCCTGGCAGTCGACGATTCGGCATCGATGCGGCAGATCCTCGCCGCGACGCTGACGGGTGCCGGCTATGAGGTCACGCTCGCGGCCGACGGCGACGAAGGGCTCGAAAACGCGCTCGCGATGGCGTTCGATCTGGTGCTGACCGACCAGCATATGCCCGGCAAGACCGGTCTCGATCTGATCACCGCGTTGCGCGGAAATCCAGCCTATCAGGCGACGCCCATCCTCGTCCTCACGACGGAATCGGGCGAACCCTTCAAAGAGGCGGCGCGCGCGGCGGGCGCGACCGGCTGGATCGAAAAGCCGCTCGACCCGGACATGCTGACCGAGCTGGTGGCGGCGCTGGCCGATCCGGACCCGGCGTGATCCGCGAAATCAACGCCACCTTTTGACTCACTACAGATAGCACTTGACGCAGCTGCCCGGCAGCTCACGCCAGACAGGCACACTCGCGGTGAACCAGGCATGACACTCGATATCACACAGTTCTATCAGACGTTCTTCGACGAAGCGGACGAACTGCTCGCGCAGATGGAGCAGTTGCTGCTCAATCTCGACGTGGCCCGCCCGGACCCCGAAGACCTTGCGGCGATCTTCCGCGCCGCGCATTCGATCAAGGGCGGCGCGGCGACGTTCGGCTTTACCGCGCTCACCGAGACCACGCACATTCTCGAGTCGCTGCTCGATCGCGCGCGCAACAACGAGCTGGTGCTTCGCAAGGACATGATCGACACGTTCCTCGAAACCAAGGACGTGCTGTCCGGCCAGCTCGCCGACTATCGCGCGAGCGCCGAGCCCGATGCGGCGGTGGCACGCGCGATCTGCGCGAAGCTCGAGCAGCTGCATGCGGAAA
>ABYL01000008.1 GCA_000173575.1 Burkholderia sp. H160 | reverse complement strand
AACGCGCGCAGCGCGGCCGAAGACGCCGCCGACCTCGATCTGCCGAGCCTCGACGCGAATGAAGCCGCGGCTGGGCGCCGTACCTGGCGTCCGGGCCAGGGCGCGGGCGCGGCTGGCAGCGGCGAGAACGACTCGATGTACGAGCGCTCGAAGCTGAACCCCGTGCTGACCTTCGACAACTTCGTGACCGGTAAGGCGAACCAGCTCGCGCGCGCCGCGGCGATCCAGGTCGCCGACAACCCCGGCATCTCGTATAACCCGCTGTTCCTGTACGGCGGCGTGGGCCTCGGCAAGACCCACCTGATTCACGCGATCGGCAACCAGCTGCTGATGGACAAACCCGGCGCGCGGATCCGCTACATCCACGCGGAACAGTATGTGTCCGACGTCGTGAAGGCGTACCAGCGCAAGGCGTTCGACGACTTCAAGCGCTACTACCACTCGCTCGACCTGCTGCTGATCGACGATATTCAGTTCTTTTCTGGCAAATCGCGCACACAAGAGGAATTCTTCTACGCGTTCGAGGCACTGGTCGCGAACAAGGCGCAGGTGATCATCACGAGCGACACGTATCCGAAGGAAATCTCGGGTATCGACGATCGCCTGATCTCGCGCTTCGACTCCGGTCTGACGGTGGCGATCGAGCCGCCCGAGCTCGAAATGCGCGTCGCGATTCTGATGCGCAAGGCGCAATCGGAATTCGTGAGCCTGAACGAGGACGTCGCTTTCTTCGTCGCGAAGCATCTGCGCTCGAACGTGCGCGAACTGGAAGGCGCGCTGCGCAAGATCCTCGCGTATTCGAAGTTCCACGGCCGCGAAATCACGATCGAGCTGACCAAGGAAGCGCTGAAAGACCTGCTGACGGTGCAGAACCGCCAGATCTCGGTGGAAAACATCCAGAAAACGGTCGCCGACTTCTACAGCATCAAGGTTGCGGACATGTACTCGAAGAAGCGTCCGGCGAATATCGCGCGGCCGCGGCAGATCGCGATGTATCTGGCGAAGGAGTTGACGCAGAAGAGCCTGCCGGAAATCGGCGAGCTGTTCGGTGGGCGCGACCACACGACGGTGCTGCACGCGGTGCGCAAGATCGCCGACGAGCGCAGCAAGGATGCGCAGCTGAATCACGAACTGCACGTGCTGGAACAGACGCTGAAGGGCTAGGCGGGCCGGAAAGTAGGGAAAAACGGGCAGGGGACGAACAAACCGGCGGCAACCCGGAACACGCTGCGCAAAATCGACCTGTTTATTCCCAAACTCGCCCCCAATTTAGTGAGGCGGTCCCGTTTTCAGGCACAATACAGGTTTAACCGCCCGGCGGCCGCGGGCGGATTTCACGCCGTGTCGGGCGCTTTTCGTGGCGCCGGCGGGGAGCCACGGCTGCATGCTGAAAAGCTTGCCCAATAAGGCGCGCAGGCCGTTATATCAACGAAGGAACCCTATGCAACTGGTCAAGACCGAACGCGATAACCTCCTCAGGCCGCTGCAAACCGTGAGCGGCATCGTCGAACGCCGCCATACGTTGCCGATCCTCGCCAATTTGCTGATCACCAAGAACGGTCCTGACGTATCGTTCCTGTCGACCGACCTCGAGTTGCAAATCACCACGCGCGCCGATTTCGGCGTGGGCGGCGATTCGGTCGCGACCACGGTGGCGGCGCGCAAGCTCCTCGACATTCTGCGTGCGATGCCCGAAGGCCAGGTCACGCTGACGCTGAACGACAAGCGTCTGACCGTGCAATCCGGCAAGAGCCGCTTTGCGCTGCAAACGCTCGCCGCGGATGAATTCCCGACCGTCGCTCAGGCTAAAGACTACGGCGCGAGCCTCGTGGTTCCGCAAAAGACGTTCCGCCAGTTGCTCGGCATGGTCCATTTCTCGATGGCCCAGCAGGACATCCGCTACTACCTGAACGGCATGCTGCTGGTGGTGGACGGCGACCAATTGATGGCGGTCGCGACGGACGGCCACCGTCTCGCGTTCTCGTCGATGAAGATCGAGGGTTCGTTTGCGCGCCAGGAAGTGATCATTCCGCGCAAGACGATTCTCGAACTGCAGCGCCTGCTCGAAGACATCGACGACACGGTCAAGATCGACATCGCGCAGACGCAGGTCAAGTTCACGTTTGGCCAGGTCGAACTCGTGTCGAAGCTCGTGGAAGGCAAGTTCCCCGACTTCCAGCGCGTGATTCCGAAGTCACACAAGAACAAATTCCTGATTGGCCGCGAAGAACTGCAGCGCTCGCTGCAACGCGCGGCGATTCTGACGTCGGACAAATTCAAGGGCGTGCGCTGCATCGTCGAGCCGGGCCAGTTGAAGATCATGTCGACCAACGCCGATCAGGAAGAGGCGCAGGAAGAACTGGAAATCGCATACGACGGCGACAGCGTCGATATCGGGTTCAACGTCACGTATCTGCTCGACGTGCTTGCGAACCTGAAGGTCGACATGCTGCAAGTGAGCCTCGGTGATGCCAGCTCCAGCGCGTTGATCACGATTCCCGAGAACGACGAGTTCAAGTACGTGGTGATGCCGATGCGCATCTGACGCGTCCAACATCAAGAAGAACACCAAGGGGCACAGCGCCCCTTTGGCGTTTTTATGGCGTTTTGAAAAGTCCAGAGCAGCAACCTTGCAGTAACGCAGAACCGGAAAAAATCCATGACTGACATGAACAATACGCAGCCCGATAACAGCTACGGCGCCTCGTCCATCCAGATCCTCGAAGGTCTGGAAGCCGTGCGCAAGCGGCCTGGGATGTACATCGGGGATACATCGGATGGCACCGGTTTGCATCACCTCGTGTTCGAAGTGCTCGACAACTCGATCGACGAAGCGCTCGCCGGGCATTGCAACGACATCCAGGTGATCATCCACGCGGACAACTCGATCTCGATCACCGACAACGGCCGCGGCGTGCCGACCGGCCTGAAGATGGACGACAAGCACGATCCGAAGCGCAGCGCCGCTGAAATCGTGATGACCGAGCTGCATGCCGGTGGCAAGTTCGACCAGAACAGCTACAAGGTGTCGGGCGGCCTGCACGGCGTGGGCGTGTCGTGCGTGAACGCGCTGTCGGCGTGGCTGCGCCTCACCGTGCGCCGCGACGGCAAGAAGCACTTCATGGAATTCCACCGTGGCGTGCCGCAGAACCGCGTGCTCGAAGAGGTCAACGGCGTGACCACGTCGCCGATGCAGGTGATCGGCGACACCGAAAACCGCGGCACTGAAGTGCATTTCATGGCCGATGAGACGATTTTCGGCAACGTCGAATATCACTACGACATTCTCGCGAAACGGATTCGTGAGCTTTCGTTCCTCAACAACGGCGTGCGGATTCGTTTGCTGGATCAGCGCTCGGGTAAGGAAGAGGATTTCGCGTTCGTCGGCGGCGTGAAGGGTTTTGTTGAGTACATCAACAAGAACAAGTCTGTGCTGCACCCGAATATCTTCCACATCATGGGCGAGAAGGATGGTGTGGGCGTCGAAGTGGCGATGCAGTGGAACGACAGCTACAACGAAAACGTGCTGTGCTTCACGAACAACATTCCGCAGCGCGACGGCGGTACGCACCTTACCGGTTTGCGTGCGGCGATGACGCGCGTGCTGAACAAGTACATCGCCGATCACGAGGTCGCGAAGAAGGCGAAGGTCGAGACGTCGGGCGACGACATGCGTGAAGGGCTGTCGTGCGTGCTGTCGGTGAAGGTGCCGGAGCCGAAGTTCAGCTCGCAGACGAAGGACAAGCTGGTGTCGTCGGAAGTGCGTGCGCCGGTGGAAGAAGTGGTCGCGAAGGCGCTCGAAGAATTCCTGCTCGAGACGCCGGGCGACGCGAAGATCATCTGCGGCAAGATCGTCGATGCGGCGCGTGCGCGCGATGCGGCGCGCAAGGCGCGGGAGATGACGCGGCGTAAGGGCGTGCTCGATGGCGTTGGTCTGCCTGGGAAGCTCGCGGATTGTCAGGAGAAGGATCCGGCGAAGTCGGAGATTTATATCGTCGAGGGTGACTCGGCGGGTGGGTCGGCGAAGCAGGGGCGTGATCGGAAGTTTCAGGCTATCTTGCCGCTGCGCGGCAAGGTGCTCAACGTCGAGAAGGCGCGCTATGACAAGCTGCTTTCTTCAGAGCAGATCGTTACGCTGATTACCGCGCTTGGGTGCGGGATCGGTAAGGAAGACTACAACCTCGATAAGCTGCGTTATCACCGCATCATCATCATGACCGATGCTGACGTGGACGGTGCGCACATCCGGACGCTGTTGCTGACGTTCTTCTATCGGCAGATGCCGGAGATGATCGAGCGCGGCTATATCTATATCGCGCAGCCGCCGCTTTACAAGATCAAGGCGGGGAAGGATGAGCGGTATCTGAAGGATGAGTCGGAAGTTAATGCGCATATTCTTCGGCTCGCGTTGCAGGGGTCGGAGTTGGTGGCTTCTGAAGGGGCGACTCCGATTACTGGGGATGCGTTGGGTGAGTTGGCGCGGTCGTATCTGCTGGCGCAGGCGGTGGTTGATCGTTTGAGCCGGTTGTATGACGCTGGTGCGCTCGAGGCGGTGATGGATGGTGTCGCTGTCGACCTCTCCAGCGAGCAGGCGGCCGAGGCTTCGGCTCGCGCGCTCGAAGCGAAGCTGCGCGATGATGCGCTGAAGCCCGATGTGACCGTGACCACGATGTATGACCCGGTGCGGGAGCTGCGCTCGCTGCGCGTCGCGCGGACGCATCATGGGAATCAGAAGATCTCTGTGCTCGATGAAGAGTTTCAGTTGACTGCGGATTATCAGCAGCTTGTTAATACCGCTAATACGTTTAAGGGGTTGATTGGGGCTGGCGCTGTGATTAAGCGGGGGGAGCGGAGTATGGCTGTCACCGACTTTAAGAGTGCGATGAAGTGGCTGCTGGCTGATGCTGAGCGGAATATGTCCAAGCAGCGCTACAAAGGCCTCGGGGAGATGAATCCTGAGCAGCTTTGGGAGACGACTATGGATCCTCAAGTGCGGCGGCTGCTGCGGGTGCAGATTGAGGATGCTATTGCTGCTGATGGCATCTTTACTACACTTATGGGGGATGATGTCGAGCCGCGTAGGGCTTTCATTGAGTCTAATGCGTTGAGGGCGGGGAATATTGATGTTTGAGGGTAATTGTAGACGGACGCATATCCTGAGAAAAACGGACGCGTAAGCTGAGAAATTTATGGCTCGCATCGACCCGATAGTTTGGGTTGATGTTTCGGCAGAACTGTCATCGCTAGAGTCCAGAGGGCCTGTAAGTCCAGATGCTTACAGGCCCTCTTTTTTGGTGGTCACGACTTTTGCCGAGGTCGTTGACCCATCTGCCTGCGACTGCGGATGTCGCGAAATGCCCTGATACGATGGCCGCCGATTTTTTGATGCCCTATGAATATTCTTCGGATGCGGATGGGCGACATACGACAGCCTATTTAATTTGATGAAAATGCCCTGCTTTCTCTAAGATTCATGGTTTGAAGTGACCAAAGCTTGGCGTACGACACGGGGTCACGTTGGTCGCGAACCAGACGGGCACTCCGTGTGACAGTGATAATAAAAACGTATTGATTCTGGGAAATTACACAACATGCTTCCCTTCGCACCGGGCTCGCGTGCCGTCATCCGTGATGAAGAATGGCTCATTCGTCGTGTTGACCCCACGACCGACGGCGGTTCGTTGTTGACTTGCGACGGCGTCTCAGCGCTGGTTCGAGGTCAGTCAGCGTTGTTTCTGACCGAACTGGAAGACGCAATCGAGGTCCTAGACCCAGCGGAAACCGAACTGGTGCCCGACACAAGCCCCACGTACAACGCAACGGTCCTGTACCTCGAAAGCTTGCGCCGCCGAGGCGTGGCGAACGACGCACGCATCCATCTCGGTCATCGTGGTGTGATGAACGTTGTGCCGTATCAGCTCGACCCTGCGCTGCAGGCGCTGAATCAACCGCGCTCGCGCATTCTGATTGCCGACGCGGTCGGTCTTGGTAAGACGCTGGAAGCGGGAATTCTTGCCACCGAGCTGATTCAGCGCGGGCGCGGCAAGCGCATCCTCGTCGTCACGCAGAAGGCGATGCTCACGCAATTTCAAAAGGAATGGTGGAGTCGCTTCACGATTCCTCTGGTTCGCCTCGATTCGGTGGGCCTTGCCCGGGTGCGCAATCGGATTCCGACGAACCATAACCCGTTCAATTACTTCGACCGCAGCATCATCTCCATCGACACGCTCAAAAGCAATCTTGAGTATCGAAATTATCTTGAGAACGCGTGGTGGGACATCATTGTCATTGACGAATGTCACAACGTGGCCGCGCGCGCGGGTGAGGGCGGCCTGTCTCGTCGCGCACGCCTAGCGCGGCTGCTGTCCAGTCGCTCAGATACGCTCATCCTGCTCTCCGCGACGCCACATGATGGCTCGGCGCGTAGCTTTGCATCGCTTATGAGCCTGCTGGACCCGACTGCCATACCTGACCCAGACAACTACACGCCGGCAGATTTCCGCAGCAAGGGGTTGGTTATCCGGCGGTTCAAGAAGGACATCAAGGACCAGGTGCAGTCTGATTTCCAGGAGCGCAAGACGCTTTGCCTGCGGCAGGGAGCCAGTGCGGAGGAGGAGGCCGCGTACCGTGCGCTGCTCGAAGTGCCTTTCACGCAGGGCGGCCAGAGGAATGGCGGGCACCAGCAGGAGCTGCAGCGCGTAGGCATGCAGAAGGCGCTGTTCTCAAGTCCGGCGGCGGCCCTCAAGTCGACCGACCGGCGCATTGCAGTGTTGCGGAACAAGCCCGGTCCTACGCCCGAGGAACTGTCCGAGGTGGAGGGGCTTGAAGTCCTGGCTGATGCGCTCGAGGTACTCGTCAATGACTCCACTGCGCGCAGCTTCAGCAAGTACCAGCGACTGCTCGAACAATTGCGTTCAGATGAGTTCGGTTGGCAGCTGCGTAACGCAGACGACCGTCTGGTCATCTTCTCTGAGCGTATCGACACACTGGAGTGGTTGCAAAGACAGCTTTCCGTTGACCTACAACTCAACTCGAACCAACTGGCCGTATTGCATGGCGGCTTGCCTGATACCGACCAGCAGTCACTGGTCGAGCGCTTCGGTCGCAAGGAGGACACGCTGCGTGTGTTGCTGTGTTCCGACGTCGCGAGCGAAGGTCTGAACCTGCATTACTTCTGCCATCGCCTCGCGCACTTCGACCTGCCATGGTCGCTGATGGTGTTCCAGCAGCGCAATGGTCGCGTGGACCGATATGGGCAGAAGCATCAGCCGAACATCCTCTATCTCTTTACCGAAACGGTGAACGAAAGGATTCGTGGTGACCTGCGCATTCTGGAAATCTTGCAGGCCAAGGACGACCAGGCGTACCAGAATCTCGGTGACCCGTCGGCGTTTCTTAACGTTTTCGACCCGGATAAAGAAGAAGCGAAAGTAGCCGATTTCATGGCCGACAGAATGCAACCGGAGGCAGTTGAAGCTCAGCTCGACCAGAATGCAGCGAACGACACTGTCGATGAAGACGGCGGCGACTGGCTGATGCAGCTCTTTGGCGGCGGCGCAGAGAGTGCGGTTGGTCACGCGGACCATACGCCCACTATGCCTGCCGGCAGCAGTCTCGACCAGATTGACGACCGGACATCGCTGTTCGAGAGCGATTACCACTACGCGAAGACGGCCCTCACGCAGCTCAATCAGGGGCAGACACTGTGCGACTGGACCTCGCACGACGAAGAGCAGGTTATCGCGATAACCGCTCCACGCGACCTGCAGGAGCGCCTGCGCCAGCTTCCTCGTGAAGTGCAGGCCGATAACGACCATTACACGCTCAATGCCAGCACGAAGCGTATGATGGACGCGATTGAAATTGCCCGTCAGGCACGCTCCGAAGAAGAAACGTGGCCGCAGCAGCACTACCTATGGCCGCAACATCCCATTATGGAGTGGCTTGGTGACCGGGTGCTCACGCACTTCGGTCGTCACAAAGCGCCGCTGCTGCAAAGCCACAAGCTCGCGCCCGATGAACAGGCGTTCATCTTGATGAGCCTGATTCCGAACCGAAAAGGCCAGCCGCTGCTGGTCGAATGGCAGGTCGCCTGCCGCGACGGCGACGGTGCGTTCACTCTGGAATCGTTCGATGCTTTCATCGCACGCGCGGGTGTTCGTGCGGGCGGTCTACCAAACCGTGGCGAAACGCCGGCGCTGCAGGAGCTTCAGGCACAGATGCAACAAGCGCTGCCATTGGCGGTGAAACACATGCACGAGTTCATGGTGGAACGCCAGCAGACCTTCTCCACTGACATGGAGGGAAGACTAAAGGACACCCTCATCGAACTGGAGCGCCTGCAGGGCCGCCAGATGGAACAGCTTGAGCTGACCCTGGAAAATCAGCTCGAAACAGTCAAGCAAGGCCGCTTCGAGCGGCGCAGCCAGCAAATCCACAAAGTATTTGATGAGTACCGCCGCTGGGTGGAGGACACCCTGACCACCGAGCCACGCCCTTGGATTCAGGTGCTGGCCGGTGTGTGCCATCCCCAAGCTGCCGGAGCCTGACCATGCCCGTTCTCGACGCCGTACAGACCTTTGCTGGCATCAGCAACGAAAACGAGTTCTACAGCCACACGTACCTGACCGCGGTCTTCAAGGACGACATCAAGGAACGTCTGGCCGACTGGGATGCGGAGGAAACGCAGCACCCTGGTGATGAAGCATACCGCGCGCCATACAAGCGGCTGCAGGGCTGGGCGCAGCGATGGTTTGCGCTGCGCGGTCAGGTTACGCGTGGCCACGATGAACAAGAGCGCTGGCAGCTTTTCATGGAGCTGCAGGCCGGCCTGTTGCAGGCGCTCGGCTATCGCCAGCCGCCGCGCATGTCAACACTGAACGAATTCGTCACTGGGCTACCAGTGCCGGTTTGGGATGTTCAGGGTACGCGCCTCGCCATCATTCCGGCCTACCATCCAGGCGCAGAAGGCGACGACCTCCTCGACCAGCAGCTCACTACGTTCCATTTTGGTGGTGAGCCAGTGCCAACCGAACTGCGCGGTGAGACGTGGGCGGCGATGATGTCCGACGCCGTGTTCAGTGCCGACCATCCGCCTCGATGTGTGCTGCTGGTCGGCCTCGATGAGTGGCTGCTGCTCGACCGCTACAAGTGGCCGAATAACCGCGCTCTGCGCTTCAACTGGGCCGACATACTTGACCGCAAGGACGCGGACACACTCAAGGCATGCGCGGCGTTGTTGCATCAGGATTGCCTTGCTCCCGGCGAGGGAAGTAGTTTGCTTGAGAGCCTGGATAGCAATGCGCATAAGCATGCGTTCGGCGTCAGCGAGGACCTTAAATACGCACTGCGCGAGGCCATTGAAATTCTTGGGAATGAGGCCGCGCGTCAGCTCGATGAGCTCGCCACGGACAGCAAGAAGAGCATCTACTCGGGTGCCTACAAGCTCGATGCCGGTTCGCTGAGCCTCGAATGCCTGCGTCTCGTGTACCGACTGCTCTTCATGTTTTATATCGAAGCGCGCCCAGAGCTGGGCTATGTACCAATCCAGAAGAGCGAGGTTTACCTCAAGGGCTACAGCCTCGAAAGCCTACGCGACCTGGAAATGCAGCCGCTCACCACGCAACACGCACGCGAGGGCACATACTTCGACCTGACGCTGCGGCGCCTGTTCACGCTGGTCGCCCATGGTTGTGGCATGAACAGCCAGCAGCATTTGCACGAAGTAGCCCAAGGGGCTATGGATGTCTTTGCGCTGGCACCGCTCGACAGTCGCCTGTTCGACGACAGCACCATGCCGCTGCTCGAAAAGGTGCATTTTCCGAATGAGGTGTGGCAGCGCGTTATCCGCCTGCTGTCGCTTAGCAAGGCGCAGGGAAAGGGCCGGCGCCTTGGTCGCGTGAGCTACCAGATGCTCTCAATCAACCAGCTGGGTGCAGTGTATGAGGCGCTGCTCAGCTACCGGGGGTTTTTCGCCGAAGAGGACCTGTACGAAGTCAAACCCGCGCCGAAGAAAGCGAGCGCGGCGAGCAGCGGTGACGACGAAGAGGACGATGATGCGGACGGGGGCGACAGCACCAGGAGTCGTGCGCGCGCCAACGATTCCGACGCCGACAAGCTCGAAAATGCATGGTTCGTGCCGCGCAGCCGCATCAGCGAATACCGCGACGACGAAAAGGTCTACGACGTTGACGAGAACGGCCGTCGCAAGCTGCGGGCGTATCCTAAAGGGGCGTTCATTTACCGTTTGGCGGGGCGGGACCGGCAGAAAAGCGCGAGCTACTACACTCCCCAGGTGCTCACGCAGTGCCTCGTGAAATATGGGCTCAAGGAGTTGCTGGCCAGCGAGCGCGTGAAATGTGCCGACGATATTCTGGCGCTGACGATATGCGAGCCCGCAATGGGCAGCGCGGCGTTCCTGAACGAGGCGGTCAACCAGTTGGCGGAAGCCTATCTAGAGCGTAAGCAGGCTGAAATCAGGCAACGTATTCCGCACGACGAGTACCCGCAGGAATTGCAGAAGGTGCGAATGTACCTGGCCGACCGCAACGCATTCGGTGTCGACTTGAATCCCGTTGCGGTGGAATTGGCCGAAGTGTCCATCTGGCTGAACGCAATTTATGGCAGTGAGGACGAGCAGGGGCGGCCGTTGCCAGCACGTGTGCCTTGGTTCGGCTATCAGCTCTTTACAGGCAACAGCCTCATCGGTGCGCGTTATCGTGCGTTCAAAGCCAGCGCGCTGGCCAAAGGTGCGAAGCCCGTGTGGCACGAAGAGCCACCACGTCGGATAACCGCGGAGGTCCCGCGCCAGGCGGACGAAATCTGGCACTTCCTGTTGCCCGACCCGGGAATGGCGAACTACACCGACAAGGAGGCGAAAAAGCTCTACCCGGAAGACTTTAAGCGCCTTCAGACTTGGCGCAAGGCCTTCACTGCGCCTTTGGCCGGCTTCGAAATTGCGCGTTTGCAGCAACTCAGTGCGCGGGTGGACGAACTGTGGACGGAGCATACAGCAGCGCTGGCACGTGACCGAAACCGCACCGAGGACGTGCTGGACGTGTGGCCGTACAAGGAGGGCGTAAAACGAATCGGGGCCGGTCATATCAGCCGCGCCGAGAAAGATTCCATCCGCCGTGAAGGCTTGTTAAACGAAGACGGCGACCTCGCGACGCCCTTCCGGCGTTTGAAGCTGGTGATGGACTTTTGGTGTGCCCTGTGGTTTTGGCCCATTACCCAATCTGCTCAACTACCGAGCCGTGAACAATGGTGGATGGAGATTGGTGCCATTCTCGAAGGCAACGTTGTGGACGTGTTTCCGCAGTATGGCTTGGACCTGCAGCCTCTCGAGCCCGAACAACCGTATGTTCTGGTGCCAGAGGTTCAGGGCAGTCTAATTGGATTCGAGAACCAGCTGCCGCTGTCAGAGTCGGCACCGGTGCCGAAGTTGCGTGACAAGCTTGGTCAGCTCCGCATCAGCAAGCTTCGCCAGCATTTCCCACGAGTTGCAATGGTGGAGGCCATTGCCGACGCGCGTCGTTTCATGCACTGGGAACTCTGCTTCGCGGATGTGATGTTGTACAAGGGAGGATTTGACCTCGTTCTCGGTAACCCGCCTTGGCTTAAGGTCGAATGGAACGAGGCTGGCATTTTGGGCGAGATTAACCCAATTTTTGCCATCCGTAAGGTGAGCGCCAGCGATTTAGCCAAGCTGCGTGCGGATGCATTCGCTGCATTCACGGGGCTGCAAAACGCTTGGGTTGAGGAACTTCAGGAGGCGGAGGGAACGCAAAACTTCCTTAATGCGACTCAAAATTATCCGGCACTTAAGGGAGTTCAACCTAATCTGTACAAGTGCTTTATGCCGATGGCTTGGTCGCTCAATGGCCCAACGGGCGTAACCGGGCTGCTGCATCCTGAGGGACCGTATGACGACCCCAAGGGGGGCATATTGCGTGAGGCACTTTACGCCCGCTTACGGCGACACTATCAGTTCCAGAACCAAGAGATGTTGTTTCCAATTGGCGACAGGGTAAGGTACAGCATCAACATTTACGGGGCAGTGCGGGACACTGTGGAGTTTGACAATCTCGCAAACCTTTTCATACCTGCCACCATAGACGCTTGTTATCAACATGATGGTGAAGGGATATCTGGTGGCATCAAGAATGCGCTAGGTCAGTGGAATACTGCTGGTCATGCTGACCGTATTGTGCGCATTAACCATGGAATGCTGGCTACGTTTGCTCAGCTCTACGATGAGCCCGGTACACATCCGCGCCGTGCTCGCTTGCCGGCACTTCATGCAGGTGCTGTGGGGAATGTCCTCAAAAAATTGGCAGCGTATCCGCGTCGTTTGGCGGATTTGGGAGAGGATTATTACTCCACTGAGATGTGGCACGAAACCATGCAGCAGCATGACGGTACCATCACGCGCCGTCCAGCAAGTGATGATGGCTTCGCTTCCATGCCGATGGACTGGATTCTTTCTGGGTCACATTTCTTCGTCGCAAGTCCATTCAACAAAACGCCGAATGAGGTCTCTGTAACTCGCGGTCAATTTACTGGCTTGTCCTTTGAGGCGTTACCCGATGATTACCTTCCGCGCACAAACTATCGGCGTCTGGCTGATGCTGAAGAATACAAAAGGAGAACCCCCAAGGTAAGCTGGACACTGGAAGGAGAGACTGGGCCTAGACCGGTTACTGACTACTTTCGTCTCATTAACCGAGAGATGGTCGTACCAGCTAACGAACGAACCTTGATTAGTGCGCTCGTTCCCCCAGGAGTCGGCCACGTCAATACGGTACTTGGGCATGCGTTTCGTCACGTACGCGAATTGTGCGGAGCACTCGCGTGGTCACATTCTTTAATAGCCGATTTCCGCGTCAAATCGACAGGTATGGGGCACGCAAATACGACCCTTGTTGGCCAGCTCCCTGTACCTCGTCGCTGGGAACCGTCAATTGTCGGTCGTGGACTCGCTCTAAATTGCCTCACTACCCACTACGCCTCGCTTTGGGAAGAGGTGTACGACCTCGCCTTCGGTGAACAGTCTTGGAGCCAACCGGAAAACCCACGCCTGCCGCAGTCTTTCTGGGAAAACATTACGAGCACATGGACACGGGATTGTGCGTTGCGCGGCGACTACGCTCGTCGCATGGCGCTGGTCGAAATTGATGTTCTCGTCGCGCAGGCGTTGGGCCTAACACTTGACGAACTTCTGCTTATCTATCGTGTGCAATTCCCGGTGATGCAGGGTTACGAGCGCGACACCTGGTACGACATTAATGGCCGTATCGTTTTTACTAATAGCAAAGGCCTAGTTGGGGTTGGTTTGCCGCGCAAGGGGAGCCGCAGCGCTCCGAAGGCCCGCGTCATAATGCCGGACGGAAAGTCTCACGAGGGTAACTTCGGCTGGGAGGACTTCTGGACCTATGCGGAAGCGGAAGCGGGCGACAGCGAGTACGTCGTCAAGTCGGGCGGGAGTCCGAAGGTTCCTGATGGAACGGTCATTACGCAATGGATAACCGATGACACGCTTCCGGGCGGACCACGTACCGTTGAGCGTACCTATGTAGCTCCATTCGCTCGTGCCAATCGCGAAGACGACTATCGCGCCGCGTGGGCAGCGTTTGCGCCTTCGTCGATGCTTGAAGCTGAGTGACCGCTTCGGCGCAAACCGACACCCCGATAGAGAAACCTAACAGGAAGAAGCAATAAATGCTGCCTTCGCTGCTTGCAAGAGACATTCAGACTGGCCTGAAGCAGTTCCTCATATCGGCTTATGAGCCAGCCGACTCGTTCACTCATGGGCTGATGAGTCGATTTGTCGAGGGTGAGGACAACTGGCTCAAAGGTCCCTACGTGCAGATTGGTCTGCCGTTTAGCATTGGAACGGCCGGCCATAAGTTCTTCAGTACCTTCAAGACGCAGTACAATGGATTTAGCCACCAGGAGAGGGCCTGGGAACGGCTCTCCAGTGACCGCCACGCGCTGAGCGCGCTGGTTGCGACCGGTACCGGTAGCGGCAAAACGGAGTGTTTTTTGTACCCGGTGCTTGACCACTGCAGCCGTGCCCGCGCGGCGGGTGAGGCAGGCATCAAGGCACTCGTCATATACCCAATGAACGCGCTGGCGTCTGACCAGGCGCGCCGTATTGCTGAACTGGTGGCTAAGGTGCCCGCTTTCGCGGGACTACGTGTCGGTCTGTACGTTGGCGGCCAGATAGCATCTCCCGGTCAGGGGACCCTGATGACGCCCAATAGCGTCATCACCGACCGCGAAACGCTACGAAAAAATCCGCCGGACATCTTGTTGACGAACTACAAGATGCTCGACTACCTGATGCTGCGTCCAAAGGACCGGCAGCTATGGTCATCCAACACACCGACCACGCTGCGCTATGTGGTGGTCGATGAACTGCACACCTTCGACGGCGCTCAGGGTACGGACCTTGCGCTACTGCTGCGCCGCCTGCGTGCGCGGCTCCGAATGCCGGAGAATCATCTTATCTGCGCGGGAACGTCAGCGACGCTCGGCGGCGCATCGGATACCAGTCCGCTGCGGCAGTATGCAGAAGAAGTATTCGGCGTGGGTTTTCCGGAAGACTCGGTCATCACTGAAAGCCGCCAGTCGCTGGACGATTTCCTCGGGGATTCGACTGTCGATTACATGTTCGCCTATCACCCGGAGGTGATGGAACGTCTCGACCCTACGCACTATGCCAGCCCCGAGGAAGCCGTGGCGGCATGGTTTCCGTTGTTCTTCCTGGGCGCAGCCGAGCTACCGGATGTGGGCAATCCCGAATGGCGCCAAAAACTCGGGACTCTCCTCAAGCGTCACCAGTTGTTCGTCAATCTGCTCAGACTCGCCAAAGACGGAACCATCGGTTACCGGGAGCTGACGGACGCCTTCGCGCGTAGCATGCCGGCGGCGAGCAGCGACGACGTTGCCAGGGTGACCGACGCACTTCTCGTGCTCGTTGCATGGGCGCGCCGGGAGCATGACCTCCCACTGGTCACGCTTCGCACCCAGCTCTGGATACGGGAACTGCGCCGAATGGTCGGCAAGCTCAGTACTGTGAAGGAGGAAGTTCAGCTGCGCAGCGAGCGCGACTTGCCGGGCGAGCGTGATGGCGTCTATTTGCCTATGGTTCAATGCAGCCAGTGCCGCACCACAGGCTGGCTGTCCCGAATGGTCGAAGGCAGCTCGCGTCTTTCCGTCAAGGCCGACGAGATTTACAACACATGGTTTGACCGTCGTCCAGAAGCCACGCGGCTGTATGCGGTACAGAGTATTGGGCGCAGCCATGTCGAGGGCGTTCCAGCGCGAGTGTGTGTGTCGTGCGGCACCTTGCAGCAGTCTCGCGATGCGTGCGTCGCGTGTGGCTACCAGGAATTGCTGGACGTTTTCCGGGTCACTGGCAAGCGCACGCAGATGCGTGGCGAAGCCCAGTTCACGCTGCACGACACGACATGCCCAGCATGCGGCGAGGACGACAAGTTGCTACTGCTTGGTGCGAGAAACGCGACGCTCGGTTCGCAGGTAGTTGAATCCAGTTGGGCAAGCGTCTTCAACGACGACAAGAAGCTCATCGCTTTCTCGGATTCCGTGCAGGATGCCGCGCACCGGGCCGGGTTCTTCGGCGCGCGGACATACATGAATAATGTCCGAACGGCCTTGGCCCATGCCATGGATGAGCTTCAGCAGCCGGTCGTGTCCTGGAGCTGGTTCCTCGACCAGGTAGAGAAGCGTTTCGAGACCGAAGGCTCGGTGTTGTGCATGTCGCCAGAGATGCTGGTCTCCGAATTCATCGCGCCGAACATGACGTGGCAGCGCGACTGGGCGGTAGAGTTACCGCAGCATCAGCGCCTGCCGGCCGAGAGCAAGCTTCCCTCGCGTGTGAAAAAGCGCTTCCTCTGGCAAGCCTACAGCGAGATGACGTACCACAGCCAGCGCGGGCGCACGCTTGAGCGGATTGGCAAGGCCGTGCTGGCGGTACCCTGGGGCGATGTCGAGCCCGTGGCCGCGAGACTGACATCAGCCTTTCGCGAACAGTACGGCTTGCATGGGCTGGAAGTGCGGACTGTGGCCCGATGGCTGTGGGGCACGCTCACCCACTTGCGCCGTCGTGGCGCCGTCATGCACCCGGAACTTGCAACCTACGCCGGTGACGGCAAGACCTACGCTTTGAGTTTTCTCGGCGGACGTGCAGAGTGGATGCCGCGGATGGGGGAGTACACGGCACGACCGATATTCCTGACTCTCGGCAAGCAGAGCGGATTCGACAAGCTCACCGGCACGCGGCGGGCCACGTGGTACGACCGCTGGGCCTATGTGGTGCTGGGGCGCGATACGCTCCTGCCAAACGGCATCGCGCAGGACCTATACAAGGACGCCCTGTTTGCCCTGCGCGACGCGGGCCTGCTGGTAATGACGTCGCATCACCAGGGCGACACCTGGGCGCTGAATCCAGAACGCCTCACGCTGTATCTTGATGTCTCGTTCATTGCGACCGAGGGCAGCAAGCGGCGCCTGCCCGTGCCACGCGAGTTCGCCGGCCATCTTATCGGTATGCCGTGCCTCGATGCTCCAGAGACGACGTACGAAGTGCTGGTGCCGGACGCCGCAAACTGGTGGGTAAAGCGCTTCAGCCAGGGCGACTTGCGGCGGGTCATTGCCGCCGAGCACACCGGCTTGCTCGAACGTACTGAGCGTGAGGACCTTGAAGGCCGGTTCAAGAGCCGGCATCCAAAGCCGTGGTACGAAAACCTGCTCTCCGCCACGCCGACGCTTGAGATGGGTGTGGACATCGGCGACCTGTCGTCCGTCATGCTGTGTTCGGTGCCACCGAACACAGCAAGTTTCCTCCAGCGTATCGGTCGAGCCGGCCGCCGTGATGGCAACGCGATGGCTACGACGCTTGCGGATGGTAACAGCCCGCATGACCTGTACTTCTTCGCTGAAACCGGCGAGATGCTTAGCGGCGAGGTGGCGCCACCGGGTGTATTCCTCGGCGCCGCCGAGGTTCTGCGCCGCCAGTTGTTTGCCTTCTGCATGGACGACTGGGTGGCAAGCCTCACCAATACCGCGGCGCTGCCGGAAAAGACGTCGCAGGCACTCGATGCAATGGAGCAGGCAAAGCAGGACCGGTTCCCGTACGTGCTATGCGATTACGTCTTGCAGCATGAGCAACGATTGTTTGACGGTTTCATTGAGTTGCTCCCGGCCGGTGTCCGAAATAACGGTGCAGCCTGCGGACGCCTTGCTGACTTTATGCAGGGACAAGGCGAGTCCGATGGCTTGCGAGCAAGACTGATGAAGTCTCTGACCGAATTATTGGAAGAACGCCGCACCTACAAGAAACGCAAGGACAACCTCGACAAGCTCAAGGGAAAACTTCAGGAGCGGCCGCAGGATGATTCGACGCGTGAGGAAATTGACCAGTTGCTGCGTGAGCGCGACAAGCAACTGGAACTCATCAAGGAAATCAACGGACGTGACCTCCTTAACACGCTGACAGACGCGGGTTTGATTCCAAACTACGCGTTCCCTGAGGCCGGCATCGAGCTGAAATCCGTGCTGTGGCGTAGGCGTGGCTCCGACGAGCCAGGCCAAGGCGGATACGTCACGCTCAACACGCTCAAGTACGAACGGCCTGCACAGTCGGCGCTGTCCGAATTCGCTCCGGAGAATCGCTTCTACGCAAACCAGCGCCGCGTCGAAGTCGACCAGATAAACATGAATCTGGCGAGGACGGAGCCGTGGCGTTTCTGCCCTTCGTGCAATCACATGCAGAATCTGGACGTTGAGCCAGATGTGTATATGTCGTGCCCCCGCTGTAACGATGCAATGTGGGCCGACGCGGCGCAGAAGAGGACACTGTTGCGCTTCAGGCAGGCCATCGCGAATAGCAACGATGTTGAAGTTCGCATTGACGACAGTGCCGAGGACCGTGAGCCGAAGTTCTATGTCCGGCAGTTGATGGCAGATTTTGCGCCGGGCAATGTACGCAGGGCGTGGCAAATCAGCACCGGTCAGTTGCCATTCGGCTTTGAGTTCATCGACCGAGTGACATTCCGCGACGTCAATTTTGGTGAACTCGCCAAGCCCGGTGAGAACTTCAAGGTGGCTGACAAGGTTTCGGCTCGGCCAGGCTTCAAGTTATGCCGACACTGTGGCAAGGTCCAGAAGGCGCCAAGGCGCAATAGTGTCGCCGCGGAACAGAACCACAGTTTCGACTGCCCGAAGCGTGAAAGTAATGACCCAGCGGACCTGCTCGAGTGTCTGTACCTGTATCGTGAGTTCGAATCCGAGGCGCTTCGCATCCTGGTCCCGTACACGAAGAACGGCGTCGATGACGAAGTGGTCCAGTCCTTCATGGCCGCCGTTCAGTTGGGCCTGAAAAAGCGCTATGGCGGCAAGGTGGACCACCTGCGCATGGTCCTCCAGGACGAACCCGGAAAGGACGGCGGACCGCGCCGCTACTTTGTCATGCTGTATGACTCGGTACCGGGCGGGACGGGGTATTTACAGGAGTTGCTGGAGCAAGGCGCGAAGGCGCTGGGTGATGTGCTGCATATGGCGTTGCAGGCGGTCACATCTTGCCCATGCAACAGTGACCCGGAAAAGGATGGCTGCTACCGCTGCGTCTATCAGTATCGCCTCGGCCGTAACATGGACCTGGTCTCACGCGATACCGCGAAGTCGGTCCTGGGGGAACTGGTGGCTGCGCTCGACAAGCTCCAACCTGTCGAAACCATCGCCGATATATACATCAACCCGAATTTCGATTCGGTCCTCGAGGCCCGCTTTCTGGAGGGACTGAAACGCCTCAGTGGTGTCGGGGACCTGCCGCTTATCAAGCTGGTCCAGGATGTGGTCAACGGCAAGGCGGGTTTCGTGCTCGAGGTCGGCAGCCAGCGCTACCGGATTGAACCGCAGTGCAATCTGGGTAGCGACGATGGGGTGGCGATAGCCAGCAAGCCGGACTTCGTCATCTGGCCTTGGGCGCCTTCAACCAAACGCCGGCCAATCGCCGTGTTCTGCGATGGCTGGACGGACCATCAGAACTGTTTGCGCGACGACGCGGCAAAACGAAGCGCAATCGTGGCGAGTGGTCGCTACTGGGTCTGGTCAGTGACGCACAATGATGTGGCCGCTGCACTCAAGGGTGAACTCGACACCGACCTCGATTCGCCCCTGGTTTCGATGGGCCGTCATGACGGCACTGGGGCTCCTGCGAATGTTCCCCGGGCGCAGGAAAAGGCCTTTACCCACCACGCCCTGGCCCGCCTGCTTGCATGGCTCGCCTCGCCTGCGTCGCAGGACGACGACCCCGGACTCAAGCAGTTGCAGCGCAATGCGCTGTGGCTGGGTTTCCTGATGGTGCCCAATAACCGGGAAGGCAGTGCGGCGTGTGAGCATGCCAAAGCTCGATGGGCACATCGCTTGCCGGAGCATGTACGGGAGGCAGGCAACGGATTTGCGCCGAGCGTGTCGAAATCACAGGACGACCTCTGTAGTTATTTCGGTAACTGGCCGCTGGTCATTGCTAAAACTGGGCTGGAAGGTGCATCTGCCTGGTCAGCACCCGGTGTGCTAGTGCTGGAGGACATCAGTGTCGAGAGCAAGGACGCCTTGCATACGGCCTGGCGCCAGTGGCTGCACGTGTTCAACACAACCCAGACGTTGCCGGCCGTGTGGCTCGTGACGACTTCCGGTCTGGATGCACATGATTACGCTGTGCTGAGCACGTTCGCGCCGGAAGGCGTCGCACCGGCGCAGTCGGCTGCCGCGACGGCGCTGGGCGAAGCCTGGCAGGAAGCGCTCGGGCAAGCGCTTGACGAGATGAAGGCCGGGCTGCAGAAGCTGGCTCAGGCGGGTGCACAGATACCGGAATTAGGCCTGGAACTCACTGACGAGAAGGGCAAGGTTATCGCGGATGCGGAGCTCTGCTGGGTCAAACAGAAGCTCGCAGTGTTGCGCGATGACCAGGCTGACCTGGCTCAAGAGTGGGCAGCGGTGGGCTGGACGGTACTTGTACTCGATGAATCAATGGCCAGCATTGACGGGGACAACTGGGTGTCCGCCGTTGCCGTTAAGCTTGACCTCAACATGCCGAACGAGGAATCACAGTGAGTCTAAAGCCGAAGGTTGCCCTGAGCAGCGAATTCCTGGCGCAGTTGGCGAAGTTGCCGTCCAGCATCCACACGAAGGTTCTGAAGTGGGCCATCGGGTTTCAGACCAACCCGACGAGCTCCGGTACCAACTATGAAAACATCAAGGGTGCGCGTGACCCCAACCTGAAGTCGGTCCGTGTGGATGGTGACTGGCGCGGCATCGTCTTCAAGCCGTCGTCTGGTGACGTCTACGTTTTGCTCTACGTTGGTCACCATGATGAAGCGTACCGCTGGGCGGAAAAACGCAAGCTCACCATCAACCCGGTCACCGGTGCGATGCAGCTGATAACACTTGAACACGTAGACGAGCAGGTGCCGGCGATTGAGGGCGTTCAGCGGGCCGAGCCGGCACCGGCAAGCGTGGCGCAGGTCGCGCCACCACTCTTTACCGCGCTTGATGACCGGGAGTTGATGAGTCTCGGGGTGCCTCAGGAGCTGCTGGGGGCGGTGCGCTCTGTGGCCAGCGACGCCGAGCTCGATGCAATTCAGGACCGTCTGCCTGTCGAAGCGTACGAGGGGTTGTTTCTGGTCGCCGCAGGTGATTCGGTCTCGCAGGTCCTGACGGCGCGGGAGAGCCGCGTGGACAAGGTCGTCGATACCGAAGACTTTGCGACCGCGCTGACTACCCCGGAGTCACAGTCGCGTTTTGTTGTCGTTGACGACGAGACCCTTGCAGCCATCTTGAACGCGCCACTCGTGCAATGGCGCATCTTCCTGCATCCGTCGCAACGCAAGCTCGCCGAGGGTGACCGCAGCGGCCCGGTTCGTGTACTGGGCGGCGCCGGCACAGGCAAGACAGTGCTTGCAATGCATCGCGCAAAGTGGCTTGCCGAAAACCGCACGAGTGACGCGCAAAAGGTCCTTTTCACCACCTTTACGCGTAACCTCGCGACCGACATCGAGCAGAACCTGCGCACGTTGTGCAGTGCCGCTACGCTCGAGAAACTGGAAGTGCGCAATCTCGATGCCTGGGTGCATGGTTTTATGAGAAGCAACAAGCTCGAACACCGTATCGTGTATGAGCGAAAGCACGATGGCCCGCAGCAGGCCTGGGAAGCCGCTCTCGCCTCGAAGGACAGCAGCCTCGACCTGCCGGACAATTTCTACGAGCAGGAGCTTGAAAAGGTCATCCTTGCTCAGGGCATCACGACCCTGGACGAGTACCGCAAGGCGCGCCGTACTGGCCGTGGGGTACTGCTAAGCCGTGCAAAGCGTGACGCGGTATGGCCAGTCTTCGACGAATACCGCGGGCAGCTCGCTTCACGCAAGCTCAAGGAAGTGGACGACGCGTACCGTGAGGTGGCGTCAATGCTCGACGCCGACAAGTCGCTTGCCCCGACTTACAGCGCTATCGTCGTCGACGAGACGCAGGATTTCGGCCCGCAGGCTTTGAGATTACTGCGCGCGATGATCCCGGCAGGGACGAACGACCTGTTCTTTGTCGGCGACGGCCACCAGCGCATCTACAACCGCCATCGGGCAGCGATGAGCAAGTGCGGCATCGACATTCGCGGGCGCTCGAGGAAGCTCTACATCAACTACCGGACGACCGACGAAATCCGTCGTAAGGCGGTCGCGTTGCTTGAGGGCGTGGAGGTCGACGACCTCGACGACGGCCAGGACGAGTCGAGCCGTTACCGTTCGCTCACACACGGCCCCGCGCCGGTCGAGGTTCATGCTGCTGGAATGGAGGAGGCCGGCGAGAAAGTCCGGGAGTTCCTGCATCAGTGGCCGGGGGAGGAGGATGGTCAGCCCCCTCACAGTTATTGCGTCGTGGCCTCCAGCGAGAAGAACCGCGATACCTTGGCGCTCCTGCTGCAGAAGGCTGGCGAGCGGACCGTTACGATTACCGCTCAGAGCAATCACACAGAGGAACAAGGGGTGGTGCACATGGCAACGATGCACCGGGCGAAGGGCCTCGAGTTTGACTATGTCGCAGTTGTGGCGCCCAGGTCTTACGTAGGTGAGCAAAGCGAGGATAGCAACCAGAGACAGTTGCTTTACGTGGCGCTGACGCGTGCGAAGCGTGGGGCGATTCTGGTGTTGTGCTGATTTGCTTAAGAGAGCGTAAGTGCAAATCCCCCCGGGAATAGTAGCTTCGTTCCCTAGGGGCTGTGCGCCACTGTTGTGTGACGTTAGCGCTTCAGGGTCAGGATTCGGCGGCGCGTCGCCGACTTTGGCGCGGCTGAGCGAAGCGCCAAGCGGCTGTGTAGACCAACAAACTCATCCCACATAGCGCGGCTCACAAAATTCACCGTGTGTAGCGCGGGTGATTTGCGGAGCGACTCGAAAAACGAATCGAACGTCTTCCATCCAAGCTGTTTGTTTCCTCGAAAGCGATTATTACCTGCCACAAGCTGGATGAGTTTTTCCTGCGCCGCGCTCGACAATCCAACAGCCTCTGGGCACATGAGTACAGCTTCGCCGTCGAGTTCTGGGCTTTGCAAAACGGGTTCTGCGGAAAATCTCCCCGACCGTACTGTAAGAGTCTTATGTTCGCGTACATCGGCGTAGTCGTGCCATTCGCCGATTGTAAAGAGGTCGATGACCTTGCCAAGAAATGGTGACGCGTCTCGCGAATAGGAGATAATGAGTTCCCGCTTGGCACGTGTCATTGCTACGTACAGCTTGCAGAGTTCTCGATACGATTCTTCCGCAGGCAGATACGGATGCGGAATTGCTGGAGCCGCACAATTGAGAATAATCATTGAGTCAAATTCAAATCCTTTTGTTTGCTCCAAGTCGGACAGAAAGACCTTGCCTGCGACGACGTTGGTGTCGCCATTCAAAACTTCTAGCGCGATTTGCCTTGAAAGGTCCTCAAGCTCAGACTGAGCGAGTCCGCAGATTGCGATGCACGACTTAAACGTGTTATTGCCGCTGTCGTTTTGCTTCGCATGAAGATGTCCGAGAGCGAAAAGTACTTCGTCCTTCAGTGAGGGCGCCGTTAGAAGTAGTGGCGGTGATGATGAGAAGTTCGCGAACTCAGGGTCGAGAATTTCGATGCCGGGAGCAGACGCGAACATGTCTTTGTTTCGTTTGAAGAGCTCAGAGGCCGCGTTCAAAATCTCTCTGCTGTTACGATAGTTCTTGACGATAGAATGCGAGCGTCCTACGACGTCGATTCCCGCGTCTGACAGTCGGTGATACTTGGTGAGGACGCTCTGTGCTGTATCGCCCGAGAGGAATATATCGTTGATGTCCGGGCGGACCAGGCTTCTGACAATTTTCAATTCGACAGAACCAAAATCTTGCATCTCGTCAACGAGGATGCATCGGAACGACGGCTCAAGCTTTTCGAGATGTTTGTAGAGCGCGGTCGTCAGACCAAGATAATCGACCGCCCCGACATCGGTCATTTTTCGCTCCCAAGCCACAAGACCATCTATTACGCAGCGGCGGTAGCGCTCTTCCAAAGGGATGGCACGCCCCTCGCGTTCCAAGCTCAGGTATTGCTCTCGCTCAGACGGCGCAAGTGCACTGCGCAAGTAGTCAAACTCCTGGCGGATATAGTCGCAAGGATAGATGTTGCGAACTAGCAGCGTGCGATGTAACGGTGTTAGGACCTTCGCGTCGCGGTTGTTATTTCGTTGTTCGTAGTACTCGGTCCAAATATCATCGATGTACTCGCTGACGGCGAACTGATTTGTCGCCACTGTTTTGTCGGTATATAGAAGGCGGTTATGCGGCTCAATTTCGGCCAATTTCTCCCGACACAGCTCCCAAAATGACTTCACTTCCAAGTTCAATGGCGTGCCGTCGCCCAAGGCCAAGCTCACCAGGTCGTGAATCATCCGCGACAAAGCACGATTCAACGTCAGTACGAGTATTTTCTGTTCGGGATACAGACGCGCGAGCCGAATTGCGCGGTGAATGAGGACGGATGTCTTACCGGACCCGCTAACACCTGTGAGCTTGGTCGGGCCATTAAAGTCCTTGTTCGCGAAACTACGCTGGCTAGGATGAAGGTACATCATCCACTTATCGTACGACGCAGTTTTGACGAAATGCTCAAACAAGACGGGGTCAACGTCATCGACCAACATCACTTCGTCGCCGGAAACAGCTGTTTCCAATGCGGCCGGACTCGCGTCTTCGAGCGGTACCACGCTCCCTTCATATCGGTCCACACGAGCTTTCGCTTCCTGCACCAAGCCACCGCGAAGCAGGTCAAATACATCGTAAAGCAGGTCGCTCTTCTCGCTAGTGGGAGCTAGGCAGGCAAGCGGGACGAGCTCTTCGTCTGACACGATAGACGAGATGCCCTTAAGTTCGGCCACCAGTTCTGGCGCGAGCCCGTCTGTCATGCTTTCGAAGTAGCGCAGCGGCAGCTTTTCCCAAAGCGCGCCAGTTGAGAAGTCGGAGACCGTCTGTAATCGGCTCGCAGGGTCCGTGACGCTTTCGGAAACGCGCGTCGACTGAATTATGCGCCCGTCTAGCGTCTCCTTTAAATGAAAACGCTTACCTTTGTTTGTCTCCAACCACTCATCGCAGCCGTCATGGTCGCCCGCAAACAGCAATAAACAGATGCCGTCATGCTGAACGGTAATGAGTCGGCAACTGCCCTGCAGGTCATATTTCGTGCAATGCTGTATCCGCGATTCGCCGTGGTTCGTTGTAACCAGGCCCGCGAACACTTCTGCCAGTTCAGTCTTCCTCTGGGACAGTCGGAGCACGCCAATCACTTGAGCGGCAGCTCTTCCAAATTTGCCACCCTTGATAGTCAAGGCTTGGAGTGACTGCATAAAGTCTTTGTCGGTCGCGAACTTCATCTTATGGCGTTCTATATTTTGTTATTGCTGACATCCCGCTAGCCTGATGGGTGATTCGGCGCGCGTCCCGTTTAAAGCTGTTCCCCGACGTGTTCGAGGACCCTTGGCTCTTTCGGCTGAAGCATTGACGATGCTCGCTGTTATGGTCAACCAGTCTTCGCCGGCGATGCATGACCTACAAGTCTACCTTGCGGCGAAGACGCTCATAGCGTTTTCTCGCCAGAACCGCACACTTATTCGTTTCGCATACGCTGGCCGAGTAACGTGCTGGTGACAGCCAGCGTGACTTCCGTTGTCACCGTTGGCGGGCGACCGTATGCCACTGATTGTGCAACCTGCGAGCGAGTAGGTGCGAAACTTAAATCCCCGCAGCGGTTCGATGGCTCGCGAGAATCGCCGGTGATGCTGGTTGACGATTTCCTGCGCGCGGAGCTGTTCAAATGAACGCGAGCGGCATGCGCGAGTCGGCGACTGCTTCTGAGGTTAAGGCTAGCCTAGGTTGATGCTCGCCAAACTGCCACGCTAAGGCTTCTCGCAGGGCCTGCTGCGCGGCTGGGCCTCCAAGGCCACGTTTTTCATCGCAGAGAACAAGGTGGTCACGTACACTGCTGTCGAATCCATCGTAGCGGTCATCTATTGCCAACCAGCGGACCAGCGAATGTCCCGCGACGTATCGGAAAATTTGAGTTCCTCGAGGGATATCGTGCCAGGCACTAGCGTCGCGAAAGTGGGAATGGAAAGTCGAGCCAACGACTCGCGCACGCAATTCCGACAATGGCAGCCGGTTACGGGCACGACGATATCCGATTGCCTTTACCCACGATGTTGAGAGAACGACCTCCACCAAGGCATACGGCTGCAACGCCGCGGCCAAAATTGGCGCATATTCGAACAGCACAACGTCGGAGCGGGCCGGCAACGATGCCCCGCCGGGTACGATAGGCATCTCCGCGGTGCAGCACACCGTCATAGTCGACAAAGAGAACTTGCCGCGGTGACGTCAACTATTACTCCGACGTAGTCGCAGCCGGTCGAGACAACATACTCACTGCCCACTGTTGCGCCACGGGTGAACAGGCCTTGGTGGCAATTCTTCCCTGCCCGCAAGCGCGGTTGCCACACCTCTGGCAACAAGGTCGAACACCGTGGTCGCAAAACGCGGGTAATCGGCAAGGTGCGCGGTCTTGAACTGTGCGCCCGTATCATCAAAGAGCCGAATTTCGTAGTTGCCGTAGGCTGCGTCGCCACCGACGTTCACAACCTCTGCATGGCCGAGATGCTTGCGGCATTCGGGACTCTGGTTCCCCAGGGGAAGCAGTTCGACTGTGATTTGGAGCATGGTAAGGACCTCCACCAACGGATAGTGACATCGGCGAGCAGAACTGCGCCTAGCGTTTCACTAGGTGTGCAATGACCCGTTTGGCTACATTAGCGACGGAACGAGTTTTTCCCGCAGACAGGGTCTGTGAAGGCAGCGCCGCTCCCCCTTTGTAGACGACACGTACGCGGATAGACGCGCGTTTTACGAGTACGTGTACAAACGCCTCAGGTATCGGCTCGGGACTTCCGGCCAAGTGCCGCTCGACGAATAGGGTGAACGTGCGCGGCTCGGGATATGGTCCCAGCGGCCACTCGTACCCGTGTGAGTGAATCGCTTCGGATGCGCGTTCCCACAGAGGTTGCCTTGGGTCAATCTCGGCGGCCGCCGTGTATAGTGGCTCCAGCCCGACTGGCGGGGCTTCATACTTCCCCTCGTACAATATGACCGTAGTGCGCGAGAATTCCGCAGCCCACGCCTGTGCTACTCGGCGAAGTTGCGCAAAGTCCGCCTCGTCATCCAGCATTTCGAGTGGGCTCCTGTCGCCAAGATTGCCGCGCCGAGAACACAAAAAATCCAGGCGAGATTCCCCAGCAGGAACGATGATTCTGCAGATTTCCTGAATACGTTCACGGTTGTACCGCGGGTCTGCCAGTAACGCCGGATAGCAAAAGTCCCCATCCACGTCGACGCCGAAGATAGCTCCTTCGGCGCACATTCGGGTGAAAAGCGCCTTGCTCACGTCAAGCCGGTCGCGCAATTCGGCTTCGGAAAGAAGCGTGCCATCCGAGACGAGCTCGCGCCGTGCCTGTTTTGCTCGTTCATGAAACATGTCCCTGGGGACCCGGGTGTCGGGCAATTCAGGTTCTTCCTTAAGCCGCACACTGGCGTGTACCGGTTGCGGTGACAGAATGACGACATGCTCGGTCCACATTTCGTCCGTTGCCGCATTCCAGCCAAGGGTTGGTCCGTGACCCGCCGGATAGCGCACGTCGGTCGCAATCCCATCGGCGGTGCGATGCCGCTCGCAGGTCCATGGTTCCGCAATCACGGCGACGTCGCCCAATTCTTCAGCCTCTGTGAAGTCGGCGTAGCTCGCGAGCAATACCACGACGGCGTCGGGTCTGGCGCCCCTGAGGCGTAACAGCAACTCTGCGACCGTCATTTGCTCGCTCCTTGCAGCGATTCGGTTCAAACCTCGACGACGAGAAAAGGGTCAAACGCTTCGTTCTCGAACAGCAGCTGCCCGTCGCTGCAAGCGGGGCTAGCGACACGTGGGTACCCCCGTGGATTGCACACGATACGACAGCGGCCCACCGTATAGTTCGAAGCTGTATGAATGTGGCCGTGAATCCAGAGGTCGACCTTTTCCATCAGTGGCGTAAGGTCACTGGCGAACGCCGCACTGAGAGTGTCACCCCGAAACTTCGGGTGAATGGAAAGTGGGTGGGGCGCGTGGTGAGTCACAACGACGGTTTTTCCGGAAAATCGTCGACCCAGTTGCTCGGATAACCACGCCCGCGCCTTTTGATGTTCCGCCAACGCATGTACGGGCAAGAACCGTTGTCCGTGCGCCACGCGGATGGACTGGTGGTCGGGAAGAGAGCTAGCAGCTTCGCGCATGGCTGCGGCGCGCATGCCGTAGAGGGCATAGTCCGTCCAAAGACAGCAGCCGAGTATTCGCAATGCCGGCATCTCGATGGTTGAGCACTCGAGATACGCCACTCGTGTACCCTGCGCGGCGCGTGCAAGCTCCCTGACCATGCCCCAGTAGTGACCTCCGGCAGGTTCATGATTGCCATGAACATAAGCGACTGGGACCGGCCAATGCAGGAAAGCTTTTATGCCGTGCGTATGTGATGCAATGTCGCCGGCAAGAATCAGCAGGTCGGCCCCATACACTGGAGCGATAGGCAACGACTGCGGAACCTGTCGCATCGCTTCGAGATGGAGGTCAGAGGCTATCTGCAAGCGCATCTTCCAACTCCTATCGAGACGCCGTGCGCCAACGACTTGCCAGCAGTCGCTCCGTTCGCGAGAGCACCGCTCCGGCGATGTGCACATTGCGAGCAATTGAATCGTCGGGAACAGACGGATTCGTGCTTGCTGCCCATACCGCCAGACGCCTAACGGCTTTGCTTCGGCAATTCGGCATGTCTAACAATCTCGTCGCTACCTCGACAACTTCGGCGATGGGATGCTCGCGACCAGCGATGCGTGTACCGGATGTCTCGGCGATTTCAAGCAGGCACAAATAGATGCACTCGAACGCACATCGAAATCGGCTATGCAACGACAGGTCGGTTCTTCGCGCGTCGCGAAGATACTGGCGGCTGCGTCGAAGACGCCGGTGTTTGCGACGCGCCGGAGCAATGCATGCTAGTTGCGGGCTCGCGTACCGCCGGCGCTTGCTTATCTTTAGCAGCCTCTGCATTGCCTTCCCGCGATAGTCTGATGGACGGCGGCATATTTGGGAGCTTGCGACCGTTCGCAACTGCAACAGGTGTGGCTACCAGACGGTGCAGTGCCGCCTGCTGTGTCTCGGAGCGGCCGAACGAAAAGTGCTCTTCAACAACGAGCGCTTCAGGGGCCTGACGAAACCCTTCGGCTATCGCTGGCAACCGGCACTCGCGCGAGCTCTTCGGGGTGACTGGCAAGCGGCGCGAAAAAATGCTGAAGTTTTTCCGCACATGCGCTGCCGATGTCGTCGAGTTCAGCCTGTTATGGTGCGATTTCCCTTGTTGCGAGTTCAGATGTCGATGCGCGCGTTCACGGTCGTGCGCTGTGGGGTGGTGCCCAAACGTCGGGAGCGGCATTGGCGGAGATGGCGATGTCGACGTCAAGCGGGTAGTGCCGAAGAAGTTGCACAGCCCTCGTTCGCACGAGGCCCGCTACCGAGATTTCATCCGCTGCAGCAAGCGTTTTGAGGAATTCACGTGTGTCAGTGACGGCCTTGGTACGCTCGAAGGGGGTGGTCATGGTCGCTCCGGGACGGCGCATCGTCGCACGCTTCCGTACAGTTGAGTATGTCCTCTGTCACGTCGGTAGGCCCCGGGACGCGATACATCGTGCACCATGTTCGCCAGAGAGCCATGGCGCCTCCGTACCGCAACGAACGAGCGCATACCGAACACGATGCAAGGCAACATACATGGCACATCGACTCAATACGCATCGAGTTAGCATCGCTCACTGCCATGCGTCCGAACGTCTCGAAAGACAGCCTTCGTCGCGTAGCCGAAGCTTCCCAGGTACAGGACTGGCGGCAGTTCGGCGGACCGTTCGAACTATCCGCCAACGTCCAGCCTTCTGTGCGCTGGCAGTGCCGACTTTTCTGCAAATGCCAATGATGTCCGAGAGGGAATGTCCCGTACAAAGTGAAACAAAGGTCTCACTATTATTCTAGGCCGAGGACGGAGAACTGCAAGAAGAATTTGGGGGCCTACTCGGACTACCGGACCTGGGGCACGCTTGTCAGTGCCGCGTCAATCAGGTCTTCGGCGTCGATGTAGTGGTCGAGACTTGTACTCCCAAGCGCGGTCAGGCACTGCAGCGCGAGAGCAAGGGATAGCGAGCCATCAGATATGTGGGTCAGTAGCACTTTTTCTGCGATGCCGTTGCCGAACCGGCGAAGGCGCTGGGTCAGTTCCCCAGAAGTAACCCACGGCTGACGTGACAGTTCAGCGGAGAGCACTCCAGCGGCCTTCCCCCCCCAGTCGCTATGGGTGCGCAAGGGCGTCGACCAAAGGGCGGGTGGTTGAGCTGAAGTGATGTCGATGATTTGGAGCAGCAGTTCAAATTTCGCGGTACCGCGCGTCACTTTGAGGATAAGCGAGCGCTCGGTTTCGGTGTACCCGAGGGTCGCCAATGCGGATGCGAGTTGTGCGTACGTCAGGTCCTTGCGCGCAAGCGCGACGCGCAATACGCGCGTTGCCAGACGGGTCCAGGGGGTTGATGCCTCCACGAATGGCGTTCCTTGAATTTTCTGCTGATTGGGCTACGATAAAGTGATACAAAAGTCTCATTCGTTGCGCGGACTCGGAAGACAGCCGCTCAAGCATCCAACCCGACAGGTCCTCGTTCGTCGGCAACGCACTTTGCATTCGACGGTATGGGAGACAACGCGACCGGCCAGCTACGCCTCTAGCGTTGGACACGCCGATGGAGAGCGTGGTCTGCGCAATCGCCAGCATCGAAAAAGATATGCGTAAACACGTCTCAATGCATGACTGTATCTAAATTTTAGCTAAAAGGGAGCTGTGCCTATACGCCTCGTGAACGAGATTCTTGCGAGGACATGATGACTGACCACGTTGATAGTAATGCTCACCCTTGCCATGCCGACGGGCCTGCAATTCCCGGCCGCATGGCCCGGGCCGGAGGTGTGCAATGAGCCGCACTTCCCCATCTTATGGTCGCCGGGGTCGCCTGAACGAGGCCACCAGCGGTATTCGGTGCACGTCACCCACGTACGGTAAGGCGAAGTACGGCTCGTACTGTGAGAAGGCAGAGGGTCACGTAATCGTTGAATCTGATGCCGAACGCGTCGTTACGCAGCTGTTGTCGATTGACCCGCGGGTCAGGGCTTTCCGGCCGCAGCCGTTTTGCGTTGACCTGATTGACCAGCGTCTGCTGTTCACGCCCGAGGCCATGCGCGAGGCCCGGCGCAAGCATAGCGACGCGCCTGGCCCAAGGTTCTACACAGCCGACTTCAGCGTTGACTGGCAGGATGGCCTCCATCACGCGGTGGAGGTAAAGGCCGAGCGTTTCGAAGGCGACGACGCCTACCGGAACAAAATCGAACGGGCGCGTCCGGTTCTGGCGGCTAACAGCTATCCGCTACGTTCCATCATCATCCCTGCGAACACGGCGCATCCTATCCGGATGAACGCGCGGTTGCTGAAGCAGGCAACCCATCATGTCCGCACCTGGCTGACCGGTGACCTTGTCGAACGCGTCACCCGTCGCTGCCAAGACGGTCCTGTCGCGTTGGGCGCGCTGTGTTCGGACCTCGCAATTTCTCCGGCCGTGATTCCGGTCTTGCTGGCGGGCGGTGTGCTCGCAGGAGACCTCGCCAATCACCCCCTTTGCGGCACCTTCGAGCTATCCCTCGCGTATGGCGACCTGGACCATCTCTGCCTGCTCGAAGGGGTAGAAAAATGATGCGCGCGCTGCTCCGTCATGACCGGCTCGTTCCGCCGGGAAATCCCGACGCCTACCTCGAGGTCATTGACCCTAGCCCACGTGCGGGAAGCATCAAGGTGTTTGATGCACAGCTGCGCGCCGACAGATACATCGACATGGCAAGCGTTGTCGCCGACGTTCACAAGGGCACGCTGTCGGTGCTTCGCGCGGGCAAGCCTCGTTTCAGTCATGCGGCACAACCCGACGACGAGACCCTTCACGAGCGAAGCAGCTTCATCCGCGAGGCGATGCAGCGGATACAAGCCGTCCAGAAGCAGCGCGGTGTCAGCTTTCAGCAGGCGTATCGACTCGTTGCAGAACAGTACAGCCAGGTGGGCTTTTCGCAAGCACGTCCCTTGCCGCCGCAGTCGACGATGTACCGGTATCGCAAGGCCCTCGTGGCCGGCTTGCCGCCTCTTCGCGGAAACAAGAACAAGGGCAACCGCGAGCCACGCTATTCTCAGGAAGTCATCGACACGATTCGCACGGCGGCTGAACTGCTTTATCTCGTGCCTCATTCGCGGTGGTCCCTGAAAAGAGTTACCAACGACGTAAATCTCAAGGTACATGGCACGCTCCTGCCGGAGACCCGTCCACAGATTACCGCCAGGTACGTCAAGAACACCATCCTGCGCGTTGCCAGCGCAGACCCTGAACTTGACCGTATGCTCCCTTCAGATGTCGTGGCTGGGAAATCGCTCGCCAAAAACCGTATCCGGGCTGAGGTGCCCTTCGAACGCGTTGAGCAGGATGCGGTTCACTTGCCGTTCGTCGTCGAGACGCCGAGTGGCATATCCAGTCAGGTTTATCTGGTCCATGCCGTTGACTGCTGTACGAGCGTTCCACTTGGCTGGAATCTCTGCGTCGGCGCCCCTACCGACAGGGAAACGCTCGCGTGCGTGGAAATGTATACGGCACCCAGAAAGCTTGAGCGCTTCAAGGCGCTGGGCCTCGACCTTGACATGAACATGTGCGGCACGGCAGGGCAAATTGTCTTCGATAACGGCGCGGAAACCAAAACCAGTCGTATCCAGAACCTGCAAAAACTCGGCACCGACGTCAAACACTGCAGGGCTCGGGCCGCGCACGAAAAACCGTTTATCGAACGGCTGAACCGGTCGCTCAAGGAAGCGCTGGAAGGACTGGGTGGCTGTACGCGCCTGGACGGCAAGGACGGAAAGCGCGACCCGATTCAGCTGGGCGATGAGCTTCCGACGATGGAGGTGCTCGAGCGTTGGATTGTGCGCTGGTATTACGAGCGCTGGATTCACACTCCGCTGGAGCGTTTGCGCTGTGACGCTGTCCTGACAGGTTTGCCGAAGGGCAGCACGCCAGCCGAGCGGTGGAAATATTTCGAGGCGTCGTACTTTCCGATTTCCCTTCCACCTTCGCACTCGGAGTGGCTGGCGGCACTCTACGAGCACGCGAAGCGGACGCTGAGCAGAAAGACAGGCATCACCGTAAACAATTTGAACTACCGTGGCGACGAGATTGACGCGCTCATCAACACGTATGGCGAACATTGCTTGCTTGACGTGCTCTTCAACCCCGACGATTTCCGGTACGTCTACGTTTACGAAGGTGACGACCGTCCACCTGTTGCACTGCCATTCGAATACCTGACGAGTGAGACACCGGCATGGTCATTCAAGGACGCGACGGCACTGTTCGAAAAGCCCAAGCGCGACTCGAAGCCCGCACCCGAGGCCCAGAAATTTGACCGGGATATGCACGAGAAGGTTGTGGCTGACTCCCTTGCACAGAAGTCGAAGAAGCCGAAGAAGTCGGGCGTCCATGAACGGAACCGTGAAACCGCGCGCGGGGAAAAGGAGGTCAAGGCGGTCGCGCGTGCGGCCCAATCACCGGGACCGCAGCCTCCGTCGACGCCGGGAAGTAGTGGACAGGTGGCGTCGGCAAAGCCGACTGTTGCCATGCCGTCAACGGGCTCGATGCTCGACGATGAGTCGCTGTTTCCCGTGCTTGACCGTAACAGCGGAGGTTTGAAGCAATGACGCCGGCAAGACAGTTGCGCATATCGCTTGAAACCTGCGAAGTCCAGCACCCGTTCTTTCTCGGGCAACTCGAGGCACTCCAGCAGCGCATCGAGGATGCGGTGGACGGGGCGGCGAGCCGTATCGAGCGTGTAGTAGGGCCGTCACGTGTTGGCAAGTCGATGCTTATTCACGCACTTCGACGCGCGTTCCCGGAAGCAAAGGTCGACGGGCGACGCCACGTGCCAGTGCTGGTGGTGCCGGTCCCCTCGCCCGTGTCGCCAGTGCTGCTACCGTCGAGCGTGCTCTCGGCACTTGGCTTACCCGTACAGCGCAGCATCACCTCTGGTGCGATGGCTACGCGCATGCTCGACCAGTTGAAACTCGCCGGTACACGCGTCGTGATTTTCGAGGAGGCGAGCCACCTGGTCGAGGCAGGAGCGCGTGTGCCTCCACGTTCGGCGGGCGACTGGCTCAAGACGCTGGCGGACTCGCACAATCTGACGGTCTTTCTGTTCGGCGTGCCACGTCTCGAAAGACTTTTCGAATGCAACGAGCAGCTTCGTCTGCGCGCGTCAGCTTCGCGCCGCTTTTTACCCTACGATTCCCGTATCCCCGAAAACATGAAGGCGTTCCATACCTGTGTCGCGACCTATGCCAATCTCTTTCGCGAGTCAGGCTACCCCATAGCCTTGCCGTCGCCCGCTCTTACCTGGCAATGCTACCTTCTGACCGGTGGGCTCATTGGTGTCCTCAGCCGGTTCATGCAGGAACTGGCGAGCCAGATGGCGTACGAGCCGCCGCGACAACTGACGTTTGTCGACTGCATGGCAGCAGCGAACGCCATTGAGGCTGCCGGGTCCCCACACTTTCGGGCATTTGCGAATCCCGAATCGATTCAGACGGAAATCCCGCCTGCCGCGCTTCATCAGGCCTTCGCGCAGGTGATGAAGGACAACGACCTTTCGGTTCCCGTCATTCATGAACATTGCGGAGGTTCTCGATGAGTCTTGTCGTAACGTACGCGCCGCGGGACGATGAATCAGGTTTCGGCTATTACCGCAGGCTCGCTGCCGACAACGTGCTGTCCAACTGGCGTGAACTGGCTGGACTCGTCGGCGTACAACGCAATCGCAGCGCGCTTATGGGACACGCCGATTTTGTAGCAGGACAGCTTGGGCTTGAAAGTGCGTGGGGGCATTTCGCGAGCCAGCGCGAATCGGTCTGTCGCAGTTGGGGGCGTCTGCATCGCGCCCAGACAGACGCGGTGTGTCCGGCATGCCTCGCTGACGAACCCTACCTGCGACATTATTGGGAGCACGCGTATGTCACCGCGTGCCCTCATCACCGTATCCAGCACGTCGACAGATGCGATGGCTGCGGGGAGTCGCTTTCGCCACATCGTTACCTCATCGACCGATGCGATTGTGGCCGAGAGCTTCGCATGCTTCCGCGTACAGCATCAACCCGCGCGCAACTCTGGCTGTCGACCTTGATTGCCAGCGCGGGCAACCAGACTGGGGGCATTGAGCCAATCGTACGTGGCATTGATGTTGATGTTCTGGCAAAGGTTGTACGTACGCTTTGCCTGCGCGCCGACCCGACATTGCCATCGCGTCATCGCGGAGCCGCGCAACCGAAATCCATAGCCGAGGCCGTAGACCTGCTCGAGCCTCTCGAAGCCTTGCTGGCCGATTGGCCTGCAGGCTTCCAGTCGCATGTCGACAAACGTATCGCGGCAGGAACGCCACATGCACGGACACTTAACACGTTGCTTGGCCCGTGGTACATCGGTCTGCGCAAACTTTGTCAGGCCACGGCGCTCGAACCGTTCCTGAATATCATCATCGAAGTAGCCGCTGCGCGTTTCGACGGCGTTCTCGGGCTGGACTCGGCCAAGGAGATGGCAGAGAACGCGACCGAGTACATGCGAGCTCCAGACGCGGCAAAGGCTATCGGCGTAAGCGTTTCGCGTCTGCATACGTCTATCTTCGCCGGTGAGTGCGAACATCGCGCGCGGCGCGTCGGCACGCGCGGGCAGGTCTACCAAATCCCGTGTGCCGAGGTTGACCGTATCCGGCAACGGCGCGGTGAGTGGATTTCCGATGCCAACGCCTGCGAGCTGGCGGGCGTGTCGCCCGCGGTACTGGAGCACATGAAAGCCGCCGTCGTCGTACGGTCAGACATTCGCTGGCGCGAGGACCTCCTGAAAGGCGGCCCGGTCGAGCGCCAATCCATATTGGAGATATGCGAGCGCATCAGACAATCCGCGGAGCTCGCTGCGGTCAAGGGGGACGAGACAATTGCGTGGTCGGAACTGACCAGCCGGCGCATGGGCGACCGACAGGCCATTCAGTCGTTTATGCGGGCCGTCGCCGACGGACGTGTGAAAGCCGTCGCGCGCGGAGATTGCCTGGGGGACATGCATTTCCTGCGCACGGACGTCTCGCAATATTTTGGGACGCCTCTGCTGGAATCAGGGGTGTCGATTCAGCAACTGTCCAGGTTGACCGGCTGGAAGTGGGAAACCATCTCTCACTGGGTAAGTGAAGGGCTGCTGGCATCCGAATCGATTCATCTGCGGGGCCAGACGTGCAGGGTGATTTTGCCGCATCAGTTACTCACATTCCGCCGGACGTACATCCCGTTGTCCGACCTGGCGCGCGCAATGGAGTCGAAGTCGTCGGTGTTATCGCGCGTGTTGTCGGGCGTTGAGCTCGTAGGAGCCCAGCAGCTACCGGGCGGCGCAACGCGCGGTGGACTGGTTCGTATCGCCGACCTCGGGCGACTGGCTGTGCTAGCAGCGAAAGCGGGAGCCTTAGCACCTCAGGTTGCCGCGCAACAGGCTGCGCAAGACACACGGGACCGTTGACGGGCGCGCGATAGCAGCTCTGCAAATTTGCCGGACCACGGCAGCCATCATCGCCGCGACCGGCTTTCAGATGAGAAGACGGTAGTCGTATGGGGCCGATGTAAAACCGTCTAGATAGCTCCCAAACTTGGCGATGCTACCTGCGGAGTCTAGGGTCGCAGGCATCCGAGAATAGTAATCCAGCGTGTTCCAGTTCATCTTCGAAAGTCCGAGAATCTCTGTCGCGATTTGCACGACATCTGATTGGCCGAGAAAGCGTCGGATACGTAGCGGCGCTGGAATTCTGCGTTTTCCTTGGTAATACCGCCAGTATTTATTCACGGCGCTCGGGGTCGCGCCATGCACCCAAAGCAACGCAGTGTCGTCACTTTCGACGATGGTCGTTCCTCGGAAAAGAGGGAACTTATCGATTTCAAATCGACCGTCTTTCATCTGTGACGACAAGTACCGAAGCGACTCTTCCTGGTTGATTTCAATTAGTTCGATATTCCTTACACCGTCCAGACCCTGAACTAGTCCTCGCTGCTCCTCGTCTGTGAACCGAGTCCTTTTGTGAATCACGACACGGGTCGGGATATGCATCTTGGAGTCGTAGAAGAGTTGCCGGATGGTGTCTCCCGTACGGCGCGCGTCATCCTCCGACATGAAAGGATTTCGCCCGCGCACCACCGGGTTCTCAATGCGGCCCAGTCGAAACTGAAGTCCTTCACCTCGGGCACTGTATAAATGACTGCAGCCGAGCAAAACGTGGTTTCCCCGTCCGGCTTCCGCGTCAAGGCTGTAGCCAATGCCGACAAACGCGGTGTTTTCGTCTAATGCATCCAATCGCCACGGTGTGCGCATCGCCTTTACGTACAGTGCTAAGGAAAGCCACCACCGCACCCTGCATACATACTGGCTCTGGATGGTTTCCTCTCTGACGAACTGGGTACTTTGGCTGTGTCGCGCAGCGTATGCCTTGATGTAGTCGTGAAAGTTGAATCGCTCGTGCTGGGTATCGACTACCTTGTATGGCTCCCATCTGCGGGGTACGAACACAATGGCTGTGTCGCTTGGCCGCGCTCGTCTGAGGTGGTCAAGCGCCTGACAAACTCGGTGGGCGAGCTGCTTGGCACCCGTCAGAGCATCTGTCGAAACGCCATCGTCGATAGTTATCCAGTTGGCATCGCCTCTAACGGGCATGCGCAGCGGTAGTCCAAACGCAGCGGGGAACCCCGGAAAGTCGTGGAGATAGTCGCGCTCGCTTTGCGACGGGCGGGCAACCTCCTGCATGCTCTGAAGAAAGCGCTCGAACCTGGGGGCGGCATCTGCCGGACAGATGACTGAGGCGTCAGTAGACGGGCAAAGCCCGGATGCAGTCAGCGAATGGTCCCATGGACGGTTCTGCACAAGGCCATGTAGCGGATTGGGGTTCCGTACTTCGCCGCTCCCGACTTTCGCGCTGAAAACGAGCGGCGCGTCCGGAACGATTATGCCGTGCTGTTTCGCGTGTCGCGCGAACCTATGAGGAAGAGGTGCTTTCCCCTTTTGCGCAAGTCCCGCGTACAGCGGAACCTTGGAAAGCACAAACACTCCTTCGCCACTTGATGCAAGCTCCTTTTCAACCAGTCGGTGGGTCCAGTATGAAAGGTCGGCGTCAAACTTGTCGTTGTGCTGAAACCCATAAATCGCGTTGCGTAGAGTCTTTTGCGAGTCGACCGGAGCGAGGTCACCAGCTAAGGTTGAAGCAACGACCTCTGGCATCAGTACGACGTGAGGCACGCCTTCGATGCCGACGATGGTTAGCGAAACGGCTCGATGAACCCGATAAGTAACATCGTCAAGCTGGCGGGTATCGTAGTGAACAGGCTCCCAGATACGCCGGCGATGGTCCGTCTGGATTTGGAGCGCTTTCGCGGCGGAGCTAACCAGGGCTCGTCTGTATAGCGAAGCTATTCGTCCGTCGGCAATGATGTTCTCATCAGAAATCTCCACGCGGGTGGGCGATACGCGAAGGAACCCGTCAAAAACCTTCGCGGTGACCGCCATATCTGCCAGAACCAGTGCGCCCTTCTCGAAGACCACAGCCTGCCCACGCTCGGGAGTCATCCGTTCACTCAGCCAGTCGCGCCAACTGCCGTGTTCGGGTAACTCGATGTCCAGCTTCAGCACATTCGCTGGGCAGGTCAACCGGTATGCGTTTCCCTTGACCAACGCGCTTGGGGCGAGCGGCGGTACAGAGAAAGCCATCTTCTTGCCAGCCACCGGCGTCACGCTCTCTATGAGCTTCTGCGCCCGCTCCAGTGATTCGCCTGAAAGCCGGCGAAGCGCGAGACGCGACATCACGTCGTCGAAGCCGGCGGTATCTACATAGAAAGCGGATTCGCGCGCGGGGTCGATGGATTTTATGAGATGTCGCACCTCGGGCGCTGGCTCAGCACCGAACCCACACCAATACAATCGACAACTTGCGCGGTCCGAGTAGGCGGCTGAGAGGACCTGCATTAACGAATCGTCGCGACCGCTGTAGCCGATTACGACCAGGTCGTAGTCCTTCAACTCGTGCAAAAGCTCTTCCCGGAGCGCGAGGTCCTGCTCCCGAAGCTCGTTGGCTGTGTTCTTGAGCAAGTCGTACCGGAAATCGCCGTGGAGCGAAACAAGCCGAACCTCGTCGTCGCCTTGGGGGCGAGACGCACGGTGCGGAGTATCCATGCCAACTTCGACGCAAACGACATTCGCAGCGGTACACGCCCGCGAAACAAGACCATCGAAGTTCGTTGTCCAGATGGTACGAAGGAAGCCAGCCTCAGCGAGCTGAGCAACTAGTTTGTACCCTATATGTGGCCTCGCTTCTGCGATGAAGCGATGAAAGAACGCGCGCCTATCATGCGATGTCGGATAGCACTCTTCCGCATAGAACGAGTATTCGTCGGCGCTGCCATCCTCCGGGTATTGGGCCTGCTGGTCAATCCAGCCTTGAACAATCCGTCGTGTTCCCGGGAGCGATAGTTCGTCAACCGACTCCCGCAGAGTCGGGTTTTTGGTCACGAAAATGTCGCGTTTCCATTCCCAGATGCATCGTTGGGCGGACGGCATCCCCGAAGTTATTGAAGCACCAGCGCCCAATAACATGCATATTGGGCGATTTCTGGTCACCGAAATTGAACGCACGAACGCGTCGATGCTCATTTGCGGTATCGCGGCAGATTCAATATCTTCGACAACATCAGCCATTCGAGATGCCCCCGGTACCGGCGTGAAAGTCGGACAACGTAGATTTATGGACCTGATTGTAAGCAGTTTTTCGCATCGATTTAAACGGCCGGCAGCAAAAGTGCAGGTTGCGCAGGCACGGCCGCCCGGTGGGTGATGCGTTTTGAGTACAAACGCGTCTCGCCGCACGGCTGGCATGTAGGTGTCTGTCTGTTTGGCCGAGGTCCACGGCCCGAGCAGAAGCTAGTGCGCCGGTGGCTGCGTATGCGGCGAGGTCGTATCAATATTTCCAGAAGCTAGACCTGCTTTTTCCCCAATAAACGCATTCATTCGCTCGGCAAGTGCGATACGCCTCATCGCGAGGAATTCACGGAAAGCTTCGGTAGACCATAAAGCCGGGTCCGTTGGCACACACTGACTCTCCAGTGCTTCTTCACCCTGCTTGGCCACGATGTCCACCAGATATTTCGTCGCTTCCTTGTTGCTGATGCGGCGGTTGGTCTGGCCGGTGATGAAGGCCATATTGGCGATTTCATTGATTTCGCCCGGCTCATAGCCCCGTTCCTTGAGCAGTGACCTGGGAATGACGTGGTGCCACTGGATGAAATGCAGCTTGCCTTGGTGCGTCAGCGACAAGCCCAGCCCGCTATACCAGTCTTTGGCCCCGGCCGCCTTTAGTGCCAGATAGGCGAGCGAGAACAGCGGGCTGTTTACGCCTCGGCCGGCAAGGTCATTCGGCTCGATATATAGACGCCCGAACTGGCGCTTCACCGGTTCCATCAGTCCGGCAATGTCGCCGCTGCGGAAGATGATGGCCAAATCTTCGTTGAGTAACGTTTCGGTCGAACCCCGTGAGTACCGGCCACGCGCATTGGCCACCAGCAACCAATGCAGGAGCCGGCTATGCTCATGCGCCGTTAGCTTGTTATCCTTCACCCGACTCACCGCAGCCAGGGCGTGGATGAACATCGGTGAAGATAGCAGCGTCTCATCCTCGATGCCTGCGTTGCTGCGCAGGAAGTTGATAGCGTAGCGCAGTCCTTCCTTGGCCTGCTCCCAGCCTTCTTTGAGTTTTTCCACGGGCGTGCTCGCTACCGAGCGGAACAGGCATTGATGAGTGGCGAACACGACGATGGACCGAACCAGATGACCGAGTTCGATGGTGAACCAGCTTTGCTCGCACTCGTCCTGGAAAGCTTCCAATTCCCTCAACAGATTTGGCCAGCGCGACGTCATCTGCGCCAAAGCTAGGTCGGACGAACGTAGTTTGGCCCCCAGCGAGTTCACGCGTACAAAGATTTCGGTGACCTCCTCGTAGCTCATCGCTCGTTCAAGCACATGCACGACGTAGTGATAGTCTTTGATGGCGCGTAGTTTCTTCAGCCGGTCCGAATACTTCTGGAAACGCGGGTCTTTGAACGACTCGATGCCAGCTTTCTCCAAAATCTCTGCGTCGTTGGCGGTGCGGAACACACGGCTCACCGACACCCAATTTGGCAGTGACAGCAGGTTCTTGCTGGCCACTACAAAGGTACGGCGGTTCAGTTTTTCCTGTAGTCCTAGTTCGCCGTCGTCACCATCCTCGGCCTCGTCCGTTACCTCATCGTCAGGTTCCAGTGGCGACTCCTCGTCGCTCTCCACCTCGAAGATGTCGGCTGGCGGGCCATCCGGATGTTCGAGGTTGAACAGTATGTCGATGGGCTTTTTTCGCCCGCGAACCGATACGAGTTCTCCGCCCAGCACTGCCGTTAAGGACGTCAGCCTCTGTTGTCCATCGAGCAGGAGCTTGCGTCCGGCAAAGGCGTTGTTCTCCTGTGCAATGGCGAAGTCGCGCGTCGGCACCGGTTCATCTGTCTCCCACATCAGGATGGAACCGCTGGGGTAGCCGCGATACAGCGAATCCAGCAGGTCGCGCACCCGGGTGGCCTTCCAGACATAGTGGCGCTGGATTTCCGGCAGGCGAAGTTCGCCACGCTTGAACATGTCCACTAACGTTCCAATAGGGATGTTTTGCTGTTGCATGTTCAGAGCGCTCCTCAGAAGGCATCATGCTAGACCAATAGTATTGAAGAACGGCGGGCGGTGATATGGTAGTGCCCCGTTTTCACGGGTCCAACGGTATCGTGATTTTAAAGAAATTGAAAGCGACGCCGTAAAACTATCGGTAATGGGTAAAAGTCACAAACTACCAGCGGCGACTTATTTGTTCGCGGCGCATAAATTGCAAGAGACTATGACCACGAAAGCGGCCAGTGAACTTAATTTTAAGAAGAGTTCGGAAGCTATTCCGACAGTCGAGATTGACACGGGGAGCGTTAGGGCTTCGCTGGCGTGAAGGATTTTGCCTGCCATTCGAACGAGCTCGCAGCAAATCAAAAAAACGTAAGTCCAGAAGACCATAGACGATTGTCTCGCGAATCTGCTTCGTGGCCTTCGGAACGGAAGCCTTCCACATGCGCGCGACGGAAAAATCACCGTGTTGTTTCTCGGCCGGTTCAATGCGGACAAATCCGTACTCCCTTCTGGCTGGTAGTCGCACCACGGGAGGACCGTGCTAAAAAAGTGTCATATCATTCGCAAAAAACTCCGGAACTGCTGCGCTAACTGCGCGCGATAGGAAACGTCATGACGACAGGCAAAGCGGGCTTCCTCATCTCTTTCGAGCCGGAGCGCTCACGCTTATTCGAAGACCGGGCTCGGGCGGGTGACCACTTTTCCTTGGAGCTTTCGCGTCTGGATAACTCGGCTAAGACCCGAGAATTCTTCCTCGTGTGCTTCGATGGAGAGGGTAAGGAAGTCTCAGCCGCCGCGATGGCTTCCTACAAGGCAGGTCCGCAAAACACCGGCGCGCGGAACTACCGATTCTCGGACTTCGTGTTTTTCAAGCCATTTTTAGTGTCGCAGCTTGAGAGCAAGCTGTCACCCGGAACGAAGAGAGCGATTCTCAAGAGCGTTGGTGGCGTCGCAAGGAGGATACCGCCCGTCGCCTGGGAGGAGGTACTCAAAACAGTATCCGAATTACGACCGTCCGTCGCGCGCGAGCTTGGGGCGCTGTGGCAAAAGGTTTGCCAACCCAACCGGATTGAGACTTCGGGCAACCTGCAAACACTTGCATTACAACGAGATGCCATTGGCTTGGCGCTGGATTGCGCAAAACTTGGGGACACTCGTCGCGAGGTGTTTCGAAGGGCTAAACCGGTAGACGAGACCGCGAAAAAAGACTCCTTTATCGCCTACCTTGAAGACGTTGCGCCGACTCAAGAGCGCGAGCTCGTTGACTATGACCGGAATGCCTTCGCCAGTCTCAAATTGCCAGACTTCTCGATAACTGGAGACCTCTCAATAGGGGAAGGCTCACGCAAGCTCCATGTGCAAACACTCGACAAAGGACCGCTCGAAACTGCCTTAGGTGTTGACTTGCTCATCTACTTGAGTGACATGGCTTCGCTGGTCATGATTCAGTACAAGTGCTGCGAAAACAAGAACTCTGAATGGACCTATCGTGCCGACCGCAAGTTCCTAGACCAAATGGAAAGCATGCGGGAGGTCGAGACTGCCTTCGAGGCGATGCGCATTTCCAGAGCCAATGGATACCAAGCACCGCAAGTGCAGATGCATCAAAGCAGGCTTTGTGCGGCTCCATTCTACGTAAAGTTCTGCAAACGTCTGCCGCTTCAACGGCAAGACGGCGAGCTGTGTGACGGTCGCCTTTTGCGTCGAGCCGACGTCGCTACGTTGCTTGAACTAGAACAAACTCAAGGACCACGGTCCGGAAAAGTTGTGAAGTACGATTCGATGCCTCGCTATATGTCGAACAGCGACTTCTCAGGATTGGTGAGCGGGGGGTGGATTGGTACGAGTCATCTTACACCTGAAGACCTTTCAGCCGTAATTGGTCGCCTTCTGGCGACGTCATCACGAGTCGTTCTGGCGGAAGCTCAGAGAAGCTGACATTGTCGCCCGCGCCGAAATCGAAACGAATCGAGCTAAGGATTTTGGAAACATAACGGGCGAATCGTTTTCGCGCGGTCAGCATCGTCGTTGCGGGACGCAGAGGTCAAAGCAATCGCACTCATCTCGCAGCGCGTCCCACGCGATGTGGACGGACGGCAACTGTGTCAGGGCTCGGCTAGAGGACCGTGCCGAATTGCTGCTGGTCGAGAGAAACGGTCGCAATGATGGACTCGAACTCCGCCATCAAGTCTGGATGGCGTTGGGAAACGTATTGCCTTGCAGATTCATTTTCGAGAAGCTTCGCGAGATATCCCTTCGCAAGCACCAGATTCAATTCAACACATCCTGGCCGTAAGTCTGTTCCACCAGCTTGTACTGCCCCTGCAGATTGCTCATTTCCCGCTCCATTTTTGCCATCTGCTCCGGGCTAACACTGGCCAGCTTGCGTGTCTTCTTGCCCTCCACAAGGCGCGCAGCAGGCGTAGCCGTTTTGGCCGGCGATTGCTTCCGCGGTGAACGACGTTCTCGTTCACCGCGGCGACGCTATTCCCCACGGTCAATGTCTGCTGCACGCAAACCTTGCAACCGGAGCAAAAAGCTCTTGCGCTGGCGACAGCGGCGATGGGGAGCTAAACCGGTTCACCCGGGTGGTTGCTATTCGGAGACAACGGACAGGAATGTCGGCCACGTCCCGCCATTGACCATGTTAGCGAATTTATACTGCTCCACCATGCGACTGCCTTGCGCTTCAAGGCTCTCGTTAAAATCAAAGTGCGCCTGGTCCCGATATACCGTCTTCGGTTGCCAATAGCCAACACCCTGGTCCAGAATCAGTTTCGTTTTTCTGCCTGAGGCCCAAGATACGTAGATGACGCGGCTATGCTGCAAATCATAGGGCTTCTCGACCATCGTGACTTGAGGTTCCACAGACACCATGGTTTGTAGCCATGCGCATATCAATTTGCGCATGTCCTCTGGGCGGTTCCAGTCATGCTTGAGGTGGTTGCTCACTTGGGTGGCCTGAGGGCGTAGCGTCGCTATTTCCAGACGCCGGAGTTCGCTACTTTTGAATATTGACAGGAAGCCACCCAACAGCATGAGCGACCACGGCGATTTTAGATACCGGTCGCTATAACTCACCTCGGTTGCGTGGTCATGCGCCATCAGGCTCGCGAGCGCGGGTACCCTTTCGCTGATTAACCCGCGAAGGCGCGCTGCCAAAGATGACACCGGTCCGTTGAGTTCCGTCACCACCTCGAGAACCGTTGCGCCAGATTCGCGGGCTTCCCAGGCTGCGACGTCAATTGGTGTGACGCGTAAAGACTTGAGTTGACCAGTGGACACCCAGACACTGGTATCGTGTGTCCTTAGCCAGTTTTCCCCCGGAACACCCGTAGCCGCTTCGCTGGTCAAAAGTGTCTGCGCGGTTTCACCACGGCAAACTTGCGCGATGACCGCAACGCCAGCGGCATCCCCCGCGGCGTCATGCTGACATACACGCACACCGAGTTTTCCCAAGAAGTTCAGACTGCGCCGATTCTCTGCGGTGAGGACTTTAATCGACGGCACGGCGAGGCAAACTTCAAGCAAGTCCTTCACTTTCCAGGTCAGGACCTTGTCGCGGAACGACGGATGGTCAAGGTCCCACTCGCCAGGGTCGCCTGTCAACATCAACTGGATTCCCGTTGCCCCTCTGTTAATGCTTTCCCGAATGAAACGTTCGGGACTGAACGAACAGTAAGTTGCGCCAGGAATGTTCCGAAACTGGTCCGGTAACTCAAGGTGGTGCAGGAATTCGTGGTCATCGAGCCATCGCTTTGCGGCACGCCTGTCCAGTTCCTCCGCTTCAACGCGGCTGTCCCGGCTTGCGAGGCACGATGAACAGACGTTTTCGCAGTCCTGCGGGCAGTCCAGCTTGTGGGCTGCGCGTGTGAGGAGGTTTACCACCTGCGGCAAGGCGGCCAGCACAAACCCGGCGCCGCCACTTACCTGGTCGAAGAGCTGGATTACCGACCGGACTTTCCCGGTCGCCGGGTCCCTGTCGAGTCGGGTTCCGAAACCCATCTCTGTACTCGCGACACCAATTTCGTCCGCAATTGCGTCTCGCAGAGCCACTGCCAGGGTGGTTGCGACGATAGCCTCGTCAGGGGAGTCACCGAGCCACTCCCCGGTCGTTGGGCTTCGCAGGACAAGCTCGAGGACGTCGGTCGCCGTGTGATAGCCGAGGTGAATGTTGGACTTCACCGCTGCACCTGAGCAGGTCTTATCCCGCTTACTGCCCGTTGCTCCACCGACCGGACGATGGAATTTTTCCGGTCGGAGCGCTGGTGGAACTTCTCCCTCAAGCGTCATTGATTCTGCGCGACCACAGGCAAGACATACCGCATATCCGTTTTCGTGCTCGCCAGAAGAGTGATAAAAGACGCTGCCATTGTGGCCAAAGTGCAGGTATCCGCAGCGGCTGTCCGGTAGCGCGAGCATTTCGCCGTCGAGCTGGATTCGGGGTGGCGCCACCCGGATGAATTTCTGTGTACTAATGTCGTTGGTCGTCGACTCGTAAAAGTCCGTGACAAAGCCCGACGGACGCAGGATGAGCTTCCGTTCCGTCGCGTGAACCGGATGGTCGCATCGCGTGCAGCGAATGTTGTCGCTATTGGAGTACGCATTTTCGGTGTACCCGGCTGTCCCGCAATGACTGCATCGCCAGGCGATGTCAAATTTCTGCGCCTCATGTCTGGCGCCGCCGGAGTGCCAGTGCAGTCCTATGCCCGCAGAGCGATAGACGCGGCCGTCAATCACGATTTGTGCACCCGGTGCATATTCACGAATCGCGATGCTCAGTCCGCGAGTGGGCTGTTCCTTGGAAGTGAAGATGTTGTCTTCGCGACCCCTTTCTTCGCGCTGCCTGCTGCGTTCCTTGAAATCCTCAACGTTATACGTATTCAGATTCACGACATCGGTCGGGAAACCGTAACCGGGTAGAAAGGCTCGCGCAGCCAGGTCACGCAGCAGGTACTCGTCCTCATGACGCTTGAGCTCGAACCCCAGTGCTTTCCTGTATGGTTCGTCGACTGCGGAGGCCAGCAGCTCAACCAGCTTGTGATGCTCGGAGCACCACCGGGACTGGATTGGCAGAAGGGTCGCGACAGCATTGTCGATGATTGAGGTCCGCGAGCGTGCTGCCAGGCTGGTGCCACGCGTGATGTCGGCGACGCTTTGGTCGAGGCCTTCGGGGTCGCTTTGCATCCAGTCAATGAAGCGCGTGCAGGTGGACGCCTCGCCACCAAAGAACCAGTTCAACGTGAGCTTCGTTCGGTCCGTTCCGGTGTTGCCAAGCGTTCGCAGGAACCGGCCAAGCAGCGCAGAGTTGACGTGCCGCTGTACGATTCGCTCCGAACTGAGCGTGATGCCGGGCGCGGGAATGGCCGTGACAAACGGCCACTTTGGTTCCCGGAACGCCCGCTGGTTGTGCGGGTCGGCTTTGCACAGGGTGTACGCAATTGAACGGGCTTCGTTCCGGCGTCCGGCGCGCCCGGCACGTTGCAGGTAGTTGGCCGGATGCGGAGGCACATTGTTCATCAACACGGCCGAGATACCCCCAATGTCGACCCCCATTTCCATTGTGGTCGAGCAGTTCAGCACGTTGATTTTGCCGCGCTTGAACATGTCCTCGTAGGTTTCCAACCGGCTTGAGGACTGCTGCGCCGAGTGCTCGGCGGTGCGGTAGTAGAATCCACCCTCCGCAGTCCGGTCACAAATGTCGGTCCAGAGATTCTGTGACCTTAATTGCTGGACTTGTGGATTGTCCGTGACGAGCCGGCGGACCTGAACCCGGGCAGCGTCGGCATCGCCCGCCGGGGACAGCAGCGAAAAGGTGGGCAGCTGCACCTTCCGGCAACGGTAATCTCCCTCACGAAAGCGGTCTGGCATATAGGGCGTAAGCGCGCGAAATGCCGTATCGAACATGCGGTGAGTGAGCGGACACACCCAGGCAATAGTGGGCAGCGAGAAGGTCAGGGTGTTGAGGTTGAGTGCGTAGCCCCCCTCAAACTGTTCGAGTATCGTCGCGCCCACCAGCGCGTTCCATGCGTGCTCGAGAAGATGGTTGATGATGTCCTGGTCATCGGGGCGGCTCCGGTCAAGATTGCACCCCTGTTCCAGCAATTTTACAAGTCGATGCCCCCGGCCTTGCCTGAACTGCGGCCACTTCTTGAAAGTGGCGCTCTCCGCGGCGTCCCGCTTTGATGGCATGAGAACCTTCGAGGTGAACCGTGCTCCCATCCATCGCTGCATCGTGGGGTCGAGGCGGATGAACGTATTTTCGCGAACGTGAAAGTCGAGCGCTACCTTGAGAAAATCCCGCCAGTCCTGGAGCGTCAGATTACCGGGGACGGCCTCGCCCGGGAGGGCACCAGCCTTTCGGCCAAGCCACAAGGCTGGAGCCGAAGTGATGCCGTCAAGACCCCGGTAGCCAACGCGGACCAGGCCTAACGTCTCCGTGCTGTTCTGGTTCTTGGGACGCCGCGCGTATTCGCGGGCAAGCAGCAGACGGGCCATTGGAATGGCACCTTCCTGTCCCTCGAAGAGTTCAGGATTCGCGTACTTGTTGTAGTCGCGAATCGATAGCGAGATGTCTCTTGACGTTGCAAGTTCCGTGACCATGTCGGACCAGGACATTTCGCTGGTCCCGCTTGTGGACAGCCCCGACCTGGCCTCCTCAGCCTTCTGGAACAGCTGCGCAGACATGTCGTTCATACCCATACTCTGAAGGCGCTTTGCCTGTTCGATGAGCTCCTCATAGCCGACTGTAGGAATATCCTTGGGTTTGGCATCGAGCTTTGCCTGGGCGTTACGCAGTATTTCGAAGACGAGCCCGCGAAGCCGGGAGCGTTCGGCTTCCTGTTGCATCCGCACCGCCATGCGGGCGGTCCCCTGACGGCTATCGGTGAACGTAATGAGCTTGCGCCCTCGGCCGGGAAGTTCCTCCGGTGATTTTCCGTCAGAATCTTCCGGCATCGGGTCAGGGCAGAATTCGAGGACCGTGGGGACCGCGTTCGCCACATAGAACGGTGCGCCAAGGTAGGCCTTGCGAAGCGGTCCGGGCGAACCGGTGAAGCTTGTCTCACACCGGCTGCAGGTGGCCAGAGATTCCGGCGCGACGACGAGTTCTCTTGTGTCTGTTGACGGTAGGGCCCCCACGTTGAGGGTCGAAAGATTGACCTGCAGCGGGAAATAGGGCTCCCGTTGCGTCTCCGACGCAGCGATGACAAATTTCTCGGCGAACTGCCTGCGCGAAAGGCTGGATGGCAGGTCGCCATTTGGTTCGTCTTCGGCCGGACTATCGTAGCTCAGCGAGAATTCATCGCTTGCGTAGGGACTGCGTTGCTGCAGTTGCCCGGCCCGGTCTTCCGCGAGCAGATGCGGGGTCTTGCACTCGTCACAGAAGGCGAGCTCGTACACCGGTGCATGACACTCGCAGCGAGAGCGTTGGGTGACATAGACATTGCCAAATGGCCAGGCTTCAAGCCCCGCCGGTTTGGCGCTGCAACGGGCATCGATGCAGGCCCACAGGCCGTGCAGCATCCGCTGGAAGAGGTGAATGCGCAGCTTGATGAACGGTGGCTCCTTGGCCGCACGCCGTGTCCCGCTCATCAGGTCGAGCCATCCGAGCAACTCCTGTTGCCGCTCAGCGAGCGTCTCGCCTGTCAGCCTGTTGCCGGCGATGTCAACGAGCTCGTTCAGGTCAAGTGGGCGCCCTTTGTTAACAATGCCGTGGCGAAGCGCGCTGGCCAAGGGATGATGGGCAAGTACGGAAAAGCGGGCCTCCGATATTTCCTGGCCGGCGTCAACTGAGCATGCCGCTTCATAGCTTCGCTGGTCAGGTGTCCCGGTGCACACGATGTCTGGCACCTTGCGTGAGCCCCCCAATACGACTACTTGTTCCGGGTGCACCCCGGCCAGACTTGCAAGATACTGCTGAAGCCGTTCATTTGCATTGCTGTCGGCGATAGTGGCCGAAGTCGCAACAAAGCGAATTTCGTCGGGGCGCTTTCCGAACGCCTGAACCACGCGTCGCAACAGCAGCGCGAGTTCGGCCGCCTGGGAGCCGACATAGGTGTGTGCCTCATCCAGGACTATCCAGCGCAGGGACTGCTGTTGTCGTGACAGCTCGAGAATCGGTGCGTCGACCTGTCGGACCAGCATGTACTCAAGCATGGTCGCGTTGGTCATCAGCATAGGCGCCGGCTGTCTGCGCAGTTCCTCCCGTGACAAGACTTCATTGGGCCTTTGATGCTGCAGCTTGCGCACTTCACTAGCACTTTCCACGGTTTTGCCGTTATAGAGGCAAAAGCGGATGTCGGAGCCGAATGGCCGGGTCCAGGCGTGGAGGCGCTCGCGCTGGGAATTGATAAGGGCGTTGAGTGGGTAGAGAAAAAGCGCACGTACGCCAACGAGTGACTGCCCTAGCTTTGCGCGCTCACGGACCAGGTCCTCAAGTATGGGCACCATGAAGCACTCCGTCTTTCCAGAGCCTGTCCCGCTCGTGACGACTGCGGATTTTGGCGTCGGCGCCAGCAGCGTTTCCCATGCCTTCAACTGATGCACGTAAGGATGCGTGTTCGCTGCGAAGCGGTAGGTGCCCTCAGCAGCATGGAGCGTATCGAGCAGACTCGCCGACAGCAGATTGCCCCTCAGGTCATTAAGCGTTATCTCCTCGGCTTCCTGCCATCCAAAGGTATGTTCGAAAACGGGCGGTGCGAGAAAGCACCCATCGGAGCCAAGCGTGCTGTTCATCTGGCTGCCGAGATGGCGTCGCAGATTCTCGTCGTTGATACCGAGAACGCTCAACGTGGCTTCCCGGGTACGACTCAAACTTTGTTCAATCAGGTCGGTAAAGTACTTCATTTGCTTCCCTAGGCCCGTGCGGATGCGAGTAGATAGGAGACCATCATTCCGTGAACCGGGGTGTACCAGCTGCTCCGGTCGAAGTCGGACACCATCTTGATGGCGAACTTCAGATAGGAACGCCTCTCCTTGAGCTCTTCGATATGCGCCATCCCGGCCGTGACATAGGCCATGAATATTGGCAGGTATGTCACGGCGTCAGTAAATTCGACCATCGACAGATTGGCTATCTGGCTTGGTAGTGGCTGCTTCCTTATCCATTCCTTGACCCGAAAACCGAGGTCGGTTGGCCAGCGGTTGTTGCCCTCGTGAGTTCGACGCAATTGCTGGTACCAGTCCGGCAGGATGTGTTCTACGGGAAGCCTGTGCAGGCTGGTCGGGTCAGCGGTCTCCAGATAGTTGCCAACTTCCTTGAAGCCCGATACGACGGCAGGGAGCATGGCTTGGCGATTCCTGAGCAAACTATCCAGCAGAACTTCAGGAACGCCCTGTCGAACGAGCCACTCGCGAAAGCGGGCATAGGCGGTTGCCCAACCCGGCAGCGGGATGCATTCCCATAGCACTGCGAGCTCATCATGGATGCGTTCACAGAACGCTTCGTCGAGCTCAAGCCGGAATACAGCAGTTGCGAGTGCTGACGGGTTGCGTGACAGCGCCAGCCAGGATTCGAATACGGAGAGGGGAAGATGACGGTAGTGCTGCCGGAGGTCGGCGAGATATTGCCAGCCGCTGTGGTCCAGGTCTGTTGCCATATCGGCAATCTGCTGATTGATGACATCTGGATGGTTTACGGGATGAAAGACCCGCGCGGCGGTATGGAGCGAGCGGATTTCGGCTGGTATGCCGGTCTCGGATAATTGTTCAGGTACGTAAAGTACGGGGCGGAACTGAGTTGATGAACCGGTGGCGGGATAGATGACCCACGGTCCGTCGCGGTGCATCGATAGTAGCGTCCGGAAACGTCCGGTACTTGCTCCTTCACTGGTCATCTCGGGGATTTCGACGTGCGCCTGTTTCGGGTCGGGGAGGAGCATCGCCTCGACGGCCACCTCCTCATCCAGCGGCCCCCCAGACGGGGTCATCAGGCTGAACGTGTCCTTGTCTTCCCATCGAACGGCGCCGTTATAGCGTCGGACGTCGAAATGCAGGAGTGGCTGATTCGTCTCCACCGTAACGCGCAGATAGGCGTCTTGGTCGTCGACCGCGCCGAGCATCTGCAGCATGTCAGCCTGATAACTGAAGAGGCTGAGCAGCACTGGCGTGTTGCCTGCTCTCACAAAATAGTGGCGGGCGCATCGACCTTCCCGGCTCGCCAGTTCGAGGTGCAGGCAGAATTCGGTACCATTAGACGTCGACGTTGCGAGTGCAATGCGAAGGCCCACAAGTTCAACAAGGGTAAAGTTGCGCCGAGAAATTGCTGCACCATCGGAACCCAGTAGCCGAGCGCCCTGGTAGGGATACGCCAGCCTGAACTGAATCGGGTCGCATCCGGAATTTGTGCGTCCCCTGGCTTCTAGTGTCAGGAATGACGGTGGGTCGTTGGCCAATGGCTCGAGTGTGATTGTGGTGTCCTGGTCGACTATCTCCACACGGCTTTTGATTGCGCTGTCAATAACCTGCAGGTCGAGCGCCCGCGCGTTCTTCAATACAAGGCGGGCGGGTTTGCTGCTTGAGGCGGGAAAAGCCTGTATTGCGAAACCGGCGGGAACCACACCAAAGCGTCGCTGGAGCAGAATCTCACCAAGCGCATTTCTCGCGATATAACGGATACCCCCCAGCGGTTCGCCGCCATTTATGCGCATGAGCTGCTGGCGATTAGCAACCTCCTGGATTCGCGGTCGGGATTCCCCGGCGTCCGCTGAGGCGTCCAGCTGGGGCCAACCCAGGTACACCACCTGCGGCACCGACGCAAAATGCGCCGTGTTGCCTTTCAGGACCAGCTGGGCGTTTTGTTCCTGACGGGTTCTCAGCTTGATGGTGTAGCGGTCGCCGGTGTCTGAAGTGAGGTGCAGGTTATCGGATGTTTCAAGCCAGAGTGAGTTTTCTGCACTCTTTTGAACGCTCACCCGGCCATCACACGAATAACTGAACCGTTCCGGAAGGTGTACGCGAACCCGGTCGCTGGTGGTTGAGCACGACGCGCTGGCGATGAACCACCATTCATCACCCCTGCATTCGAAGACGAGGGGGAGTTCCTGCTCGTCGAGCGCGCCTTGCTCGAAGCGGACGGTGTAGGCGGAGCTGCCGTTTGCGAGCAGGCGCAGCGTCAGTTCGTCACACGGCTGCGACCGGTCAATTGAAATCTGGGTGCGAATGAAGCGTACCGACAGCGCGGACTGGTCAACGCTTTGGTGGCCATACGCGGTGCCGGCGCTAGCAAGGAGCCGGTCGCCCTCGAAAAAAGCCAGTTCGTAGCGTGTCGTATTGGCAATAAGGGGGTCAAGAGGAAACAGTGCCTCGCGCGGTATCGTCACCTCGGTGCGGATACGCCAGCCATGAGGCTGCTCGACCAAGCGGTGGTCGCACGAGAATGTGCCAACCTCTGCGCGTTCAGCCTCGCGTTCGGCCCGGCGACGGCTCGCGTCGCGGAGCCACTCGCTAATCAGCCGGCGTGCGTTGCCCTCGTCCAGAGGCAGCGGGAAATCGTGCCACCAGCGCGGAGTGACCTCGTCCAGATATTGAGCGGGGTCGGCTTTACCCCGGAGCTCATATTTTGTGGCCAGAAACATAAGCTGTTCGACGATACCGGCGAGCAGCTGCCGCGTCTCAAGTGTGCGGAAGGTCTGCGGAAGCTCCTGCTCGAAGTCAGCCAGCACATCTGCAGCCGTGCGGAGCCCGCCTTCCGTCCGGTAATAGTACTTGAGCCCCTTTCGAACCACGCGGCCGAATCCGTGGGACTCGCTTTGCACCAACGGCCATGGCAGTCCGCCCTCCGTGAACAGGGAGCCGAGGAGGTTATCCCTGCCATCCAGATATTGTCGAATCGGGCGTTTCCAGTACTGGCCGAGCCCCTGTCGCACCAGTTCGCCATGCTGTTGTGGCGTGAACTTGCAGTCCAGGCGGTTTTCGAAACGGGCCCACACCCAGCCGCCGTCTTTCGCGTCGTACTCACGCCGGAAACTTTCGGCCACAAAAAGGCAAAATGCTGCTGCCCACGAAAGGCCGTACGTTGGGTGTACGGCATGCATCCGGTGGTCGCGCAGCATTCGCTCAAGCTCGTGATACTCGCCGGGCGTGACCTGGTAGCGGTACAACGGCAGGCCTGGTGGCTCCCTGAAAATGTCACGAATGAATAAAAATTCGGTCAGCCACGCCCGCATGGGTGACAACACTCTCGGTACCTCCGACATGCCTTCGTCCCCTTGTTTCCTCCCGCTGTTCTGGTCGTGAAAACCAAAGATGGCGGGTATAGTTTTTCTGTGCCGTCGCAAGCAGCGCTTTGCACGTTACGCGGCGGTGTATTCCCCGCATGCAGCACGCATACTGCGACCGTTCATTGCGCCGAATGCATGCGGCAACGGCGTACCCAGGAGCTTCATTCGCGAATATTGTACGACGCGTTTTGCCAGTGGTTCGCAGGCATTCCGTGTGCTTCTAGCGGCTGCCCTGACAAACAAGGTCGGCAATCGTATCGGCAGGTGTTGAAAGAAGCGACGTTAATTAACATATTTCGCGTATGGCAATGGCACCAAAGTACCTGCAAGGTCAAGACCTTGAATTGACGGTTCGAAGACTCATCGACGACTACGACGAGCTGTACTGGGCCGTCGCTTGGGGCTCAATGAGTCCGTTGGCGAAGTATCTGTTGAGCCATTCGGCCAAGGTGAAGCGTTTCGCGATAGGCACGCACTTTCACCAAACGGACCCCGACCTCCTTGAGGCTCTGCGCGACATCCCTGGCGCGCGCGTCGTTCCTAACAGCAGCGCCGGAACATTCCATCCCAAGATTTACCTTTTCAGAACTGCTGACAAGTTTGCGCTTGTTTTGGGCAGCCCGAATTTCACACGAGCCGGTTTTGGGATAAATCACGAGGCGGCGCTGTACGTGGAGGGCGACACGTCAGACGCGCTGTACCAGGATGTCTTTCATGCCATCGGGTCTGCCTGGACCGAATCCAACTACATCAGTGATGACTTCCTGAGGGCGTATCGCCTAAAGTATCGAGCTACCCAAGCCGCCCGGGAGGACCTTGAAACCGACCTTCCTATCAATCTACCAAGAGGAGATTCCGATTACCGGAACCTTCTTGATGACGGATGGACCGAATTCATTCAGCGTGTGAAGTCCGACCCGCACCACGATGTCGAAGAACGCGTTGCAATAATGGACCATGCTCGAATCTGGTTTTCCCAGGTGCCGCGTTTTGGGGATATGACGGAGGGTCAGCGAAAGGCGATTGCGGGCACATATGCACGCAACGAATCAAAGCCAGCGGAAGTGCCTGCAGACCTGGATTGGGGATGGTTCGGCTCGATGGTCGGAGCGGGCGTGTTTAAAGGTATGGTCAAGTCTCACCCGGACGGTTTGAGCGCTGCACTGGACTTCATCCCGCGCACGGGGAGTATCAACGAGAGCGACTTTGAACGATTCAAAGCCCGGTTTATAAAAGCGTTTGAAAATGCCGAGGGAGGAGGCGGTCTTGCAACGGCCAGCCGATTATTGGCATTGAAGCGGCCCGACTATTTCGTGTGTGTCGATAACGCAAACAAAAACAAGCTCTCCGAGGCTATCGGGGTCAAGAAGGTGCAACTGACCATCGACACCTACTGGACCCACGTGATTCGTCCATTATTGTGTAGTCCATGGCGGAACGCAGAGCGGCCCGCTGATGACCTGGAAGGGCGAATCTGGGACGCAAGAATGGCGTTTATCGATGCATTCTGTTATGAGCGATAGTTGACATTGCAGCGTAGCTGACCTGATACGCTAGGTGCCGGATGCGGTGAGCTGGTCCCAACGGATGCCTCGACCTCTAGCTCACTTTGTCCTCAAACGACTTCTCGCCCATTCATCGTTACACCGCGTTCTACAGTCTCCAAGCTTCACCGCAGGTACACTTGATGGCAGCTCCTGGACCGATGCGGCCAACGCAAGGTCGGCCCGCAAGCGGTGAGCTCCTTTACTCCTCGCCAAAGTAGTCGAGGTCTATTTTCTTGACCACGTACTGCGTTGTGGCCGAGACCCCCACATTGAAGTCAATCATCAACGCTGCCAGTTCTTCCCCGTCGATGAGCACAACCTTTTGTTGGAGATGCTTCACGAACTGTCTTGCGTCGTCGCTGAAGCGTGAGGTTGTGAGCATGACGCCCTTGCCAGCACCTTTGCCGACAAGGCTGCCCACAAACGCCTGAACTTGCGGCCGCCCGACCGGGTTCTGCCAGCGCTTAGCTTGCAAATAGATAATATCCAGGCCTAGTCGGTCTTCCTTGATAATGCCATCAATGCCTTCGTCGCCGCTTTGCCCGACAGCCTTGCCTGCGTCCCCCCGAGAACCGCCATAACCCATCGCAACCAGGAGGTCGACTACCAGTTGCTCGAAGAAGGCTGGAGATGCATTTAACACCTGCTGCAAGAGTGCCTGCGCCAGCTCTTTGCGGAGAGCCTGGTAGCTGGATTCCAGTCGCTCTTCTGGCGTCTCGCCGGCGACCACCTGCTCTTCTGCGCTGTTGCCTGCATTGTCGTCAGTACTTGCCTGGTGAAATGCCAGAAATTCCGGATACTTCTGCAACGACCGAGCGTCAAGCTTGGTCGGATTGGTGGCCAATAATTCCCGGCCCCGCTGCGCAATCCGAAAACGACCTCGACCAGCGGATTCCACCAGAAGGGCCTTCGACAGGTATGTGCGGGTCCATGCCACTCGATTCCTAAAACGCGTCTGGCGCCCGCTGGGCAGGACCTCATTGACGTCGTCCTGTGACAGGTCGAAGGTCTTTGCCAGATGCTCCGCCAACTCCTGCAGAGCGTGTTCCTTCCCGTCCGAGATGAAGCTCAAAAACGGCAAGAAGAAATGCTGGAACGGAGGAATTGCCATGCCGATGTCCTCGGATTGAACAGCCCGATTTTACTCGCGCTTTGTGCGGAAGCTGCTGGCTAGCGCCTGGCGACGGCGTTTGCTCGTGCCCACCGGCAGAATGGCGGCCAGTCTGCACAGGTGCTTCGGCGGGTACTTCTGAGTCTCCTGCACACGCTTCACCGTCTTGAAAGGCGCTGTGGTTCCGCTCTCGGCCTGAACCTTCCTGGGCGCGGCACGCATGAGCTTCCGAAGAACTGTCGGACACAACTGCATGAGCGGTGAAATCTACAGCAACGCGGACTTGACCGGAAAATGATTGTGAAAATCGAGCGGTTGCGGTCATAGGCCGGATGAGCGTTTCGGACACTCTGCCGCCAACGCATACAACGCCGGGTCCGCCTCACTCTGCGGTCGCAGCGACCGGTTGGCTTGCCGACGTGCTAGCTGCTAGCGGCGCCCCTTGCTGCGGCATCAGGCGTAACTGAATTTGATTAAATTACTAACAACGACAAGGACCGAATTACTATGACAAAGAATCGTGTCGATAGCACCAGCAATCGTCAAGTTCAGGCTTTACGGACTGCGGCACCATCAGACCCTCTGGAGGCCGACGACACTGCGAGCCGTAGAGGCGGGGAATTGGAGGGAGGCCACGAGAAACAGGACCGGCTTGCATCCTGGAAGGTCCTGGCGCCGCTGGTCGGCGCCGCGACACTATATTTCGCGTATCTGGTGGGTGTAACGTTTCAGCAAACCTATCTTGGGCGATTCGGAATCAATCCGGGCGCGTTTCCACAAGGACGCAGCGACTACCTGGTATTTGCGGTGCTTGCGGCAATGAAAGACCTGGACATTGTTCTGCGAGTTATGATGAAGTCCAAGGCACTTCTTTCGGCTGCAGGTACGCTGGCGGTAGTTGGGGCTGTCTCTTTCGCCCTGGTTGAGGGGGCAACGGCACTCGGTAAGCGTCATCGGGGACGACCGGCGATGAGCGCGCGGAAGAAGCTGCTCGCGATGTACTTGCTGGCTCTCCCCCTCGGCGGCGTCTACCTGATGTTCGCAGTTCCTGCAGCGTTCGCAACCGTAATGGTGCTTCCCGTCGAACTCGGCGCGGCCGCAGCCGTCGCGATTACAACCGACGACCTGGCAGACTACCAAAAGGGATGTGCTACCCACTCGCATGGGAAGCGCTGCTTCAACCTGGTGGACGGGAAGGAGACGATAGCGACAGGGTTTATCATCCAGCAGTCGAAGGACACCGTGGCCTTATGGGACTCGGGAATCGTCAAGGTGCTTCCACTTGAAAAGCGTGGCTTGGTATCGGTGGACTCGATGAAGAACCCAAAGTGACAGGTAGGTGCTGGCCACAAGGTTGAGGTCAAGCCCGCGCTGTTCAAGCGCTGGGCGCCTTATCAGAAATCACCGGAATACGCAGGATTGACATTGCGGGCACGGACGACAAAGCGTGTAGTTCATCTCTGCGCGTCGGATTGGGAGCACTGTGTCCATGTTCGACTATAGGGTGGCGCTGAATTGCTGCTGGTCGAGAGAAATGGTTGCGATGATGGACTCGAACTCCACTATCAAGTCTGGGTGGCGTTGGGCAACGTATTGCCGTGCAGATTCGTTTTCGAGAAGCTTCGCGAGATAGCCTTTCGCAAGCACCAGATTCAACACGTCCTGGCCGTAAGTCTGTTCCACGAGCTTGTACTGCCCCTGCAGATTGCTCATTTCCCGCTCCATTTTTGCCATCTGCTCCGGGCTAACACTGGCCAGCTTGCGTGGCTTCCTGCCCTCGACCAGACGCGCAGCAGGCGTGGCCACCAACAATGCTTCGGCGTAGGAGACTGACACATTGTTCGCGGCGACCATCAGCTCAACGCATTCGACCTGCCGCGTGGGCTTCATTTTGCGAATCGCGCGAACAAGCTCCGGCGAGAATTGTCGGTCCGCGAGAAGTTCAGCCGCTTCCGGGCAAACGCCGTCCAGCAGCGACATTTTTTTTATAATCTGTGATACGTCCACGGAAAGTGCTTTCGCCAGTCGTTCAGGCGAGACGCCCCTGTCAATCACACGCCGTATCATGTAGTGCTCCTGGATGGTGGAGAGGCGATTGACACGGTTGTTATACGTGTAGCTCTCGTCATCGGTAGCGACAAGGCAGGCAGCCCGCTCATGCCCCAGGTCCTGGATGGCACGTAAGCGTAGATGACCATCCAGCAAAACATGTTGCCCGGAAGACCGGTCCGCAGGCGTCACGGAGAGCGGTTCGATGAGGCCTATCTCCTCAATGGAGGTTCTTATCTGCTTGAATTTACGTGATTCGACCACGGGCGTCGGTATTCTGCGTGATGGCAGGATGCTGGAGACTGGTACCGACAATGGCTCGGGGATGAATCCAAGGGTTACGCCCGTCATGTGACACTCCCGCTTGACCAGACGCGTTCGGCAAGATACTTCGGCAGGCTGGCCAGTCCCTCCGCGCGCAACAGGTTGATGAAGTTATCATCGGCAAACAGTTGCCTCAATGCGCCGACCACAAACAGCAACCGCTGTTGGGTGAATTCAGCCTTTTTCACCATCGACTTCTGACGTTCTACCTCGTGCTCATATGTGCGCACGAGACTCGAGGTCGTGACGGCGGCAGACTTGCTGGTCATATTGTGCGCAGTGCTTCGGCCCAGTGCTTTTCTGCGCTCGATGACACGGCGAGCGCTCATCAGTTGCTTGCCCCGCAATTTGCCAGACTCATAGGCCTCCTGTAGTGCTGCCTGAATTTCAGCGTCGTCGTCACCAGCGCCGACAATCATGAGGGCCGCATTCAGCGGAACCTGTCCTTTCTCCACCGCAACGACAAGTCTCTCTTCTCCCTGGCGCAGCAGCGTGAGGATGCCGTGGACGTAAGTCGGAGTAAGACCTGTTTTTTCGGCAATAACCTTCGGCGCATACCCCTGCTCCTGCAATTGCCGAATGCCTGCAAGGCGTTCGAGGGGACGACACTGTCTGCGCGCGATGTTTTCCGTCAGACTCATGACGAACGCATCCTCGTCGCTCACGTTCACGACGAGCGCGGGAATTGTCGTTTCCCCAAGGGTGCGGAATGCCTTCAATCGCCCCTCGCCGCACACGAGCAGGTATTTTTCTATGCCACCGGCCGTTGCTCTCGGCGTGACCAGGATAGGCTTCTTCAGGCCGATGGCCTTGATGTTGTCGACGATTTCATTGAAAACCCGACCGTTGCGTTCTCGCGGATTGATAACTTCAATCTGGGAGACGGGGACCATCCGGATTTCTCCGGGCTGCTGCCGCGGGTTCACGCTGCTCTCCTGAGGCGGGCGCGTTCGGCCATGCCATAAAGGTAGTCCAGCGTATCAAAGCGATAGCTTTCAAACTCGATTGGATTCCGGTCGGCGAGATGGATGCGCGGTTGTCCAAAATCGAGACGTGGCAACAGGTAGTAATCCAGCGTGGAAGTATTCGTCTGGTCGAGCCGCACCGCGACTGTGATATCCGGCAGGAGGCTGGTATCGAAGCGCACCTTCCAGTGATTTCGGCCGTTGTCATGCGCCTGGCACCGCGCGAGCACGATGCACGCCGTGAACTCGTCGTTCACCGTCAGCAGGTCGGTTGCCGTGTCGCGAATCACCGTGCCGCCCAAATCCGCGATTTTCCTCTCCGTTTGCCCAATGATTTCCGGATGCAGTTGTCGCAGGAAGCGGTTAGTCTCCAGGTAACGATAATCGCGACCAGGGGTAAAACCGACAGTCTGATAGGCTCGAATTAAACTGCCGAATCGATAAACATAGACCGACGTAGAAGGCATCCCGTCTGTTTCGTCAATCACTACGCCGGATAGAAATCCGCGACTACGGTAAAGGTTGCGCAGTCGCTCGATTAATTCCTCATCGGAATAGTGACGCGCTCTCGCTCTCATGATGCCCTGAGCCGTGTAGAACGTCTCGCTTGGCACAATTGCCTGAAATGCCCCGTCTTTTCGAATCCACATGTCCGGTGTGTTCGTCACCCGCATCTTTTTCAGCTTGAACGACACCCGGTTGTACACGTTGTTGCCGATGTATTTCTCGTTGGTCAATACTTCCCTTACCGTGGCTCGTGTCCACTCCCGGTCAAGGTCCGTCCGCACGTGCATGCCGTTCAGACGAGCTGCTATTTCGTATTCGTCGAGCGACCCGTCGATAAACCAGTTGTAAATCAGGTTGACGGTTCGCACCTCGCTTTCCGGACCCGGCATGAGGATTACCCGGTCCGTCTGCAGGCTTTTATGTTCGCCGCGGCACAGCTCCGCCTTCATGAGACCGTGCTCATCGACCAATACGCGACGCAACCCATAGCCGGCTGGGCCGCCTTGCCGGAAGCCCATCTCAATCAAACGGCACTGGCCGGCGAACACCTTCGCGGACAATTCACGGCTGTACTCGCCAGCCATTGCCCGCTTTACCCCTTTCACGATAGTCGAGACAGGCGAGCCGTCGTTCTCGAACTGCTCGGCGCAGTACGCCACCTGGATGCCGGCACGGCGGCAAATGTACTCGTAATACGCGCTCTCGTCGGCATCCTGGAATCGCCCCCAGCGACTCACGTCATAGACGAGGATGACGGAAAAATCGGCTTTGCCGCTGGCTACATCGGAGATGAGATTCTGAAGGGCCTGGCGGCCGTCGATTCGAAGACCGCTCTTACCCTCATCGGCATATGTGCGGACAATTTCGAATCCGCGGCGGGCTGCATAGTCTCGAATCCGGTCGCGTTGATTCTCGGTCGAATACTGCTGGTGTTCTGTAGACATGCGGACGTACTCAGCTGCCCGTCCGGCCAGGGAGCTGGCTACGACTGCTGCACCCGCGTTGTTGAATGACATTCTCCGCTCCGCAACTCAGACCCAGACACGCGGCAGGCACCGGGCGCAAGGGGAGCCCCAAACGCGAACGCCGCGGCTTCACATGCGGCGGTGGCGTTCCAAAGCGAACGGTGACAAGGCAAAGGTAGCAGGCCCGAAGCCTATGTGCATCACGTCATCTCTTTGCAATCATATGGGCGGCGCCGCCGGCACAGACAGGACGGCGATGTGGACGGTCCACGCGTCCATTTTTGCAGCGCCGGCATCATCCGCGTGGCACAGCACGTAAAAGCCTGAGCCCAGCGGCCGTGGGAGCCCGATGACATCCATCTTTGCAATCGGCTTGAAACTGCGTCGAGCGTTGCGCGTCCGCTGCATGCTGCTGTTGCGCTCCCGGTACGCTGGATGTGCAGCTCGATACTCGCGCCAGTAGCCCGAGTGGCCCGCTCGCCATCTCGCCTGCGCCCTGGCCTGGTTGTCGCGATAGTCGCTGTCGCTACGGAGCCGGCGGTTCTGCCAGTCGCGCCGGCGAGCGCGCTGGCAGGCGTCCGACGAGCAGTAACGCTGGCGGGGAACATGCGGCAGCGGCACGAACGCGTTGCCACAGGCGAGACAGAGGCGGGGAGATTTCATGAGTGCCCTCCAGGTCGGGTTGCGACGGGCGCACGCGGCCCTCTCGACCCGGCAGCGAAATCGCGGGCCTGAGAGGGGATAGAGAAGGTTCGTCGGTGCACATCCAGCGGATTCCCATCACCCGCGAAAATCGCTAGAATTTCCTTACTTTAAGCGCAGTTTTTTCAAAACCTCGTGCGGGCTCGAGCGCGGTCCGCTGACGGGAGAGGTTCAATTGGCCATTTACTTGGCACCCGGTTCGAGACGGCGGCAGGCACAATTTCTCATTTTATGAGTTCCGCTTTCTCGCTTTATGCGTGCGCACCTCCCTCAAGTCCTTACCCAGCAAGGCACTCTTTCTCACCTTTTGTATCTGTCTACAGTAATGTAGTCGTAGGGCGCCAGAGTAAGCGCGACTGGCGCCGCAGTTCTGCGACTGTACGACCAAGTTAGTGCGTTTGGCCTAATGAGTCGGTCTGCTGGCAATCTGTCGAGCCGTCATTTGAGACCTTGACGGGCTTACCCGGCAGAAATCGAGCGACTTGCCGTGCCAATGATAAATTGGGGTCATTTCCGCACGGACGGAATCATCAATGTGCTACGACAATCGAATAGTCGTTTAGCAAACGGAAGCCGAGTAACATCTAAGTTGCTCGGCTTTTTTTGCACGTAGATACGCCTCAGTTGCACACCTGACAACTGTGCTATCACGGACCAAACACTCCAAACGGCTTAAATAGTCAATTAGTGAGGATCAGCCAGATGTCCCGTGCGTTTGCAAGTCACACCAGGATTTTGGTTCGGTCCGATTTAAAATGCCGAGCGATCCGATCATGACGATTCTTAACCTGCGACAAGCGTTGCCCGTGTCCATTCGCGATCCAGATGCGTGCGAATGCGCATGCCGTTCAGACGGGCGGCGATCTCGTGCTCGTTAAGCGACTCGTTGATAAACCAGCTATAGATCAGATTGACGATTCTGATTTCGCTTTCAGGTCCTGGCATCAGAATTACACGGTCAGTCTGAAGGCTTTTATGCTCTCCTCGAACCAGCTCTGATTTAATCAACCCGTGCTGATCGACAAGCATGCGGCGTAATCCATAGCCCGCCGGTCCTCCCTGCCGGAACCCAAGCTCGATTAGACGGCACTGGCCAGCGAAGACTTTCGCCGAAAGTTCGCGGCTATACTCGCCGGCCATGGCTCGCTTGACACCCTTGACGATGGTTGAGACCGGCGAGCCATCGTTTTCGAACTGCTCCGCGCAATACGCCAAACAAATCTCCGTAACCAGCTCCGCAGGCGCCGTCTCCTTGGGACTATTCAAATACTCCTCAAACACCGGCGCATCCGCTGCCTCTCTCCCAGACTGCACGAGCCAAGTCCCGTATAGCCAGTCATAAGCCGCCCGCATATCGCTATACGGCCCAACATGCCGCAACACCGCATACTCGCCACCACGTATACGCGTGACAGAAACCGCCCCACCCATCCCAACACCCGCAGCAACTTCAGTCATCACCGGCCCCGGCAACAACACCCCCGCCTTCGACCGCAACGCCTGCTCCTCAACCACCCCCGGATCATCGAAGTAAACCCCGATCATCCGCATCTGCCCCGCAAGCAGATTATGTTTCGCAAGCCACCCAAACAACGCATCAAAAGCCTTACCGATCTGCATATAAGACCCGACATGATCGACCGACAGAATCTCCATCGGCTCCACATAACGAATCACGACCTCCCGAATCATCGTCATCTGATCGTCTCCTGAAAGGGCTGGCCGGAACCGGCTATGCGTGCCTTGACTGCGATACTGCGCCGGCGGCACACCAAACACCGCACGAAACGTTCGCGAAAACGACTGCAAACTGCTATACCCCGAACGCTCGGCGATCTGAGCAATCGGCATCGAACTGTTCGCAAGAAAACCCGCCGCGCGATGCAACCGTAAACGCCGCACAGTCGTCGCGACCGTCTCGCCATACATCGCCTGATAAATCCGGTGCCAGTGATACGGCGACAGGCACGCAATCTCCGCAAGCCGTCCGATATCGAGCGGTTCGTCGAGGTGATCGTAGATATGGTCGAGCACGCGTGCGAGTCGCGTTTCGTATCAAGCCCGATGGTCTGATTCGTTCATGACTGGACCGCAGAATATTGGCGCGAGAGGATGCGATCAAGGTATCACGTCGGTGTGTGCCGGCCGTTTACCAAATCCTGCGGATTTAAAGCGGTCCTCGCGAAGCGAATTAAGCGCCTGTTGACCGCACCATGCGTACGCGAGCGAGCGGGAGTGCTAAACGCAGGATCGGTAAACAGCCGGAATCCCCACAGTGTGACGCTGCCGCCGTTTGGCGCTATCGTGTAAAGCACACCACCACCAGCAAGCAGCATCTCACCGCCGTTCCCATTCCCGCCCGCGTTCGCGCGAAGCGATGGAGCCGCAAACATGAGCTACACCGAGTCGATCAGCAGTCGCACGTACCGCTTCGCCGACCTGAAGACCCTGCTCGCAAAAGCGAGCCCACAGCGCTCGGGCGACCAGCTCGCAGGCATCGCGGCAGCGAGCGAAGAAGAGCGTGTCGCCGCCAAAATGGCGCTCGCGCAGGTGCCGCTGCGCACGTTCCTGAACGAACCGCTGATCCCCTACGAAACAGACGAAGTCACCCGCCTGATCATCGACGATCACTCACCACTAGCCTTCGCAGAAATCTCCCATCTGACAGTAGGCGACTTTCGCAACTGGCTGCTCAACACAAAAACCGACACCGACACACTCACCCGCATCACGGAGGGCCTCACACCAGAAATGGTCGCCGCAGTCTCAAAGCTGATGCGCAACCAGGACCTGATCACCGCCGCCCGTAAACGCCCGGTCGTCACCCGCTTCCGCAACACGATCGGTTTACCGGGCCACATGTCCGTACGCCTCCAACCGAACCACCCAACCGACGACGTCAAAGGCATTGCCGCCTCGATGCTCGACGGCCTGATGTACGGCTGCGGCGACGCGCTGATCGGCATCAACCCCGCAAGCGACAACCTCGCAGCGATCACAAAACTTCTGCTGATGATCGACGAATTCCGCCAGCGCTATCAGGTCCCGACGCAGTCATGCGTGCTCACGCACGTCACGAGCACGATCGCCGCGATCGAAAAAGGCGCGCCGGTCGATCTCGTGTTTCAGTCGATCGCGGGCACCGAGAAAGCGAACGCGAGCTTCGGCATTTCGCTTGCGCTGCTGCAGGAAGCGTACGAGGCGGGGCTATCGCTCAAACGCGGCACTGTCGGCAACAATCTGATGTACTTCGAAACGGGGCAGGGCAGCGCGTTATCGGCCGATGCGCATTTTGGCCTCGACCAGCAGACCTGCGAAGCGCGCGCATATGCAGTCGCGCGCAAGTTCAAGCCGTTCCTGGTAAACACGGTGGTCGGCTTCATCGGCCCCGAGTATCTGTACGACGGCAAGCAAATCACGCGCGCGGGTCTCGAGGATCACTTCTGCGGCAAGCTGCTCGGCGTGCCGATGGGCTGCGACATCTGCTACACGAACCACGCCGAAGCAGATCAGGACGACATGGACAACCTGCTGACGCTGCTCGGCGTCGCGGGCATCAATTTCATCATGGGTGTGCCAGGCGCGGACGACGTGATGCTCAACTATCAGAGCACGTCGTTTCACGACGCGCTGTACGTGCGCGACGTCCTCGGTTTACGGCGTGCGCCTGAATTCGAGGCATGGCTGGAGTCGATGCAGATCATCGACGCACGCGGCGCATTGATCGGCGCATCGGCACGGCAACCGCTGCTCGAAGGCGCGCGCGACTGGATGGGGATCGCATGAGCGAGAACAACGCACTCGATAAGGATCCATGGAACGCGCTGCGCCGATTTACGCAGGCACGCATCGCATTGGGCCGCGCGGGCAACAGCCTACCGACCGCGCCGCTGCTCGCATTCAATCTCGCGCATGCCCAGGCGCGCGACGCCGTGCATCATCCGCTCGACGCAGACGTGCTACACGCACAATTGCAGGCACAAGGTTTCAACACGCTCGACGTACACAGCGCCGCACCGGATCGCGAGCATTATTTAAGACGTCCTGATCTTGGACGGCGTTTGTCGGAAGAGAGCCGCACGGCGCTTGCGCAACTGCCAACACAATCGAGCGATGTGCTGTTCGTGATCGGCGATGGTCTATCGGCGTTCGCCGCATCGAAGCAGGCGGTACCACTGCTGCAAGCCATCCATCCGAAACTCACGGACTGGACCATCGGCCCAGTAGTGGTCGCGCGTCAGGCACGCGTCGCACTCGGCGACGAGATCGGCGAATTGCTCGACGCGAAAATCGTCGTGATGCTGATCGGCGAGCGGCCGGGTTTGAGTTCGCCAGATAGTCTCGGCATCTACATCACGTATGCGCCGAAAGTGGGTTGCAGCGACGCGCAGCGCAACTGCATTTCGAACGTGCGACCCGAGGGACTCGACTATCCGCAGGCCGCGCACAAGCTGCACTATCTGCTCACGCAGGCTAGGAAGCTCGGACTTACGGGCGTGGGTTTGAAAGACGACAGCGATGAGTTGCTGGCAAGCGCGCCGACGCATCCAGCCGTGAGCGATGGTTCAACGTAGGGCGCAACGCGTAAACAAACCTCACACACCCACTCACTTCCGCAACAACCTCAACCCATTCCCCACCACCAGCAAACTCGCACCGACATCAGCGAACACCGCCATCCACATCGTGCCGAAGCCCATCAACGTCAGCACGAGAAACACGCTCTTGATACCGAGCGCGAGCGCAATGTTCTGCACCAGCACCGCATACGTCGCCTTCGACAACCGGATAAACGCCGGAATCTTCCGCAGATCGTCATCCATCAACGCGACATCGGCGGTTTCGATTGCGGTGTCGGTACCCATCGCCCCCATCGCGAAGCCGATGTCGGCACGCGCGAGCGCGGGCGCATCGTTGATGCCGTCTCCGACCATGCCGACGGTCGCGCCATCGGCCGACCATTGCGCGACCGCGTCGAGCTTGTCCTCGGGCAACAGATCGCCGCGCGCTTCATCGACGCCGACCTGATGTGCGATCGCCTCCGCGGTGTGGCGGTTGTCGCCGGTCAGCATCGCGGTGCTAACACCGAGACGCCGCAATTCGGCGACGGCGGCGCGGCTCGTATCCTTCACCGTATCGGCGACCGCGAACAGCGCGAGCACGCGCTGCGCGTTGGTAAGCATGACGACGGTTTTGCCCTGCTCTTCGAGCGGATCGAGGCGTGCTTCGAGTTGCGGAGAGCAGCGGCCTAATTCTTCGATCAAGTGATGATTGCCGAGCCAGTACGTGACGCCATCGATATCGCCGCGCACACCGCGTCCGGCGATCGCTTCGAACGCATCGACGTGCAGGTGTTCGACGCCACCATCATTTGCGGCAGCAGCAATTGCCATCGAAACCGGATGATCGGAGCGGCCCGCAAGACTTGCCGCAAGCGTGCGATAGCGGAGGGCGTCGGCCTCATCACCAACCACCTGAAGCTCCGTCTGCACGGGCTTGCCATGCGTAATCGTCCCGGTCTTATCGAGCGCCAAGCGGCTCAGCTTGCGGCCCTGCTCGAGGTAAACACCGCCCTTGATCAGAATCCCCTTACGCGCCGCTGCCGCGAGCCCGCTGACGATCGTCACCGGCGTCGAAATCACGAGCGCGCACGGACACGCGATCACGAGCAGCACCAGCGCCTTGTAGACCCACGCGTGCCACGCTCCGCCGAACAGCAGCGGCGGGACCAGCGCGACGGCGAGCGCGATCGCGAACACGATCGGCGTATACACGCGCGCGAATTCATCGACGAAGCGCTGCGTCGGCGCCTTCGTACCCTGCGCCTCCTCGACCGCATGAATGATGCGCGCGAGCGTCGTGTGACCGGCCGTGGCCGTCACGCGATAGTCGAACGAGCCCGCCTGGTTGATCGTGCCGGCGAATACGTCGTCGCCAGTCGCTTTGTCGATCGGCAGGCTCTCGCCAGTGATCGGCGCCTGATCGACGCTCGAGCGGCCCGCGACGATCTCGCCATCGAGCGCGATCCGCTCGCCCGGCTTCACGCGCACCAGCGCGCCGGGCGCGATCGCATCGACGGGCAGCAACTGCCACGCGCCGTCAGGCTGCTGCACGCTGGCCTCGGCGGGCGCGAGCCGCATGAGCCCTTCGATCGCGTTGCGCGCGCGATCGAGCGAGCGCGCCTCGATCAGCTCGGCGATCGTGAACAGCACCATCACCATCGCGGCTTCGGGCCATTGGCCGAGCAGCGCCGCGCCGGTCACGGCGATGCTCATCAGCGCGTTGATGTTCAGGTTGCCGTTGCGCAGGGCAACCCAGCCCTTGTGATATGTCGTGAGGCCGCAGGAGGCGATCGCGACGATCGCCAGACTCGCCACCACCCAGGCGGGCGCGCCAAGCCAGCCAGCGGCCTCTGAGGCCGCCGCGACGACGATGGCGAGGATCAGGGGCCACCAGGGCTTGTGCACGGCGCCGGCGGCAGCGTGGATATTGGCATCGCTGGCCAGTTCAGGCGTGAAGTCGAGAGAGCGCAGTGCGGCCAGGACCGGTTCGAGCGCATCCGGCGCGTGGACGACGGTCAGCACGCGCTGCATCAGGTTGAATTCCATGCTGCGCACGGCCGGCATGCGGCCGAGTTTCTTGCGGATCAGTGCTTCCTCGGTCGGGCAGTCCATCTGCAGGATGCGGATCGCGGTGCGCAGGTCGTCGCCGACGGCCCCGGACGCCGGCAGGCGCAACGGCGTCGGCGTGAACGCGGTAGAAGCGCAGCAGGCGCCGGCAGCATGATCGTGGGCATGATGATGGTCATGATCGTGCCCTTCATGCCGGTGGCCGCCACCCACGTCGGCACCATGAGCATGGTCGTGCCGTGCATCAACCTCCCCGCAAGCCCCGTGGCTACAGGCTTCGCCCACTTCTGAACGATCGGCGACAAGATGGTTTGTTTCAGGCATTGGTGGCTTCCTCGTGCGATTTGTGGTCTAGTAAACACCTTGAAGCCACTACAAGGTCAAGGCCGCGTGGAGGAAAGGTCCATGAAGATCGGCGAACTGGCGAAAATCGCCCATTGCACGACGGAAACCATCCGTTTCTACGAAAAAGAGCGCCTGCTGCCTGAGGCGGAGCGCACCGAAGCCAATTACCGCAGTTACACGGCGAAGCACGTCGAACGCCTGCGTTTCATCCGCAATTGCCGCGCGCTCGACATGACCCATGACGAAATCCGCGCATTGCTGCGTCTGACCGACGCACCGGCGAACGGCTGCGGCGGCATGCATACGCTGGTTGACGAGCACATTGCGCACGTCGACACGCGTATCGAAGAGTTGCAGCAACTGAAGGCGCAACTGACGGCGCTGCGCGACCAATGCCACGGCGAGCATCCGGTCGAAGACTGCGGCATCGTGCACGGCCTGACCGACATGGATGTGGCCGTGCCGCGCCCGCGGCATACGCATCTCGGCTGACGCCGCGCCAGCGGAGCAACCCCATACATGGCAAGGCCGCATGTGCGACCTTGCCGATCGATCATCGAATCCAGTTGGAGAATCAACGTGTTCACCTGTAGAAACCAGTCCTGCGGCGCGCAGTGGGAGCAATCCGACGTCGTCATCAAGAACGAAGGCCAGGGGCTCCTGTTTCGCTGCCCGCTGTGCGGTGCGCGCAATTACGTCGAGCGTTTCGACGGCGACGACGGCGAGGTGCTGTACGAGCAGTTGCCGGGCCGCCCCGACCAGGGCCCGATGGCCGAGTAATCGCGATTTCCACAGACGACCTTATGAATAGCCCCACTCCCGCCGGCGCCGCATTCAGCGAACTGCCGCTTCCGCCCGCGACGCTCGCGAACCTGACGCAACTCGGCTACATCGAGATGACGCCGATCCAGGCCGCGAGCCTGCCGATCGCGCTCGCTGGCCAGGATCTGATCGCCCAGGCGAAAACCGGCAGCGGCAAGACCGCGGCGTTTTCGCTGGCGCTGCTCGCGCGCCTCGACGCGCGCAAGTTCGACACCCAGGCAATGGTTCTATGCCCGACGCGCGAACTTGCCGATCAGGTCACGCAAGAAATCCGCCGCCTCGCGCGCGCGGAAGAAAACATCAAGGTGCTGACCTTGTGTGGCGGCACGCCGATGCGTCCGCAGACGGCGAGCCTCGAACACGGCGCGCACGTCGTGGTCGGCACGCCAGGCCGGATCATGGATCACCTCGAGCGCGGCACCCTCGTGCTGCAAGCGCTGAACACGCTCGTGCTCGACGAAGCCGACCGCATGCTCGACATGGGTTTCTTCGACGACATCGCGAAGGTCGCAAGGCAATGCCCGAAAGAGCGCCAAACGCTGCTGTTTTCGGCGACGTATCCCGAAGGCATCGCGAAGCTGAGCCAGCAGTTCCTGCGCAATCCAAAGGAAGTCAAACTCGCCGAGCGGCACGACGACAGCAAGATCCGTCAGCGCTTCTACGAAGTGAGCGAAGACGAGCGGCTGCACGCGGTCGGTCTGCTGCTGAACCACTATCGTCCGGTCAGCACGATCGCGTTCTGCAACACGAAGCAGCAGTGCCGCGATCTGCTCGACGTGCTGCGCGCGCAGGGCTTTCATGCGCTCGCCCTGCACGGCGAACTCGATCAGCGCGAGCGCGATCAGGTGCTGATCCAGTTCGCGAACCGCAGCTGCTCGGTGCTCGTCGCGACCGACGTCGCCGCGCGCGGCCTCGACATCGCGCAACTCGAAGCGGTGATCAATGTCGACGTGACGCCGGACCCGGAAGTGCACACGCACCGCATCGGCCGCACGGGCCGCGCCGATCAGGAAGGTTGGGCGCTGAGTCTCGCGAGCATGGACGAGATGGGGCGCGTCGGCGGGATCGAGCAGGCGCACAAGCGCGACGTCGAATGGCACAAGCTGGCCGAGCTGAAGGCGGCCAGTAACGACCCGCTGCTGCCGCCGATGGAAACGCTGCAGATTCTCGGCGGCCGCAAGGACAAGATTCGCCCGGGCGACGTGCTCGGCGCACTGACCGGCGACGCCGGTTTCGCTGGATCGCAGATCGGCAAGATCAACGTGACCGACATGTCGACCTATGTCGCGGTGGAGCGCAGCATCGCGCGCGAGGCGGTGCGCCGGCTCAGCGCGGGCAAGCTGAAGGGCCGCAAGGTCAAGGTTCGTTTGATGGACGATGCCTGATTCATCCGAAGCTCCGGCATTCCTTGAAAGTCCGATAACTTGAAGAAACGGCCGCGTTTGCGGCCGTTTTCGTAGGCGCGTCACTCAGCATCACATTCCTTCATACCTGCGCGGTTTTCCGCATTCCCCACCGTCTCCCCGCAAACCGTGATCCCGCTGGCTTCGCCCGGCGTGAGCGGCTTCGCGCGAGCCATGACGAAAACGCATGCCACGCATGACAAAGTTTCGGTTGTGAGCGTTCTTTGGCTGATGCCTAATCACTGCACCGGAAGGAACGCCTCGCCGCCGCCGTTCGCGCGGCCGCTAGTGGCTGAAGAAAGGGAGAAAGTCTTATGCAGAGCGCCACGCAAGCCCGCTCGAAATTGCCGGACGTCGGCACCACCATTTTTACCGTGATCGGCCAGCTGGCCGCGCAACACGATGCGTTGAACCTGTCGCAGGGCGCGCCAAATTTCGCGCCGGACCCGAAGCTCGTCGATGGCGTCGCGCAAGCGATGCGCGCCGGCCACAACCAGTACGCGCCGATGGCCGGCATCGCCGCGCTGCGCGAAGCGCTCGCCGACAAGGCCGAAACGCTGTATGGCGTGCGCTACGATCCGGCCAGCGAAGTGACCGTGCTCGCGAGCGCGAGCGAAGGTCTCTATTCGACGATCAGCGCGCTCGTGCATCCGGGCGACGAAGTGATCTACTTCGAGCCGTCGTTCGACAGCTACGGCCCGATCGTGCGCCTGCAAGGCGCGACACCGGTCGTGATCAAGCTGTCGCTCGACCACTTCCGCGTGAACTGGGACGAAGTCGCCGCGGCGATCACGCCGAAGACGCGCATGATCATCGTCAACACGCCGCACAATCCGACCGCGACGATTTTTAGCGACGCCGATATCGAGCGGCTCAAAGCGCTCACCCGCAACACCGACATCGTGATCCTGTCCGACGAGGTCTACGAGCACGTCGTGTTCGACGGCGCGAAGCACCAGAGCATGGCGCGCCATCGCGAACTCGCTGAGCGCAGCGTGATCGTGTCGTCGTTCGGCAAGTCGTATCACGTGACCGGCTGGCGCGTCGGCTACTGCCTCGCTCCCGCCGCGCTGATGGACGAGATCCGCAAGGTCCACCAGTTCATGGTGTTCTCCGCCGATACGCCGATGCAGCACGCGTTCGTCGATGCATTGGCCAATCGCGACAGCTATCTCGGCCTGTCCGACTTCTATCAGAAGAAGCGCGATCTGCTCGCGCATGCGCTGCGCGAATCGCGCCTCGAGCTGTTGCCGAGCGAAGGCAGCTTCTTTATGCTCGCGCGATTCCGCGGATTCTCCACTGAGAGCGACAGCGATTTTGTGCTGCGCCTGATCCGCGATGCGCGCGTCGCGACGATTCCGTTGTCGGCGTTCTATACCGACGGCACGGATTCGGGGCTGATTCGCCTGAGTTTCTCGAAGGACGACGCGACGCTGCTCGAAGGCGCGCGGCGTTTGTGCGAGATCTGAGCGTGCCACCGCACACTCGAAGTCGCCGAAGTCATGAAAATATTCGAACAAACAAGGGAGAAGTCATGAAGTTGCTCAAGTGCATGTTGGCGCTGGCCTGTGCAGGCGCGGCGCTCGCAACGTGGTCCGCCGCAAGCGCCGCTGATACCACGACGCTGCGCTTCGGCCTCGAAGCGCAGTACCCGCCGTTCGAATCGAAAGGGCCGAACGGCGAGTTGCAGGGGCTCGATATCGACGTGGGCAATGCGGTCTGCGCAGCCGCGCATATGACCTGCAAGTGGGTCGAAACCTCATTCGACGGCCTGATCCCCGCGCTGCAGGGCCGCAAGTTCGACGCGATCAATTCGGCGATGAACGCGACCGAACAGCGCCGCCAGGCGATCGATTTCACGACGGTCGTCTATCGCGTGCCGTCGCAGCTGATCGCGCGGCGCGACAGCGGTCTGCAGCCGACGCCCGCGTCGCTGAAGGGCAAGCGCATCGGCGTGCTGCAGGGCTCGATCCAGGAGACCTACGCGAAGGTGCATTGGGAGCCGGCCGGCGTGGTCGTGCTGCCGTATCAGGATCAGAACCAGGTCTACGCCGATCTGACCGCGGGCCGTCTCGACGGCACGCTGGTGCTCGCGCCCGCCGGACAAACGGGCTTTCTGTCGAAGCCCGACGGCAAGGACTACGCGTTCGTCGGTCAGCCGGTGCGCGACGACAAGATTCTCGGCAGCGGCATCGCATACGGTATTCGCAAGGGCGACACGGCGCTGCGCGATCAGTTGAACGCCGCGATCGCGAAGGTGCAAGCCGATGGCACCGTGAAGACGCTCGCCGCGAAATACCTCGGCAATATCGACGTGAGCGCGAAGTAGTCGCGTAGCGTTGGGCAGGCGGCGCCGCGCGTTCGCTTGTTGGCCATGCGTTTGACGGCTACGATACGGAGGCTTCGCGAAGTCGGAGACGACGGCGAAGTCGACGGATCAACCGGAGAACGAGCATGAGCGAGACGACCGAGGCGGCAAGCGCAGCGAGCAACGAGCGCGCAACAGGCGCAGCCGCGCCGCGCTTCTGGCGCAGCGACGCGCTGCCGTTCATCGAGGCGCGCTCCATCGACGATGGCCGCAAGGTCTGCTACGCCAAACATTCGCATGAAACGTTTTCGATCGGCGCGGTGACGGGCGGCCGCAGCGTGTATCTGAATCGGCACGCGCGGGAATGGGTCGGCGCGGGCGCCGTCGTGATGATGAACCCCGACGACGTGCACGCATGCAATCCGGTTGCGGGCGAGCGCTGGTCCTATCGGATGCTGCACGTCGACGTCGCGTGGTTCACGAAACTGCAGCACGAGCTTGGCTTCAACGAGAACCACGCGTTTCGCGCGTTCTCGCAGATCATGACGCTCGACACCGCGTTGTTCGACGGCCTGAACCGGCTGTGCGAGATTCTCGCCGCCGACGACAACGACGCCGACACGCTGCGCAAGGAAAGCGCGGCCATCACTTTCTTCTCCAACGTACAGCAAACGCTCAATCCGGCGAGCTTGCCCGTGCGTGACGCGAGCAGCCAGCTCGCGCGCGCCGCGGAGTACATCGCCGAAAACTGCACGCGCGCGCTGAAACTCGACGATGTGTGTGTGGCGGCGGGGCTCTCCGCGTCACATCTGATACGCGCATTCAAGCAGCGCTACGGCATGACGCCGCACGCGTATCTGATCAACCGGCGTATCCAGTACAGTCGCGCGCAACTACGGCGCGGGGCGCTCATTGCCGATGTCGCGCTCGACGCCGGTTTCGCCGATCAGGCGCATTTGCAGCGCACCTTCAAACGGCTGGTTGCGGCGACGCCGGGGCAGTATCGCAGGTGAGCGTAACGCGGCATGAAGCCCCGTCAGCAGTCAAGCGCGAGCCGCATCACTCGGCAAGCAGATACAACGCACTGAGCGCAAGCAGCGCCGCCATCACGCGATTGAACACCCTGACCCGCTTCGCTTCACGCAGATGCCTGCGCAGAAACGTGCCGGCATACGCCCAACTCGCGATCGACAGATAGCAGATCACGAAGTACAGCGCGGTGAATTGCCAGACGAGCCGGCCATCGCCGCCGGCCGCATACGCGCCCATGCCAGCCAGCGACGCGAGCCACGCCTTCGGATTGAGCCATTGCATCGCCGCGCCGCGCGCGAACGACGGCCCGCGCGCCGGCTTGTCCGCGCCGAGCTGGCCGTCGTCGATGGCGAGTTTGTAGGCCATGTAGAGAAGGAAGCCCACGCCCGCCCATTTGACGATCTCGATCAGATCAGGAAAGCGCGCGAGCAATTCGTGCAGGCCGAGGCCGATCATTAGCAGCAGCAACGTGAAGCCGACCGTCGCGCCAGTGACGTGCCGCAGACTCGCGGCGAGCCCGTGCTGCGCTCCGGCGCTGAGCGCGACGACGTTGACCGGGCCGGGAGAAATGGAACAGGCGAGCGCGAACGCGGCCATCGAGAGTAATGCAGTCATCGGATGCCTCGAAACGTGAGTGTGCGAATGGATTGCGACGCTCAACGGTAACGAGACGGCGACGGCGTGTATTGAAGAAAATTGCCCACCGAAAGACGGCCAAAACCGCAAGCCGTTTCAACGGATCACAAAAACAAACTTTAACGATGCGATGAGGCGATAACAAACAGGCGTTTGAATTTAAAAATAAATACGCGCAAACGTTACCGAGGAAAACCAATTATTCGATTGTCAGGTAAATTATGTCTATTGAAAATTATGAGATGTCCCTATGAGGCGGGTGATTATTTCGCCCGATAAACAGTCCGGGGACGCCGCTAACGGGCCGCCACCGACGGGGCTGCCCGTGACGTCGTTATCGTGTAGGGCCCTCGGAAAAACCAGCGATACAAGAGTCGACGACTTACGCGCGAAAAAGCGAATGCATTTTGCGCGCAATGAATGCTTGGCATCAGTATCAATAGACCGGTCCATTTCTTCTGGAAACGACCGGTCGAATGGATGAAAGGGAGTGCATGTGGGTCCCCATGTGAGCAGGCAGAAGATTGCGGGCGAATTGAACGGGCAGTGTCTCGTGTTGTTCGATGGCTGGTGGGAGCGAAGATGCGTGATCCCGCATCTTCGGTCCCGACAGACCGGAAGCGTAGTGCGTATTTCGACAAACTGACTCCCGCCGTTAGAAGCGCAGAGCACATGATCCACAAAAGAACGGGCCGGTTTCGCGTGCTGACCTCATGGGCGCGCAGATGGCGGATGCGGCGAAATGGCGTCATCTACGCGGGATGCGGCGTGGTGCTGGCCATGCTCGCGCTGTGCGGCTATTCGCTGTATCAGAGCCGCGAGGATGCGATAGCGCGCGCGCTCGATTCATCGCGCGATGTCGCGACGATCACCGAGCGCGATATCGCGCGCAATTTCGAGCTGTACGCGGTGTCGCTGCAGGCCGTCGCCGATGGCCTCGGGCGCCCGGGCGTGCTCGATTCGCCGCGTCTGCGGCGCGAGATCCTGTTCGATCGCGCGGCCACCGGACAATACGTCGGCGCGATCGTCGTGATCGACGCGCAGGGCAACGTCGTGATGAATTCGGAAAACGACGTGCGGCGCGCAGGAAACTTCTCGGATCGCCCGTACTTCAAGATTCATCGCGACGACCCGGGTCTCGGGCTCGATGTCAGCGCGCCGTACAGTTCGAGACTCAGACCCGGTTCGCGCAGCATCGCGCTGAGCCGGCGCCTGTCGCGGCCGGACGGATCGTTTGCGGGGATCGTCGCGCTCGGTATCGATCAGGAGTATTTCGCGAGTCTGTTCGCGGATCTGCGGCTCGGGCAGCATGGCTCGGTGTCGATCATCAGAACGGACGGCACGATCATCGTGCGACGGCCCGACGATCGACACATGACGGAGCGCGACATCGGCAAGACCGAGATATTCCAGCACCTGCTCGCGAAAGACGAGGGCAGCTTTATCGCGTCTTCGCCGCTCGATGGCGCCGAACGGCTCTACTCGTTCAGACGGATTCCGCAATTGCCGCTGATCGTGCTTGTCGCCGAGTCGACCGCCGATATCTACGCGAGCTGGTGGAAGCGTGCGTTCACGATCGGTTCGCTGATGCTGATCTTCGGGATCGGCGTGATCGTCCTGTCTGCGTGGCTCGGCGCCGAGTTGCGGCGACGCCAGCGGGTGGAGCACGAACTCGAACGGCTCGCCGGCACGGACGGACTCACCGGCCTGCCCAATCGCCGCGCGCTGTGTGAAACGCTCGACCGCGAATGGCTGCGTGCGCGCCGTACGGGCAGCATCTTGTCGCTGCTATTCGTCGATATCGATCACTTCAAGGCCTACAACGACACGTATGGACACCAGGCCGGCGATGTCGCGCTGACCGCGGTCGCGCGCTGCATCCGCAGGGTGATCCAGCGGCCGGGCGATTGCGTCGGCCGATACGGCGGCGAGGAGTTCATCGTGGTGCTGCCGGATACCGACGTGCCCGGTGCCGGGGTGGTCGGCGAGAACATCCGCGCGGCGATCGGCGAGTTGGGCATCGAGCACGTGGGCTGCAAGTTCGGTCGCGTGACGGCCAGCATCGGCGCGACCACGTGGCGACCGGATCTGGATACGGATGTGAGCGTGGTGATCCGGGCGGCGGATGAGGCGTTGTATACGGCGAAGGCGGGTGGCAGGAATCTGGTCGTGCAGATGGGGGTGGGGTGAGCGTTCGCTCGGGAGTCCGCGCGGAGCGATTTTTATTGGTCACCGGGACCACCGGCCATGAGGCACTACCCCGGACCGTGATGGCCTGGGGTAGTGCCTCACGGTATTACGACGCCGAGAGGGTGACAGAGACGCCTGTCGGGGAATAAACCGGCGTTGCCTTGAAGCCGTCCACCGTGACTGTGGTGAACTTTGCCGACGCGGCAGCGGCGTCGATCAACGTGATCGTGTCCCCGGCCTTGGGCGCATAGCCGTTCACGAACTTCACGTGCAGCGTGCCGCCCGCCACCGTGAGCTGCCCGCCCACGCGCAGGCGTCCGCCGCCGTTGCCGTCGATGTCGAGTTCGAGCGTCGTGCTGTCGAGCTGCGTGTACTTGCCCGCGACCGTCAGCGGCGCGCTCGTCGCCACGGTCACGCCGCCGCCAGAACCCACGTACACGTCGCCGTTGCCGAAGGCCGTGGTCGATGACGCGGCCAGCGTACCGCCGCTCACCTGCGAGCCGCCCGTGTAGCTGTTGTTGCCCGCGAGCGTGAGCGTGCCGCTGCCCTGCAGCGTGAGCTTGCCCGAGCCGCCGATGTTGTTGCGCCAGATGTCGGCGGCGTTGAAGCCGCCCTGGGTCGCGTCCATCGCGACGACGACGTTGCCGCTGAACGTGCCATAGCCATCGGCGGCGCCGAACATGTTCAGGCGCCCCCAGCCTTCGGCATCGTCCATGACCGGGTAGCCCGAGGCGACTTCAGTCGTCTTCAGCACGACGCGGCGTTGATCGGCGCTCAGGTACGGGAAGCGCGTTTCGAGCAGCACTTCCGCGCCCTTGGGAACGACGGGCGGCGCTTCGGTGGATTCGATCTGGCCGAACCCGAACGTCATGCGGCGCGCGAATTCCGACTTGTTGGTCGCGTAGTCGGCAAAGCGGTCCGTCGATGTCGTGCCCGAGTGCGCGTAGGCGGCGAAGCTCGTCGCGTTCGTCCCGGTGGCCTGCATGAGCGCGCTGTGCGCCTGCGTGTAGGCAGCGCCCTTGAGCGTGGCGTTCGCGGGATCGGAGAGGTTCGCGGCGGTGGCGGCGAGCGCGAACATGCGGCCGCCGATCACGTCGAGCGGCGAATGCATGCCCGCGAAAATGCGGTTTTCGCCGAGTTCGAGGCCTCGGCTCGCCATCTCCTGGTAGCGCTCGGGCACGAGATACGCCATCGTCATCGCATCGCGCATGGCTTCGGCTTCGTGGCCGCTGATGAAGCCGCCGTCCGTCGAAGGCGTCGTGCTGATGGCCGGCACGAGCGTGGGATCGACCACGACGCTCGTGCTCCAGCGGAACGGCCGCGCGTACTTGTAGAAGCGCTTGGTCGGCTCGGTGGAGGCGTTGTTGCCCATCGCGTTGAGCAGGTCGACCACCTTGCCGAAGGTCGCGTTGGTCGTGCTGCCGACGCCGACGTTGTTGCCCGAGTCGCTGTAGAGCACCGTGGTCGCATTCGCGGGAATCGACGTGATGCTGGTGGTTTGCTGCGCGGCCGAGCGCCAGGCGGTGGTGAGCGGACCCATGCCATCGGTGACGCTATAGCCCTTGCCGCGGCGGTCGTCGTAGTAGGCCGCGTCGGCCTGCGCTTGGCTGCGCTGGGTCGTTGCCGTCACCACGTACTGGATGTTCGCGTTGAGCACGGTGCTGTTCAGGATCGTGCCGTTGGGCGTGCCGTCGTTGGGTACGCCCGTCCACGTCGATTGCACGACCGCCGGGAACGAGCCATTCGCGGGCGCGGATACGCCGGCGTCCACGAGCATCGTGAGCGGCTGCCAGAGGTCTAGAAAGCGCGCCACCACGCGCACGCCGGCGTTCGTTGCGAGCGTGGCGTAGCGGGCGTCGCCGCGCTGGTTGGTCGCGATGTTGTCGACGAAAGCGGGGACGTCGGGAATGGGGGCGCTGTCGACGAAACCCGGATCGGCCGGTGGTGCGGGGATGGTTCCAGGCGGATCGGAATTGATATTGCCGCCTCCGCAGGCGGCCAGCGCGGCAACGGTCGAAAGCACCGCAAGGCGCAGCGGAAAGCGGATGGGGGAAGCGGGCATGCAGGAAACTCCGTCGTTGTTGTGGTTGGTAGCGACGGATTTTCTTTACATTTTGTTACGTGTAAATTTCAAATTTACTTCAGCTTAATTAACGCGCTCTTCATTTTGGTATCGCGTGATGCAATTTATTCGTCTCGTTCCGGGTTGACCGAAAACGCCTACACGGATTTAAAACGCAAAAAGCCCGGTCGCGATGATCGGGCTTTTTACTTGATATCTTTGGTGGCGCGTGAGTGACTCGAACACTCCCGGCTAGGCCGTCATACCGCCATCGACCGATAGCGTCGTGCCGGTCACATAGGTCGAACGATCCGACAGAAGATAGACGACCGCTTCGGCTACCTCGTCCGGTTGTCCAATCCTGCGCATCGGAATCATGTCATCGAGCAAATGCACGTCGCCGCCGGTCGATCGCATGTAGTTGGGCGTTTCGGTCGCACCCGGACAGATCGCGTTGATGCGAATGTTGCGCTCCGCATACTCCTTGGCCACCGCGCGCGTCAGACCGACCACCGCATGCTTCGCTGCCACGTAATGCGCAATCCCGCCCATGCCGCGCAGGCCGAAGATCGACGCATTGTTCACGATGGCGCCGCCCCCTGCGCGCAACATGGCCTCGACCTGATACTTGACGCCGTAATAGACCCCCTTGAAGTTCAGGTCGATGACCCATTCCGCTTCATCGGGTGGCGTCTGATCGATCGGCTTGAAGTCGGCGTGACCGCCCGCGTTGTTGAACGCGAAATCCAGACGGCCAAAGCGAGCCTCGATAAATTCGACGAGCGCCTTTTGATCCTCGCGCCGCGCCGCATCCATCACCTTGATCTCCGCCGATCCGCCCGCCGCAAGCACCTCGTCCCTGACTGCGGCAAGCTTGTCCTCGGTACGGCCGGCGAGCACCACGGTGGCGCCTTCCGCGGCAAGTTTCAACGCGGCCGCACGGCCCATGCCGGAGCCACCGCCGGTCACCAGACCGGTTTTACCCTTCAACAACATAGAAAACTCCTAACTCGATATTCCGCTCGTGGCGATCAGAACGTGTGATGGATGCCGATATCGACGCCCACGGTCGTGCCGGTCGGCGCGTACAGCGAACTCGGCGTATTGCCGCCATTGCCAATCTCGAGGCCGAAGTTCTGGTTGCCCTTGTTGTTGACCACGCCGACCTGCGTGTACACCCCGGTGCGTTTCGACAGGTTATAGGTCGCACCCACCGCACCCACGAGCGATTTGCTATGTGTATCGTTGCGGTTGACCGTGTACCAGACGCCAGCGTTCAAATTGAGTGCAGGCCTCGCCTGATAGTCGAAGCCGCCGCTCCAGATGTCGTAGTCGATGCCGCTACCCGCCATCTTGAAGTCGGTAAACGAGGCCTTGGCCGTCAGCGTGCCGAATTTGTAGGTGGCGCCGATGACACGGCCTACCATCCCAAGTCTGTCCGGCAACGGCGCGGTCGCAGGACCCTCGATGCCGTTGTAGTAGGCGGCATACAGGCCGAGATCATTCCAGTTGTACGAGAGATTTGCCGAGTACGAGCGGCCAGTCTGGAAGCTGCCCGCTACGCCGCCTGGCGCATACATCACGCTACCTTGCAGCCCGCCCAGCACAGGACTCGTGTAGGTCAGCGCGTTGGCGCTGAAGATTGCGGTCACGACGGTGGTGTCGATGAACGGCACCAGGGAGCTGCCGAGCTGCGACATATTGCGCGGATCGAGCGCGAACACGGAATTGAAGAACGGCGAATACTGCAGACCCGCGCGCGCGGTACCGAAGTTGCCACGTACGCCAACCCAGGCTTGGCGGCCGAACAGGTTGCCATTCGAATCGTTCAAGCCACCGTTCGCGATGTTGATGCCGCTTTCGAGCTTGAACTCGGCGTGAAGACCACCGCCCAGATCCTCGTCGCCGGTCAGGCCGAACAGCGAAGGCATCTGGCCGCTATCGGTAAATCCGAAGAATTTGCCGCCATTGCCGCCGGCGGCGTTCCGGGTCTTGCTCAGATAGAGCAGTCCGCCGTCCACGATACCGTAGAGCGTTACGCTGCTCTGAGCGTACGAAGCGGCGGCAAAGAGCATTGCCGACGCGCCAATGAGCGATTTCACGAAGGTCTTCCGCGTATTCAATTGACATCTCCAAACATTTTTTTGCAAGGCGATCACCGATCACCTCTGTTTCAAGAAAACCGGTCCGAACCTGCCACGTGATGAGGAAGCCTAATCAAATGACATGGTCAATTTTTCTTTCACCTACTTCAATTTTTTTAAAGATCGGACGTGGGCGTGTTGACCTGCAACTCCCTGCGCAAGACCACCGGCGCGCCACCATGCAGCTTCTTGTTGATCCAGGCGGATAGCGCGGAATCCATATAGTCCGCATGACCGGGGAACCAGTCGATCAGCGCCTGCGCGAGCCGCTTCACGTTGGACAACCCGACTTCCCCGGCCGCCGCCAGCGCATTCACCCGCTGCACCGCGTCGAGTACTTTCTGGTGCTCGTCGAGATGGCACTCCGTGGCCGGAAAATCGGTTTTCTTCATCCACTCGTGTTCGACGGCGAAGTGAGACAGCAGATGCGTCTCCACGGCCTGCAGGCAGGCCAGCGCGGTGTGCTGCGTGCACTCGCGCAGCGCCATGACCACCTCGACGAACTCCTCGTGGGACTCGTCGATCGGCGCATGACCTAGCAGCATCGCACTGCTCCACTCGAGCGTTTCGGTGTGCGGTGCGACGCGCGGCTGATGCTGCGCATGGTGTCCGGCGTGCTGGCTCATCGTTTGCGTTCCCACTTCGTTTCTCCCGCTGAGCTTTACTTTCGTTCGGCGCCGATCAGGACCGACGCCATCACGGCTGGCTGCGTGCTGCGGTTGCGCCAGGCATGACGGGTACCGTTCTGGATCACGATGTCGCCGGCCTTCAGATGACGCGCCTGGCCATCGTCGAGTTCGAGCGTCAGTTCGCCGCTCAGGATGATGTCGTAGTCGACCGTTTGGGTGCGGTGAAAGCCGGAGCCATCGGGCTCGAAGCACTCGGCCAGACCCGGCAGGTTCGCGGCGTACTCGGCACCTGCCGCGGCCGGATCGAAGTTGGGCGAAGCCATCACGCTGTCGGGCGGAAACTGCACGATCATGAAGCGCGTGCCGTGCGGATCGGGAATCACCGAGTTCAGCCCGATCACGGGATCGCCGCCTGCGTGCGGCAGCGTTGCGGCCCCTTGGAGGGTCGCCCAGACCTGGGTTGTCTCGAAGCCCGGCACCGCCGCATAAGCGTGTCCGGTTTCCACCTGACCGTCCGCCAGGAATACCGACTTGCCGGCATGCTCGCCGGTCACGATGCGTCTCACCATCTTGTTCTCCTCAATGTGCTTGCTTGTGTTGGCTTATTGAACGACGACGACGTTAACGAAGCCGCCTGCGCGCTTTTCCGCATCGGCCAGCGCTTCGTTTACCTGATCGAGTGGGTAGGTGTGGTGATCGAACACACCGAGATCGAGCGTGCCGGCTGCGGCCATGTTCGCGAGATCCTGACCTTCGGCGACCGAGAACCACACTGAACCGATGATGCTGATCTGCGAGCACATCATCTCGTGCATCACGAGCGGCAGCGGATCGTTCATCGAGCCGATCTCGACGAGCTTGCCGCCTCGGCGCAGCGTTCCGATCGCATCGAGCGTGACCTGATGCGGCGAGCCCGGCCCGATCGCATCGATGACCGCATCGACGCCGATGCCGTCGGTCTCCTCGCGCGCCCACTCGACCAGCGAACCGGTGCCGTAGGAGAAGGTGCGGATGCGCTGCGGATCGAGCGCCTTGACGCGCGCAAGCAGCGCTTCGTTACGCGCCACGCAGAGAATGCGGGTCGCGCCCATGGCGCGCGCGATCTGCACGGTACCGAGCCCGAGCGTGCCCGTCGCACCGACGATCAGCACCGTGCGCCCAGCGCCGACGCCCGCCTTGCGCAGACCGGAGTAAGCCGTTCCCAGATAACCGAAGCGCGCCGCTGTCTCGAAGCTCACGGCGTCGGGCAGCTTGACGAGGCCGTCGGCCGGTGCCGTCGCGAATTCGCAGAAACCGCCGTACGGGTACTGCTCGTAGATCTTCTTCGACTTCGGACCGAAGCCGAAATAGCCCTGGAACGTGAACGCCTCGCAGTTGATCGTCTCGCCCATCCGGCACGCATGGCACGAACCGCACGAGCGGCCCGGGTTGATATAGACGCGGTCTCCCGGCGCGAGCCCGGTCACCGCACTGCCGACCTCGGCCACCACACCGGCCGTGTCGAGACCGTAGATCGCGGGCAGATCAGGCACCGTGAGGTAGGCGCGGTCGCCGTAATTGCTCATCACGTTGCGCAGGTTCGGCACGACACCGGATGCCTTCACGCTGACCAGCACATCGGTCGGGCGCAGCAGTTCGGGGCGCGCAATCGTATCGAGTACGAAACGTCCGCCCGCGTCGTGAACGCGCATCGCGCGCATGGTCTGGGTGGTGCTCATCGAGGTGTCTCCTGTCTTTTGATTAGGGTAATTACGGGCCGCGCAGTGGGGTTCCGAACCGTCCGAAGCCCCCGCATTCACTCGGGATAAGCCCTAGTTACGCCCTTGCGCACCGCGCCCGGAAGAAAACGGCCACTTCGCTGACAAGGCCATCCAGCAAGGCTTTCCGGTGATTTGTCAGTCAATAATCAATTCAACGACAATCGAACATTGATCGAAATTAAATTGACTGTCAAATTTTAGTTCCGTAGCCTTTGTCGACAGCATCGAACCACGAGGCCCGTCCGAGGGCCGGTTCGGTTGCCCAGAGTCCGCGCCCGTCACAAGAGGCCAGGCGCCACTTAGTCGATACCAATCAGGAGAAATTCGTCATGAGCGATACCCCAATCGTCCGCCGTCGCAGCACTGGTGCGCGTCTGAACAACATCAGCGATGCCCGCGTCAACGACGCCAAGGTTCAGAGCCAGTACCAGCCATACAAAGATGCCGCGTGGGGTTTCATCAATCATTGGTATCCGGCGCTGTTCAGCAAGGAACTGCCCGAAGACGCCGTCGAAGGCATCCAGATCTGCGGCATTCCGATCGTGCTGCGCCGGGTCGACGGCAAGATCTACGCGCTCAAGGATCAGTGCGTTCACCGCGGCGTGCGCATGTCGGCCAAGCCGATGTGCCTGACCAAGGACACCATCAGCTGCTGGTATCACGGCTTCACGTTCAATCTCGAAGACGGCAAGCTCGCCACCATCGCCGGTAACCCGGACGACAAGCTGATCGGCACCACCGGAGTGACGACGTACCCGGTCGAGGAAATCGCCGGCATGATCTTCGTGTTCGTGCGCGAAGACGACTTCCCGCTCGAAGACGTGCCGCCGCTCGCGCAAGACCTGCCGATCCGTTTCCCCGAAAACGACGAGCGCTTCCCGCACCCGCTCTGGCCGTCGGCCCCGAGTCTGCTCGACAAAGACATAGTCGCGCGCGGCATGCACCGCACCGGTTTTGCGAACTGGCGTATCGCGTGCGAGAACGGCTTCGACAACGCCCACATCCTGGTCCACAAGGACAACGCGATCATCCACGCGAAGGACTGGGTGCTGCCGCTCGGCATCGTCCCGGCCTCGGACGACTGCATCGCTCCGGTGGAAGACGAGAACGGTCCGAAGGGTCTCGTGCAATGGCTGTTCACCGAGAAGTGGACCCCGATCCTCAAGAACGAGAAGGTCGGTCTCGAGATCGACAACCCGGTCGCGCGACCGTACCGAACCTCCGTCTTCCTACCCGGCGTGCTGATGGTCGAGAACTGGCCGGAAGAGCATGTCGTGCAGTTCGAGTGGTACGTGCCGATCACGGATGACACCTACGAATACTGGGAAATCCTGGCGCGCGTCTGCCCGACCGAGAAAGAGCGCAAGGATTTCGAATACCGCTACGAGTACTTCTTCAAGCCGCTGTGTCTGCACGGTTTCAACGACTGCGACCTGTACGCGCGCGAGGCGATGCACGACTTCTACGCCGACGGCACGGGCTGGGACGACGAACAGCTGGTATCGACCGACGTCTCGCCGATCACCTGGCGCAAGATCGCCTCGCGCTGGAACCGCGGCATCGCGAAGCCGGGTCGTGGCGTCGATGGTGCGATCAAGGCGGGCGCGATCCGCATGAAGCGTACCGCTGAGGGCAAGGCGCCCGGCTACTTCGTCGAGAAGATCGAAGAAGAAGAGAAGTAATCAGAACTTTCGTTTTACTAAGGTATCCGTATGTCGTCCGTTAAACATGTCACCCTGAAGTTCCGCGACGGAAAGGAGACATCGGTTGCCGTGCAGCCGGGCGAGAGCGTGCTCGACGCCGCTCTCGCCGCCGGGGCGCCGGTCCTCCACCAGTGCCGCTCGGGCTCGTGCTCGAGCTGCATGGCGCATCTGGTGGAAGGCCGGGCCGGTCTGCGCGCCGGCGCGAGTTCGACTCTGCTCAAGAGCGAGTTCGATGCCGGCGACCGTCTGCTGTGCGTGACCGAACCCGAAACCGATTGCACGTTCTCGTTGAACTACGAGAGCGCTGTGGGTTCGACCCAGGCCGTCAAGGCGCATGCATTCGTCGACAGCATCGAGAAGATCGCCCCCAATGCGGTGCGCGTCACGCTCGAACTGGCCGAAGGCTCGTGGCTCGACTTCCGTCCGGGGCAATTCATCCAGGTCCGCGTGCCGGGCACCGACGTGACGCGCAGCTACTCGCCGTCGAGCACCGCGGCCGACTTGCCGAAGATCGAACTGCTGGTGCGTCTGCTCGAAGACGGTGTGATGTCGTCGTGGCTCGAAAACCAGGCGCAACCCGACGACGTGCTCGAAATCGAAGGCCCGTTCGGTAACTTCTATCTGCGGGAGAAGGTCCCGGCACCGCACATCATGGTGGCGGGGGGCACGGGTCTCGCGCCGATCATGTCGATGATCGACACGATCCGCCGCAAGTCCGGACGCAAGCCGCCCGTGCTGCTGAGCTTTGGCTGTGCGACGCCCGAGCAGTTGTTCTGCCTCGATGACATCGACTTGCGCAAGCACTGGCTGCCCCAGCTCGAAGCGCGCATTTCAGTTGATCACAATCCGACAGACGACCTGCTGCATGGCAATCCGGTGCATGCGCTACGCCCCGAGGATGTCACGCATGCCGACACCGTTGCCTATCTGTGCGGCCCGCCGCGCATGATCGAAGCGGCTACGCAGCGGCTCGCCGAACTCGGCCTACGCCCGGAAAACATCTACGCCGAACAGTTCTCGCCGTCGAACTGATCGCACTCTTTACTGGATTGCCAACTCATGGTGAATACGACACCGCTGCCCTTCTCCGCCGAACAGCAGGCCTGGTACGAACGTGCCTGCGCGAAGCTCGATCCGCACCGCCTGCAACGGCTTTTGTTCGAGCTGACCAACATCCACAGCCCGACCGGCGCCGCCCGCGAGGCTAGCGAGTTCATGGCGCGCCATCTGGGCAGCATCGGCATGAGCGCGAGCTATCGCCGCATGAACGAGCAGACCGGAAATGTGGTGGGCGAGAAGCGCGGCAGCGGCGGCGGCGCGTCCGTGATGCTGTACGCGCCGATCGACACACACCTCGAAGGCGACGCAAGCGACAGCCCGTGGGTCGGTCCGCCCGATCATGTCGATCTGAAGCCGCAGGCGCGCATGGAAGGCGACTGGGTGTTCGGGCTCGGGGCCTCCAATCCCAAAGGCATGATCGCGACCCTCACCGAAGTCGCGACCGCGCTGATCGAAGCCGGCGTGCCGCTCACGGGCGACCTGCTGGTCGCGATGGCGGATGGCGGCATGCCCGTCGATATCGCGGCGCGCGACCAGGCTGGCATGTCGGCCGGTGTCACGCATCTGCTGAGCCGGGGCGTGGCGCCCGACTTTGCGATCGTGATGAAGCCATGGAACTGGGTCTATCACGAAGAGCCGGGCATGGGCTGGTTCAAGGTCAAGGTCAAGGGCACGCTCGGTTATGCGGGCGTGCCGCGCGGCACGCCGGGCTTCCGCAGTTCGGTTGTTCCGGCCGCGCAGGTGATCCTCGAACTCGAACAATGGCTGATCGAGTATGCCGAGCGCAATACCTCGGGCGTGGTCAAACCGCACGGCTGGATCGCGGGTGTGCAGGGCGGCTGGCCCGAGCGTCCGGCGTTCCCGTCGGCAGTCACTGAAATTTTCTTCGACGTCCGTATTAATCCGCGCACGAGCCCTGGCGAGGTCAAGGCACAGTTCGCGGAATTCATGGCGGGGCTCAAGACGCGTCACCCCGACTTCGATCTGGACTGGGAAATGTACGGCTCGGTGCCGGGCGGCACCACCGCGCCCGACAACTGGATCATCCAGTCGGCACGCCGCGGCTGGGAGCATATCGAACAGCGCCCCCATCCGACGCCCGACTACCTCGGTGGACAGACAGACGGCGCCGCGCTGCGGCGCTTCGGCATCCCGACCGCGCGGATCGGCTGGCCGTGGCCCGCGGAAGGCTCGCCCGAACCGGTCGCCGAAGGTCTTGGCGGCATGGGCGCGACGTATATCCCTGATCTGATGCCGTGCGCCCGCAAGATCATGTACGCATTGATCGATACGCTGACCCGCCCGCGCGCGGAACTCGGTCTTTAAGCTGCCTATCAGGATACCTATCCAATCATGTCAAATACCGATCTGCACTACCTGGACATCGGCACGCTTGCGCGCATGATCCGCACGCGCGAGATCTCGCCGGTCGAGGTCACGCGTGCCATGCTCGAACGCATCGAACGGCTCGATCCGACGCTGCACAGCTATGCGCTCGTGATGCGCGAGCGGGCGCTCGTCGATGCTGCAGAAGCCGAGCGCAAGGTGCTCGCGGGCGAAACGCTTGGCGCGCTGCATGGCGTGCCGCTCGGCGTCAAGGATCTGTTCTGGACGGCGGGCACGCCGACCGCAGCCGGCACCACGATCCACAAGAACTTCGTGCCGAACGAGGATGCGACCGTGGTCAGAAGACTGCGCGAAGCCGGTGCCGTTGTGCTCGGCAAGCTGCAGATGACCGAGGGCGCATTCGCCACTCACCACCCAAGCATCGCCGAACCGGTCAACCCGTGGCACGCGAACCACTGGGCCGGGGCCTCGTCGAGCGGCTCGGGCGTGGCTACGGCCGCGGGTCTGTGCTATGGCGCGCTCGGCACCGATACCGGCGGTTCGATCCGCTTCCCGGCGGCCGCGAACGGCCTGACCGGCATCAAGCCGACCTGGGGCCGCGTGAGCCGCTACGGCGCCTTCGAGCTGGGCGCGAGCCTCGATCATGTCGGCCCGATGGCGCGCAATGCCGCCGACGCCGCGCTGATGCTCGGTGTGATCGCCGGCTACGATCCGCTCGACCCGACTTCGCTGCCGGAGGAACGCCTGAGCTTGTCCGGGCAGGCCGGGGATCTGCGCGGCTTGCGCATCGGCATCGATCCGGCCTGGAACACCGAGGGTACCGATGCGGTGATTGTCGAAGCGCTCGAGCGCGTACTCATGGTGCTCAAGGAACTCGGCGCTGACATTCGCGAGGTGCGAGTCCCGGCGGTTCGCACCGTAGTCGATGAATGGCAGGAAGATTGCGGCGTGCAGGTTGCGCTTGCGCACGCCGACACCTGGCCGAGCCAGGCCGCTGATTATGGCCCCGCCCTGAACCGCCTGATCCAGATCGGACACGAAACCAGCGCACTGCGTTATCAGCAGGTGCTGCTGAACCGTGCCGCGTTGCGCGGACAGGTCAACAAGGTGATGAGCGAAATTGACCTGTTGGTCGCACCGGTGCAGCCGTTCGCGGCGCCGACGCACGAACAGCTGGGCGAGCTTGCGCAGTCTCCGGAACTCAATGCGCGGCTGATCCAGTTCACGGCCCCATTCAACTCGACGGGGCATCCGAGCATGGCGCTACCGTGCGGGCAAACCGCGGCGGGTCTGCCGATCGGCTTCCAGTTCATCGCACCGCACGGCGATGAAGCGGTGTTGTGCCGTGCGGGCATGGCCTTCCAGCGCGCGACCAGCTGGCATCAGGCACACCCGGCCCTTTGAGCTGGGGAGCGACCTTCTGCACGACACACATCACGGAAGGTCCTGCCCCGTCACTTGGCGAGGCGCTTAGCCCCCCGCCGCCTTGCGCGGCTTGCGGGGGCTTTTTGCCTTTGCGGGCGGCTCCTCGGTCTGCGGCGTGATGGTGGCCGAAGCGCGCGCAGCCTCTTCGTAAATGCCTGTCAGCAGCGACATGAACCGCGCGGTCTTCTCAAACTTCTCCTCCACCTCGCTGATCTCTTCCAGCCGCTTGACGAGGATTTCCTGACGGATCTTGTGGTACTCGTCGGTTAGCTTCATGCCGAGTTCGCTCGCGAGATAGGAGGACGTCTTGCCGTTGCCGTCCCGCTGCTTTTCGATCAGGCCCGCCGCTTCGAGTTTTCTCAGGCTGTACTGAATGTTCGGAATATCGTCACGATTCATCAGACGTGCGATCGTGGCGCTGTTCTTGGGACGATCCTGCATACGGATGACGTGCAGGATCACGTGCTCCTGGTATTTGATATCGACATCGGCCGCAATCGTGATCATGCCGGTCGTCAGCACAAAGCGAGAGAAGGCTTCGTAAAATCGGATCAACGACCATTCGAATTCAGTGGCCTTAAATTCCATGTCCGTTTTGGCGAGGTGCCAGCCTCGGTAGAATTTTGATTCCATAGTCTCGGAAGAGAGGGTGGTGCTGCGAACGGTACATTTTCTCAGAATGTCGGGGGGCTCACCAATCGCGTTCTCGTTTCTGGTGTCTGACGGCAGGGCTTTTGCGCGGTACGGGGCATCAACGTCCGCGTTCGGACAGAAGTCGGTTTGGGCGATTGCTATGAGGTGAGCGCGGTCGGCGTCGGGCGGGAGAGAAACTGTCGTGTTGGGTCGCGACACGGCACCCAGAAAGCAAAAAGCCCGGTCGTAGTGACCGGGCTTTTTGCTTGAATTTGTTGGTGGGGCGTGAGTGACTCGAACACTCGACCTACGGATTAAGAGTCCGCTGCTCTACCAACTGAGCTAACGCCCCAACAGAAGCGAAATTATGCAGCATCTTTTCGAGATTGCCAAGCCCTTTTAGCAGTTTTATTAAAAAAATCACATCGCTGAAGCTCGAGCCTTCCCTCGACAAAACCGCCGTCCCGAAAACGTCGACGCGTCCGGCGCTGCCGGTATCATGTCGCGGACACCTCGATGCATGCGGCGTCACGCGGCTTTCGACCGGGGAATGCCATGGATGACAAAGAGATTACCGAGTTGCTCGATCGAGTCCTCGCGCCATGGGTCCGGGCGCTCACGTTGACGCCGATCAAGGTCGACGAGGAAAGCGCGACGCTGCGTCTGCCGTTTTCCGGCGAGTGGCGTCACTCGGGCGGCATGATTAGCGGCCAGGTGTTCATGGCAGCCGCCGATACGGCGATGATCGTCGCAATTACCGCCGCGCTCGGCGGCTTCAAGCCGATGAGCACGGTGTCGCTGAACATCAACTTCATGCGCGCGGTCCGCAAGGGCGACGTGCTGATCAAGGCGCGCGTGCTGCGCATGGGCCGCAATCTTGTGTTCGGCGAAGTCGAACTGTTCGACGAAGGCGGCAATATGGCCGTTCAAGCCACCACGACTTACGCACTGCTGGCGTGAATGCCCGCTCGATCCGAGCGGACAGGTGCCACAAAGTACCCATAGCAACAGCCAAGGAAAGCAAGGAAAAGCAGCATGTTCGATCAGGTCGTATTCGCCGGCGGCGGTAACCGCTGCTGGTGGCAGGCGGGTTTCTGGGACGTCGTGCAGCCGCAGCTCGACATCCGTCCGCGCGTGATCACCGGCATTTCGGCCGGCGCCGCGACCGCGTGCATGATTTACACGCGCGGCGATTCCGACTGGGTCATGCGCTACTACGAAGAAGCGCTGCGCCACAACACGCGCAATGCCTACTGGGGCAACCTGCTGCGCGGCGAGTCGGTATTTCCGCATTACAGGATCTACCGGCAGGCGCTGCTCGACATCTACGGCGACAAGTTTTCGAAGCTCGCGCAGGCGCCGGAAATCCGCATCGGCGTATCCCATCTGCCGCGCTGGCTCGGCGCGAGAAGCGCGGTCGCGGCGGGGCTGGTCGCATACAACATCGAAAAATACGTGCGCAAGACGCTGCATCCGACGCTCGGTCGGACGCTCGGTTTTCATCCGGAATTCGTGCGCGCGCAGGATTGCGCGAGCGTCGACGAGCTTGCGGACCTGATCCTGCAATCGTCGAGTACGCCGCCGTTCACGCCGGTTCTGCGGCGCAACGGCCGGCCGGTGCTGGACGGCGGGATGGTCGATAACGTCCCGGTCGGCGCGCTCGACGCCGATGTGCCGGGTAACGTGCTCGTAATGGTCACGCGTCTCTATCCGCGGCCGCAGATGTTCGTCGTGCCGCACGGCGTGCAGCAGCGGCTTTACGTGCAGCCGTCGCGCAAGGTGCCCATTTCAAGCTGGGATTACACGAGTCCGTCGCAGATGGTGCACGCCTATAACCTCGGCCGCGCGGACGGCGAGGTCTTCCTTGAACGCGTGCCTGCGCTGATGGAGGCGGGAGCGCACGAAGCACGGTGAGCGACGGGGCCCGGCGGGCCAAACCCGACCCGCCAGCCGCCTCACCTGCCAATCAGCGCCGACGCCCGCCTTGCAAGGCTTCCGGATTCGCGGCGCTGGTGGTATCGCCGGCATCGAACGCAAGAATGTTCTTGAACGCCGCGGAGAAATAAAGCTCGTAACTCTCACGTTCTACATAGCCGATGTGCGGCGTGCAAATCACGTTTTCCATGCGCAGCAGGCTGTAGCCCTGCAGGATCGGTTCGCTTTCGTAGACGTCGATCGCGACCATCCCCGGACGGTTGTGCGACAGCGCGTTCACCAGCGCGTTCTCTTCGAGCAGCTCGGCGCGGCTCGTGTTCACGAGCAGCGCGGTCGGCTTCATGCGCATCAGATCGTCCTGCTTGACGATGCCACGTGTGTCGTCGTGCAGACGCAGATGCAGCGACAGCACATCGCTGGTCTCGAACAACTCCTCACGGGTCGTCGCGACGCCGTAGCCGTCGGCCTGAGCGGCTTCGCGCGAATGCTCGCGGCCCCACACCAGCACGTTCATGCCAAACGCCTTGCCATAGCCGGCCACCAGGCGGCCGATTTTGCCGTAGCCCCAGATCCCGAGCGTCTGTCCGCGCAGCACTTGACCCAGGCCGAAGTTCGGCGGAAGCGCCGACGTCTTCAGTCCCGACTGCTGCCAGGCGCCCTGTTTAAGGTTTGCCACGTATTGCGGAATGCGCCGTTGGGCGGCCATGATGAGTGCCCACGTCAGCTCGGCCGGCGCGACCGGTGAGCCGGTGCCCTCCAGCACGGCGATGCCGCGCTCGGTACAAGCCGCAAGATCGATGTGGTTCGACACCTTGCCGGTCTGACTGATCATGCGCAAACGCGGCAACTTGTCGAGTAGTTGCGAGGTGATGCGGGTGCGTTCGCGAATTAGGACGAGGGCGTCAACTTCCGCCAGCCGGCTTGCCAGTTGTCCGAGACCACGCACGGTATTGTTGAAAACTTTGACTTCATGGTCGGCCAGCAATTGAAAGCAGTCGAGCTTGCGAACGGCGTCCTGGTAATCGTCGAGGATGGCAATCTTCATGGTATGTAATTTGCGGCGCACCTCGGTGGTGCGAACGGAATGTTATGCTCACTGTCCCAGCGTGTGACTTAGGTCACACGTTGGTCTGGCTGATTGCCCTACCGTAGAAGCTGCCGCACACAAAAGAACGGCAGCGCTGCGTGAAGGCGAATTGAGAACGTTTTTAGCAGTTTGTTGCGTGTTGAGGCAAGTCGCTTTACACAAGGTTGCAGAAGCCTTGTAGGAAGTGCGCCTCCGCTCGGCAAGCTGTGCGGCCCAGGACCATCTGCGCAATCGTGCGCCGGCAGTCGAATCGACATGGCGGCGCGATGAATTCAATGCCTCTCGCATGCAGCGTCCCCGGGCTTGTACCGTTTTTCTATTGCTTTATTACACGGAGACAAGTCGATGAATCTTCCCTCGTTCGAAGGGCAGCCCGCTATCGAGGCGCCCACATGGGTCAAACACCGCAAATTGATCGACTGGGTCCAACGCATCGCCGCGCTGACCAAGCCCGAAAAAGTGGTCTGGTGTGACGGTTCGCAGGAGGAGTATGACCGCCTGTGCGCACAGATGGTCGAAACCGGTACCCTGAAGAAGCTCAACCCCGCCAAGCGTCCCAATTCCTATCTCGCCTGCTCCGATCCGTCAGACGTCGCGCGCGTCGAAGATCGTACCTTCATCTGCTCGCAGCGCGCCGAAGACGCCGGCCCCACCAACAACTGGATCGCCCCGGCCGAAATGCGCTCGACGCTCGACGGCCTGTTCGACGGCGCGATGCGCGGCCGCACCATGTACGTGGTGCCGTTCTCAATGGGCCCGCTCGGCTCGCCGATCGCGCACATCGGCGTCGAGCTGAGCGACAGCCCGTACGTCGTGACCAATATGCGCATCATGACGCGCATGGGCCGCAAAGTGTACGACGTGCTCGGCGAGGACGGCGAGTTCGTGCCGTGCGTGCATTCGGTCGGCGCTCCGCTTGCGGCGGGCGAGCAGGACGTGTCGTGGCCTTGCAACAAGACCAAGTACATCGTGCATTTCCCTGAATCGCGCGAAATCTGGAGCTTTGGCTCGGGCTATGGCGGCAATGCGCTGCTCGGCAAAAAGTGCTTCGCGCTGCGCATCGCATCGACGATGGGCCGCCAGGAGGGGTGGCTTGCCGAACACATGCTGATTCTCGGCGTCACGTCGCCGCAAGGTCGCAAGCATCACGTGGCGGCGGCGTTCCCGTCGGCGTGCGGCAAGACCAACTTCGCGATGCTGATCCCGCCGGCAGGCCTGAACGGCTGGAAAATTTCGACGATCGGCGACGACATCGCATGGATCAAGCCGGGCAAGGACGGCCGCCTGTATGCGATCAATCCGGAAGCCGGCTACTTCGGTGTCGCGCCGGGCACGAGCGAAAAGACCAACTACAACGCGCTCGCCACGCTCAAGGAAAACGTGATCTTCACGAACGTCGCGCTGACCGACGACGGCGACGTCTGGTGGGAAGGCATGACCGACGAGCCGCCGGCGCACCTGATCGACTGGCAAGGCAAGGACTGGACGCCTGCCGATGCGAAGGAAACCGGCCGCAAGGCGGCGCATCCGAACGCGCGCTTCACGGCGCCGGCTTCGCAGTGCCCGTCGATCGACGCCGACTGGGAAAACCCGGCCGGTGTCGCGATCGACGCGTTCATCTTCGGCGGCCGCCGCTCGACGACCGTGCCGCTCGTCACCGAAGCGCGCGATTGGGTCGAGGGCGTCTACATGGCGGCAACGATGGGCTCCGAAACCACCGCCGCTGCGGCTGGCCAGCAGGGCGTGGTGCGTCGCGATCCGTTCGCGATGCTGCCGTTCTGCGGCTACAACATGAGCGACTATTTCAGCCACTGGCTGAAAACCGGCGAGCGTCTGCAGCAACTGGGCGCGAAGCTGCCGAAGATCTTCTGCGTGAACTGGTTCCGCAAGGGCGCGGACGGCAAGTTCGTGTGGCCGGGCTTCGGGGAGAACATGCGCGTGCTGAGCTGGATGGTCGGCCGCGTCGAGGGCACTGCGCAGGGTGAAGAGCATGCTTTCGGCATTTCTCCGCACTACGAGGACATCGACTGGAGCGGCCTGAACTTCACCCGCGAGCAGTTCGAGCAGGTGATTTCGGTCGACGCCGCCGCATGGCGCGACGAACTCGTGCTGCACGCGGAACTCTTTGACACGCTGCAACACGGTCTGCCGCCGGCACTGACCGAAGCAAAGCGCGCGCTGGAGGAAAAGCTCACGGCCTGATCATGTGAGTACTCACTCAGCATGAAAAGCCGCCCCGGGCGGCTTTTTCTTTGGACCCTTGGTTTACTTTTGATTTTTTCCGATCCCGCAATGCCCGGACGACCTTTACGTCTGTTTGAACAAAAGAGACAGAGTAAGCTGCAGCGCAGCAGATTGTTTTTATTTTGGGAATAATCTGCAGTCAGGCCCCGATTTTATCGACACAGTCGTACCAAAATCGACAATATTTCCTATTTCGCGGGCAACTTCTGCACGATATTGCGAGTCGTAGGAGAATTCCAAGCTCGCTTCGCTGGTTTTCACCAATTGTCAGGAAGCAGTAATCAGGCAGGGAGTTGTCCTATGGATCATTTGCAGTCGATGCGAGTTTTCGTCAAGGTGGCGGATCTCGGCAGTTTTGCGCGCGCCGCGAGCGCGATGGATATTTCCAATGCGGTCGCCACCCGTCACGTTGCCGACCTCGAAGGCCGTCTTGGTACACGGCTGCTCAATCGCACAACCCGCAGCTTGTCGCTGACCGAATCCGGTCAGGTCTATCTCGAGCGCGCCCGTCAGATTCTCGACGAACTGGAAGACGTCGAACAGATGGTGGTCGCTCGCAATCACGAACCCGTCGGCACGCTGCGCATCGTCGCGCCCGTCGTGTTCGGGCTCCATAACCTCGCGCCCGTGCTGCAGACGTACGCGGAGCGCTATCCGAAAGTCATTCCCGACGTCACGCTGGTCGATCGTCAGGTCGATCTCGTCGAGGAAGGCTTCGACGTCGGCGTCGTGATCGCGCGGCAAATGCGCAGCGCGAGCATCGTTACCCGGCGTCTGACCACCGGCTGCATGACCGTTTGCGCGACGCCGGCGTATCTGGAAAAGCATGGTACACCGACACGTCCCGAACATCTGCTCGAGCATCCGTGCCTGAGCCTGCCGTCTGAATACTGGGGCGACGAGCGCGTGTTCACCGGGCCGGAAGGCGAAGTGCGTGTGCGGCCGTCGAACGTGATCGTCGCGAACAACACGGAAATGTTGCGGCAGTTTGCGCTGCTCGGCATGGGCATCGCCATCTTGCCGAGCTACCTGATCGGTCGCGACATGACGCGTGGCCGGCTCGTGCGTCTGCTCGGCGATTATCGTTTGCCGCAGGTCGAGATCAACATTGCGTATCCGAGCCGCCGTCACCTGCCGGCCAAGGTGCGCACGTTTATCGACCATCTGGTCGAGCACTTCAACCAGACGCCGAACAGCGTGCTTGGCGAGCAATGGATCAAGGATGGTCTGGTGCAGCCGGCAACGTCTGCCGCGTTCGAGTCTGCCGAGTCGCGCGCGCCGGAGGCATTCGATGGCGCCGAGCCGCTTTCGCGGCTGCTCGATAGCGAGCTGTCGCCGGCCGTACCAAAGCCGCTGACGAAGTCGACGAATCGCACACGGCCGACGGTGTTGTCGCCGCTGTAAATCTTTCAATGCCGAAGCCCGCAGCTTTGCGGGCGAGCAATAAAAAAACGCAGTCACCTGAAGTGACTGCGCTATTTTCATGGGCAGGTGCGGCCGAAGCCGCGACCTCCGATGCACGGATCACCGACTGGCGGCTCACGCGACTCCTGCCGCTAACACCGCAAGCCGGCGATTCGAGGGCCGTCTTACGAGCCGGTTTTACGCGCCGCGGTTTTCTTCGCCGGTGCCTTCTTGGCCGCTGCGGTCTTGGCGGCGGGCGCCTTCTTCGCCGCCACCTTCTTTGCTGCCGGCTCGGCCTTTACGGCCACGGCGGTATCGCCTTCGTCCGATTCCGGCATCGCCTTCGCCGCCGAGCGAGCGGCCGAAGTCTTCGCCGCCGCGGTTTTGGCCGCCGCCGGCTCCTTCTTCTCGAATTCGAAGCCGATCTTGCCGTCGTTCTGCTTGACGAGGTACGCCTTGAAGTTACGGCCGGTACGCGACGACTTGAAGTTCGTCAGCAGGTCGGTGCGACCCTCCTCGAGCAGCTTGGCCATTTGTTCGCGGGCGATTTCCTGCTGCAGGATCACTTTGCCGGAGCGGAAGTCACACGTCTTCGGGCTGGCGACCGAATTCTCGCAGACGTAGCTCATGCCGTGCTCGAACACGCGGCCCTGACACTTCGGGCACGCGCCGACTGGCTGCTGATCGGAGAAATCGGGCGGTTCGCCGTCTTCGCCGCCCGCGTCCTGGCCGAAGTCGAACTCGAGCTTGTAGTTCTTGATCTCGTCGTCGAGCGACAGTTTCAGGATTGCCGAGAACGGCCGGCCCATCTTGCTGCGGAAACCCGACAGCGGCCCGATCGTCTTGTTCTGCAGCAGTTCCTCGACTTCGGCGATCTCGAACTGACGGCCACCCGGAATCTTCGAGATCGAGAACTCGCATTTCGAGCACGCGAAACGCCGGTAGTTTTCCTTCACCTGGCCGCCGCAATTCGGGCAAGGGGTCTGCAACGTCGCGTAATCGCCCGGGATCGTGTCGGAATCGTATTCCTTCGCGCGCTTGACGATCGTCTGCGTCATGCGCGCGATTTCCTGCATGAACGCGTCGCGCGGCAGGTTGCCGCGCTCCATCTGCGACAGCTTGTACTCCCACTCGCCGGTCAGTTCCGGCGCGGTGAGTTCCTTCACGCCGAGGCCGCGCAGCAGCGTCATCAGCTGGAAGGCCTTGGCGGCCGGAATCAGATCGCGGCCTTCGCGGATCAGGTATTTTTCGGTGAGCAGACCTTCGATGATCGCCGCGCGCGTCGCCGGCGTGCCGAGCCCCTTGGCCGCCATCGCTTCGCGCAACTCGTCGTCTTCGACCAGCTTGCCCGCGCCTTCCATCGCCGACAGCAGCGTCGCTTCGTTGTAGCGCGCGGGCGGCTTCGTGACCAGTTGCTGCGCGGCGATCTTGTCGGTCTTGACCTTTTCGTCCTTCTGGACCGGCACGAGGTTCGCGTCATCGCCGCTGGTTTCGCGACCGTAGACCTGCAGCCAGCCCGGCTCGACCAGCACCTTGCCCTCGGTCTTGAACTGATGGCCGACCACCTCGGTGATGCGTGTCGTCACACGGTATTCGGCGGCCGGGAAGAACACGGCGAGGAAGCGCTTCACGACGAGGTCGTAAAGCTTTTGCTCCGGCTCGGACAGAATCTTCGGCGCCTGCAGCGTCGGGATGATTGCGAAGTGGTCGCTGATCTTCGAATTGTCGAAGATGCGCTTGTTCGGCTTCACCCAACCCTTGTCGAGTACCTGCTTCGCGAACGGCAGGTAGTTGTTGCTCTCCTTGAGCATGCCGAGCGTCTGCTTGACCGTGTCCAGATAGTCTTCCGGCAGCGCGCGCGCGTCGGTTCGCGGATAGGTCAGCACCTTGTGCTTTTCGTATAGTGCCTGAGCCAGACCCAGCGTGTTCTTCGCGGAAAAGCCGAAGCGGCCGTTGGCTTCACGCTGCAGGCTGGTCAGGTCGAAGAGGGCGGGTGACAGCTGCGTCGACGGTTTCGACTCCTCGGTCACCGTGCCGAGCTGGCCGCGGCAAGCCGCGACGATCGTCTCTGCCGCGGGCAGCGACCAGAGCCGCGAATCGCGCTTCTCCGGATCGAATTCGTCGCGCTTGAATTTCGGGTCGAACCAGCGGCCTTCGTAGAAGCCGCCCGCGCAGACGAATTCCGCCTTCACTTCCCAGTAGTCGCGCGGCACGAAGCGTCGAATTTTCTCTTCGCGCTCGACGACGATCGACAGCGTCGGCGTCTGCACGCGCCCGACCGTGGTCAGGAAGAAGCCGCCGCCCTTGCTGTTGAACGCGGTCATCGCGCGCGTGCCGTTGATGCCGACGAGCCAGTCCGCCTCCGAGCGGCAGCGGGCCGCATCGGCAAGCGGCTGCATCTCTTCGTCGCTGCGCAGACGCGCGAAACCTTCGCGGATCGAGCCGGCCGTCATCGACTGCAGCCACAGCCGTTGCACCGGCTGTTTGGCTTTCGCGTGCTGCGCGATCAGGCGGAAAATCAGCTCGCCCTCGCGCCCCGCGTCGCATGCGTTGATCAAGCGGTCGATGTCCTTTCGCTTCATCAGCTTGGTCAGCACCTTCAGGCGCGACTCGCTCTTCGCGATCGGATTCAGATCGAAATGCGGAGGAATGACGGGCAGGTTGGCAAAGCTCCACTTGCCGCGCTTGACTTCGTATTCGTCGGGCGCGGCAATTTCCAGCAGGTGGCCCACTGCCGAGGAAAGGACGTAGTCGTCGCTTTCGTAGTACTCGTCATGCTTGGTAAAGCCGCCCAAAGCGCGCGCGATGTCGTTCGCGACAGAAGGCTTTTCGGCGATGATCAGTGCTTTGGACATGACTCGATGTGAGGTTGGTAGATCGGGGTTGGTGGCCTTGTGCGCCAATCTGGCGCGCGACGCTCGCTTCAGACCGTTTTCGACCCAATAACGACCGCTTTATAGCACAAGGCGCGAAGCCGTCGTGTCGAGTGCCATAAAAGCGCGCCATCATAATTGCGCGTCTGGCGGTTGATCAACTGCGGCAAACGCCGCGTGCGGACAGCGATTCCGGCCGCGGTGTTGCCCAGGAAATGGTCGAAGAGGGGCCGTGCCGCAAGTCACGCGCCGCAAGCCTTTACGCGTTGCGGGGCGGCGCGTGAGGACGCCTTCAGGCGACCGCCAGCGCCGGCCGCAGCTTCGGTGCGCCGGTCACGCCGGGTAGCGCGGTCAGATCCTTCAGCATCCGCTCGACGATCGACGCCTGCGGTAAAACCGTACCGAAGAATCGTGTCGTAACCGAGTCTTCGATCAGGACGGTCGGGAAATTCTCGACGTCCAGGTCTTCGAAGCGATCCGCATGGGTTTCGATGTCGATCCATGCAAAACAGACTTCCGGGTGCCGCTCGGCGAGCTCGTTGAAAGCGTCCCGGTACTCGCGACACGTCCCGCACCACTCCGCGCACAGGCAGGCAACGAACAGCGTGTCGGGTTCGTTGACGCGCTCGGCGATCCGGTCCTGGTCGGTGTCGAGGTTCAGCGCGGGCATGAAGTGGTTTCCTTGTGTACTTTGTCGGGTGCCTTGGCGCGAATGTAGCATGGCCTGTCGCGAAGAGTGGCCAATCTCCGTTGACGCCAGTCAGGCTCGGCTCAGTCATGATGGGCTCGCATGAAGCGGCCGCCGGGCAGCAGCGTGACCTCGCCGGCGAGTTCGAGCCGCAGCAGGACGGCGTGCAGGGCGGCGTCTTCCATCTCGGTGCGGGCGGCGAGAATTTCAAGCGTAGTCGGCGAATGGCCAAGCGCGGCGAGCAGCCGTTCGGTGTCGGAGGCGAGCATCGGCTGGGGGGCCGGTTCGGACGGTGGCGGGTCGGCGAAGGCGGCGGTCGCAGCTGGCGAAGCTTTCGCACCCGACGAAATGCGCAACCCCGCGTGCTCCAGCGGCACGGCCCGCTTCGCCGCCCGTTTTGCGTTGCTCATCGGCCGCCGGGCAATACCCAGCTCCTCCAGCACCTCGTCGGGCGTTTCTACGAGCCGCGCCCCTTGCTTGATCATCCGATGACAACCGCGCGACAACGGCGCGTGAATCGATCCGGGCAAAGCGAACACGTCGCGCCCCATCTCGTTGGCGAGCCGGGCGGTAATCAGCGAACCGGAGCGCATCGCTGCCTCGACGATCACGACCCCGCTGACCAGCCCGGCGATCAGCCGGTTGCGCTGCGGGAAATTGGCGGCGCGCGCCGGCGTACCGAGCGGCCACTCCGACAGAATCGCGCCCTGCGTCGCGATCTGCCGCGCGAGTGCATGATGCGCGGCCGGATACACGAGGTCCGCGCCGGTGCCGATTACCGCGACCGTCCCGCCGACGCCTTCGAGCCCACCCCGATGCGCGGCGCCGTCGATGCCGAGCGCGAGCCCCGACACGACCGTCACGCCCGCCGCCGACAGTTCGCGCGCGAACCGCCACGCGTCATCAATGCCCTGCGGCGTCGCGCTGCGGCTGCCCACCAGCGCGACGGCCCGCGTATGCAGCAGATCGAGCCGGCCCTTTATATATAGGAGCGGTGGCGGATCGGGCATCGTCAGCAGTGTGCGCGGGTAGGCGGGGTCATCGAGCGTGACGATCTGGTTGCCCGGCAGCTCACGCCACGCGAGCACCGCATCGAGCTGGCCGTCGAACGCCGGACCCGGCGGCGCCAGCACCGCGCGACCCGCGGCTTCGCCGGCAATTTCGGCCAGCACCTGCTGCGACTGCGCAAAAATCGCTTCCGGCAATCCGAATGCGCCGAGCAACAGACGCAACGCGGCGGGTTTGAGGCCCGGCGCAAGCGACAACCGCAGCCAGGCGGCCAGTTCGATCCGGGTTGCGGGCAAGGTCTGCATGCGGGTCGCTCCTTTGGCTAGGCCTGCGGGCAGGCGGGCGCCATGCTAAAATTTTCATCATCCGAAATAAACCGCGATAAACCGCGAACTCCGCGGCGCCGCGCTTACTGGCGCGGGTTAGTCGTCGGGCGCACGAGGCGTTGAATCGAACCGGTTCGACAGCATCTATCCTCTGCGCATTACGACGGGCTCACAACCTGGCCGAATGGCCAACGCGAGCCTCCCAACGGTTAGCGGCGTCCAAAATCACACTCAAAATCATGGCTTTACTGAACATCCTCAATTACCCGGACAAACGGCTGCACAAGGTGGCGAAGCCAGTCACGGAGGTCAACGACCGTATCCGCCGTCTCGTCGCGGACATGGCCGAAACGATGTACGCGGCACCCGGCGTCGGTCTCGCCGCTACCCAGGTGGACGTGCATGAGCGCGTGATCGTGATCGACGTGTCGGAAACGCATGACGAGTTGCTCGCGCTCATCAACCCGGAAATCGTCTGGTCGAGCGATGAGAGGAAGTTTTCGGAAGAGGGCTGCCTGTCGGTGCCCGGCATCTACGACAACGTCGAGCGCGCCGAAAAGGTGCGCGTGCGCGCGCTGAACGAGAAAGGCGAAACGTTCGAGCTCGATTGCGAGGGGCTGCTCGCCGTGTGCGTCCAGCACGAGATGGATCATCTGATGGGCCGCGTGTTCGTCGAATATCTGTCGCCGCTGAAGCAAACGCGCATCAAGAGCAAGATGAAGAAGCTCGCCCACGCGATGTAACGCGCTTTCAACCTGCCTGCTGTCCATACATGAGTCATTCGTTGCGCGTCATCTTCGCCGGTACGCCGGAATTCGCCGCGGCCGCGCTGGCCGCGATTCATCGCGCCGGCTTTCCGGTGCCGCTCGTGCTGACGCAGCCGGACCGGCCCGCGGGACGCGGTATGAAGCTGCAGGCGAGCCCGGTCAAGCGCTTCGCGCAAGAGCATGGCCTCGCGGTCGCGCAGCCCACGTCGCTGCGCCGCGCCGGCAAGTATCCGCAGGAAGCCGCCGCCGGGATCGAGCAACTGCGCGCGACGCCGCACGACGTGATGGTGGTCGCCGCCTATGGGCTGATCCTGCCGCAGGAAGTACTCGACATTCCGCGCTTCGGTTGCATCAACATTCACGCCTCGCTGCTGCCGCGCTGGCGCGGGGCGGCGCCGATTCATCGCGCGATCGAGGCCGGTGACGCGCAAACCGGCATCACGCTGATGCAGGTGGACGCCGGCCTCGACACCGGCGCGATGATCTCCGAAGTGCGCACCCCCATTTCCGCCGACGACACCACCGCCACGCTGCACGACCGCCTCGCCGAGGACGGCGCGCAGCTGATCGTCGAAGCGCTGATCGAGCTCGAACGCAGCGGCAAGCTCGCCTCGACCCCGCAGCCAGCCGACGGTGTGACCTACGCCGAGAAAATTGCCAAGCATGAAGCGGCGCTCGACTGGCGCCGCCCGGCCGAGGCGCTTGCGCGTCAGGTGCGCGCGTTCGATCCATTTCCCGGCGGTGCCGGCACGCTCGAAGACGGCAGCATCATCAAGATCTGGGCCGCCACCGCCGTGGCCACGCCGGCCTCGGGCAACAACAAGGCGCCCGGCACCATCGCCGAGATTTCGCCCGACGGCGTGCTGGTCGCTTGCGGCGAAGGCGCGCTGCGGCTGACGCAACTGCAGAAGCCCGGCGGCAAGCGCCTCCCTGTGCGCGAATTCCTCGCTGGATCGGCGCTCGCCGCAGGGCAGCGCTTCCAGTTTCCCGAGGCAGAATAAGTGCCCCGCGCGTTAGAATCCTCCATGCAGCAGACCAGGTTTCGAGGGTTCATCACATGTTCGGCATCGTCCATTTCGAGTTTTTCATCGCCGCGGTTTTTCTCCTGAACGTCACGCCGGGGCCCGATACCGCTTATATCGTCGGGCGCAGCGTCGCCCAGGGCCGCGGCGCCGGGCTGATGTCGGCGCTCGGAATTTCGGCGGGCTGCTGCATTCACTCGCTTGCCTGCGCGTTCGGCCTGACCGCGCTGCTGGCCGCTTCGGCCACGGCATTCACGATCGTCAAATTCGTCGGCGCGATTTATCTGATGTATCTGGGCGTGCGCCTCATCTTCGCGAAGCCGGCCGCGGACGCGCGAGCCGGCGACGCGCGCGCGCCGTCCGCGCCGAAGTCGCTGCGACAGCTTTTCCTGCAAGGCTTCTGGACCAACGTGCTGAACCCGAAGGTCGTGCTGTTCTTCGTGTCGTTCTTCCCGCAATTCGTCGCGACGGGCAGCGAACACAAGACCTTCGCCTTTCTCACGCTCGGCGCGGTGTTCGTGCTGATGAGCATGGTCTGGAACAGCTTCGTCGCGTGGATCGCGGGCAGCGTCACGCAGCGTTTCTCGGGCAAACCAGCGGTCAAGTGCTGGCTCGATCGCGGCGTCGGCAGCGCGTTCGTCGGGCTGGGCATCAAACTCGCGACAGCCTCGCGATGATTGAATTTTCCCGTACCGCCCATATCTAACGTTTCGCTTACGATCTGGCGCCGCAATCGCGCGGCGCGGAGATGAAGGCCAGCACGGGGCAAGGAGTTGCAGACATGTTTAACTGGGTTAAAACCGCGATGTTGATGGCCGCAATCACGGCCCTTTTCATCGTGATCGGCGGGATGATCGGCGGGCAGCGGGGCATGATGCTCGCGCTCGTGATCGCCCTGGGGATGAATTTCTTCTCATACTGGTTCTCCGACAAGATGGTCCTGCGCATGTACAACGCGCAGGAAGTCGACGAAAACAGTGCGTCGCAGTTCTATCGGATGGTGCGCGATCTCGCCACGCGAGCGAACCTGCCGATGCCGCGCGTCTACCTGATCAACGAAGACGCGCCGAACGCGTTCGCCACCGGCCGCAATCCGGAGCACGCGGCGGTCGCGGCGACCACGGGCATCTTGCGCGTGCTTTCCGAGCGCGAAATGCGCGGCGTGATGGCGCACGAACTCTCGCACGTGAAGCATCGCGACATTCTGATCTCGACGATTTCGGCGACGATGGCCGGCGCGATTTCCGCGTTGGCGAACTTCGCGATGTTCTTCGGTGGCCGCGACGAAAACGGCCGTCCCGCGAACCCGATCGCGAGCATTGCAGTTGCGCTGCTCGCGCCGATTGCCGGCGCGTTGATCCAGATGGCGATTTCGCGTGCGCGCGAATTCGAAGCCGACCGTGGCGGCGCGCAGATTTCGGGCGACCCGCAGGCACTTGCATCGGCGCTCGACAAGATTCATCGCTATGCGAGCGGCATTCCGTTCCCGACTGCCGAGGCACATCCGGCCACCGCGCAGATGATGATCATGAATCCGCTGTCGGGCGGCGGTATCGCGAATCTGTTTTCGACGCACCCCGCGACCGAAGAGCGGATTGCGCGTCTGATGGAAATGGCGCGTACCGGGCGCTTCGACTAAGGCGCCGTGGCGCTCCGCGCGTCAAGCGTGACATGCTGAAAAGCGGGCCCGCGAGGCCCGCTTTTTTTCGTACCTTTCGTCGCCACTGCGCGACAACATCCACCGGCACTACCCACCCGCGGCGGCGCCCCATCTGCGCCACGCTACAATGTGCGCTGATTGCGCCGCGTACCGTGCGGCTGGCCCTTAATTCCTTCATGACTTCAAAGCATTCTTCGCGTTCTGCTTCTTCGTCGGCGCGTTCGCGCGAATCCCGTTTGTCGGCGTTGCATCTGTCGCCCGAATCGCTCGGGTTCGCGCTCGACTGCGCCGCCCAGGCCGTCGGCGCCGTGCGTCTCGGCGCGGCCTTGCCGGCGGCGCTGCAAAGCGTCTTCGTGACGGTGCCCGAGGGTAACGCCGCAGCGGCACGCGGCGCGGTGCAGGACATCGCGTATCGCACGATGCGCCGTCTCGCGACCGTGGAGTGGCTGATCGCGAAGCTCGTCAAGAAAGCGCCTCCGCCGCACGTCACGCATGTGCTCGAGTGCGCGCTTGCACTGCTTGTCGACGACGAAGCGAGCGCCGCCTACACGTCGTTCACGGTCGTCGACCAGGCGGTCAGGGCGATCGGCGCGCGCCGCGAGTTCGCGTTCGCGAAAGGGCTGGTCAACGCGGTGCTGCGCAACTTCTTGCGTGAGCGCGACACGCTGCTCGCCGCCGTGCAAGCCGACGAAGTGGCGCGCTGGAACTATCCGGCCTGGTGGATCGACGCGGTGAAGCGCGCATGGCCTGAGGCGTGGCAATCGGTGCTGGACGCCGGCAACACGCAAGGTCCGTTGACGCTGCGCGTGAACGCGCGCCATTCGACGGTCGACGCCTACCTGCAGGTGCTGCAACGCCAGCAGATCGCCGCGACGAAGGCTGGCGAACACGCCGTCACGCTCGCTACAGCGATGCCGGTCGAGCGCATTCCGGGCTTCAGCGAAGGCATCGTATCCGTGCAGGACGCAGGCGCGCAGCTCGCCGCGCAACTGCTCGGCGTGCGCGACGGCATGCGCGTGCTCGACGCGTGCGCGGCCCCCGGCGGCAAGACCGGCCATCTGCTCGAACTTGCCAACATTCAACTCGTCGCGCTCGAAAGCGATGCGTCGCGCGCGCGCCGCATCGGTGAAAACCTGCGGCGTCTGAAGCTCGAAGCGGAAGTGCGTATCGGCGACGCGGGCGCGCCCGCGCAATGGCACGACGACCTCGACCAGCCGTTCGACCGTATCCTCGCCGACGTGCCGTGCTCGGCGTCGGGCATCGTGCGGCGTCATCCGGATATCCGCTGGCTGCGTCGCCAGTCCGATATTGCCGCGCTCGTCGCCGAACAGCGCCGCATTCTCGACGCGCTGTGGCCGCTCGTGAAACCCGGCGGCGTGTTGCTTTACGTTACGTGCTCAATCTTCCCCGAAGAGGGCGAGATGCAGGCGCAGTGGTTTGGAAACCAGCATCAGGATGCGGTACGATTGGACGCGCCGGGGCAGTTGTTACCCTCAGTTGCTCGCGCGCCCGCCGACCCATCGGCCGGTTCTCATGCCGGACAGCCCACTGAATTCAGCGCCGGCGCGAACTCAGACCACGACGGATTTTTCTACGCGCGCTTTCAGAAACGGTGACCATCAAACGCTTCTTCCCGCTTCGGCTCGCTGCCGTGCTCTGGGTCGCGCTGGCCGTCTGGCTTGCAGCGCCGGGCGCGGCGCACGCTGACTCGATCGCGGTGCAGCGGGCGTCGCTGCAAGCTGACAACGGCGGCTGGAGTCTCGACGCGCATTTCGAATTCGAGTTGAACAACAATCTCGAAGACGCGGTCAACAAAGGCATTCCGCTCTATTTCACGACCGATTTCGAACTGAGCCGACCGCGCTGGTACTGGTTCGATGAGCAGCCGGTCAGCGTGTCGCAAAGCTTGCGGCTGTCGTTCCAGCCGCTGACACGCGAATATCGCGTGTCGAGCGTGCAGTCGGGCGGCTTGCAGCTCGGCTTTTCCACGCTCAAGGATGCACTTGCGGTCATCAAGCACGTGACGTCGTGGCACGTGATCGACCGCAATCTGGTGCGCGTCGGCGAAACCTATAACGCGTCGGTGCGCATGCAACTCGACATCGGGCTGATGCCCAAGCCGTTCCAGATCGACGCGGTGAACAACCGCGACTGGAACCTCTCCTCCGATTGGAAGCGCTTCACTTTCACGGCGGCCGAACGTGCTAAATAGAGTGCGCTCATCTTCCACCAGTGTCAGCAGCATCGTCGTGCGCGTGCTGGTGTCGACGGTCGCGGTGACGGCCGTGCTGCTGCTCGTGCTGCTGGCCGCGGCGAGCGCGAACACCGAATTCTTCGACCGTTACTACCAATGGCTGTATGCGGCCAACGTCGCGGTCGCGCTGGTCTTCCTGCTGGTGGTGACGACGCTCGTCATCATCATCATCGTGCGATTACGCACCGGTAAATTCGGCACGCGACTGCTAGCGAAGCTCGCGTTCTTCATGGCGCTGGTCGGCGTGGTGCCGGGCGGCATCATCTACATCGTGTCGTATCAGTTCGTCTCGCGCAGTATCGAGTCGTGGTTCGATGTGAACGTCGAAACCGCGCTTGCGTCCGGCCTCAATCTCGGGCGCGGCATGCTCGACGCGTCGCTGTCTGATCTGCAGACGAAGGCGCGTCTGATGTCCGAGCAGCTCGCGAGCGCGGATGCCGCCGGCACCACGCTGACGCTGCTGCGTCTGCGCGATCAGTTCGGCGTGCAGGACGCGACGATCGTCGAGCCGACCCGCAGCATGTCGGGCGCGACGCCGGAGATGCACGTGGTCGCGCAGGCTTCGGGCAACTACGCGATGCTCCTGCCGAACGATCTGCCGACACCGCTGATGATCGAGCAGGCGCGCGGCCACGGCTATGCGGCCATCGAAGGCGAAGTGGACGGTGACGAGCAGCCACACGGCGGCAAGGGCGCGCTGCGTCTGCGCGTCGTGCAGCGTATTCCCGATTCGAACGCGTCGCTATTGCAGCCAGCCGAGCGCTTCCTGCAGTTGACGCAGCCGGTCTCGACAACACTCGCGCGTAATGCCGATTCGGTGCAGCGCGCGTACCGCGAGTATCAGGAGAAGGCACTCGGGCGCACTGGTCTGCGCAAGATGTACATCGGCACGCTGACGTTGTCACTGTTCCTCGCGACCTTCATCGCGATGATGCTTGCGCTCGCGCTCGGCAATCAGCTCGCGCGACCGCTGTTCCTGCTCGCGCAGGGCACGAAGGAAATTACCGAGGGCGACTACACGCCGAAGCGCGAAATCAAGTCGCGTGACGAACTCGGCTTCCTCACGCAGTCGTTCAACGCGATGACGCGGCAGCTCTCGGAAGCGCGCGGGGCGGTCGAGAAAAATCGTATCGCGCTGGAGCATTCGAAGGCGTATCTCGAGAGCATCCTCGCGAACCTGACCGCGGGCGTGTTCGTGTTCGACCGGCAGTTCCGGCTGACCACTGCGAATCGCGGCGCCGAGCGAATTTTCCGTCAGCCGTTCCAGATGGTGCTCGGTTCGTCGCTCGATCAGATCGGCGTGCTCGGCGATTTCGGTCCGATGGTGCGCAAGGCGTTTGCCGATCGAGAAGCGGCGAGTGAAGATGGCCATGACGACAACGGCCACTGGCAGCAGCAGTTTTCGGTGCCGGTGGCTGGCGAAACCGAGCCGCTCACGTTGCTCGTGCGCGGCGCGCGCCTCGTCGCCGCGAACGAGCGCGATGCCGAAGATCTGCAGACTTCGGGCTACGTGATCGTGTTCGACGACATCTCCGACGTGATCTCCGCACAGCGTTCGATCGCCTGGGGCGAAGTCGCGCGGCGGCTCGCTCACGAGATCAAGAATCCGCTCACACCGATTCAGCTCTCAGCCGAGCGCTTGCAGATGAAACTGGCCGACAAGCTCGCGCCGTCGGATGCCGACGTGTTGAAGCGCGGCGCGACGACGATCGTCAATCAGGTCGCCGCGATGAAGCAGATGGTCGACAATTTCCGCGACTACGCGCGCACGCCACCCGCGGTACTCGCACATTTGCAGTTGAACGATCTGGTCAGCGAAGTGCTCACGCTGTACGGTATAGAGGAAGGCAAGGGCGCGATCCAGGTCGAGCTCGCGGCATTGCCCGCGATACGCGGCGACGCGACGCAGTTGCGTCAGGTGATCCACAACCTGCTGCAGAACGCGCAGGACGCGGTCGCCGAGGTCGCGCATCCGCGTGTTTTGCTCGAGACGAGGACAGTAGAATACGGAGACCCCGACGCGCAAGGCAAGGGACGCGTCGCGGTACGTCTGACCGTGTCGGATAACGGACCCGGCTTCCCCACGCGTATCCTCACGCGCGCGTTCGAGCCGTACGTGACGACCAAGGCCAAAGGTACGGGTCTGGGACTTGCGATGGTCAAGAAGATCGTCGACGAACATGGCGCGCGCATCGATATTCGCAATCGTCTGAAGGCTGGCGACGTAATCGAAGGCGCGCAGATTTCGATCCTCTTCCTTCAACTGGCGGAAGATCCCGCGCATCCGACGCACAGCGGTGCGTCGCAGGGAATGACAAAAGCGACAGTGCAGACAAGGGCAGCGTAAATGGCAACCATCCTGGTGGTAGATGATGAAATGGGCATCCGGGAATTGCTCTCGGAGATCCTGAGCGACGAGGGACACGTCGTGGAGGCAGCTGAGAATGCGCAGGAGGCGCGCGAGTTCCGTCTGCGTCAGGCGCCGGACCTGGTGCTGCTCGACATCTGGATGCCGGACACCGACGGCGTGACTTTGCTCAAGGAATGGGCCGCGCAAGGTCAATTGACGATGCCCGTGATCATGATGTCCGGGCACGCGACGATCGACACCGCGGTCGAAGCCACCAAGATCGGCGCGCTCAACTTCCTCGAAAAACCGATCGCATTGCAGAAGCTACTGAAGGCGGTCGAGCAGGGACTCGCGCGCGGTAACGCAGCGGTCCTGCCGGGCGGCGTGGCTACGAAGCCGGCGTTGCCGGTCAGTGCATCGTCGGTCGCGTCGGCGGCCGCGTTGCCGATGCTGTCGGCCGATGGCGTCAGCGGCGGCGCGCTCGCCGCGCAAACCGCATCGATCTCGTTCGACATTCCGCTGCGCGATGCGCGCGACGCGTTCGAGCGCGCGTACTTCGAATATCACCTCGCGCGCGAGAACGGCAGCATGACGCGCGTCGCGGAGAAGACCGGTCTCGAGCGCACGCATCTTTATCGCAAGCTGAAGCAACTCGGCGTCGATCTCGGCAAGAACAAGGGGGAGTGAGCGCCACCTATTGCATGCGAACGCGGCCCGACAAAATTTTTTATGAAAGGGCTTGCTGAACTGCGGATCGCTTGATATAGTTTCGTTCTTCGTTGGCCCGGTAGCTCAGTTGGTAGAGCAGCGGATTGAAAATCCGCGTGTCGGTGGTTCGATTCCGCCCCAGGCCACCAGGATTCAGCCCCAGGAAATCGCAAGATTCCTGGGGCTTTTCCGTTTGGCGGGCAAGTCGTTGCTTCGGCGTGCCATGCAGCTCGAGCCGCGCGCGTGGGACCGCTGGCGTCGGTAACATTGGATGCCGCGTGATAAAATCGCGCCAGTTCAAGGACTTGCATGCAGGCATCGCACGCGGTCGTGCAACACGCGAATGCGTGTGCCGAGCGTGTCGCACCGAAGCACCCAATCCTTCGCCCGACGATCGGCGGTATAAGCGCCCAGCCACGTTCACGCGCAACGCGCGACCTATACTGCTTTGGGCCGGCACAGTGCCGGCACACGTTGCGCCGCGTTGCTTGCATAGCGCACCTCGCGCAGCGCGACGTGGCACTCTCATTCACGGAGTATCACGGTGATCCGCAAAGACGCTAAGCGTAGCGCGCTCGTGCTGTTTTCCGGCGGCCAGGATTCGGCCACGTGTCTCGCGTGGGCGCTCGATCGTTACGACACGGTCGAAACGATCGGCTTCGATTATGGTCAGCGGCATCGCGTCGAGCTCGAATGCCGAGAGGGGTTCCGTCAGGCCGTCGTACGCGCGTTTCCGGCGTGGGCCGATCGTCTCGGCGACGATCACATGATCGACCTGTCGCTGCTCGGTGCGATCAGCGACACCGCGATGACGCGCGAGATCGAGATCGAGGCGACGGCCAATGGTTTGCCGAACACGTTCGTGCCGGGCCGCAATCTGATGTTCATGACGATCGCCGCGGCCATCGCGTATCGGCGCGGTTTGCAGGTGCTGGTCGGCGGGATGTGCGAGACGGACTTCTCGGGCTATCCCGATTGCCGCGACGACACGATGAAGGCGCTGCAGGTCACGCTGAATCTCGGCATGGACAAGCGCTTCGCGCTGGAGACGCCGCTGATGTGGCTCGACAAGGCCGACACGTGGCGTCTCGCGCACGAGCTCGGCGGCGACGCGCTGGTCGAACTGGTACGCGTCGAGACGCATACCTGCTACGTCGGCGAACGCGCCGAGTTGCACTCATGGGGCTTCGGCTGCGGCGAATGCCCGGCGTGCCGGTTGCGCAAACGTGGCTATGAGGCTTACCTTGCCGGTGAGAAAGTCACCGAGCCGGTCTGACGATTTGCGCGAGAACGCGCATCATTGGTTCAGGAACACAGGACAGAAGGCAGCATGACGTACGCGGTCAAGGAAATCTTCTACACGTTGCAGGGTGAGGGCGCGAATGCCGGGCGGCCGGCCGTGTTCTGCCGCTTCGCTGGCTGCAATCTGTGGTCGGGGCGCGAAGAGGATCGTGCGGAAGCTGTCTGCCGATTCTGCGATACCGATTTCGTCGGCACCGACGGCGAGAACGGCGGCAAGTACCGCACGCCTGATGAGCTGGTCGCGATGATCGCGTCGCAATGGCCGCAAGGCGAGGGCGAGCGTTTCGTCGTGTGCACCGGCGGCGAGCCGATGCTGCAGCTCGATCAGCCGCTCGTCGACGCGCTGCACGCGGCCGGCTTCGAGATCGCAATTGAGACCAACGGCTCGCTGCCGGTGCTCGACACGATCGACTGGATCTGCGTGAGCCCGAAGGCCGACGCGCCGCTCGTCGTGACGAAGGGCAACGAACTGAAGGTCGTGATTCCGCAGGACAACCAGCGTCTCGCCGACTACGCGAAGCTCGACTTCGAGTATTTCCTCGTCCAACCGATGGATGGCCCGTCGCGCGACCTCAACACGAAGCTCGCGATCGATTGGTGCAAGCGTCATCCGAAGTGGCGCCTGTCGATGCAGACTCACAAGTATCTGAACATTCCCTGATTTGCCGTGCTGACGATTACCCGAAAACTTGAATTCGACGCGGGCCACCGCATTCCCGATCACCGCAGCCAGTGCCGTAATCTGCACGGCCATCGCTACGTGCTCGAAATCACGCTGCAGGGCGATCTGGTCGACACCGAAGGCGCGCCCGATCGCGGCATGGTGATGGACTTCGCCGACGTGAAGTCGCTCGCAAACGAGCACCTGGTCGACAAGTGGGACCACGCGTTTCTCGTCTACGAAGGCGACACGCAGGTGCGTGGCTTTCTCGACAGCATGGCGGGTCACAAGACGGTCGTGATCGATCGCATTCCCACGGTCGAAAACCTCGCCGCGATTGCGTTCGACATGCTCGCGAACGTCTACGACGCGCACTACGGCGTGAACCTGCGCCTGCATAAAGTGCGTCTGTACGAGACGCCGAACTGCTGGGCCGACGTCGTCCGCGACTAACTTCCCGCCTGAAGCCACACCCCGCCGCGCGAGCGAGCCCTCGCGCTATTGTCACGGTATGATCGTTCCGACAACCACGCGGAGCGAGACATGCCGGTCACCGCATTGCGTCGCAGCAAGCATCGAGGCCGTCAACGCCCCGGTGCCTGCCTGATTCGCTATCTGGCCCCGCTTCGCACTGCAAACCTGCGCGAGGCCAGCCGATGAGCACCTTCACCAACTCCCTCAAACAACGTCTGAAGGACAACGCGCCGCTGTTCGGGCTGTGGCTGTCACTCGGCAGCGAGACCGCGGCCGAAGCGCTCGCGCACGCCGGCTTCGACTGGCTGCTGATCGACATGGAGCACGCACCCAACGATAGCGGCGGCGTCGAGTCGCAATTGCGCGCGATCGCGGCCGCGCATCTGCCGAGCGAGCCGGTGGTGCGCGTGCCCGCGAGCGAGCCGTGGCTCGTCAAGCGCGTGCTCGACGCCGGCGCGCGCACGCTGATGTTCCCGAACATCGAATCTGCTGACGACGCGGCACGCGCCGTGCGTCTCACGCAATATCCGACCGCCGAGGCGCTCGATGGCCTGCGCGGCGTCGCCGGCGTTGTGCGCGCGGCGGGCTACGGCATGCGGCGTGACTACGTGCAGACGGCCAACGCGCAGATCGCGACGATTGTGCAGATCGAATCGGCGCGCGGCTTGCAGGCGGTCGAGCAAATCGCGGCGACGCCGGGCGTCGATTGCCTGTTCGTCGGGCCGGCCGATCTGGCCGCGAGTCTCGGTCATCTCGGCGACGCGAAGCATGCGGAGGTGCAGGCAGCCATGGCGCACATCGTCAGCGCGGCGGACAAGGCCGGCATTGCCGCCGGCATTTTCGCGATGGACGTGGTGAGTGCGCGGCAGTATCGCGATGCCGGTTTTCGCTTCGTCGCGCTGGCCGCCGACGTGATCTGGATGTTGCGCGCGACGCGTCAGGCATTACAGGAGGTGCGGTCATGAACGGCAGAGTGCAGGGCGTCGCCGGACGCGTGATCGCGCAGGTGACGGTCGCGGCGGCGCTGCTCGCGAGTGGCGCGTGGGACGCCGCGTATGCGCAGGACGGCGTCGCGAAGTCGAACGATCCGCAGACGCAATCCGCGGTGGCCGACTACAACGCCGGCAACCTCGGCGCGGCGCTGACAGAATTCCGCCAGGCCGCCGAGCGCGGCAGCCGGCTCGCCCAATTCAACTACGCGATGATGCTGCTCAACGGCGAGGGCACGCCGGTCAACGTCGACGAAGGCAAGAAGTGGCTGCGCAAGGCCGCCGAGGCGAACATGTCGCACGCGCAATACGTGTACGGCAAGATGTACGACGATGGCGAGTTCGTCGAGCGCGATCCGGTGGAGGCGCATCGCTGGTTCATGAAGGCGGCCGCGCAGGGGCACGTGCAGGCGGAACTGGCGCTCGCGAATCAGTTCCTCGACGGACGCGGCACCGAGCGCGACAACAAGCAGGCGTTCGTCTGGTACAAGAAAGCGGCGCAAGGCGGCGACATGACCGCGCAGTACGTGACCGGCTCGTTCTACGAGCGCGGTGGCGATGGCGTCGACAGGAATCTGAACGTGGCGCGCGCGTATTACGCGGCCGCGGCGGCGCAGGGCGATCCTGCGGCGCGCCTGAAGTATCAGCAGTTGAGTGCGCAGCTGCGCGATCAGAAGGAAGTGAAACCGCAGTAACGACAAAGGGCGCTCGCAAGGAGCGCCCTTTGTGCATGTTCGATCGCTGCGTACCGCTAGCTGCGCTTAGCTCTGCATCAAGCGCTTCTGTCGCGCGACGCTCATGATCAGCCCGATCGCGACGCCCAATGTAGTCAGCGCAGTGCCGCCGTAACTCATGAACGGCAACGGCACGCCGACCACCGGCAGAATCCCGCTCACCATGCCGATATTGACGAACGCGTACGTGAAGAATGCCATCGTCAACGAACCGGCCAATAATCGCCCGAACAATGTCGCGCCATTGGCCGCGATGTAAAGTCCGCGCGCGATCAATAGCATGTAAAGCGTGAGCAGCACGATCCCGCCCGCCAAACCGAATTCTTCCGAAAACACCGCGAAGATGAAGTCGGTGTGCTTCTCGGGGATGAACTCCAGATGCGCCTGCGTGCCCTTCAGCCAGCCCTTGCCGAGCGGGCCGCCCGAGCCGATCGCGATCACCGCCTGAATCGTGTGGAAACCTTTGCCGAGCGGGTCGGAGGTCGGATCGAGCAGCGTGCAGATACGGTGCTTCTGGTAGTCGTGCATCAGCGGCCACTGCACTTCGGGCTGACAGATCTTGTCCTGGAACGCCGCGATCGAGCCAACCGCGATCACGGCCGCGATCAGCACCGGCACGATCAGCTTGAAGCTCAGTCCCGCGAAGTAAATCACGAACAAGCCAGCCGCGAACACAAGCACGGCCGTGCCGAGGTCGGGCTGCTTCGCGATCAGGCCGACCGGCACGATGAGGATCACGAAGCCGACCAGGTAGTCGTACCAGCGCATCACGCCTTCGCGGCGCTGGTAGTACCACGCGAGCATCAGCGGCGTCGCGATCTTCAGGATTTCCGATGGCTGGATCACCACGCCGACGTTGATCCAGCGCTTCGCGCCCTTGCGCGTGAGGCCGAACATGGCGACCGCGACCAGTAAGGCGATCCCGAACGTATAGAGCGGGACCGCGAAGCGCATCAGCGTAGTGGGCGGCACATTGGCGAGCGCCCACATCAGCACGAAGGTGAGCAGAATATTGCGCAGCTGGTCTTCGACGCGGCCCGGCATGTCGAGAGTCGCGCTGTACAGCGTGACGATACCGACGCACAGCAGCAGAAACACGATCAGTGCGAGCGGGCGGTCGAAGCCCACGAACATCCGTTTGATGCGGTCGAGCCAGGCGCGCTTGTCGAATTGCATGCCTTTCTCCTTATTCGTCGATGCCGCCGGCAGCCGGCTGGCGCGGCGACGCGTCCTGGACGCTGTCCTCGCGCGATGGCGCCGCGACGGTCGGCGTCGGCTCGCTTGCCGGA
>ABYL01000009.1 GCA_000173575.1 Burkholderia sp. H160 | reverse complement strand
ATCCTGATCGAGCAGCAGCACCGGACGCCCCTGCGGATCAGTGCGCGCGTGCGTGCGCGACGCCTGAATCTCCATCAGCGCGACCAGACCGAGGACCTCGCTTTCGTCGGACACGAGGCCGCTCAACACGCGCCCGAGCCGCAACGCCTCTTCGCAGAGCGCCGGGCGCATCCAGTCGTCACCGGCCGTCGCTGAATAACCTTCGTTGAAGATCAGGTAGATGACCTGCAGCACCGACGCGAGCCGCGCCGCACGCGCGTCCGTCTGCGGCACCTCGAACGGCACGCGCGCCGCCGACAGCGTGCGCTTCGCGCGCACGATCCGTTGTGCGATGGTCGGCTCCGGCACGAGAAACGCGCGCGCGATTTCGTCGGTGGTGAGGCCGCCGAGCAGGCGCAGCGTCAGCGCGACGCGCGCATCGGTCGACAGCACCGGATGGCAAGCGGTGAAGATGAGCCGCAGCAGATCGTCGCCGATGTCGTCGGCGCGCGCGGCATCGAGCGCATCGACGAAATCGGGCACCACGTGCGATCCGATCGCGTCGAGATCGTGGCCGAGCTCCTCGCGTTTGCGCGCGTGCAGCGCTTCCTGGCGCAGGCGATCGAGCGCGCGGTTTTTCGCGGTCGTCATCAGCCAGGCTCCGGGGTTGTCGGGGACGCCCGCTTCCGGCCAATGCTCGAGCGCGGCCACCAGCGCGTCCTGCGCGAGCTCCTCGGCGAGCCCCACATCGCGCACAATCCGCGCAACGTGGGCGATGACCTTCGCGGATTCGATCCGCCAGACAGCGTCGATCGCACGATGGGTGGCCTGTAACGTCACGGCGCTAGCCTTCGCCCGTTGCCGACGACTGCGGGTTCAGGTCCATGTACGCGATCTCCCAGAGGTGCGCCATGCGATCAGCGGCGATCTTCTTCCAGCTTGCGGAAGCGCTCGACTTCCGGTCCCGCCTCGAAGTCGTCGAGTTCGAACAGCTGCCGCACTTCGATTTCGCCGTCGGCGTGCTCACCGAATGGCGCCGGGAAACGCCGCGCCCATTCCATCGCCTCGTCGCGCGAGCGCACCTGGATCAGCGTGTAGCCGGCCATCAGCTCCTTGGTTTCCGCAAACGGACCATCGACGACGGTCCGTTTGCCGCCGCTATAGCGCACGCGCCAGCCTTTCGAGCTTGGCTGCAGGCCGGTCGCGTCGAGCAGCACGCCGGCCTTCGCGAGTTCTTCGTGGTACGCGCCCATCGCCGCGATCAGCGACGGTTCGGGCATTTCGCCGGCTTCGCTCGCGGCCGTGGCCTTGACGATGATCATGAATCGCATGTCGTTGCTCCTTGTTGTCAGCGTTTAGTTGTGAGTCGATTCGTCTGAATCGCCTGACGAAGCCAGGCAGGGTCGCTCCCTACTCACACGACGCGCGATGCGTGGCCGGATCGACACGCGCGGCTGCCCCGACATACCAGGGAAAACACCGAAGCGGATGAATTTAAGTGTCGCGCGTGGCTAGATGAAGCACGGCCCGAGCTTGCGCACCTCGACCGTGCACCACGCCGCCGCCGGACAGGCCTGCGCGATTGCCACGGCCTCTTCGCGGGTATCGCAGTTCAACAGAAAGAAGCCGCCGATCATTTCCTTCGCCTCGGCGAATGGCCCGTCGACGAGCTTCGGCTGGCCACGGCGAACCTGCACGCGCACTGCGTCGTTGTGCGAAGTCAGCGACTCGACGGCTAGCAGCTTGCCGCGCGCCTTCAGGTCCTCGGCGAAACGCACCATCTGGTCGTAGAGGTCGCGCCCCGCGGTTTCGCCGCGCTCCTCGCGTTGGTCCGTGGGTTCGACGATGAGCAGCATGTAGGACATGGTGTCTCCGATAGGGCTCGGTTGTATGCGCGGGTCGGCAGGCGGACAACAGGTGCCGCCAGTCTAGCAAGCGGCATTCGCAGCGGCAAACGCGCCTGGGCGCGTAGCTGCGACGGTTGCGCTTCCGGTTGCGCGCCGCTCAAACCGCAGCGTCGGCCAGCGCCGGCCGCTGCGCGGAGCGCGTCAACCCTTCGATCATTCTCGCTTCGGCGCTCGCCAGCTCGCTCAGCGAAGCCTCCGACACCTGTCCGTCGAAAATCGCTAGCGCCGCGCATAGACGCGCGTAGTCGTCGTCTTCGAGCGACCAGCGGCCGGTCTCGCGCTCGCGCATGTCAAGTCGCACCATCGCCGCATGCGCGCCTTCAATGTCGGCGCGCGCCTCGGCGCCCAGTCCGGCACGCGCAAGTTCCTGCGACACCAGCAAATGCCGGCTCAGCGTCGTGTGCAGATTGCGCGCGCCGTGGCCGCGACGGAAAGCATCGAGCGCGGCGTAGGCCTGTAGGAGCATGGTCTGCGTGACCGGTGCATGCGCGGTGCGGCTCAGGGTCAGCGAACGCAATAACGGGGACATGGCCGTGCGGCCGTGCTTGCGAACTCGCGATTTGCTCGACATCGATTCAACCTCCTTGTTGCAGCAGCGCGTCCGGACTTCGGCGCGCGACGACGGCAAACGCCGCGCTCGATCATCCGACGCATTTCGCGTCCGACAAGTTCACGCTTTGCGACGCGTCCGTTCTCCGACCATATCGAAGATATGTAATGGACGCATATCGGTTCGAACCCGCCAGAAACAAGAATCGCGTTTCGTTACGACGAAAAAAAAGCCCTGTTCCGCGAGGAACAGGGCTGACAGGATGGAACAGTCGAGCCGATGCGTGGATGCCTGCCGACTTATAACCACCAAACGTTCAAGGCTATTGCTTACCTGAAACTTCACTTGCTACTGCAATACACATTTGCTGCACCTGCAATTTCTACCGCTCGACAGCAACCTTCAAACTGTCGATTAAAACCATGACTTCAATTGCAACTACATGGCGCGCCTGTAGCGCGTCTACTGCGGACTACCCATTACCAGCTACTCACTGCGGACTACCCATTACCAGCTACTCACTGCGAACTGCGAACTGCGAACTGCGTACTACGCATTGCTGACTGCTATCAACGGTACGGTTCAAACACGACGTGAGGGGAAGATCGCGTCGATGGAGTTCGGTGATTTGTCGCTCCATGGAAAACAGTGTAGCCGCGCATGCGCGAATGCAATCGCGCGAAGCGAAGGGCTTTGGCGGGTTAATTTGGCGAATCGATGTAACAGCGGGGTTTCGTCAGATAGGACGACAAAAAGCAGCGCGCCAAAAACCTGCACACAAAAACACGAAGTGCAAAGCCGGCCGTGTTCAGGCTGAGCGAAGTCAGCGCCGTCGTGCACGTCAACCGCGCGTGGCGAAGTCGTCGATCGTCAACAAGACCCGTTCGCCCGGACGCGCGAGCATTTTCCGCTCGGCGATCGCGGTAATCCGTTTGCGACCATCCGCGAACGTCTTTAGAATGCGCGCCTCGCCCGCGCCGCTTTGCAGCCAGAAGTGCTGTTCAAGGGCCTCGCGCGTGACCGCGCATTCGAGGTCGCGTCCCCGCGACGAAAGCTGGAAAATCACCGCGCGTCCATCTGCCGAGACGCTGGGCACCGCCTCGATCATCGTCATAGCCCACCTCGCAACGTTGATTACGACGTCCGTTGTACCGGCGAACGTCCCCGGAATCATCTGCGCCGCTCGTTTCGTCTGTTCGTTGGATGGTGCGGATAGCGCGGTCGCGATGGGTCGACGACTGCGCCCGCACAACGCGAAGCAAGCTGGGAAGACTGCACCCTAACCGCGTGGTAAAAAAGCGCTCCCCGCCAGCTTGCGGGTGCTCAAGGGCAATCCCGCGAAACCGTTGTACGATCGTCTTGGCTTCGAGATTGTCGGCAAGGATGAGACACAGTTTCACATGCGCCTTGCGGCGCGCGCGCTGGCGGAAATCGAAGCAGAATGAATGTCGGATAAAGACTGATACGGAACGAGCCTGGCGATGAACTCTGATATGAACTTTCGCGACGCTTCAGCTATAGAAAGCTGGCACGCGCACATCTATTTCGACGCGGCGAGCCGCGACGCCGCCTGGGCGTTTCGCGAGCAGATCGACGCGCATTGGGGCGACAAGCTGCAGATCGGGCGCTTTCATGAACGGCCGGTCGGCCCGCATCCGATGTGGTCGTATCAGCTCGCGTTCGTGCACGCGCAGTTCGCCGACGTGGTCGGTTGGCTCACGCTCAATCACGGCGCGCTCGATGTCTTTCTGCATCCGAATACCGGCGACGCGCTGCGCGATCATCGCGACGCGGCTGTGTGGATCGGGCACTCGCACGAACTCGTGTTGAAGGCGCTGCTATAGCAGCGATGCGATCGATGCGGCGGCGCGCATCGCATTGACCCAACGCCGCCGTGCTCACATGTTCGTGTAGGCGCTACACCAGCCACGCGACGCGACCTGTTTGGTGCCGAACAGCGTGCAGCCGCCGTACGCATCCGACGCCTTGCCCTGGAACAGCGAGCAGTTCGCGCACGATTGGCCAGCCGCGAAGTTCGGAAATTTGGCCTTGTCGACCTTCGAAGCATCTTCCGTATAGCCGACCTTCTGGGCCTGCGGATCGCTCTCGCTCAGCGCGTTGGGAACGGTCGCGGCAAACGCGACGCGGGACAGCGCGAGCGACGAGCCGACGCCCGCGCTCAACAGCAGGAAATGGCGGCGCGATGTTTTCATTTTCATTTGCCTCTGGGTGGGGACTGACGGCTGCGTTCAATCGAGAAAGCGCACGAACCGCTCGACCGGTTCGCGCTCGGTGCGCAGCGTATTGACCGGCGCGTTCGGGTCGGCGAAGCCGAGCGACATGCCGCACACGAACTGCTCGTTGTCGGGCAAGCCGAGATGTTCGGCAATCAGCCGATGAAACTGTGTAAACGCCGCCTGCGGACAGGTGTCGAGGCCGCGTCCGCGCGCGGCCGTCATGATCGCCTGCAGGAACATGCCGTAGTCGAGCCAGCTGCCGCGCTCGAGACTGCGATCGATCGTGAACAGCAGGCCGACGGGTGCATCGAAGAAACGGAAGTTGCGCGAGTGCTGTTCATGCATACGCGTCTTGTCGCCCTTGCCGATGCCGAGCAGGCCATACATGTCCCAGCCGATCTTGCGGCGCCGGTCGATGAACGGCGACTGCCATTGGCGCGGATAGTACACGCATTCCTCCCGGTACAGCTCGTCGCGCTGCGGATCGTCGTAGGCCGCGAGCAGATCGCGCGACAGACGCGCGAGCGATTCGCCCGTCAGTACGTACACCTTCCACGGCTGGATGTTGGTGGCCGACGGCGCGCGGCTCGCGGCCTCGAGAATGGCTTCGATGTCGGCGCGCTGCACCGGTGTCGGCAGAAAGGCGCGCACCGAGCGCCGCGTGGTCAGCGCGGTGTCGACGGGATTCGCGGAAGAGGTCATCGGCGGATGGCGGCAGAGCCAGCAAAGTGGGCCTGCGACGATTCTAGCGCGTGCTGGTGTAAGCCTGCGCGCTTACAGCGTCCCCAACACCACCAACGCCGCAATCGACCCCATCACCAGCACGACTCCGACCGTCTTGCGCTTGTTCAGCTCGGTCCACAACAGCACGCCCGTCAGCGACAGCAGAATCAGACTGCCCGCGAGCGTGTCGATCAGCAGCACCCAACCGACGCTCAAACCCACACCCTTGTGCATGTTCGTCAGCATCGCGAGAAAGGTGTTCGCGCTGCGCTTGACCGTCACGGTGTGATTGCCGACCCAGTATTCCACCGACGTGTTTTCCTTCGGCGACGCGAAATTCAGCTGCCAATGCTCGGGCTGCACGACGCTGCGGTCGCCCCACGCCACTGGATGCTCGGGCTCCTTCTGCACACGCCCCGGATTGCCGGCGATCTTCAGTTCGTGCTTGAGCCAGTTCGCAAGCTCGCGCGGCGTCTCAGGCGCCGGTTGTGGCAGCGGTACCTGCATCACCGAGACCTGCGGCTCGCCGGTCGAGACGCGCAGCGGCCCGCCGCGATGGTTCAGAAAGAACCCCGTCATGCCGAACAGCAGACCGAGCGCCGCGCCCCACAGTCCGACCCAGCCATGCACCTGGCGCAGCCACTTGATCAAGGTCGCGCGACGCGAGCGCTGCCGGCGCGACTTCAGCTCATCGCTATCGGGCCGCCGCGGTTCATGTGCCTCGTGTTCGTCGGTCGCGGGCGGTTCAATGTCGATGGTGTCCGATACGCTCACGTTTCACTCCAGGTACGCAACAGATTGTGATAACAACCGACCAGGCTGCGCCGCGCAGTCTCGTCGGCATCGGTGGCATTGAGCCGTTGAATCGCGGTGTCCATGTCGAACAGCAGCGCGCGATGCGTGTCGCTGCGCACGAGGCTCTGCACCCAGAAGAAGCTCGCCACCCGCGCGCCGCGCGTGACCGGCGTGACCTGATGCAGACTCGTCGCCGGATAGACGATCATGTCGCCGGCCGGCAGCTTTACCTGCTGCACGCCGTAGGTGTCTTCGATCACGAGTTCGCCGCCGTCGTATTCGTCGGGCGAGCTAAGAAACAGCGTCACCGACACATCGGTGCGCAGCTTCACGCCGTTCGGCAGCACCCGTACCGCACCGTCGACGTGGCTGCCGAACTGCATGCCGCCCTCGTAGCGGTTAAAGAGCGGCGGATAGACCTGATTCGGCAACACCGCGCTGATGAACAGCGGATTGCGCTCGATCGCCGCGAGAATCACGTCGCCGAGTTCGCGCGCGAGCACCGAGTGCTCGGCGATCTGCTGGTTGCGCTTGACCGGCGCGCCCTGATAGCCGGCGGTCGCGCGGCCATCGACCCACGCGTCGCCAGCTTGATCGAGCCGCTCGCGCAGAAAGCGCAATTGCTCGGCGTCCAGTACCTTCGGAATGTGCAGCAGCATAGTGTGTCCTTCGCGTCGGCTTGCCGTCTGCAAAGCGGCAAGCCTGACTCATGCGCTCAGTGGGTCGCAAAAGCGCCTATCAGAAGCGGTAGTTGAACGTCGCGAGCAACGTACGGCCGATGCCTGGCACTGAACGTCCGCCGTCCGACGGAATCAGCGCGTCGTAGTAGTACTTGTTGGTCAGGTTCAACAGATTCAGGCGCACGTCGTACTTCTTCGCGTGATAGGCCGCGGTCGCGTCCCATCGCGTGTAGCCCGGCACCTTCACGTAGTTCGTGTTCGACGCATAGCGCGGCGACATGTAGATCGGACCGCCGCCGATTTCCCAGTGCGGTGTGATCGCATACGTGGTCCAGAACGTCAGTGTGTTGCGCGGCGTGTTGGCCGGCGTGTGACCCTGCGTGCCATCGGCCGCCTTCAGGATCGTCGCGTCCATGTACGTGTAGCCGCCGAAAATCTGCCACTTGTCGGTGATGTGCCCGGTCACGCTCGCCTGGAAGCCATCGACGCGAATGTCGCCCGCCAACTGGTATTCGGTCGACGACACCTGCGTGCGCGCGTTGTCCTTTTCCTCGCGGAAGATCGCCGAGGTCACCGAGATGTTGCCGCCGAACAGATCCCACTTACCGCCGACTTCATAGGACTTCGTCGACTCGGGCGCGAGGTTCTGCGTGAGGTTCGTGACCGTCAGCGTTTCGAGCGACGGGTTGAACGACGTGCCGTACGACACGTAGTACGACTGCCAGTCGGTCGGCTGATAGATGACGCCGGTGCGCACGCTCGTGAAGTAGTTGGTCTGGCTCGCGTAAGCCGGCGCGCTGATCGTATTGCGGATTTGCGCCGAGAAACGATCCCAGCGCAGACCGCCGATCAGCTTCCAGTGCGGCGTAAGCGTGATCGTGTCGTTCAGGTAAGCGGCGATTTCGTTCGCGCTCGAATCGGCGTAGTTGCCGACCGTCGTCGTCACGTTCGATGGCGTGCCCATGATCGGCGGATTGAGCATGGGCACGATCGGCAGGTTGTTGCGCGTGTACGCCTGGTTCGTATAGCTGTCGTGGCCCACTTCGACACCGGCGATCAGGTCGTGCCTGATTGGCCCGGTGTTGAATTTGTATTCGAGCATCGTGTCGTTGTAGATCGCGTGATTCTGGATCACACGGTCATGACTCTGCAGCTTGATGAACAGCTGCGACGGCGACAGCGTCGTGAAGTTGCCATTGGTCAACGCAGTGCTCGACGATAGCGGCCCGGTCAGCACCGCTTGCGGCGCGGTTTCGCGCGCGTCGGTGGTCGAGTGCGAGATCTGCGTCTGGTTCGTCAGCGTCAGGGCGTCGGAGAACTTGTGCTTGATCGCCGCGTTGAAGATCTGCACGTCCTGGATCGTGCGGTCGCTGGTCAAGCCGTAGAACGTGTTCTTCGGCACCGGCGACGGACGGCCGTTCAGCGCCTGGATGCCGTAGTCGGGCATGTCGTTGTTGCGCTGGATCAGCGCGGACAGCGTGATTTCGGTCGGCGTGCCGATGCCGAAGCGCAGTTCCGGTGCGACGCCGAAGTCCTTGTTCTTCATCACGTCGCGCGTCGAGCCGAGGCTCTGGCCGAATGCGTTCAGGCGGATCGCCGAGGTGTCGGTGAGCTTGTGGTTCACGTCGACGGTGGAACGGTAGCGGTCGTCGGTGCCGATCATGCCGGAGATTTCCGCCGAGTCCACCAGGTTCGCCTTCTTGCTGACCTGGTTGACCACGCCGCCAGTCGAGCCTCGACCGAACAGCATCGACGACGGACCGTACAGCACTTCGAGCGATTCGAGATCGAACGTGTCGCGGTAGTACTGATTGCGGTCGCGGAAGCCGTCCAGATAGATGTCGTTCTGCGCGGTGAAGCCGCGCAGATTGATGTTGTTGCCGATCTGGCCGCCTTCGGCTGCGCCGATCGTCACGCCAGGCGCGTTGCGCAGCGCGTCCGTAAACGATGTCGCGCCCTGCGACGCGAGCAGGTCGCGATTGATCACGGTGACGGTCTGCGGAATATCGCGCAGCGCGGTCGGCGTTTTCGCGCCAACGGTCGCGCGGTCGGCCTGGAAATCCTGCTGAACGGCTTGAGCTTGCACGCCGATGGTTGGCAGCGTCTGCGCGGCGGTGGCGGGCGCCTTGTTTTGTGTGTCCGCCGGTTTGCTGGCGGCGGCCGGTTGTGATGCGCTTTGGGCGAGCGCCGGAGGCGCAAAAGGAATGGCAAAAGCGAGCGCTAGCGCTGTCGCGAGCGGCGTGTGGTTGAGCATGGAAATCCCGTCAGAAATGCGCTTGTCAAATTCGCATCACCGACGTCGAATTCATGACAAAGCCGCAATGGCTGGCTGCCGCTCTCCGTTGTGTGAGATGGAGATGACGGGATCGCTGGCTAGGTTTAAATGAGAATCGCTATCATTTCATATCTATCGGAAGTCAGCAATCGCGGTGTGCATCAGGCACATCGAATCGCGATTCCGTTTATCCTTTTTACAACACTGCAGTCCCGCCCCTCCCGGCAAGCGCTTCGTTCCTCTCTGGAGTCGACCTTATGCAATATCGCCAGTTCGGCCGCACCGGCCTGACCGTTTCGCGCCTGTGTCTCGGCACCATGACCTTCGGCCTGCAAACCGAAGAAGCTGCATCGCACCGCATCCTCGACACGGCCGCGGACGCCGGCGTCAATTTCATCGATACAACCAAAGAAAGGCTATTCGCCTAAATTCCGTTGCACCTCTGCAACTTGTTCAACGCCATATGCCCCGTCTGGACGGCAGACCCTCGCGACCATTCCGGTTACCGCCGACTACGAGGCACAGTCGTGTAAGCTTGGCGCGATCACCGACCCCGGGGCAACATGGCCAGCAAATGACGGTGACGACCGCAATTGAGGCCGTGCTCGCGGACCTCGCAAGGTCGGGCTCCTCGTCCCCCAGCATCGGAACCAACGCGTCATCGATCACAGCGGCACGGGTGGACATTGACCAGGCGGCGCGGTTCGTAAGCCATGATGCTATCGATGACCGCGAGCGTGTACACCGCGCTCAGCCGTCAAAATCGTATTTCAGACGCTTCTTCCACTTCCTCGAGCGTTCGAGGTTCGCGCACAGCGGACACCAACTGCCCGCCCGGATAATCGCCACGCGGGTCGCCCACACATGGCCGCGATGACATTCCCACGTGTGCTTCACGTATTTGCCGAGGTATGTATCTGACAGGCACCTTCCACCACGGGCCGTCGCCATCTCCCGCAATTCCCCGATCGTCCACCGCTGCTTCAGCCGGGCGCACGCCAGGCACCAGTGGCCCAGCCAGATCTGGCTCGCCACCGCCTCCCATTCGTGTCCCTGCGCGCATCGGAAGCGGTAGTTCTCCGGCGCACCGATGTACTCCGTCGCCAGACATTCTCCGCCGTGCTTTCGCGCGGCGTCCTGGAGCCGCTGAAGGCCATCATGATAGAAATGGGTTGCGGCCACGATGACACCACGAGCCTTGTCTGCACAGCGTGCGCACCAGCTACCGCGCATGATCTCGCCGCCCACAGCACGCCACTGATGCCCCTGCGCGCACTCGAACAGGTATGAGGCACGCGTGCCCGTGTATCCGGACGACAGGCAGCGCCCGCCTTGCTTCTGCGCCTGGGCCTGCAACCGTTCCAGACCGTCGGCTCTAAACTTGCGTTGCGCGGTGGATTCGGCTGCGCAACGGGGACACCAGCTTCCCTCGCTGATTTTGCGGCCCTGGGCCTCCCATTCGTGTCCGGCCGCGCATCGCAGCCGGTAGCGCGCCAGCAGCCCCATAAACGCGCCCTTGACGAGTTCACCACCACGGGCAGCGAGCGTCGCCATCCAGCGCTCACGGATAGCTTGTGCCTCGCAATCGGAACACTGCGGCATTCCCGACCGGTAAAGGATCGGTGTGGCCATTCGCTCGAATCGATGCCCGTGAGCGCACTCGAACAGATAGCGTGCGTGATAGCCCGCCCAGCTGCCCGACAGGCATCGCCAGCCGAATGCCTCAGCGTGCCGCTTGAGCTTTTCGAGCGACGGATGACGATCTGGCGAAACCATCATGCCGGTTCCCTGGCAAGAATCGGGGAGCGATCCGCTCTTGTGGCGAATCTCTGTAGCCGATCCCAGGCGGTCAGGTAGCCGTGCCTTGATGCTGCGGCCAGTTGCCCGTCATGCACAGCCAGAATACGTTCGAGCGCCTTCTGCTCATGATCGAGCAGTAACCACCGTTCCCCCTGTTCGGCACGCTCAATGCAGGCGTCCAGTGCCGCCTCTGCCCGCCGATACAGATCAAGGTCGGCTCCGGATGCGGTTTCCTGTCGCAAAAAAAACGCAAGATAGACGACACGCAGCAGATTGATAATCTGCCCGGAATCGCCCCTTCCGGCCCGAACCGTTGCGAATGCGAGGTGATTCTCTAGCGACAACGCCCGCATCTTCTCAACCGACAGCGGCAACAGCATCTCTCTGGTCAGGGACTTGCGACTATTTTTCCTCATCATCACCACGTACGTTTTACCAGTGTCCTAGCCCTGCGCCAACGGAATCGTAACCGCGCCGTCAACTTTCACCTAGATCGTGAGCGACAAGCGACTTAGGCCCCGACTGTTCCACTTACTGACCTGTCCGAATTCCTGGCGCCACATCCCCTGGAGGGAGCAAGCAGGATTCCGCAGAGAAAAACCAGCATGTGGCCTTCCGGAAAATCGAGCAACAGTGAATTAGCCAGGCATGCAACCGCAAAGATCAGGACATAGCCACATACAAAGGCACCTTCAAAGCCTGCCGTTCGCAGCCCCTCACGCCAAAGCTGCCAAAGTAACGTAACAAAAGCGGCTAACCCAACCAATCCTAGCTGGACGGATATCATGAGATATTCGTTATGAGGATTCGACGAGATCATTCCTTGCGCACCTTGCCGTCCGGCAGCCAGGTCTTGAAACAAGGGGCCAATACTTCCGACCCCCGATCCCAAAACAGGGCGCTTCGAAACCAGGAAAATGGAACGCCGGTAAAATTCAAGCCGCAATCCAACCGACGTCGAGGCACCGTTCTTTTCGTACTCGTGTATTTCGCTACCGACATTTGCCATACGTGATGTTTTGTTATGCGCAACATAGAGCGCGGCTAGTGCTCCGAACGCTAGTGCGATCCCGAAAACCAAAACAGTCTTACCAGGATGAGATCGTTGCTCGCGCAAAAAGATTTGCCAGCTCCACAGCATCAGCAGCGGTAGCAGCACTGCCGGCCCGGTTCGCCCTTCCTGCATCACCAGCAGGTTGATAACACAGACTATCGCGATAGTGCCGCTTATCACCCTTAAGAAAGATGGAATACTCAAAGTCTTCGAAATATTCGAACTCCGCGGCATTGTCGCCAGAGTCAGTGTCATGTACGCAAGAAAAGCGGTAAACAGCCCTTGAGTGATGTGATGCTTGAATACCCAACTGATACGAATAGGGTCGGGCGCGTACAGGGGGCCGACGTGTGTCAATCCAAGCCAGTTGCTACACGAAAGCATCAGGACAAGCGTGAGCGAGGAGCATAGCGCCAGTATCGCCAAGCGGCGCCAGGCAACGCTGTCAAACAGAAGAAAAAGAAACGGAAAATATAAGAGTTTCCGGTACTTCGACAGCATGGATAACGAATCGGCAAATCCCGCAACATCCCATGTCAAGCTGACACTAAGAAGAAGAAACAGCAGCAATGCAGCCAGCACAACCCGGTTGCGACGCAGTTCGCCAATGGACGTCCAGAACTGCCGGCAAGTAAGCATCAGGAGCACCATCAGCGGTGCCAGGATATTCACTGCAGCGGTCGATATCGGGATCGCGAACAGGGTGCAGACTGCGCACACGCGTGCAAGCGTCCACCGATCCAGCGTCAGGCGTGGAAAAAATGAGGTCATGAAATTAACGTCAAAGTGTTTGAGAGCACCTCTTTCAAGATTCCCTGTCCGATGCCCTTCCGGATACATGCCGGTAACAGTCCGACGTCTGCGCTGACTGCGAGTTTTCTTTTTCCTCGTGCGTCAAACGTTTAGCCAGATACCCTAATACGGCCGGAAACAGCTTGATCAAGATTTTTTTATATCTGGGTAGTTCTACCCATCTCTGATAGCTCGTCCATGTACCAAACGGGCGGTAAACCACGAACGCCAGCACGTATGTCCCACAGGGATCTTCGTATAGCGTATATTGCCCCTCGACGTCTTTCAGTACTTCAAAACCGGGCGGGTGGCGCTGGGCATTTTCTTCGAGTCTGGACATATCGGTAGTACGCTCAGTAGCCAAGTTATCATTCACGCTCGGACTCTGTTGATCCACTTCAGAACTGCGCCGTCAACTGGAAACCGAGTGTCACGCGCGCAGTGGAAAAATCTGACGGCTTGTAGATCGGCGTCCCGGCGAACAGGTCATAGGCGAGCGCACCTGTCTTTGCCGATGCGTTGCCGCGCACACCGATCACCGCGCCCGCCAGTTGGGTACCGGCGAGAAACGCGGCGTTCGGCCCGAACACGCGGCCGTAATCGATACCCGCGTACGCAGACTGGCCCGTCGCGCCGATCGGTAACTGAAGCTCATTGCGCCAGAAGAAACCGCGCTCGCCGGCCAGCATCGTTTCGCCGTCGAAGCCGCGCACCGTGTAGCGGCTGCCAATGGTCAGGTCATCGATGTAGTTGAGCGTGTTGTTGGTGAACTGGCCGTGAACGCTTGTCACGTAGCGTAGCGGCTGGCTCGCGATCTGGAACGGCACCGACAGGTTCGCGTCGAGCACGGCCATGTGAAAGCGGTAGGTCGGGCCATCGGGGTAGTAGTCCGGCGTTGCACCGAGTCCGCCGATGCCCTGGCGGTAAGCAAGACTGCCGTCGAACTGCGATGCGCCGAAATAGTGGCGGTCGGTCAGTCCCGCTTCGATGAAGGTGTTGTTGCGATGCTGCTGCGGGATATCGGTATCCTCGATGAAGCTCTCGCCAAAGCGCTTCGTCAGGCGGAACTGCACGCCGAGCACATTGTTCTGGCTGCGCATGAGAGCGCGCTGTAACTTGAAGTCCACCGTCTGCGAATTGCCGCTCGACACGAAGGTCTGGTTAACGCCAGCTATCTGCTGGAAGTACGTGTTCGTGTAGGCTGACAGCGTGCCGGTCCAGTAGCCCCAAGGGATCGAATAGGAACCGTTCCAGCCGTGCGAGCCGAGGCGCTTGTCGCCGAATTCGAGGTCCTGGCTCACACCGATGTTAAAGATATCGTTCAGCCCGAGCGGGTTGTCGATACCCAGGCTCAGGTTGCCTTGCAGCTTGCCGGTCGCGCGTGTGCCCGAGTTGTCGATCGAAGCGACCACGGTCCACGGTTTGGTGCGCTTCACGTCGAGCACGACGTCGCTTTCGCCGGGGACGTCGGTGGGGACGATCTGCATGGAAACATCCTGGCTGCTGACGCGCTTCATCTGTTCAAGCCCCTGCTCGAGGTCGCGCAGATTCAGCACCTTGCCATTGCGCGTAGGGAATGCAGATTTCCATGTGCCGCGCGTCGCAGGATCGGCAAAGCGGACCTTGCCGATCACACCCGGCACCAGCGCAAGCTTTAGCGTCCCAGTTGAGAGGTCCTGCTCGGGTAGCAGGACGCGCGTGGTGATGTAGCCCTGGCTCAGGATGGTCTGTTGCAAGCCCTTTACCAGTATGTCCAGGCCCTGCTTGCCGACACATGCCCCGGCATAGTGGCCGATCCATTCGCGCGCGAATGCGAAGCGGTCCTGGGGCAGCGTGGATGCGCCTTGCGAGCGGACTGCTTCCGGTAGTGTCGCCGGCACGTCCAGCGTGAACGTGTCAATGCGGAAGCAGGGTGTTTCGTCGGGCAGTGCGGGCCAGCTTTCCTTCGCTGGTACCGCCGAACGCACGGAGGGCGCCGCAACGGTCGCCGCCCGCTGTTCGGCTTCGCGCTGCTGCTGGACCTGTTGCTGCTGTTCGGCGTTCGCCCGGCCCGCTGCCGCCTGTTCGGCGGGGACAGGCGTCTGCGCCGCCGCGTCAAAGGCCACTACGGATGCGAAGAACAGCAGGGAATTTGTGCGCAGAGTCATTGGGAAGTGTGCAAGGTTGGCTCGTCTACGCTGCCGCAACGCAATGGCGCTGCGTCCGTCCGGGTCGCCGGGCCTGGCAGGTCCTGGCTCGTTTTGCGAAACGCGGCGATGAGGGATCGACCGGTGAAGACCCTGAAGTTGAAGTACGCCGGATGCCCCTTCTTGCGCTCGAAGAAGCTCGAGTGCAGTCGCCGGTGGATGTGTGCGGCGTTCCAGCGTGCGAACGGGTAAAGAACGACCGCCAGCGGACACACGACGATCGCCTTCTTGACCCGGTCCGCGGTAGCAAAGACGAGCCCCGCTCCGCGCGCCGCCATCACATAGCCGAGTGTGTAAACGTCGATGGGCGATATGTGGCCCTTGTCGAAATTCGATTTTTCATCGCCGATCAATTGCGCCGAGGGCTTGAATTGATAGAAGTACCCGCACATCAACAGAACGATGCGAGACCACAGGCACGAAACGTTTGGGGTACTGATATAGATCAGACCGCCGGCTTTTGTCACACGTACCAGTTCGGAAAGCAGTTGCCGCTGTTGAAGCACGTGCTCGATGCCCTCCATGCACACCGTGACATCAAATGTCCCACTCGGAAAGGGCAGCGGCTCCTCCATGTTGACCTTCACGAACTCGGGGTGCGCCTCGTTCAGGTCTGCACGGGTGACGTCGTATCCGAGAACCCGGAGGCGCTCCCCAAAAAGACCGTTTCCCGCAGGCAGGTCGAGGATTCTGGAACCTGGCGCAGCACGCTTCACGATATCGTCGTGAATCATGCGCATATACCCTGTGTACCCGGACACGTGGGTGAAACGTGCTCTACTCATTGGTGGCCTACTCATTGTTGTTTGTACATGGAAGTACAAGCCGGAAAACTGTCCACCGACAAAATCATGCGTCTCCACAAAACAAAGGGTGGAGTCTGAGCGTGGACTACGAAAGGGAGACGCAATGCAACCGCAAACGGCGCAATATGCGCGTGAATTTTCATTGATGGCTTTTACGCAGAAGAAATTCTTAAATTAATTTCGCCGCCAATTTTATTAGTGGCAGCCAAAAATCCGGCCACGTTCCCACCCGCCGCCACACTCAATGCGGTCAGCACCTGACGGTACAACCTGAAAGGCATTGCATCGCCGTTGCCTACTGCTGAAACGGGATAGGAGTACCAGATGTCGCCAACATCGCGGCGGTGACCACCTGGAGCACCGCTCAAATATAGAGCGCGACCTGCGTGACAGCGAACTTGTCTTTACCGACAAACGCGATCGATTGCGACTCGGTTATTTCTTCTCCCCTGAGTTGTCGTCCTCGTCTTTCACCTCGTAGCTCTTGCGTGCCTTCTTGTAGCTGTTATCGAAGGGCTTAAGACCTAGCGCTTTGGCACGTGACGCATAACCTCCAACCCCTGAAATCGGAAGCCCTAAAACAATCAATAAAATTGCTACAACTTTGGGCAAGGAGTGGAAGGCCAAGCCGCTGTAAACCATAGCGCTCCCTAGTGCGATAAGGCCAAATCGAGCCCAGCCTGCAATATTTCCATCGACAATCAGTTCTATCTTCATCTTATTGGAGCTTTTTCATCAACTCTTGCATGTTCTGATTAGCCCAATCTTTTGCTTGCTGACCCTGGGCGCTATTACCGGTTACGCTGCCAAGCTCGTTGAAGATAGGAGCGAACATTGGATATTTTCCGGTCATCCCACCAGTGACTTGGCCGATCACTGTCGACATTGAGTAGTCGCCAAAGTTAGGCTTAGCCGCCTGTTGCACACCGCTTAGGAACCAGGAGCCTATCGACGACGTGATGGCGATCGGTTCGGCAGGCAGGCCCATTGCCGACATAGTAGTAGCCAGCGCTGAGAGCCGATCCAATTGTGTAGCACCAAAAGCTGCTGTGTCTGCGGTTGTGTTCCGCATAAAGTTGGCATCCGACTGGTCGAACTTGGTGAACGGCCCCGTCAGGCTGGTCGATCCGCTATTGCCCGTCAGCGCATAGGTGAACTGGCTCGGCACTTCACCCGGTGACGCAGAGTTGTAGTTTGCAAGAATGTATGACTGCAATTGCGCATCCGCCTCGGCCGTCTTCTGCGTGATAACGGTCAGTCCATCATTCGTTGACGGCGAGCCGACCCACTGAGCACCCGAGTCAGTGGGTGTCTGTCCAATCAGCGTGGCAGGTGCGCCCGATTCGTAGGCGCCGTTCACGTTTACGCCCATGATGCGCATCTGGTCCTCGATCTGCTCCTGGGTATATTGCCCGCCGCTCTTCTCGGCCAGTTGTTTCGCCAGCGTCTTTTCTTCCGGATGCAACTGCCGGTTGAAGCGGTCCACGTTATAACCCGAGAACGCCCCCGATTCGCCGCCGACAGCCCCACCGGCCCCCGTCGCAATCACATTCGCCACGATGTTGCCGAGCGCTTCGTTCATGCTGGCGTTGCCGGTCGGGTCTGCGCCCGCGATCGCACTGCCCAGTTCGTTCAGCTTGCCGGCGGCAATTGACGACACCGCCGCGCCGGCGGCGCCACCGACAGCATTGCCACCCGCCAGCCCCATCACCAGCGCCGCGCCCGCACTCTGCATGAGCACGCGGTTCGCTCCGCCTTCCTTCCACGCATCCATACCCGCCTGGTCACCCGCGTCCTTTGCTTCCCGGTACTTCGAATCGGCAAAGTCACCGACGCGACGCGAGACCGCTTCACCGGCCGCGCTCGCCGCGGACATCATGTCCGCCTGCCGGTCCAGCAGGTTCTGCATGTCCGGCAACTTCGCCACCGTGCCGTTTGTATCCATCGTGTCGCGGTTCAGGCTCGCCAGATCCTGCTGCTGATTCGTCGTATCCGTCACCGTGATCGTTCCCGCACTGACGCCGCTTGTCGTCGGCGCGCTGTCGCTGCCGCTCTCGTGCTGGCCCAGCATCGGGGTTACACCGCCCGCGTTCTTACCGGAAGTGGAGCCGTGCGTACTATAGTTCGCGCCGCCGTCGCCCGTTGTCACACCTGCGCTGAAGCCGCCCGATTTGGCGTCGTAATTCGACTGGTTCTGGATGTCGCCGAAGGTGAGAGTGCCGGTCGACAGGTTGTTCTTCGACGCATCCGCATCGCTCGCAATCACCGCACCCTTGAGGTCGGTGTTGCCCTTGACGTTAATGTTGAATCCGCCATCACCGGCCTGGATGCCAGCCTGCTCGTTCACGCCCGCGTAGCTACCATTCGCGTTCGCGCTGGTATGGCTGAAGCTTGCGCTGCCGCCGCCCTGGCTGATCGCAAAACCGCCTCCAGTACTTTCCTGATGAGCGGAACTCGTCAGCGTATCCTGCACACTGGCGATGTTCAGGTTGCCGCCCACATCGGCGTTCACCTGATGGCCACTCACGCTCGACCCGATGATGTTCGTGTCTCCACCCGAGATGATCGTCGCGGTATTCGCGGCGTTCACATGGCTGTTGTTCTGCGTCGCCAGATCGCTATTCGCGTCGCCATTCGCCTTCGACATCGCTACCGACACGCCGAATCCGCTCGTGCCATAGGAAACCCCCGCACTCGCGCTCTTCGATTCGTTCGAACTACGGGTCGAATCCGTATCCGTCGTATTGACGATATTGACCTGATTCTTCGCCGCCAGAATCACGTCGTTCGCGTTCACGTCCGAACCCGCAATCGTCACATTGCCACTACCGGGTTGCCCGTTGCCTGTCGCTGCCAACACCACCGTGCCGCCCGCGTTCACGCTCGAACCGCGATTCGTCACGCTGTCCTCGGTGAACGCGCTTTCGCTATGACTGCTGCCGAAACTGAGCTCAACCTTGAATTCAGGGGTTGCGCCATTGGCCAGTGCGCTGGCCCCAGCACCTGCCGCGTCAACCGCGCCGCTTGCCGCGGCCATCCCGTGCAATGCGGCCGCCCTATCATCCTTGCTGTTACTGGCCGCGTGTGCCTGGCCAACTGCATTCGATATCGCGTCAATCACTGGCGCTTTCACGGCAAGGGTGAACCCACTATGTTTGACCGCATGCGATTCGTCATGGTGCGTGGTGTCCGTGGCCGCGTCGATGATGACGTTCGCGCCAGTGCCCGTGACATTCTGCGCTGCGATGAGGTCGCTGCCCGTTACATGCAGATCATTGCCGGCAACGATGTTCAGATTGCCCTCGAGCGAGCCGACGGTGCTGCCTGTGTTCGTCACCTGCGACGTATTAGTGGTATCGGTCTGCGTCTTGCTGCCGACCGAGATGCCAATGCCGCCGCTCGTACCGAACCCCGACTCATGCTTCTGGTAGTACGTGGACGTAGTCTGCGTATCCTGCGACGTCGTAATGTTGACGTTACCAGCAGCCGCGAGATTCACGTCATTCGTGCCCGCCACCGTCGAGCCTTTCACGGTAAGATCCTTGCCCGCGCTGATGTTGACGGAGTCCCCTGCAACCGTACTGGCCACGCCGATATTCGCATGCGTGTCCTGCATCGTGTCGGTGGTTGAGCTATGGAACGCACTACCGCGCTTCGACTCGGTTGCGACATAGGCATCGTGTTCCTCACGGGCTTCGTTGATATTCACGTCGCCGCTTGCCGCGATGATTGCCGCACCAGTACCCGCTGTGAGCATCGAGCCGGTGAGCGTGACGTTACCCTTCGATGCATCTGAACTGACCGCGCCGAGCGCCGCGCTGCCGCCCGCCGTAAAGGTCGTACCAACTGCCTGCTCGTCGTAAGTGCGATCGACTTCCTTGTGCGAACTGCCGTCGGTCGCGACGTTGTTATAGGTCGCGGTGTTCGTGACCGTGGTCGCCGTCAGGTTGCCGCCCGCCACCGCTGCGAGGTCACCGCCTGCCGTAACCGTCGCGCCCCTGAACGTCATGTCATTGCCGCTCTGCATGGCAAGGCTGCCGCCCGACGTGATCGCGCTGGTCTCATTGAGCGTCGTGGCCGCTTCCCAGTGATGCTGGTCGTTCCTGCTGACCGACTGGGTAGTCGTGGACTGCACCGCATCCACCGTGATGTCGTGGCCCGCCGCAATCTGCGCGTTGCCCCCGGCCGCGATGTTCGCGCCATGCACGATGAGGTCGTTGCCTGCCGCCACAATCATGTCGCCGGTTGACGCAATCATGCCCTGGGCCCCGAGCAGGGTCTGACTGACCTTGCTGTCGCCCGCAGCACCACTCACACCTACGGTATCCACCAGCGTCGTATTGACGATGTTATTGCCCGCCAGCACCGCGACCCGGTTGCCGGTGATCTGGCCCGACGCGTTCACCACGTTATTCGTCGCCGCCACCACCGTTGTACCGTTCGCGCCGCTGCTGCCGATCGTACCGCCGCGGTTCAGGATATCGGTCGCGCTGACCACCGTCTGCGTGCCACCCTTGATGACACCGGAATTGATTGCGCTACCGGTTGCGTGAAGCTCCACGTCGTCCGCAGTAATCAGCGCGCCGGTCGGCTGCAAATCGTTCGCATGGGTCTGCGCGAGATACACCACCGGTGCGAGCACCTGCTGCGTCGTGCCATCGGGCAACGTCACGGTCTGGTTCACCAGCCACACGATATCGCTGGTCAGCGCATCCATCTGCGCAGCTGTCAACGCGATGCCGGGTTCGAGCCCGAACTGCTGGGCCACGTTCACGCCGTTGGTCATCAGCGCCTGATACTCGTCCAGGTTGTTCGTGTAACCCTGGAGATACACGCGGCCTGTGAGCTGCGTAATCTGGTCGCGTACCAGTTGCTCCTCATACATGCCGTCACCGAGGCGCTTCTGAACGCTCTGCGGGTTCAGCCCAAGCTGCCTGAGCATGTAGTCGCTGGAGATAAAGCTGGTATAGCTGGTCAGGCGCGGGTCGGTGACGACCAGGTAAGACGCACCGGGCGCAGTCTGGTACGTGTACAGGCCGCTCGTCGGCAGCGTGATGTTCAGCGCGCCAGTCGGACCGGCGACCGATTGCGGCGCATTGATCGTCTGCGTCTGGCCAGTCGCGAGATTCACGGTCTGCGCACCGCCACCCGCAATACCGCCCACGGCACCATTTGCGCCGAGCGTGCCGCCCGTCGCACCGGTGGCCGAATTCGCCGCCGCGACATTCGTGTTGTTGATGTCCGTGCCGCTGATCTGGATCGCCTTACCCGCGACCATCGTGCCACCCAGGCCGCCGATGGCAACCGGCGCAAGCACGATCGACGGCTCCGTCACCGTGCCTCGATCCCGCGTGATGTCCTCGTTCCATGCATATGTTGACTCGATGTCCTGGCGCTGGTACTGGTACAGCGTCTGGCCGGTGTTGTTCACCAGCGTGCCGCCATAGCTGCCACTCGCCACGTCGCCGCTCTGCTGGCCGCTCTGTGCCGGGTCGCCGATCTGGATCGAGCCGCCCGCCGCAATCGCGCTGTAGCTGTTATTGAGCGTGCCGACGTTGGCGAGCAGCAGGTTGCCGCCCGCCAGCAGTTGCGCCTGCTGCGCCTGCGCGCCGACTACCTGGTCCTGCTGCGTGGTGGTCGTCGTATTGCGCGCGACCTCCACGCGCTGGTAGCCGTTGTGTCCGTCGCTGCGGGTTGGGTACTCGGTCGACGGTAGATAGTTGATATTCGGGTTGTAGTCGTCCCAATAGTTGACGGTGACCGAACCGTCGCTGTTCTGCGTCAGCGTGTTGTACCAGATCGTTTGCGGCTGACCGTTGACGTTAACGACCAGCACGTTGTCGGTGGCATTCGGCCCCGAGGTCTGCGACACGACCTGCGAGGCGCTGAACGTTGCGTCGAGCGGATTGCTGTAGCCATCGCTCCAGGTGGGATTGGAGCAGGCCGGAATCGGACCACCAGTCGGACAGATGATGTACTTTTCGCGCTTCGTCTGGTGAACCGTTTCGACACCGGTTGTCACCGTCTCGACGGTCGGCGCGGGGCGAGTGTTCGTCAGCGTCTGTGTCGCGACTTCGATGTCGCCCTGCGCCTCGATAGTGGACTGGTCATTGATGACCGAATTGCTACGGTTCGCGAGCAGTCCGTTGGCGTCGCGCGTGGCGTCCGCCGCCATGTTGATGTTGCCGAGGCTGAAGATATTCGCGCCGCCCGTGTTCGAGATATCGCCCCGCGAATACAGGTTGAGTTCCGACGCTGCAGCCATCACGGCGGCGCCCCCCGTGTTGACGATCGACTGGCTGCCGTTGAGCGTGACCGTATTGCCGATGATGGTCGCGGTATTGGTGAGCGCCGTGCTGTTCGTCGTGACCGAGTCGCCTTCGATGCGGCCGCCGTTGGTGATCGCACCGGAAGTATTGACGGTCGTATTCGCCGAATTCAGGTCCGCGCCTGCCTGATTGTCCACATTCGCGGCGTTGACCGTGAGCGCGTTGACCGCGCCGAGCGCACCCTGATTCGTGAAGCTGCCTGCGGTGGTGAAGGTCAGATCGTGATTCGCCTGGATCAGGTTCGCCGCGCCCTGCGTGTAGTCACCGTTAATCGTGATGACACCGTCGTTGCCCGCAACGATCCGGCCGTCGCCGGTGAGCTGGTTCGTCGTGACGCCGAGATTCTGGTCGCTACCGATTGCGCCGTCCTGGTTTACCAGCATGCCTGCGGCGATGGCAACGCTGCCACCGCTACCTGCATCATTGCCAATCCTGCCCGAGGTGTTGTCCAGCGTCGCGACGTTCAGACCGAGCGTGCCATTGGCGTGCATCGAACCACCTTGGCTCACGACCGCCGCGCCGGCCTGGTCGAGCGTGAGGTTATTCGCACCCGAGAGGAAACCGCCTGTGTTGTTGACCGACTGCGCGACATTCAGCATCAGGTCGTGACCCGATACGACCTGCGCGCCATGGGTGTTCGACAGCGTCTGACCGGTCAGCGTCACGTCGCCATTGCCGCCGATGGTGCCCGCACCTGCAACGCCGCCCGCATTCGAGTTCGTGATCGTTGCAGCGTTGACGGTTGTCGCGCCGTTGCCAATGTTCGCGATCCGGCCATCCGTGTTGTCGAGCGATGCGCCCGAGACAGCCAGCGTTGTCGTCGTGCCGTTGGCCCCGATCTGACCGTTCGCGTTCGTGATCGCGCCCTGTGCGCCCACCGACACATCGTCATTACCCTGGATCAGGCCGGCCGTGTTGTCGAGCGTGCTGCCGGACTGCACCGACAGGGCGCGGCCCGCGACCAGCGAACCGTCCGAGTTATCGATGCTGCCTGCGGATGCCGTCACGCTGCCATTGCCACCGATCAGGCCATTGCGCGTATTGGCCAGCGCACCGGCGGCGGTCACGCTCGTCGCGCCCGTGCCACCGTTGGCGATGGTTCCGCCGTCATTCGCAATCGTTTGCGCTGAGACGCCGAGAGTGTCGTTCGCCTGGATCGTCCCGTCGGTGTTGTCGAGCGCGCCCGCGTCCGAGACTGACACCTTCCGCGCGCCGAGGTAGCCGCCCGCGCTGTTATCGAGCGACGCCACGTCAAGCGACGCGAACGACTGTCCCGCGAGGGTGCCGCCACGATTCGATACCGCCCCGGCGTGGACCGCGAGCCCACCGTTCGTTGCGAGGGTGCCGCCGTTGTTCGATAGCGAGCCTGTGGTGACCGATAGCGTGCCGGTGCCGGAACTGGTCATCGTGCCGTGGTCGTTGATCACCGTCGCGGACGCCAGCGTCAGGTCGGCGCTGTTCGTCTGCAACGTGCCGTTCGCGTTGTCGAGCGTGCCGGAGACATCGACTGTTGTCGCATCCGTTCCGGTTTGCGTAATGCTGCCGCCATGATTGACGAGGTTCGTGCCGTGCAGCGCGATCTGGTTCGCGCTGATCGCGCCGGCGCTGTTGTCGATTGTCGTGGCGCTCGCGCTCACCAGCTGGCCGGCTGCGATCGTGCCGGAGCTCGTGAGCACCGTGCCCGCCGCGACCGTCGTGTTGCCGTTGGCAGCCAGGGTTCCGCTGTTAAACAGCATCTGCACGGCGCTCGCGATCAGCGACTGTACCGCCGTGATCGAACCCGCGTTGGCAATCTGCCCGGCCTGCGCGGTCACGCTCCCGTTGCCGCCGATAGCACCGCCAGCGCCGTTGTTGAGCAGGCCGGTCGTGAAGACGCTCAGACCGTCCGCGTTTAGCGACGCAATGTGTCCTGCCGTATTGTCGAGGCTGCCTGCGTTCGCCGTTAGCGCCCCCGCTGCCTGCATCGTGCCGCCCACGTTCGACACGGCACCTGTGACATTGGCAGTCAGCGCACCACCCGACAGGATCTGGCCGTTGCTGTTCGAGAGTGCACCCGCCGAGATGGTCTGTGCGCCACCCGACGACATTGCGCCGTTGTCGTTCGTGAGCGTAGCGGCCGCGCGTGCGTCGAGCGCGCCGCCCGCCGTCGTGGTCGCGCCCGACAGGTTCAGGTCACCACTGTTCGCAGCGAGTGAAAGCGCGCCGTTCGCCGAGTTTGTACTGCCCGCGAGATTGACCGCCGCGCCGCTCACGCCCGCATTGCCGCCCGCGACATTGCGGCCGGTTGCCGTGACAGCGCCGGATGCGCTTACATTCAGGTCCCCGGTCTGCGTGAGCGAGCCGTCGCCGTTCACGCCCGCCGCGAGCGTGCCAGTTGAATTCACGCTGGCGGCGTTGACCGTGGTATTCTGCTGCGCGGCCACCATGCCGCTGTTCGTGACCGCACCGCTGGCCGAAAGCGTCGCGTTCTGCTGCGCGTAGGTCGTGCCGCTGTTCCGGATATCGCTGCCTGTTGCGGCAAGATTGCCGCTTGCGTTAGTCTTGCCAGCGAGGGACAGCAGGCCGTTCGATTGCAGCGTCAGGTCGCCCGCCTGCGCGGCGATCACGCCCTGGTTCGAAACACCTACACCATATTCGTTGCTCGCCAGAAAAATACGCCCGCTGTACATCCCTCCCAGCTGGCTCACGTCAATCGAGACGGCCGGTACGGGTCCGTCGCCAGCGATCGGCGTGAACGCCAGTGAGTCGTGACCGATCTGGTTCGCGCCGGTGATAACATTCAAATTCTTTGCAGCGTACACCTCGGCATTGACCTGCACCGCACGGGCGAGGAGATCAACCTGGTCCACCGTCGAACCATCGAGTCCCGCTCCCTGCACAGTGATGTTGCCATGAGTCACATTAAAACCGGTGAGCGAACCATCCGGTGCGAAGTTCGGCGTACCGGTCGTCAGAATGGCACGCGAGGTATTCAGAAAGCCGCCGCCGTTCACCGAAATGCCCGAGCCGTTGGCGATCACCACCTCGGCGCGTTGCCCTGCAACTTCGAGATGGCCGTTGATCTGACTCGCCGCGCTGCTGTTGACCTGGTTCAGGATGATGCGCGCGGCCTGGTTCGCCCCCAGATTCGGGTTGCCATTGATCTGCCCGGCCTGCTGCGTGCCGGTGATAACGGGCGAATTATTAAGAATGGCGCCGTTTTTCTGTACGTCGAACTGTCCGTATGTATTTACGGATACACCAGCCGAAGACGGACGGTTAATGTCAACCTGTGGCAGACCATTCTGTGTCTGGATCACTGACGGCGCATGGGCACCACCCGGCACAATCTGCGCATGGGAGAGCATCGGGGCGAACAACGCTCCGCCCAGCCCCATCAGCACGGCGAACACCACAGGATGCAGTGCGAAGCGGAAAGCATGCCGCCCGCCCGATTGAGCGATGTGTGCCGCTCCTGCTGCTTCTTCCTGACCGGTCTTGCGTGCGCCGCTCGCCGTTTCCTCAACCGCGACCAGCATAGCTCTGCATTGGCTGAAAACCAGCCTGAACATGTTCTTATTCATTTTGTTTTCGAAAGCTAATATTTAACTAGTCGAAAAAGTACCGTAAGTATCGGCTCGAATAGATCAACAAATGTCAAATAAGTGGCAAAGCAGCAACGAAAATTGAAAATCGGATTTATCTGGTAGGCGTGTGCTGCGACATATGCCTATACGATATGCAGAACGAGTAAACGTCTGATTCCTGCCGCGCAATTGAAAAAGGCGGCATCAAGCCGCCTTCATGGGATGGCTGACAGCGCCGGTTAGTGCTTCGTCGTGGCTGCCAGGAGTCGCAAACCTGTCCTGAACGTTTTGCGCGGCGTCAGCAAGCAGGTCAGCCGCATCGCGGAATGTCAGACGGCGATTGGGAACGCCCTTCGCGTCGAGCGCGATGATGGTGAACAGTTCGTGATCGCAGCCATTGATACGCTGGTAGTCCCCGCCAATCTGGATCATGACCTCAAGCGGATTCCGCTGGTCACGTCTTTCCTCAGACGTCACAGAAGGATTCCTGAACAATGAAGTCGCAAGAGTGATCAGATGTTGAAGTTGCTGTCCCTGCCGTTCGCAAAGATGGAAGGCAGCCAGCGCGAGACGTTCATACTGAAGCGCATCTACAGGGGGGCGGGAAGAAGAAGGCCGTTGTCTGGTAGCTTTGGTCATACACGGTCCGGGTGATGGTTGAGGATGGCCCGGTCACATGATGACGGTGGTGAGCGGGCACATGACAGGGTTCGCGGACCGGCGCAACACCAAACCGGCAGACCCGAAGGTCTCCCCACCACAGCCCGCCCATTGGCAAAAACAATAGAGCCCAATATGAGCTGGGACGTCTCGCTGTACAAATTCACTAAACGCTATCGCCGTATCCAAGACATTCCCGGTAACGAGCAGCCACATCCACTAGGGACTCGTTCAGAAGTTGAAGCGGCGGTGTCGGATGCTTTTCCGGGCACGAACTGGAATGATCCTGCCTCGGGCATCTATGATGGCGAGTTCGACACGATCGAAAAGTTGAAGGCGATCGCGGCGCCGACCGGCGAGTCGCTGGCGAAGGTGTCGCTTGCGTGGGTGCTTGCGAATCCGCTGATTGCGTCGGCGATCATTGGCGCGAGCCGTGCGGAGCAATTGAGCGATACGCTCGCTGCGACCGAGTTCACGCTCGATGAAGCAATCAAGACGCAGCTCGATGAAGCGAGCGTGCAGTATCGCTGGGGCGATGCGGCGCGCTAGGCGCGCGTCGCGTGTCAGGTCAGGCGCGGCGGGTATGTCCGCCGCACATGTTCACCGTCCGTAGCGCAGCACGGTGCTCGTCGCGGCGAGCACGTGATCCTTGACCGCGGCGTGGAACGCGTCGCGCGTCAAGCCGGCCGGCAATGCGTCGGGCGGCAGATCGAGCGCATACACCTGCGCGATGTAGTGATGCGGCACGTCGCCGACCGACGGACACGGTCCGAAATAGCCGGGACCGCCGGTGCGATTCGTGCCCGCGACGCTGCCCGGCGGTGCGGCTTCACCCTCGGCAAGTCCGGTCGTGGTGGGCGCGATGCCGTACACGATCCAGTGCACGACGCCGAGGCCTTTCGCGCCGTCGGGGTCGAAGAGCGTCACCGCAAAGCTCTTTGTGCCGGCCGGCGCGTTATGCCATTGAAGCGCCGGAGACACGTTGCCGCCACCGCAGTTGTTCGCGCTCGCCGCGTGGCTCGCGTTGAGCGTGCCGCCGTCGGCCACTCCCGGCGACGAGACCGCGAAGGGCTGGACCGCATAGGCGTGTGTGCTCGCGTAGGCGAGCAGCGCGCACGCGGTGACAGAGAGCAGACGCCGCGCGATGTTCAGGTGGATGCGAGTCATTGGGAGCTCGGGGATGGGAGGTTGATGAGGCCTTTGAAAAGAGCGTGATATTCACGTTCGCGTTTGTTTCGCTTCAAGCCGTTGCCGCATCGACCTCGTATTGTGGCTCACACAGCACTTATAACGAAAGTGTTGTTTTGAGATGGAAGACGCGGCATATTGCGCACGGGGCTGCGTGAATCAAACAGATAGCTATCCTATGCGATCGATTGATTGATTGATTCTCGAGGGTCCAATCGATCGCGGAGTAATCGGAGTTATCTGTTCGGCAATGCAACGGAGGAATGTCAGGGCGGCATACATTACATTTATGGCCGTTACCATTCCGCACATATAGCCAGAGCATTCTGGCAGGAACATCATTGATATTAAAACGATGCGTCTCTCATACTGGCTATTTGCTACATTGGTATCCGGTGCCGTATCCAGTGTGGCCCGTGCGGAATCACTTCCGAAGTTCGAGGATTGTCCCGTCGCTATTGAATCGAAGCACGCTAATGTGCCGCGCTTGATATTCACGGACGCAAAATCACGGCATTACAGCAGCATTATTCGTGACGCGGCAAAGGAGCCCATTAATTTCGCGGGCCACTACGTTCTCGCTACCTGGGGCTGCGGTGCTGGATGCGTGATGGCTGCGGCAATCGACACGAACTCAGGCCGCGTCACTTCGCTGCCGTTCACGGTTTCCGACTGGCCGCTGGACATCACCGAGCCACTTGCCTATCGCGCAGACAGTTGCCTGCTGATCGCTCACGGTAGCCGCAATGAAAGCAGCGAGCACGGAACCTACTACTACGGCTTCGACGGCAAGGCATTCAACTTGCGCGCGAGTACTGTAAACGTCGAGCGTTAGCCAAACCCCCTCACTTCGGCTTAAACCGCCCCGTCCTCTGCATCACCTCCGGATACTGCCGCGTCTCGCGCACCGACAGCGGATGCCACAAGCGCGCGCCGCCCTCGATCCCCGCGTCGTTCGATACGGTCGCCACGTTCGCCGGCAATGCGAACTTGATGCGCGCCGAGTTGCCGCCGCCGATCCACAGCTTGTCGTAATTGACCAGCGAATCGAGAATGCCGATCACCTTCTCGACGCGCCGGTTCCAACGCTTGTTGCCGATCTGCTCGCGCGCGGCCTCGCCGATGTATTCGTCGTAAGCGACACCCTTCTTGCTGACCGGATGATGCGCGAGCTCCAGATGCGGCATCAGTTCGCCATCGCGAAACATTGCGGTGCCCGCGCCGGTGCCGAGCGTCAGCACGAATTCAAGGCCGTGTCCCTCGATCGCCGCGAAGCCCTGCATCTCGGCGTCGTTGATCATCCGCACCGGCAGGCCGCCCAGGCGCTGCGCGAGCGAATCCGCGAGCGCGATGTCGTGCCAGCCTTCGATGCCGAAGTGCGGCGCAGTCAGAATGCGGTTATCGCGCACCACCCCCGGAAAACCGATCGAGATACAGCCGGGCGGCGCCTGCTCGACAAGCGGCGCAACGAGTTGCGCCAGCGCGTCCACCAACTGGTCCGGCGTGCACGGATGCGGCGTCGCGACACGTACGCGCCCGGTTTTCATCTTCCCATCGGCGTCGATGATCGCGGCCTTCAGGCCGGTGCCGCCGACGTCGATCGCGAGAATGTTCTCGCTACCGTCTTTCGGCGCGTTGCGCTTCACTGCGTTCTTCTTGCCTGTTGCCACGATGTCCCCCGATTGTGTTGAGGCGGTAGTGTTGCGTGTCTGCGTATACGTTCAAAGGCGGTTCAAAGGCGCCGCTACGACTTGCTGCCGGGCGCTTTCTGCCGCAACGGCCGCCACGCGTGGCCATAGCGCGCGAGCAGCACGTCGGCTTCGGCCGGCCCATCGCTGCCGGCCGCATAACCATGCACGGCGATCGCGCTGCCGCTGCCGGGATGCAGCACGTCGTCGACCGCGCACCAGCACGTCTCGATGCTATCGGCGCGCTGGAACAGCGTCGCGTCGCCAAGCATACAGTCGTACAGCAGCGTCTCGTAACCGACGTTCGCGCGCTCCGCGAAGAAGTCGCCGTAATCGAACGACGACTGCACCGGGCCGACCTCCATCACCGGCCCCGGCGTCTTCACGTTGAAATCGAAGCTCGTGCCGTGCGCGGGATCGATGTGAATGGTCAGCACGTTCGGCGTCAAGGCATCGACTCGCGTGTCGCGGAACAGAAGGAACGGCACCGCCTTCAGTTGCACCGAAATCTCGGTGTGGCGCGCCGCGAGCCGCTTACCGGTGCGCAGATAGAACGGCACGCCGGCCCAGCGCCAGTTCTCGACGAACACGCGCGCAGCAGCATAGGTTTCCGTCTTGCTGCCGGGCGCGACGTTGGGTTCCTCGCGATAGCCCACACCGGCGGAGCCTTTTTCGTATTGGCCGAACGCGACGTCGTAGGGCGTCAGCGGCTGGATCGCGTTGAACAGGTCGGCCTTCCTGTTGCGCACGGCTTCGGCGTCGAACGAATTGGGCGGCTCCATCGCCACCACGCCGAGCAGCTGAAACAGGTGGTTCGGCACCATGTCGCGAAACGCGCCGGTCTGCTCGTAGAACCTGCCGCGCCCTTCGACGCCGATCGTTTCCGCCGCGGTGATCTGCACACAGTCGATGTACTCGCGCCGCCAGATCGGCTCGAAGAACGCATTCGCGAAGCGCACTGCGAGAATGCTCTGCACGGTTTCCTTGCCGAGAAAATGATCGATGCGGTACACCTGCGATTCCTGCGCATACGACAGGATGTGCGCGTTCAGATCGCGCGCCGACGCCAGATCGGTACCGAACGGCTTCTCGATCACGAGGCGGCGAAAGCCGCCGTCCGCGCCGCCGCCTTCCTTCAGCAAGCCGGCTTTGCCGAGTCGCTCGGAAATCGGTTTGAAAAAACGCGCGCCGACCGCGAGGTAGAAGATCGCGTTGCCGCCTTTCGACTGATCGAGCTGCTGTTTCAGTTTCGCGAACGTGTCATCGGATTCAAACTCGCCCGCCATATATTCGAGGCGCTGCGCGACCCAGTTCCAGGCATTGTCGTCGAGCTTGCCGGCGTGGAAAGTGCTGGCCTTATCGGCGGCGAACTGCTCAAGCGACGTGTGAAGTTCGTCGCACCATTCGCGTGTTTCGCGCTCGCCGTGATTGACGCCGATGATCTTCATGCTGTCGTCGAGCAGGCCATCGACCGCAAGGTTGTAGAGCGCGGGCATCAGCAGACGTTTGGTCAGATCGCCGCCAGCGCCGAAGATCACGAGCGTGCATGGCGGCGCCGATGTCTTGCCGGCCGGCGACGGCAGCGGGTCGTGCGGGCTTGCGCTGACCTTGCAGCTCAGTGCGGGCGCGGCGTTGCGTTGATCGGAAGAAGCGGCAGGGTTCGGTGTACTCGACATGGGATTCACTTGGACCTTGGTAAGCCGATAGAACGAACGTGGTGACACCTGAGAGACCACCGACGCAGCCGCACAGTTCAATCCCGTTCGCGCCTGCGCGCGGCGTGCTTACTTCGTCGTCGCGGCCGCGAGCGACGGTGCCGGTTCTTTCGCTGACGCCGGCGTTACCGCGGATGCAATAGCCGCCTCCACGGGAATCGGCGCTGGCGCGGGCACCGGCTCACCCGCCAGCGGCAGGTTGCCCGACGCCGCCACCGCGCGCGGCTGCAACAGCAACGCGACGAGCCCGGTCCAGCCGGTCTGATGCGAAGCCCCGACCCCACGCCCGTTGTCGCCATGAAAATACTCATGGAACAGGATCAGATCCCGCGAACGCGGGTCCGACCGCAGCAGTGGATACGCACCCATCACCGGCCGCTCGCCATCCTTGTTCTTCAGGAACAGCGTGGTCGCACGGCGCGCGAGTTCGTCGGTGATTTCGCTTAACGAGAACTTTTGGCCCGAACCGGTCGGATATTCGACGCGGAAATCGTCGCCGTAATAGCGATGGAACTCGTACAGCGATTCGATCAGCAGATAGTTAACCGGCATCCACACCGGCCCCCGCCAGTTCGAATTTCCGCCGAACACACGCGTATCGGATTCGGCCGGCAGATACTTCACGCAGAAGCTCTTGCCGTCGTGCTGGAGCACGAACGGATGGTCGCGATGGAAACGCGACAACCCGCGCACGCCGTGATCGGAAAGAAACTCGCTTTCGTCGAGCGCGCGCCGTAACAATGCCTTCATCCGATGTCCGCGCAGCACCGACAGCAGCAGCGTGTTGCCCTTGCCGGGCTCGTTCCAGCGCGATACGAGCCTCGCGAGATCCGGCCGATGCTCGAGAAACCACACGAGGCGCTCGCGCAAGCCCGGCAAGCCGCCGTGCAGACGTTCCTCGAGCACGTGCACGGCGAACAGCGGGATCAGTCCGACGATCGAGCGCACGCGCATCGGAAAGTTGCTGCCATCGGGCAGGCGCAGCTTGTCGTAGAAGAACCCGTCCTCGCTGTCCCACAGACCCGTGTCGCAGCCGTCTTCGCAACTGACTGCTTGCGCGATGTACAGGAAGTGCTCGAAGAACTTCACGCCGATATCGACGAACACGTGGTTCGCGTAGGCGAGTTCGAGCGCGATGCGCATCAGGTCGAGCGCATACGCGGCCATCCATGCGGTGCCGTCGGCCTGGTCGATGTGGCCGCCGGTCGGCAGCGGCGACGAGCGATCGAAGATGCCGATGTTGTCGAGCCCGAGAAAACCGCCCTGAAAAATGTTGTGGCCGTCGGCGTCCTTGCGGTTCACCCACCACGAAAAATTCAGCAGCAGCTTGTGAAACACGAGTTCGAGGAAATCGCGGTCCGCCTTGCCGGTCAGCGCGCGATCGATCTCGTACACGCGCCACGCGGCCCATGCGTGCACGGGCGGGTTCGCGTCGCTGAACGCCCATTCGTAGGCGGGCAGCTGGCCGTTCGGATGCTGATAGCGGTCCTTCACGAGCAGCAGCAGTTGCTTCTTCGCGAACGCTGGATCGATGAGCGCGAACGCAGCCGCATGAAACGCGAGATCCCACGACGCGTACCACGGATACTCCCACGTGTCCGGCATCGACACGATGTCCGCATTGCACAGATGCCGCCAATCCACGTTGCGGCCGTGCTTGCGCGCGGCGGGCGGGCGCGGTTGCAGCGGATCGCCGTCGAGCCAGCGCTGCACGTCGTACTGGTAGTACTGCTTCGACCACAGCATGCCGGCGAGCGCCTGGCGTTGCACGAGCCGCGCATCGGGATCGGCAATCTCGTGTTGCAACGCGCCATAGAATTCGTCAGCCTCGGCGATGCGGCGCGCGAACAGCGCGTCGGCATCGAATGGCGCTTCATCGGTCGCCGACTGTGGACGCCAGCGCAGATAGACGACCGCGCGCCCATGCGGTCCGAGTTCGAGCGCCGCATGCGCGGCGGCCTTGGTGCCCGCGTCGTGACGGATCGCGTTCGCGTCGCCGTGCACGAGGTAATCGTTGAAGCCGTCCTTGAACGGGCCCGCGCCGTCCATGTTGAACAGCCGCTTCACGTTCGTGTCGTTCTCGCAGAAGAGCCAGGCGAGTTGCGGGGCGTCCTTCGACCACGCGGTCACGACGATCGGCTCGTGCACATGATGATGGCCAAGCAGACACACGGCGCCGTCATGGTCGGTGCCGGCGACGAGCTTCGGCTTGTCCTTGTTCTCTCTCCACGACCACGAGTTGCGCGCCCAGATCTGCGGCAGCACGTCGAGCGACGCCGCTTCGTCGGCGCGATTTTCGATCGTCACGCGCATCACGATGTCGTCGGGCGTTTGCTTCGCGTATTCGACCTGCACGTCGAAATAGCGCAGATCGTCGAACACGCCGGTATCGAGTACTTCGTACTCCGGCATATCGCCGCCGCGGCGCGCGTTTTCGTCGATCAGGTCCTGATAGGGATAGGCCGCATGCGGGTACTTGTACAGCATGCGCATGTAGGAATGCGTGGGCGTGCCGTCCAGATAGAAGTAGAGCTCCTTCACGTCCTCGCCGTGATTGCCCTGCGAGTTCGTCAGGCCGAACAGACGCTCCTTGATGATCGGATCCTTGCGATTCCACAGCGCGAGCGACACGCACCAGCTGAGCCGGTCGTCGCCGAAACCGGCGATGCCGTCTTCGCCCCAGCGGTAGGCGCGGCTGCGCGCATGGTCGTGCGGAAAGGAGTCCCAGGCGGTGCCGTTCGCGCTGTAATCCTCGCGCACGGTGCCCCACTGGCGTTCGCTCAGATACGGCCCCCAGCGCTGCCAGTGGCCGCAGTCGGCCGAATGCAGCCGGGAACCTTCGATTGTGGCAAGCAGATTGGCAGCGCGCAGCGGTGGCATGAGAACGTCCTTGCAACAGGCCTGGCGGTAGGACTCACATCGTAGCGCGGTTTACGCGCCGCTGCGCTCGAAGCGGGCAAGCAGACTTTCGACGCGCAGCAATTCGCCGAGCGACCACGCCTGAAACGGCGTGCCGGCGGGCGCGTGCGGCGCGTCGCCGTCGGCGATCTCGGACAGGTGGTCGAGGCCCGCTTGATCGAGATGCGCGTATAGCGGCGCCAGAAAACGCGCCCTCGCCTGCGCGAGATTGTCAGCGCTCGCGCCGTTGACTCGCAGCCACGCTTCGACGAACGGGCCGATCAGCCATATCCACACGGTGCCCTGATGATAGGCGCCATCGCGTTCGACACGCGAGCCGCCATAGTGCCCGCGATAGGCCGGATCGGCGGGCGCGAGCGAGCGCAGGCCGAGCGGCGTCAGCAATTGCGCTTCGACCTGGCCCACCACCGCTCGCGCCGCCGCGCCTTCGAGCAGCGGAAACGGCAGCCCGCCGATCGCAAAGATCTGGTTCGGCCGGATCGAGCGATCGACCGTACCCGGCACATGATCGACGTCGACGTTATCGAACAGCGCCTGTGTGGCCGGATCGACGAAGCGCCGTCGAAACGCGAGTGTCGCGCATTCGGCCACCTGCCGCCATTTCGGGTTCCATGCCGACGCGATGCGCAGCGCGTTGATCCACAGCGCCTGCACTTCGACCGGTTTGCCGATGCGCGGCGTGACGACCCAGTCGCCGACTTTCGCGTCCATCCAGGTCAGTTGCACGCCGGGGATGCCGGCGCGCAGCAGGCCGTCGTCGGCGCAGGCGCCGATGTTGTAGCGCGTGCCGTTCGTGTAGCCCGTGAGGATCGTTTCGGCGGCCTGCTGCAGATGCGCGCGTGTTTGTGCGCTTGCGTGCGACGTCGCCAGGTAGTCGTGAACGGCGACGATGAACCATAGCGAGGCGTCGACCGAGTTGTATTCGGGCGCGTCGCCGTAATCGGGGAAGCGGTTCGGCAGCATCCCTTCGGACAGCGTGCCCGACCATTCGAGCAGGATCGCTTCGGCGGCGTCGAGACGGTTCGACGCGATCAGCAGGCCGCGCATCGCAATGAAGGTGTCGCGGCCCCAGTCGGTGAACCACGGAAAGCCCGCGAGGATCGTGCGGCCTTCGTTGCGCGTGACGACGTAGGCGTCGGCCGAGCGTTGCAGGCGCGAGCCGAGCGCGGCGCGGCGTTGCTGTTCGGTGTGGGCGAGGTCGGTGACGCGGGCGGCGGTTTGGGGTTTGTCGCTAGTGCTTACCGTTGCTGCCGCGCTCGACGCACTCAGAATCATCACGGCTTCGCCGTCAGCGAGATTGAAGCTGAACATGCCGGGCGTCGCGAGGTCTTCGCTGCAATCGAGGCCGCGCTCCTGCTCGCGCACGTAGCAGAAGTTGCGATACCAGTCGGGAGCATGCGTGTACGCGCCGTTCGTCGCCGCCCGCACGACCGGCAGTCCGCCATACGGTTGCCAGCTCGCGCACGATTGATCGGCGCTGACCTGGGCACCGAAGTTGCAGGCCGGATTCTCGTGATGCAGCGCATGATAGTCGCGGCCCGACAGCAGCGGTCTGACCTTCAGCACGGGCGCATCGAGTTCCCCGCCTTCGAGCCGCCAGCGCAATACCGTTTCGCACGTCGATTTGCTAACGAAGACTTCGGCTATCACCGCCGCATGTGCATCGAGCTGAACGCGCCAGCTCGGCCACGGCGCGGTATCGAAACCGGCAAGACATCCGCGCAGATCCGGATAGATCACGTCGGGCCCATAGCGCTGCATGCTCAATGGGAACCGCTGGCCGCCCGCCTCGACCCACGCCTCGATGCCGTTGACGAGCACCAAGCGCCCGCCGGGCGGGCGCGTCGCGGCGAGCAGCAACGCGTGATAGCGGCGCGTGCGCAGCGTGCCGACCGTGCCCGAAGCAAAGCCACCGAAGCCGTCCGCTTCGAGCCATTCGTCTTCGAGCCGCGACATGTCGTTAGGTGATTCGATGCGAGTCATTGAATCGTGCTCGTACGCAGACCTTGAAGCAGCAACCATAGCGCAGATGGCACCGCCATGAATTCGGCATCCTGTTCCGCTTGCGCGGCGGACAGGGTGACTATGGTTTTTATGGCTCGTATCGAAGCGCTGTGCTTAGAGACCCACGTCCGGAAGCGTCGGACGCGTGGCGAGCGCCCTTTCGACGATGCCTTTGACTTCGGCAAGCGTGTCGCCTTGCAGCGCGAGGCGCGGCGGACGCGTGACGGCGCTGCCTCGGCCCAGCAGTTCCTCGCACAGCTTGATGCATTGCACGAGGTCGGGGCGCGCGTCGAGGTGCAACAGCGGCATGAACCAGCGGTACAGCGATAGCGCTTCATCGAAACGCTGCTGCTTCGCGAGGCGGAACAGCGTCTCGCCTTCCTTCGGGAACGCGTTCGACATGCCCGACACCCAACCTTCTGCGCCAACCGCGATGCTTTCGACCACCACGTCGTCGAGGCCGGCAAACAGCACGAAGCGCTCGCCCACCGCGTTGCGCAGATCGACGAAGCGCCGCGTGTCGCCCGACGAATCCTTGAAGCAGACGATGTTCTCGCAGTCCTGAAGGGCGATCAGCACATCCGGGGTCACGTCGTTCTTGTAGATCGGCGGGTTGTTGTAAATCATCACCGGCAGATCGGTGCTGGTCGCCACCGCGCGGAAATGCGCGGCGGTTTCGTGCGGCTTCGCGGAATAGACGAGCGCCGGCATCACCATCACACCGTCGACGCCGACGCGCGCCGCCTCACGCACCGTCTGACGCGCGAACTCGGTCGTGAACTCGGCGACGCCCGCGATGACGGGCACCTTGCCGCCGGCCGCGTCGCGCGCGGCCTCGATCACCTGCAGTTTTTCCGGCGTGCTCAGCGAGGTGTTTTCTCCGACCGTGCCGCAGACCACCAGCCCCGACACGCCGTCCTTGACGAGATTGCTGACCACGCGGTGCGTCGCGTCGATGTCGAGCGAAAAATCGGGCTTGAACTGGGTGCTGACGGCGGGAAACACCCCGCTCCATTGGATAGCCTTGCTCACTTTGTCCGTCTCCTTCTGAAAGCCGGCCGCGCCGACACACGTTGAATATGGCAACGAGTATCGGCTTTTATCCGGGAGGGGGCTTGGGCTTTTTCGCAGCTGAAAGAGATTAAATCCGCACAATTAGCGGCGCGCCGAATGGCGGCTGAGCGGTGCCAGCCATGTCGCGACAAGGCGGCTGCGCGCCGCGCTCGAGGACCGTCGCGCGAGGCTTTTGCAGCGGCCGTTGATGCCGAGTCCGGCATAGCGGCGCGCGCGACGCACCGCGACGCGCGCTGCGAATATCAGCAGATCGCGCTACATTCGATCTCCACTACTTCCGCACGAGGCCGACGCCATGAATCGTGAAGCTTTTACCGACCTGCTGACGAAAGAAGGCTTTGCCGACTCCGTGCTGGTGACGCGCGAGCCGAACGGCGCGATGGACGTCCACACCCACCCGTTCGAGGCGATGGCGCTGATCGTCGAGGGCGAGATGACCATTCGCGTCGGCGACGAGGAGCGCCTGTATCGCGTCGGCGACGTGTTTCATCTGCCGGCGAACGAGGCGCATACCGAGCGCTACGGGCCGCAGGGCGTCAAGTTTCTGGTCGGAAGAAAGTAAGCAGCCGCGCCGCTGCCGCTCGATCAGGCGCCCAGCAACACCCCCGTTCTAATCGGTCGCGTGCCGGTCACGCGGCCGAGCGGCGCGCCGGCCGTCACGAAACGGATCGCCCGCCGCATGTACAGCACCCCTTCGGTCTGGCTTACGATCGTGGTCGTCTCGTCGGTCAGCGGATCGACGATATCGAACAGCGGCTGGCCGACGCGGATCGTGTCGCCGATCTTCGCGCGATGCACGAGAATCCCGCTCACCGGCGCATAGAACTGCTCGCTGCCCGCGAGCGGCGTCGCGGGCGTCAGCAGCGGCGGCAATGGCTTCGCCTCGCCCCGAAGCGCACCGCGCCACACCAGATAATCGACGAGCGCGTCGGCATCCTGCTGCGCAACTTCATACGACACGTCGCGCTGGCCGCGGCATTCGACCGTCACTGCGATCGTGCCGGTCGGCACCGGCTTGCTCGCCGGCATCTGCTGCTGCAAGGTCCACCACAGCAGGCTGTGCGTTTCATCGAACGCGCCGCCGCCCGAATCGGTCGCGAGCAGCGAGGCCTCCGCGCCGAGGTAGCGCGACAGCGGCTCGAACTCGGCCCACGCGGCCTCGCTCGTGTACACATGCATCGCCGCTTCGAGCGAGCAATGCAGATCGATCACGACGTCCGCATCGAACGACAGCTTCAGCAGCGCCAGTTGCAGCGACTCGAATTCGGTCAGCGGCTTCTGTTGCGCGAGTTCGGCCTCGACCAGCTCGCGCACGATACGGCGGTTCTCGTTCGCATCGGCGCCGAGCGCCTCATTCGCATTCGCGACGAGCTTCGTGAACTGCACGAAATGCCGGTTGAAGTTCTTGCCGCTGGCGAGATCGAAGCGGCCAACAAACTGACCGAGCACATACTGACCGAGCCCGACGGGATTCGACACTGGCACGAGCACGATTTCCGCATTCAGTGCGCAGGCTTGTTCAAGCTGCAGCAGGCGCCGCTTCAGCAGCACCGTGGTCAGCATCGAGGGCGTTTCGTCGGCGTGCAGCGACGCCTGGATATAGATCTTCTGCCCGCTATTGGCCGGGCCGAAATGAAACGACACAAGTTCGCGGTGCGTGCCGACAGCCGGCGATAGAAGCGGAATCGATTGCCTGTTCATGAATGGAAAGCCGTGAAAATATCGTTAGAAAACTGAATCAATTGCCGTACGGATCGAAGTCGAAGTACTTCAGGCTCCCGTCGGGCGCCTTCGAATCCAACGGCGGATAGGTCGGTCGATGCCGAGGCGCAACGTGGAGCCGTCAGCGGCGAACGCGCCGCTGCTGAAAGCCAGCGCGGCGCAGAGCGTCATCAGCGGAGTTTTCATGGAAGGCGGACGGTGAGCGGATGAGGACCGCGTGATCGTAAGCCGCTGCTGCGCCTCAAAGAAGTCCTATCCGGACTATCATGATCACTTTTACCGATCACCAGATTCTGACGTCATGGCGTTGACGATTTCCCAGTTGCGCGCGTTCACGGCGGTCGCCGAGCATGGCAGTATCCGCGCGGCGTCGCGTGCGCTCGGCATCGCGCAGAGCGGCATCACGCAGCAGTTGCAGAACCTCGAAGCAATGCTCGGTGCGACGCTGTTCACCCGCACGAATCGCGGCATCGCGCTGACCGCGCTGGGCCAGCGGCTGCTGCAGCGGGCCGGTGCCATCCTCGGTGAATGCGAACGCGCCGAAGAGGATGTGCGGCAACTGCGCGGCGACTATATCGGCGAGGTCACGTTCGGCATGACGACCGAGCCGCTCGTCGACGCGTTCGCGCCGGTGTTGATGGAATTTCGCGCGCGCTTCGATCGGGTTGCCGTGCATCTGAGCACGGGCACGTCACGCATGATGATTTCGTGGATCCGCGAAGGCACGCTCGATTTCGCGGTCGCGCTCGTGTCGAAACAGACCGACACCGCCGATCTGTCCGTCACGCCGCTCTATCCGTCCGATCCGGTGATCGTGTGCCGGCGCGGTCATCCGAAGGCGCGCGCGAAATCGCTCGCCGAGCTCGTCGATTGCACGTGGGTCACGACGCGCTCGCCGAATCTGACCGAAGCGCCGCACGTCAATCGGCTGAGCCATCTGTTCGATAGCCACGGTTTGCCGCCGCCGAAGATCGTCGCGACGGTCGAGGGCTTGTACGAGGCACTGCATCTGGTTGCCGCGACTGATTGCCTGTCGCTCGAAGCGTCGGTGATCGCAAAGCGCGGGCCGTTCGCCGATGTGCTGACGACGATCCCGGTGCGCGAGCGTGCGTTGCAACAGAACGTCTGTCTGCTGCAACGCGCGGCGATTCCGCTGACACCGGCCGCGCAGGAGTTCGCGACGATGATCGCGTCGTACATGCGCACGGTGCGGGCGCGTTGAGCGCCAGCCTCGCGCAATTACTTCGACGTCCTGATCTAGTTGCGATAGAGCGAGGCGATCAGCGAGCCTCTGCCCGCCCCTTAAAACTCCACCAGCGCAAAATCTTCCTTACCCACATCACACAACGGGCAGCGCCAGTCGGCCGGCACATCGGCCCAGCGCGTACCCGGCGCGATGCCCTCGTCCGGCAAACCGGCGGCTTCGTCGTAGACCCAGCCGCAGATCACACAGACCCATTGCTTGAAGTCGTCGGCCGCGGCGGTATTCGCGGCTGCTGGCGCGTCTTGCGGACCGGCATCGACTGTGGACGTGTGCGCCGTCGCATCGAGGCTTACGACGAGCGGTGCGGCCGTGCCGGCGCCGGTCTCCGCGAGCCGCGCCTGCAGGCTGTCGAGCAGGCGCCGCGCTTCATCGTGGGTCAGATCGATCCAATACGGATCGCCTGCGCCATCGTTGAGTCGCTCGGGGGAAAACTGGAGTTCTACGGCTACGCCCTTCTTGTACATGGCAATCGGAATCTCGTTCAGTGCGTCTGGACCAGCAGATGCAGCGCGATCGAGGCGAGCAGGCCAGCGCCGCCGATGAGGCCAAGCAATTGCAGCAGAGTGAGGGATTTACGGGTGTTGGCGGGGGTTTGTTGCGTGGTCACGGGAGCATCTTGAAGTTCGGGAAAAGCGCAATGGTACACGGGTGCGGACGCGACGAATGTCGATTGGCGCAAACTCGCGCGCAATAAATGTACCGAGCGATATTATCGCCGCTCGCGCGCCGCGCATTGTCTACCGTGGGGAGATGGATTAATTCCCGGCGAGGGGAAAGCTGCGGCCAGACGCCGCACATGGCGCCGGTGAAAACACCCGCGCCGCGTCGCGCTCAGGTCTTCGCGAGCGGATCGACGGGACGCGAATCCCAGAAGCGGATCGCTGCCGTATCGCCGGTGCCCGCGCCGACCACCTGGTCGGGCGCACCGCACTCGCGCAGCAGTGCGCGCAGATCGTTGATGACCGGGAACACCTCGTGATTCCAGTCGGCTCCCTGCGAATCGTGTGCGCGCTGCTCCGCCTCGACGATATCGCGATCCTCCCTGAAAATGCGCTCGGTGAACCACACGAGCAGCGGCCACGCGAGATTCATCACGCCCGGAATGCCGGGCTTGCGGATCGACAGCAGGCCGAACGTTCGGTTGGTGCGCTGCTCGCGATCGAGCGGCACATAGACGATCCACAGGTCCATCACCAGGGTCCGCTCGTTGTTGTGGATCTGCAGGGTCTGATACGGGTATTCGGTGCGGATCGTCATCACGTCTTTGTCGTTGAAGCCACCGGTCTTGCGCCTCTCGCCGAACACCATCGCCTCGCCTATGGGCTGCTGACCCGCCATCCGCGCAAACGTGTAGTCGACCTCGACCCAGCCCTCACCGCGTCGCCGCCCGAGCGATCGCGCACGCATGCGCCCCATCTGGCGGCGATGCAGGAACTGGTGATTCATGTCCATCAGATTCTCGTGCATGAACGAATAGTGACACTTGACCGGGCGGCCGAAACGGCGCGTCTTGTACTTCGGGTCCGAAACCGAGCGAAAGTCCGGCAGCGGACGCTCGGCCGCGAGCGCGGCGTCACCCGGAAACACGAAGATCAGTCCCTCGACTTCGTGACACGGATATGACCGCACACCGTTCGGCAGACGCTCGCGGCCAAGGTACGGCACGTCGACACACTTGCCCGCGCAGTCGTAGGTCCAGCCGTGATAACCGCAGCGAATCGATTCACCGTCGACCACCCCCTGGTGCAGCGGCACCTGCCGATGCGCGCAGCGATCTTCCAGCGCAAAAACCTTGCCGCTCTCGGTGCGCGCGAGCACGATCGGATCGCCGGCGAACGTCACGCCAAGCGTCTTGCCGCGCTTCACTTCATGCGACCACGCGAGCGGATACCAGTGATCCGGATGAATGGCGACGCGGCGCAGATCGCGCACGGGCGCGTCGTGAGTGACGTGACCGGGCACGTGCGAGCCGGTCTGCGATGCGGGAGAAGCGGGATTCTGCGACGCCGCCTGAGCAGGTGCCGCGTCGAGCGTTGCGTCCTCGATATCTTGTTCTTGTCCGAGCGGGGGAACTGCATGCATAGGTCAAGCCTCCGTGCACGAGCGGATAGAAGGTTGCCACCGCGCCAGGCGAGGCGACATCTTCGTCAGTCTACTTGAAGCGGCTGACACCTGGTGCTACGGGCGGCACGCGCCAGGCGTCGCAGCACGCGTTGCTCAGGCGCGCGCACTAGCGACAAATTGGCCCGCTCATCGCCCCGATTCTAGTGCCGAACTTTCAGCGCTCATCGCCTGCGATGAGTCCGGAGCGCCGCTGCACACCCCACGCGCGGCCACCGCGCAGAAAGTGCAGCCAGCCGAGCGCCGCGCCCAGGTGGCGCGCGAGCTGGAACGAGAACGGTTCGGCGACGGCCGCGAGCATCGCCATGCCGAGGCTGTTGCCGCTGCGCTCACCGGTCCAGCGCCGGTACAGATAGATGCTCCACAAATAGAACGCCAGATCGATCGCCGTTTTCAAACCGATCACGCCGAAGATCGACACGACGATCGCGCCGTGTCCGCCGAACAGAAAGCCGAGCAGCAGCGCGAACGCGGTAAGGCCGTAGATCGGCTGCATCGTGTCGACCGCCTTGACCGGCAGCATCAGCATCCCGAGCGTGCCGTAGCGCGGATTGCCGGTCATGTCGCGGTTCCAGTACTGCGTCTGCAGGAAGCCCGCGAACCAGCGGCGGCGCTGGCGCAAAAAGCTCGCGAGGTTGTCGGGCGCGTCGGTGCGCGCATGCGCTTCGCCGACCACACGCACGTCCCAGCCGAGGTTGTGATCGACCGAATAGCGGCGCAGCCGGTGAATCAGCTCGTAGTCCTCGACGAGACACTGCGGATCGAAGCCGCCGACAGCGACGAGCGCATCGCGCCGGAACGACGCGAACGCACCCGAGATCAGCAACAGGCTGTCCGCGCGCATCCACGCGAAACGCGCGATGAAGTTGCGCATGTACTCGTAGGTCTGGAACCACTGGAACACGCGGCCCGACATCGACTTGCCGCAGACAGGCACGAGAATGCCGGCCGCCGCAACGAGCTTCGGATCGCTCGCGAACGCGGCGCGCATCGCGTAGGTGGCGTCGTCGTCGAGCAGCGTGTCGGCGTCGACGGTCATCACGGTGTCGGTCGTCATGACGGTGATCGCGGCGTTGAGCGCGCGCGCCTTGCCGCCGTGTGGCACCCGCAGCCAGAACAGGTTCGAATGCAGCGAGCTCGGCGCGCTCAGCACGCCTTCAGCGGCGGACGTAAGGCCGAAGCGTTGCGTGAGCAGCTCGGCGGTCGCGTCGGTGGAGCCGTCGTCGGCGATCACGATCTGCGCCGGGCCGTGCGTTTGCCGCAGCAGCGCGGCAAGCGTGACGGACAACACGGCCGCCTCGTTATGCGACGCGACGATGACACCCATGCCCGGCAGCTCGTGTCGTTCGCAGTCCGCTTCGCGCGGCGTCACGCGGCGCATGAGCGGCAATGATTTCCACGTCACGAACGCGAGCAGCAGCGTGTCGTAGATCACATACGCAATACCGGTCGACCACGCGAGCGCACCGCGCAGAAAGAACGCGCGCGCGAACAGCAGCGCCCACAGCACGACGATGCTGGAATGGATCAGCGTGCTCGATAGCGTCGCGCGACGCGGCAGGATGCGCGGTGACGCGAGAGCGAGTGCCTGTTCGAGGGTCTTCTTCAAAGCGAATATTTCAGGTTGGGCTTCACGGGGTCATGCGCTTCAACACCGACTTGCGATCGATCCACTCATGCTTGAGCGCGCCGCCGATATGCATCGCCAGCAACGCATAGAGCGCATAACCGAGCCACGTATGCACCGCGCCGAAGCGATCGTGCAACGTCTCTTTCAGTGTCGGATCGAGGTGCATGACATAGCCGATGCGCGGCCATTGGAACAGGCCGAACCACTGCATCGGATGCGTGGCCGCGGCTTTCCACGCGGAATCATGCAGCCAGCCGGACAGCGGCAACGCAATCATCAGCAGATACAGCGTAAAGTGCGCAAGATGCGCAGCGAGTCTTTCCCACGACGGAAACGCGCGCGGTAACGGCGGCGGCTTGTGTGACACACGCCACAGGATGCGCAGCAGCGCGAGCCCGAGGACCGTGATGCCGATCGATTTGTGCGTGTCGATGACGGGACGCACCCAGTCGTCGGGCAGCGAATCAGCGGACAGACCGAGCACGACGTTGACGATCATCAGCATCGCGATCAGCCAGTGCAGCGTCATCGCGGTACGCGAATAGCGTTGCGGGCGAGTTGCATCGGTCGAATCGGTCAGGGAGTCCGCTTGAGTATTCATGGGTGTTCCGTTCGCAAAGGCGATGAATGCTGCGAAAGCTGTTTGAAAAATCAGCGCTGCCGGCCGGTCTCAGCCAAACGCCCAAGTGTGCCGATTTATTCCTCGAGCCGGTTAACGTGCGTGTTTCAGTTTGTTTCGGGCTTGTAACTTCTGGCACCGTCACGTTTCACCGTACGCCGCGCGTCCTTGTCCCGCTCATCGTTCAACTGCCGCTCGCCCCACGCGCGCACCGCGTCGGCGAACAGACGCAGCGCGGCCGGCGGATGACGGTTGGCCGGGTAGTAAAGGCACAAGCCCGCGAACGTCGGGCTCCACTCCGGTAGCAGCTGCACGAGCCGGCCGCTTGCGACATGTTCGGCCACATGGTCGAGCGGCACCCACGCAATGCCGATGCCTGCCAGCGCCGCTTCGACCATCAGGTTGACATTGCCGAGCGTCATCGGGCCATCGACGTCGAGGCTCGCGCTCTTGCCGCGATGCGTGAGATCCCAGCGGTACAGCGTGCCGCTTTCAAAGCGAAAGCGGATGCAACGGTGCTGCATGAGATCGTGCGGCGCCTTCGGTGCGGGATGGCGCGCGAGATAGTCGGGCGACGCGACCGCCCCCAAACGCATGTCGCGCCCGAAGCGGATCGCGATCATGTCGCGCGGTACGTCCTCGAACACACGGACGCCCGCATCGAGTCCTTCGGCGACGATATCGACGAGCCTCGAATCGACGACGAACTCGACGTGAATCTCCGGATAGCGGGCGAAGAAATCGGGCAGCACGTGCCGCACGAGCTGTTTCGCGGACGACTCCGAAGCGCTGATGCGGATCGTGCCCGACGGCCGGTTGCGCGCCGCCGTGACTTCCCCGACCGCGTCGTCGAGGTCCGCGAGCGCCGGACGCACGCGCCGTAGCAATTGCTCACCGGCTTCCGTCAGCGCGACCGAGCGCGTGGTGCGATTGAAGAGCCGCACGTCGAGCCGCGATTCCATGTTGCGCATCGCATGACTCAACGCCGACGGCGACAGCCCGAGCACGCGTGCGGCCGCGCTGAAGCTGCGCTGTTCGGCGATCGTGATGAAGGCGGTCAGTTCGGCCAGGCCCGCGCGCGGCAGTCGGGAATTCGTCATTTGTGAATTTGATTCAATACCTCATGCAAGTATAGAGCCATTGTTGAGGCGTACACAGCAACCTAAACTCGCTTCCAGTGTCACGACTTGTCCGGTTCGCCCGCATCCCAAGCGTCGTGGCCCCGGCAGCGGCCGGGGCACGGCGCGTCAACTGGAGCATCGTATGCAAACACGTCAACTCGGCAAAAGCGGCCTCGAAGTGTCGGCGCTCGGCCTCGGCTGCATGGGCCTGAGCTTCGGCTACGGCCCCGCCACGGAAAAATCGGCCGGCATCCAGCTGATTCGCTCGGCTTTCGAGCACGGCGTCACGTTCTTCGATACCGCGGAAGTCTATGGTCCGTTCGTGAACGAGGAACTGGTCGGTGAGGCGGTCGCGCCGTTTCGCGATCAGGTGGTGATCGCGACCAAGTTCGGCTTTCGTGACGGCGAAACGAAAAAGGGGCTCGACAGTCGCCCCGAAAACATTCGCGCCGTCGCCGATGCCGCGCTCAAGCGCCTGAAAACCGATCGCATCGATCTGTTCTATCAGCATCGGGTTGATCCAAACGTGCCGATCGAGGACGTCGCCGGCGCGGTGAAAGATCTGATTGCCGCGGGCAAGGTCGGGCACTTCGGACTGTCCGAAGCGAGCGTGGAGTCGATCCGTCGCGCGCACGCGGTACAGCCCGTCGCGGCGCTGCAAAGCGAGTATTCGCTGTGGTGGCGCGAGCCCGAAGCGAGCGTGCTGCCGACCCTCGAAGAACTCGGCATCGGCTTCGTGCCGTTCAGCCCGCTCGGCAAAGGCTTTCTGACCGGCGCGATCGACGAACGAACGACCTTCGACAAGAGCGATTTCCGCAATGTCGCGCCGCGCTTCTCGGAAGAAAACCGCAGGGCCAATGCGGCGCTCGTCGACGTGCTCGGCCGGATCGCGGACGGCAAGGGGATGACCCGTGCGCAGATCGCGCTCGCGTGGCTGCTCGCGCAAAAGCCGTGGATCGTGCCGATTCCCGGCACGACGAAGCTGCCGCGCCTCGCCGAGAACGTCGGCGCCGCGAGCGTCGTGCTGACGCCGGCGGATCTCGCCGACATCGAAGCGGCGCTCGAACAGATCAAGGTGGTGGGCGAGCGCTATCCGGCGCAATTTCAGCAGTTCATCAACCGCTAGACGATGCCCGGTCGCGGCGCGTCAGTCATGGGACTTGCGCCGCGTTTTAGCTGGTGCTTGGCCCGGCGTCCCGCAGATCAGCGCGACGCCGGCCTGCGCTGTCGCACGCAGCGACTCGCGCGTGTCGCCCGCGCGTGAGCGCAGCGCAAGGCTGTGCAGAATCGCCGACGCGACTTTGGCGAGCAGCGCGGGACTCGCGGCCGCATCAAGCTCGCCTTGCGCTCGCGCGCGTTCGAGCCGTCGCTCGAACTCGGCGTCGAAGGTGGCGAGGCCATGCGCGAGCTTGCCACGCACTTGCGCATCCCCTCTCGATTCCACCGCCGCCGTCCCGATCAGAAAACATCCGCGCGGCACCTCGTCGGGTGGAAAGTAAAGCGCGAGCGCGCTTTCGTACACGGCCATCAACGCATCGGCGAGCGGTTGATCGCCATGCAGCGCGGCTTTCATCCCGTCGCGGCCAAGCGCGATGTAGCGATCCAGCGTGTCGAGATACAGCGCATGCTTGTCGCCAAAAGCACCGTACAGGCTCGGCCGGTTCATGCCGGTCGCCTCGCTCAGCGCATCGAGCGACGTGCCCGAGTAGCCGCCATGCCAGAACGCATCGCGCGCATCGTTCAAGGCCTGCTGTGAATCGTAGTTGCGCGGTCGTCCACGCGGGCGTTTTTCCCTTTTTGTACTGGTATGCATAAAATTCTCTGGCGTCATCGATTTTTGTCCACTATAGTACAAAAACACTTCCACCAACGACCGGAGACATCTGCATGGAGCTTTATTTCTCGCCGCTCGCATGTACGCTCGCCACGCGCATCTCGCTTTACGAAGCCGGAGTCGACGCGCGTTTTATCGAAGTCGATACGCAATCGAAGCGGCTGCGCGACGGCTCCGATTTCTATCCGATCAATCCGCTAGGCCAGGTGCCCGTGCTTCGTACCGACGACGGCTGGCTGCTGCGGGAAAACACCGCGATCCTGCCGTACGTCGCCGACGCATTTCCGGCAGCCGCGCTCGCGCCGCAGCCCGGTACGGCCGAACGCGCGAAATTGCAGGAGTGGCTCGGCTTCATCAGCACGGAGCTTCATAAGGCGGTGTTCGTGCCGCTGCTCGATCCGGACGCGCCCTCTGACGTTCATAGCTACACGCGCAAAAAGGTGGCGCTGCGGTTGAATCTGCTCGAACAACACTTGCATGAACGTGAGTTTTTGCTGGAACGGTTTTCCGTGGCGGATGCTTATCTGGTCGCTGTGCTGAACTGGGCGCCCTATGCCGGCGTCGAGCTTGCGCAGTGGCCATCTGTACAGCAGTACTACGAACGAATCAGGCGCAGGGCTTCTGTCGCAAAAGCGATGACGGAAGAGTTCGCGCTGTATCGCGAGGAGCAGGAAAGACGGAAAGCGGCCGCGTCGTAGTATGGCTCGCTAGCTCAATCGCAAACTCCGCAATACGTCGAGCACATATTGCGTTGGACGTTCCACCGTACCCGTGCGATAGGCAAGACCCAGTTGCCGCCATAGCGCCGGGCGCAGCGCACGCGTGACGATGCGCGGATCGACCGACGCGCGGCTCGCTTCCTGCGGCAACAGCGCGGCGCCGTATCCCGCGGCCACGAGGCGCCTGATCGCCTCCGTGTAATTGAGTTGGATGCGCGGCGTCGGGTGCTGCCCCGCCGCGCTGAACCATTCCGTCGTCAAACGGGAAAGCCGCGTGCTGGCGTCGCTCAGGATCAGCGGCTTCGCGGCGATCCATTGCGGCGTGACTCGCGCCGGACACGTCCAGTCCGCTGGCATGAACGCGAGGACAGGATCGCGGCGCCATTTTTCGATCGATAGCCCTCGTATCGGCGCTTGCGGCAGCGCCACGATGCCCACGTCGAGCGATTGCTCCGCGAGTCGCGTCAGCGTTTCCTGCGAAGTCTGCACGGCGATTTGCACATCGATTCCGGGATGCTCCGCGGCCAGTCGTTCCAGGGCCCGCGGCAACAGATTTGCGATGGCCGCCGTGGAAGCGCCGAGCCGAACGCGTCCACCGAGCCCTTCCACCTGCCGCCGCACATCTTCCAATGCCTGCTCGGCATCGGCGAGCAACTGACGCGCGTAGGTCACCAGCGTCTCGCCGATTGCCGAGGCGCGGACCTGACCGCGTTTGCGCGACAACAGCGGCGCGCCGACGCGGCTCTCCAGATCCGCGATATGCAGACTGACCGTGGGCGGTGCGAGATGCAGAACGCGAGCGGCCTCGGCGAAAGAGCCGAGGTCGGCAACGACAACGAGGGTGCGCAAGCGGTCGAGACTGATCTCTCTCATCGGAATAGCATCGGTCAGAAAAGCTGAATCGGGTGGTCAGTAAACTCAACTTTTCCAATCTTACGTGCAGATGGAAGATGGTGGCGCTGGTTTTTTCAACGCGGACTATCGGGGATCATCGGCATGGACTCATCTTCGACACGCAGTGGCGAGTCGCGGCAGGCGACGAATCGGCTAGACGCAATGCCGGACGACGCCAGATCGTTACTGCTCGGGACTGCATTTGTGGGTGTCGTGCTGTCCTTCGCCGTGATGGCGATAATCTGGACGGCGTCTCGCACCCCGCTGAAAAGCAAGGACTGCTCCGATCGAATCGCAAACGGCGAACACGCGAGCTTCGTCGCGTTCTTCCAGGATCCGGCGGATCAGGGAGCGTTGCTGCAGTCGATCCAGGACTGCGCGAAATGAGCCGGGTTGCGGCGGGCTAGTCGCGCCATCCCATACCCCCGCCAGGGAAAAGCCCACTTCCTGCCATACCACGGGCACAATACGCGGCGATAATGCCGGGGCATTCACGTCTATTCCGTTCGACATCCGAACGCGCCGATGCCCGCACCGCAAGTATTCCCTTTCGATGCACCCATGACTGACGCCACCGCCGACCACCCCGCTTCCGCCGACTCCGCCCCGAACTCGCCGCGCTTCCTGCTGTTCCTGATCTGTCTGTTCGCGTCCGCCGGACAGCTCGCCATCGACATCTACGTGCCCGCGCTGCCCGCGATGGCGCGCTACTTCGGCACCTCGCCGCAAGCAATCCAGACCAGCGTCACCGGCTACATGGCCGCCTACGCGTTCGGCCAGCTGATCTTCGGTCCGATCGCCGACGCGTATGGCCGCAAACGCGTGCTCGCGTTCGGCCTCAGCGTCTACACGGCCGGTTGCCTGCTGTCGCTCGCGGCGCCGAATCTCGAGACGTTCATCCTCGCCCGCGCGCTGCAGGGCTTCGGCATCGCGAGCACGAACCTGCTCGCCAAGGCGATCATCACCGATTCGTTCACGGGCCAGGCGTTGATGCACGCGTTCACGTACATGGCGATCGCGTGGGGGCTCGCGCCGATCGTCGCGCCGGTGATCGGCGCGCATCTGCAAACGGCGTTCGGCTGGCGCGCGTGCCTCGTGTTCCTGCTGATCTATTCGCTGGTGATGTGGGCGCTCTTGTGGCGTTATCGCGAGACCTTGCCGAAGCCCGTGCATCTCGAACCACGCACGCTGATCGCGAACGCGCGCAAGGTGCTCGCGAGCCCCGTGTTCCAGAGCTGCTTCCTCGCGCAGGGCTTGTGCTACAGCATCCTGCTCGTGTTCAACATCATCGGGCCGTTCATGGTGCAGAACACGCTGCACAAGCCGCCGACCTTCTTCGGCTACCTTGCGCTCGGCATTGGCATGATGTACTTCCTTGGCGGACTGTCGAATCGCCTGCACGGTGCGGGGCTGCCGAGCGCCGAGCAACGGTTGCGCATTGGCGCGCGGTTGATGGCGGCTGCGTCGATTGCAATGCTGCTGCTTGCGCTGACGGTCGGCCTGCGCGTGTGGACGCTCGCGACGCCCGTGCTCGTGATGGGCTTCTGCGCCGGCGCGATGTATCCGACGCTGATGGCAAAGGGCAACTCGCTGTTCCCGCACATCGCCGGTCTGACGAGCGCGATTCTCGGCTGTGCGCTGCTGCTGGTGTCCTCGGCGATGATGGGGCTCGCCGGCTTCGTGTCCGTGCAGGTGCTCACGCCGCTCGCGCTGTTCTTCGTGGTCATCGCGTTCGTCGTGGTCGCGATGGTGACGAAGCTGCTGCGCCATCTCGCCCAGGTACAGCCCGCGGGTGCGGTGCCGGCGAGCGGCAAGGCCGTCTGAGCCGGCTCATGAGCATGAGCGCGCGAGAAAAGCCTGACGCATTCCCGCGCTTGTGCTTCACAGCAGCCGCAAGCCCCCATCGCATTCAATCACCGCTCCCGTCATAAACGAGTTCTCCAGCAGAAACTGCAGCGCGTGCGCGACATCATCGGCCTGGCCGACGCGCCGCACCGGTAACGTTTCGCTTTGCTGACGAAACAGCTCGCTCTTCACGCTCGCGGGAAACCTGTCCCACCAGGGCGTATCGATCACACCCGGCGACACCGCGTTCACGCGCAATGGCGCGAGTTCACGCGCCAGCGTGCCGATCATGCTTTCGAGCGCGCCGTTGATCGCGCCCAAACCTGCCGTGCCCGGATTCGCGATGCGCGCGGAAATCGCGGTCAGAAACGTCAGACTGCCGTCGCGACGCAGCGTGGGCAGCGCCGCCTGCGCCGCTTCGAGCTGCGGCCAGAACTTGGCCTCGAAACCGCGCCGCAGCGCCGCCAGATCGAGTTCGGCAAACGGCCCCGCGCCTTCGCCACCGGACAGCGTCATCACCAGATGATCGATCCGGCCGAGGCCGCCGAAAAAGCGTTCGAGCGCCGGACGATCGGTGCAATCGAGCGCTTCGCCCTTCACGCGCCCACCGATGCCCTTCAGCGCACCGTCCAGCTTGCCGCGGTCGCGCCCCACCGCGACGACGCTCGCGCCGGCCGCCGCCAGCCGCGTCACCGTCGCGAGTCCCATACCCGACGAGCCACCCAGCACCACGACCTTCTGATTTTGCCAGTCCATGTCATTGCTCCTGAGAGTGAACGGAAGACCCGTAGCAGTAGAATGCGCGTTGCGTGCCTATCACTCAAATCGTTTAACGTCATGGCCAACATCATTGAAAATGATTTTCGCCGCTTCGACCTCAACCTGCTGCTGACCTTTCGCGCACTGCTCGAAGAGCGCAGCGTCACGCGTGCCGCGCAACGGCTTTTTCTCGGGCAACCGGCCGTCAGCGGCGCGCTGAAACGCTTGCGCGAAACATTCGGCGACGAGCTGTTCGTGCGTACGCCGCAAGGCATGACGCCGACGCCGCGCGCGCTCGAACTCGCACGGCAGATCGAGCCGTTCCTGCAATCGCTGCATCAGGCACTCACGCAGCCTCCCGTCTTCGATCCGGCAAGCGCGCAGCGGGTATTCCGTATCGGCCTCAGCGATTCGCTAGAACTGCTGCTGATGCCGGACTTCATGGCGCGCCTCGCCGAGACAGCGCCCGGCGTGAAGCTGATCGCGCGCTACACCGATTCGACGCGCGCCGCCGCGATGCTCGACGACGGCGCGATCGAGCTCGCGGTCGGCGTATTCCCCGAATGCGTGCCGTGGCAGCGACGCGCGCCGCTGTTCTCATGGCGCTTCGTGAGCGTCTACAACCCCCAGCTCGTCAGGACACGCGGCAAGCGTCTGTCGATGGACGAGTTTCTGCGTCATCGCCATGTACTGACTTCGTTCAGCGCCGAGCTACGAGGCTTCATCGATGAACGACTCGAGTTGCAGGGACTGAAGCGCGAAGTCGTATTTTCGAGTTCGAACTTCGCGACGAGTCCGTTCATCGTGCAACGCACGGCAGCGATCGCGACGGTGCCGGAGTTCATCGGCCGCGTGTGGCGCGACACGCTCGGTCTCGCGCTGAGTCCGCTGCCGTTTGACGTGCCCGGCTACGAGGTTTCGCTGATGTGGGCTGCGGCTCACGATCAGGACCCGGCGCTCGCATGGTTGAAGTGCGAGTTTGCGGATGCGTTCGGCACGGGTGACGGCACTGCGCGTGCAGCGTCCTGACAGCGACGTGTGCTACGTTTCGGAAGCATCACGTTGCGCCGGTTCGCCGTCGCCCGTTCAAGCCAGGAGGAATTACCGATGACTCAGCACATCGCAAAAGGCACCTTCATCGTCTCACTTCAACCGATGCCGTTCGAAAACGCGGACGCCGAATCGAAACTCGGCCGCATGTCGATCGACAAGCAAATCTCCGGCGATCTCGCCGCTACCACCCAGGGGCAAATGTTGAGCGCGATGACGAACGTCAAAGGCTCAGCCGGCTATGTCGCGCTCGAACAGGTCACGGGCACGCTCGCGGGCAAGCGGGGCACGTTCGTGCTGCAGCATATCGGCGTGATGAATCGCGGTGCTGCGTCCCTGGCAGTCACCGTCGTGCCGGATTCGGGCACGGAGGAACTGAGCGGTATCGAAGGCGAGTTCAGGATCGACATCGTCGAGGGCGTGCATACGTATGAGTTTGCTTATCGGCTGCCTGGCGATTGACTTGCTGATCTTCCGTCGGCCTCCGTTTTCAGCCTCTTTCCATTCGCACGATTCATGAAAGCATCGTCACCCGTTGCCCTTGTTACAGGCTCCACCTCCGGTATGGGCTATGCGATTGCGCAGCGCCTCGCCAGAGACGGCTTCTCGGTTGTATTGCACTCGCGTCGCTCCGTCGATGAGGGCATCGCGCTCGCCGAACGATTCGATTCGGCGACATACGTGCAGGCTGATCTAGCGATCGATGCCGACCGGGTGCGCCTCGTCCGCGAGACGGTCGCGCTCTGGGGACGGCTCGACGTGCTCGTGAACAACGCGGGCATCAGCCGGGTGATCCCGCACGCCGATCTGCAAGCCGCGACGCCGGCAATCTGGCAGGAGCTTCACGAAGTCAACGTGATCGCGCCGTTTCGTCTCGTCGCGGAGGCAGAGTCCGCGCTACGCGAAGCGGCTGCGCGCGGCCGACCCGGCTGTGTCGTCAACGTGAGTTCGCACGCGGGCGTACGCCCCAAGGGAGCCTCGATTCCCTACGCGGCAAGCAAGGCCGCCCTGAATCACATGACACGGCTCCTCGCGTTGTCGCTCGCGCCGGACATACGCGTGAACGCCGTCGCGCCGGGCCTCGTCGACACGCCGCTCACGGCGGATTGGACCGACGCGCAACGGATCTGGAAAGAGCGTTCGCCGATGCGACGCGCAGCGAGTCCTGAGGACATCGCGCAAGCAGTCGCGATGCTGGTCGCCTCGGACTATCTAACGGGCGAGATCCTGCTGTCGGACGGCGGATTGAATCTGACGTAACGCACGGTCGGAAGGTGTAGTCGTGCAAGCGGGATACGGCGCCCAATCCCGTACCCCGCTGCCAGGCTTTCTAGCTCAACACCTTAGCGCTCAATGCCCGGCGATCGTCACCGATGCTGTCAACACATTCGGAGTGTGATCCTCACATGATGAGCATCGATCTGAACATGACTCGACTGTTTGGCGTCATGGGGTCGATCGTTTCCGTGGTTGCGTTTTTGCCTTATGGACTGGCGATCTGGCGCGGCACCGTTCGACCTCATCTGTTCACGTGGTTGATCTGGTCGGTCGTCACGACGATTGCGGCTGTTGGACAGTTCGTCGCCGGTGCGGGTCCTTCGGCGTGGTGTACGGCGGCGATTGCGGCCACCTGCTTTTTTGTTCTTGTGGCAAGTGTTTTTCGGGGTGAACGGGGGCGGACCGCCTTTGATTGGCTTTGCCTCGTTGCTGCCTTGTCGGCCATTCCGCTCTGGATACTCACTAATGATCCGACGTTGTCGATCTGTCTCGTGACGCTGATCGAACTAGTCGGTCTGGGGCCGACGGTTCGTAAGACGATTCGTGATCCGTGGAGCGAGAGCCTTTTGTACTTTGCGCTGTGTGTTCTTAAATATGCGCTCGCGATTCTCGCCCTGCCGAAATGGAGTGTGGCTGTGGCGTTTTATCCGACGGTGAATATCTTGGCGTCTATTGGAGTTTGTCTGTTGATGGTGGTGGGGAGACGGCGGGTTGGGAACGGGTTCTAGCGATCACTGCGCGAGGCGCGGTGGGATGTACGCGCCGTAGTTGGGTCCGACTCCGCTCGCCGAAGTCGGTATCTTGTAGCCCGCGACGAAATGCCCCTGAATGTATTTGCTGCTGCCTCCAACCGATTTGTCGACGTAGAACGCCGCGAACGCGACGATCGGAACATACGTCTTGATGCCGATTTGCGTCACAACGGGAATCACTATCGTGACGTCCTTCGGCACTGAGTTGTAAAGCGTCGTTTTCGCACCGGGTTCGATCCAGATGCTGTCACCGATGCTCAGCGGCGTTGGATTGCCGTTCGCGATCAGCGAGCGAACGGTCGGCACATTATTCGCGTTGATCAGGAATGACGTCCACTGGCCAGCAGTACACGATGCCCCATAGGTCTGATAGTTTGTAATATTGAATTCCTTAGGCTGGCCCGTCGATGGGTCGATCATCGGTTCATTGGTCTGCGAGTTCCAGTACTGGTCGTAAATGCACTGGTCCAGCGCGACGGGAAACAGCCCGCCCGCGGCAACCGTGTCTGGCGCCGTGACCACGGCTACGGCAGTGGCGCTGCCGGGCGTGCTCACCAGATTCAGCAAGCCCCCCAGTAACAGATTGATCGCGCCGCCGTTCAGGTTCGCGGCACGCTTCACCACAACCTGCACGGCGGGCGCATCATCGACGCCAGGCGAAATCGTTGTCGCCTGCATGCCGGCAGGGCTGCCCGTCAGGTTCCAGTAACCGGTCTGAATCGTGCCTGTCGTCAGCTTCTGTTGATCGGATCGGTTTAGCGAGACGCTGTTGCTTGCTAACGTTTTCGCCTGAGCCCAGTTCGGCCCGCTGGTGCCGGCATCCCATAGCGCGGCCGCACCGCTCAGCGCCGCGGCGTCAGCCGCATTTTGCAGTTCGTTGCGCACCACGCTGACACGTGCAAGGTCGACCGCGAAGGCGCCGAAGCTCAGCAACGCGATGAGGAACAACAGAAAGAACAGCGCCACGGAGCCACGTTGCCTGCTCTGGCGGCGGGACGGCCGATCTCGCAACGGGTTGGCAACGCGCTCCATGTCCGGCCTCACTCGTAATTCATCACAGTTGTAGCCGTCAGCGTAACCGGGCCGGTCAGTGCGCTGAGAGCAGAACCCAGAACAAGGCCCTCATAGGTATAGGTCACCTTGACCGTCAACGGACTGCCGGTAGAGGTGCCGCTTGACTGATCCACGGTCACGGTGGGTGTAGTAGCCGTGCCTCCAGTGACAAGATTCTTCTGCGTGTAATTCAGCGCGACATTGGTGATCTGGGTAGCCGTCAACTGCGGAATCCGCACGATCACCCCGGCGCGCGCCGCTTCCCGGCTCGCATTGGTAATGACCGCCTTGTCGCAGAGCAGCAGGCTGACGTCGATGATGCCGAACAGCACCATCATGAGGAACGGAAACACCAGAACGAATTCGAGCGCGACCACTCCGCGCTCGGCGCCGGCACGAGACCCACGTCGTGCCCGCACGGGGCAGCGCGATCGGTTGAGGGCCTGCCCGCGCAGATTCATTTCGTCGTCTCCGCGGGTGGCGAAACGCTTGCCGCCGTGGCCTTGTCGTCTGTATGCCGGGCATCTGACGGATGCTCGGCGAACCTGTCGCGCAGCGATTGATAAAAGCGCAGGTTGTCCTCTGCCGAAGACGGCGGCAGATCGACCAGCAGGATCTTCTTCGCCGCCTCCGTGTTGCCGAGCAGCCCGTACGCGAGAGCCAGGTTCTGGCGCGCCTGCAGAGGTGCATCCGGCAGACCTGCGACGTCGAGCAGCGTGTTGGCGGCCTGACGTGGCTTGTTCTCGAGAATGAGAGACAGGCCCAGGTTGACGCGCAAACCCTGTACCTCCGGGTGCGCCGCGAGCGCGCTGCGATAGATTGCCTGCGCGTCCGCGTGGCGGCCCTGAAGGTCGAGCACCGTGCCGAGACCCTCGCTCAACACCGGATCGTCAGGCTGGGCGGCTAGCAGCGCGCGATATTGCGCCGCTGCATCGTCGAGCCGGCGCTGCCGCAACGCCACACGCGCGAGACCGAGTTGCGCTGCCGGTTTCGCTGCGGGCTGCTGAGCAGCGAGTTGGTAAAGCGCTCGGGCCCGGTCGAGGTCGCCGGCCAGGTACATCGTGTCACCCAAACCGAGTTGCGCCTCGGTCGAGTTCGGGTTGGCCGCGAGGGCCTTTTCGTACAGTGTGCTCGCAAGCTCGACATCGCCGGCACGCAAAGCACTGTCGGCCACGCGCAGATCGCTCATTCCATCGGTGTTGCGCGACGACGAGACGGGGCGCGGGTTGAAACTGCCGCCGCTGGCGCAACCCGTCAGCAAGACCGCGGCAAACGGCAGCGCGATGGCGAAGGAGCGCAGCAAGGTCGAAGAGATTTTCATTTGAACACCGCTATCAGGCGAATCACTGCCGGGCCAGCCGCTATCAGGCCCACCGTCGGCAGGATGAAGAGCATCATCGGCATCGTCATCTTGGTGGCAAGTTTCGCAGCCTTTTCTTCGAGCGCCATCATTTGCGCGGTTCGCTCGGCGCGTGACAACATGCGCAGCGAGTGGGTGATCGGCGTGCCGTACTGTTGCGACTGAATCAGCGTGGTCACGAGCGCGCGCACCGAGGGCAACCCGATTCGCGCGGCCAGGTTGCGCAAGGCACCCGCACTGTCGCCGCTGACCTGCAACTCGTCGCCGGCTACGGCAAACTCGTCGGCAAGCGGCGGGCAGATCGTCTCCAGTTCGCGTGCGACCCGCTTCACACCGACCACCAGACTGTTGCCCGCGTTGGTGCAGATCACCAGCAGATCGAGCGCGTCGGGCAGACAGGAGGCGATGGCCTTTTGCCGCCGGCTGATCAGCGCGTTAAGCGCAATCTCGGGCAGTATCATCCCGACGATGAACACGCCGCCCATCATCAGCGCGCGAAACACAAAATACTCGCCAATGCGTGGCACATACGGACCAATCACGATCGCCGCGAGCGCGAACAACGCGCCGGCCAGCAGCTTGAAGCCGATCATCATCGACACCGCGCGGCGCTCGCGAAATCCGGCCCGGACCAGCTGCTCGCCCAGCTTGTTGCGCTGCGCCGCACCGCCCACCGGCACCCGCTCGCCGAGCGATGCAAAGCGCTTCAGCAGGCGTTGCCAAAGGTCCGCTACGTGCTCTTCCGCGCGCAATTGGGGATGGGAGTCCGCACGCATGGCGGCGTTACGCGCGCGATGCGCGATGCGACGGCGGGCGCTGCGCGGCCGCATCAGCGCAAGCAGGAGCCCGCCGCTTAGCAGGAGCACCAGCGCAAGGTCGCGCACGGCATCGGAGTCGATCAGGTTCATCGCGAGGTGTCCAGCTTCGAAATTTTTTGAATCAACGAAAGACCGATTACGAGCAGCACCGCGGCAAGCGTCAGCATCTTGTGGCCAGCGCGTGTGTGAAACAGCAGGTCGACATACGGCCGGTTGATGACGTACAAAAAGCCCATGATGGCGAAGGGCACCGCGGAAATGATCTTGCTCGCGATGCGGCCCTCGGCGGTCAACGCACGGGTCTTCAGACGAATGTCCCTGCGGGTGCGAATGATTCCCGACAGGTTCTCCAGCGTTTCCCCCAGATTCCCCCCCGTCTCACGTTGCAGCAGCAGACACACCGCAAAGAACGAAAAGTCGGCGATCTGCAGACGTGCGACAGCCTTGTCGAGCACTTCTTTCAGGTCCGCCCCGAGCCGCAGGCTGTCGCCCATCGTACGGAACGTCGAGCGAACCGGTTCCTCGGCCTCCTTGCCGGCGGTGCTGATCGCCTGCACCACGGGTATGCCGGCACGCACCGCCCGGATGATCAAGTCGAGCGTATCGGGAAAGACCAGCAGAAACTGCGCACGGAAGCGGGCGATCAGAAAGCGATAGGTGAACCTAGTCGCGGCGAGTGGCAAGCCGCAATAAATCAACAGATGCGACCACCCGGGCAGCGGGGCAAGCCGCACGACGATGAACGCGATCACCGCGCCGGCTATACCACTCGCGCAGACGAGACGGATGCCGCCCCCGCCACTGACCGCCCTGATCCGTTGCACATGTTGCTGGAACCACCGCTGGAACGCGCCGTAGTCCTTTGGCCGTTCGAACAATGCGCCGATCGTGTCTGCTGCCGCAGACCGTTGCCTTGCGACGCGCACCTTCTGAAGCTCTTTCATGCGCTCCTGAATGCGCCGCCGGGGCCGATTGCGTACGAGATCGCGCAGCGACGACACCAGCATGCCCGTCAGCACGATGGCAAGGAACGCACCAGCGCCGACGACGTCCGCTGGCGTCATGGCCGTAACGCCTCCATCAGGGCCGTCTCGAGGCCGTAGTAGGCAGCGCGTGTCGCGAACACCGGACGCAGCGACGACGACTCGAAGGTGCCCTTCACGTCTTCCTGATAGGCGCTGGCGTCGTAGCGAAACGCGAACAGATCTTGCGTGATGATCACGTCGCCTTCCATGCCGGCAAGCTCGGTAACGCGCGTGACGCGGCGCACGCCGTCGCGCATGCGTTCGATCTGCAGGATCAAATGCACGGCACTCGCGATCTGGCGTCTGATCGCGGTCAGCGGCAGGTTGCCGTTCGCCATCATCACCATGCTTTCGAGCCGGGTGATCGCGTCGCGTGGCGTATTCGCGTGAATCGTCGTCATCGAACCGTCGTGACCGGTGTTCATGGCCTGCAGTACGTCGAAGGCCTCCGGTCCACGTGTTTCGCCCAGAATGATGCGGTCGGGACGCATCCGCAATGCGTTGCGCACGAGGTCTCTCTGCGTCACCGCACCCAGTCCCTCGCTGTTCTCGGGGCGCGTTTCGAGGCTGACGACGTGGGGTTGCTGCAATTGCAGTTCCGCGGCGTCCTCGATGGTCACGACACGTTCGTGTTCGTCGATGTGATGCGACAGAGCATTGAGCAACGTCGTCTTGCCCGAACCGGTACCGCCCGAGATGATGATGTTCAGACGACACGCCCCGGCGATCTTCAGCACGCGGACCATCTCCGGCGACATGTTGCCTTGCTGCGCCATCCTGGCGAACGTGATATTGCGCCGCGAGAACTTCCGGATCGAGATCGATGCGCCGCGTAGCGCGATCGGCGGCAGCACGACGTTGACGCGGCTTCCGTCGGCCAGCCGCGCGTCGACCATCGGGCTGCTTTCGTCGACGCGTCGGCCCACCGCGGCCGCAATGCGCTGCGCGACGTTGGTCACATGCGCGTTGTCGCGGAACTTCAGCGGCGTCAGTTCAAGCCGGCCGTGCCGCTCGGCATAGACCTGATCCGGACCGTTGACGAGGATATCGGTCACCGCATCATCAGCCAGCAGCGGTTCGATGGGCCCGACACCAAACATGTCATTGAGGATTTCGCCGACGATCTGGGCCTGCTCGGAAGGCGTGATGTGCAGCTGTTCGCGTGCCACCGCGTCGGCAGCGATTTCCTCGATGCCTGCGCGTACCTGGTCGCGCGTTTTCATCAGCGCGGCAGACATGTTCATCGACGCAAAAACGACCGCGCGGATTTTCTTGAAGTTGTCCGAGCGAATCACGGTCTCGTAGCCGTCAGGCGGCGTGCGCGGCTGCACGGGTGCGGGCGCGGGCGCCGTGGGCTGCGCAGTTTCTGTGTCGGCGAACGGCAAGGGCTGCGGGATATGTTTTTTGACGCCAAACATCAGCCAGTTCTCCGCATTTTGAATAACCGCGCGTGCCAGGGAGCAGGTGCCGGAGACTCACGGCCAGTGAGGCTGCTTGCGACGCGTTCGATAGCGGCGGCGAATCCCTGAGGGTTCCCGCGAGCGCCGACCGGTTCGCCGAGGTTTTCGGCCCGCGCGAGCGGCTTGGGATCGTACGGCAATTCGTGCACGACGGCGCGACCGATCGCGCGCTTGAAGTCCAGCGGCTGGACGCGGTCCGCGACGGGTTCGAGCTGATTGTTCAGCAGCACCGAGATCACCGGTTCGCCCGAGCGATCTTCGGTGAAGCGCAGCAGGCGCATGCACTCGCGTGCCGCATACACGGAAGGATCCGCCACGATGCAGACGACCTGTGATGCGTCGAGCGCCTCTTCGACGCTGCCGCCACTGCGGGCCGGCAGATCGAGCAGCACATAATGGAAGCGGCGCTTGAGCGTGCTGATCAGCTCCGCGAGTGCGCCCGGAAGCACGGCGAACTCCGTTTCATAGGGAAGCTCGGACGACAGCGTGTAGAGCCGTTCGCCGGCTGCCACCACCGCGCGATCGAGTGCCTGCGGATCGATGCTGCGCGTGTCCTGCAACAGATCGGTCAGCCCGTTGCTTGCGGGCAGCCCCAGCATCGAAACGGCCGCCCCGCCATGCAGATTCAGGTCGACGTACACCACATGTCTGAGCGTCTCATCCGCGAGATGACGCGCCAACGAGACGGCGATCGTCGTCAAACCTACGCCACCGCGTGCGCCAACGAAGCTGATCACCTTGCCGGTGCGCACCTGGGCGGACGGATCACGCGCCGACAGTGCGCGCAGAAGCAGTTCGACCGTCACCGGCTTCACGAGATAGTCCTGGATGCCGATCTCGAGCAGGCTGCGATACAGACCGACATCGTTGCGATCGCCGATCACGACGACGGCGACCGACGGCGCACACACGTCGGCCAGTCGAGCGAGGTCCGACAATGGCATGTCGGAGCCGGATACGTCGACCAGCAACTGGCTCGGCGGCCGCGGGAGATTCTGCAGCAGACGGATCGCGTCGTCGATGTTGCCGATCTGCGCGTGCGCATTCGGGATCGCCTGATCGACGATCAGACTCTTCGCGGCATCGACGCTGGCCGCGTCAGAGAAGACCGCAAGCAGATCGACCGCTTGCGCTGCGGTCGAACTCGAGGGGCGAAGCATGTCGATCGCATTCATGGGGAGAGTCAGTGTGTCGATGAAGTCGTCGTCGACGTCGCGTTGGGCTGCTTCACGCGGCCTTCTTCAAAGCGGCGCACCGCGCCTGCGGCCGTCGTTACATCGCTGCCGGCGTAGGGCAGCGGAGCGATGAGATCCTCAGGCCGCGCGAGCATCACCGCGAGATTCGTCAGCGTCGCGCAGCCGAATGGGATACCTGGGCGCGCATGACCCGCATAGATCAGATGCGACGGCTGCACCAGCGTCGCGCAGTCCGGCGCGATCGCGTATTGGCCGTCGAAGCCGACCATCGATGCATCGGGAAGCCCGAGCGGCGGGGTCGCGGACATGCAGCCCGGCAGCAGAAGCGGCACCAGTCCAATACCGATCAGTCGAAGGAGCATGGCATGTTTCCCGATAGGTCAGTAGACGAAGCCCGCAGCCCCGACGAGGCGCGGCACGCTGCCCGACAGCGGATCGATCCCGAGCCTGCTCTGCAACACATACTCGATGTCGCTGCTGGGATGCACGATGGTGTCGATCGGTTGCCGCAGACGACCGGGTTCAGCGGGCTGCACGATGTACGGCGTCACGATGACCACCACTTCGGACTTGTTGTTGAGATAGCTCTTCGACGAGAACAGCTTGCCCAGGACCGGAAGCTTGCCAAGGCCTGGCAACTCCGCGAGGACGTCGCTGGTATTGCTCTGCAGCAGGCCGCCAATGGCGAAGCTTTGTCCACTCGACAATTCGACGGTGGTTTCGACGCGGCGCACGGTCAGCGCGGGCACCTTGATGCTGTCGATCGTTACGCCGTTGGTCGTATCGAGCTCGCTGACTTCAGGGCGCACCTTGAGGCTGATCCGGTTATCCGCCAGCACCGTAGGCGTGAAATCGAGCGACACGCCGTAGGGTTTGAACTCGATCGTGATCGAATTGGTCTGGCCTTGCGGGACGGGAATCGGAAACTCACCGCCCGCGAGGAAACTGGCGGTTTCACCGGACATCGCGGTGAGGTTCGGTTCCGCGAGCATCGTGATCAAGCCTTCCTGATCGAGCGCGTCGAGCACCCCGTCAATCGCCCATTTGCCTGCCTGAAAGGCCCCAAGAATAGAGAATGCGCCGGTTGACGAAAGCGTCGTCGTGGCTGAACCCGCCCGGCCGTTGAAGAGGCCGCCGATGAAGTTCCCGCTTTGGCCGAGTGCGTTCCAGTTGATGCCCAACTGCTGCGTCACGTTGCGGTCCACTTCGGTGATACGCACGCGCAAGTGCACCTGGATGGGCCGCGTTAGCGTCAGCCGGTTGACCAGCGTCTCTTTGTCGTGCAGATAGGGGGTAAGGGACTGCATCACGGCGTCCGCGGCCGCCGCGTCGGGCACGCGCCCGGCCACCATCAGCGAACCGGGCGCTGCGGTCAGGGTCAGCTGAAATTGCGGGAAACGGGCGTCGAGCATGCGCTGTATCGAAGGCGTATCCGCACTGACCACGACGGTTTCGCGCAGGATCGTGCGATTGTGGGCGCCGAGCGCGAACAAGGTCGTGGTGCCCGCCTTTTTGCCGAGCACGAATACCGTTTCAGGCGTCGGTACATGCACGTCCGCGACATCCGGATCGGCGACGAATACCGCGACCGCTGCTTCTGGCAGGTGCAGCATTTCGCCCCCGCCTGCCGCGATCGCCAGCGACGGATCGCCGCTCGCAGCGAGCGCGCCATGCATCAGTGCGATCGCCAGTCCGAATCCGGCAATCCACCGCACATGCACTGCCGAATAGACACGATGCAACATGAATCCTTCCTGTTAATGTCCGGTCTCACCGCCTGGGCAAGCCGAAGGGTCAGCGTTGTGTCGTGGGCTGTTCCGGCGACGGATTCTGCCCGGCAACCGTCGTCGGCGGGTTCGCCGGCAGCGGTGGCACACCCGCTGCGCCAGTACTGCCTTGCAGTCTCGTGTCCCCGCCCACATCCGATACCTTGGAGCCGCGGTAGACGATCACCGGGTGCGCGGCAGCCGGGACCGACCCTGCCGCGCTGCGCGCCGATACGCGTACCGTCGACAAGGCACGCGAGGACGTCGCCGGCCCACACGGGCGGTGTTTGCGGCAGCGTCTCATTGGCGATGACGGGCGGATTGCGATCGCTGGTCGCAAAACTGCGCAGCGCGAGCGACAGCGAACCGAGGTGAGTCGCGACGGCGATCACCTGCGCGGTATGAGGCGTGACCTCGAACGTCACGGTTCGCGCCCGCGTATTCGCGTCTGCCGCATCTGCCTTGGGCCGCTGGAAGATCGAGCCGACCGCGAGCACGCGAACCCGGTTGACCACCGTCTCGCTTTCCACCGAGCGAGCGGTGTTCTGCGGCGCATGCACCGGCCCGTCGAGTTGCTGTGTGAGCAGCACGTCGACGTAGTCACCAGGCTGGATCAGGCCGGCGTTGCCCGAAACGTCGTCGATGGCAACTGAAATGGCACGCATGCCGGGCTTCAATGCGGCAGCGAGAAAACCCGGGGCATTAGGCGGAATGACATCCGCGGTGCCCAGCATCGTGCCGGCTGTCACCGCGTGGCGCAGCACATCGCCTTTCAGGTCCGTCGCCTCTGCGCTTTCGGCATCGCCTTTGACCAGCGCGCCCTGCAGGACCTGCTTGTGAGGCACCTCTTTCCAGGCGAGGTCACTCTCGCGCAGCAACATGCCTTCCGGCAGATCCGCGGCTGCGACGCGCACCCGATCCATCGCCGGCGGCCGCGCCTGACCCGGCTGCGATGCGGCGACGAACAGCGCGCGGAAAATGATCGCGCCGACCGAGGCGAGTATCACGAGGATGACGATCTTGAGAATTCTGGGCATGGGCGTGGCGATCGGCTGTCAGATCGGCTACAGCGAGTTCAAGACGGGTAGCCACACGGCCGCGATGCCGCCGAGTGCGAGCGCGACGCCGTAGGGCACGCCGCGCGGTGAGGCGAGCTGCATGGAGGCCCGGAAGGTATGCGTCGCATGTCTGCGGAAGAGACCCATGATCAGCGCCATCAAGCCGAGGACCAGGCCGCAGAAAGAGACGATGGAAAACACCGGCCATGCGTAGGCAGGACCCGCCCACAGGAAAACAGCGGCGGCAAGCTTGACGTCGCCGCCGCCCATCCAGCCGCAGCGGAACAGGAGCGCAAATAGCGCAAAGCCGATGGCGGCAGCACCGAGGTGAGCCGCGAGCGACACGATGCTGACCCCGGTAACAGCGGCATCGACCCCGTAAAGACAGGCCACTAGCAGCACGGCGCGCGTCGGCAAGCGGCGCGAGCGGATATCGCCCACCGCCAGTGATGCCAGTACCAGACAAGCCGCTGATTTCGCTGCGTACAGCATGGTTGGCTTTTCCTCGTTCGCCGCTGTGCCCGGGACGCCCGGCGCCCCATCGGGAAGCCGGGCTGGCCCGTTGGTCCGACCGTGCCTGGGATATCGATTAAGCGTTCTGTGCGTTCGTCACCTTCGTGATCATGTTCTGGAACAGCGCGGGCAGACCACCGGTAGTGCTGCCGAAAATAGAGCCGGCCGCCACGACCGCGATGACCACGATGCCGGCGAGCACCGCATACTCCAGCGCGCTAACGCCACGCTCGTCGCGCGACAGAGACTTTATGAATTGAAGCATGATGACTCCGTAAGTGAGGTTCACTTTTGTATGGATGCCGAAAGAATGAAGCCACGTTAAAACGCGATGCGACGTGTTTCTGCTTCACTCGTTGAAGGGCTGACCTGTCAGAACCAGGAGCGAAAAGAACGCACGAGTTGCGGGTTTACAATTCACTTGCAAACGTTTGCGTGCGCGACGACCTGCGGACAGCATCCGGAGCCTCCAACGCTGCAGAGGATACTGGGACCTCGCAACGGCAAACTGGGGAAAAGAGGTTAGAAAACCTCGCAATTCAGTTTATTGATCGGATGAGCATAGGACCGTCATTTCAGCCAGGCCGGGACCGCACCAAAGGGGGCACTGTGCGCGGTCGAATCTTGCATGCGTGACGTTTAAAGTGTCTTTTTATGCAAGATTTGGAAAGTGAGTGGTGCAGGCTTGAACTATCCGAACAAACGTGACCATACTGCGCGTACGCGGCGCGCGCGGTCCTCGAACAGGTACGACGCAGCGAGCGCAAACAGGCCTGACATGACCCCCGTCGCAATGTGTTCGAGAGCATGAAAGCGATAGTGGCTCAGATGAGAGTAGGAATCGCCGATTGCGGTCAGGCAGCCGACGAGCACTGCGTTGCCATAGCGATTCCCGAAATACTTCGCCGCCGGCGTGAAGGTGATCAGCAGGGCCAGCACACCGGTGAGCAGCCCGGTTTTGAATGCGATTGCCCAATGAGTCAGGCTCATGACGTTGCCCCAGCTCCCCGGCATACAGGTCATGCACGCGCTGGTTGGCTGCCAGAAACGCTGGATAAGCAGTTTGAAGCGACGTTTCCATGCGCTTCCCATGATGTACTCCACGATATCCGGCGTGAGCTTCCGCGGAAATAGTACATCGCGCGCACTCCTCAATCGCTCGTCACGGGCCATGTTCGCAAAGTCGGCGTCGCTTTCGCTCACGCACGGTTAGTACTAGGCTAGAAGCCGGATCGACGAAGACCTGCTGACGCGCGAACCATCTGCAGTCGCGTTGGCCTGTCTTCGACGTGTTTTCATCGGCGTATTGCCGCAATGGAGCGAGGTCCAAGATGCAATTGTCCGCCGTCAAGGTCGTCAAGCCCGATGCGACCAATTTCATTCTCGGGCAAAGCCACTTCATCAAATCCGTCGAGGATATTCACGAAGCGATGGTCGGCACGGTGCCCGGCATCAAGTTCGGCCTCGCGTTTTGCGAGGCCTCCGGCAAACGCCTCGTCCGGCACTCCGGCACGGACGAGAGCCTCGTCGAGATGGCATGCCAGAACGCAACCAACGTCGGCGCGGGCCATAGCTTCTTCGTGTTTCTGGGCGACGGCTTTTTCCCCGTCAACGTGCTGAACACGATCAAGGCCGTGCCCGAGGTCTGCCGCATCTTCTGCGCAACAGCGAACCCCGTCGAAGTGCTGATCGCTGAAACGGATCTGGGCCGAGGCATCGTCGGCGTGATCGATGGTTTTTCGCCGGTCGGTATCGAAAGCGCGGAAGACATTCAATGGCGCAAGGATCTTTTGCGCACGATAGGCTACAAACTTTAGCGGCTGCGCTTGCACTGACTTCACGCGCGCCGACATCATATGGAACTGCAACGACGCCTCATTCCGGGCACGCTGTGGCCGGCCATTCTGCGACAGACCGAACATGCGCTCAGTTGCGGCGCGCTGCAACCGATTGATACGCAACAGTCCGTGATCGAAAGCGGCGGCGTCCGCTTTCTCGTGCGTCAGGTGTCAAGCCTGACGCGCAAGGAACAGCAGCGTGAGCAAGCACGAAAGCTTCATACGGAAAAGCGCTCTCACGCGAATCCATTTCTTCCCTACGATCCTGATCTGTTCGTCGGCGATATCTCCGACACGCATCTCGCGTTGCTGAACAAGTTCAACGTGATCGATCATCATCTGCTGATCGTCACGCGCGAATTCGAACGGCAGGAAGCGCTGCTCGATCTTGCCGATTTCGAAGCGCTGATCACGTGCATGGTCGAGTTCGACGTCATCGGGTTTTACAACGCGGGCATGGAGGCAGGCGCTAGCCAGCCGCACAAGCATCTGCAGATCGCGCCGCTGCCGCTCGGGGAAACCGATCCGCCCGTGCCTATCGAGCCCCTGCTCAGTGCGGAGAAACACTTGACGGATCTGCCGTTTCGGCATGCCTTCACACGCTTTGACACGGATGAGTTGACTCGGGCGGATGCGGCGAAGCTGGCGCTGTCACGCTATCGCACGCTGCTCGAAGCGGCGGGTGTCGGCGTGGTCGAACTCGACGGCACATCCTGTCATGCGACGCCCTATAACCTGCTCGTCACGCGGCGCTGGATGCTGCTCGTGCCGAGATCGCAAGAGCGTGTCGAAGGCGTGTCGGTGAACGCGCTCGGGTTTGCGGGTTCGCTCTTCGTTCGTGACGCGGCGCAACTGGATGTGATCGAAAGGCTCGGCCCGATGACGGTATTGGAACGCGTCGCGCTGCCTGCGAATACGTAGCAAGCGCGTAGCGACCGCGCTCGATTCGAGCTGGCAGCCATCACATCGGCCTGTGGTCGCCACTCTGTTCGTGGAGCGGGTCTGGGCTCTTCTGGGTTGAGCGCAGCACGCCGGTGTCGTCGAAATAGAAATTAAACAGCAGGTACCACACGCCGTCTTCCAGATAGCGATAGCTCCATACTTCGCGCTTCATCAATGGAAAGTAAGCCTTGTCCTCCGGCTGGCCGAAGTTGACCAGAACATCATTCCTCGTCCACTTGCCAGGCTCCGCGCGGTAGAACTCGTTTGGCTGCAGCACTTGGCGGATGCGGATCACCTTGCCGGTCGCGTCGATGTCGGCGGCGATGGTGACTTCCCCCATAGGCTGCGTCGGCCACATCAGCCGCCTGGAACCGTCGGACAGGTTGTAGACCTCGCGCGGCTGCCCGAGTCTGGCGACGACGGCGGATTCCGGTTCGCCTGCGTGGTCTCCCTGCCACGGCTGGGCGCAGGCCCCAAGCGCGAATACCGCCGCGCAGACCAGCACCGCGCGTGTGTTGCATGCACGACCCAATGCCGGTCGGGATGGATTCAATCGCCGGGATGTCATGTCGAACTCCTCACACGGTCGCAGCGACGGAGTCAGTGCCTGTGGTGTATCCAACCCATGTGATGCGCATCGAGCCACTGAGTCATAGTCTCTTCCGGATGCGCTCGCTTGTAACGCCGCGCAAACACGAAGGCAATGACCAGCAGGGCCGCCAACACCACTACAAAGCCAATCAGTGACTGAGTCATCGCAGCCTCCCTTCCCGGTTGCGACCATGGTTATATGGTAGGCGATGCGCTCACCGAAAGTGACGCTCGGGCCTGCGCTTCTGGAATAGCCGCTTCACTTCGCGAACATCCAGCAATCTGGCGCGGCAGCCGAGCAGCCCCTGCCGCCGCTGCATGATGTAGAACTGAGCTGGATAGGTCCTAACGGATTCTCGCTCATCCGTATCGAGTTCATAGGCGACGTGGCCTACGCTCAGTCACGGTGGTGCCGCGCGCATCCGTAACCTTCCATTGCAAAGCCCCGCCGAAGCGGGGCACAACACGTAGCAGCAATGGTCTAGTTTTTTAAAACTTCCTGCAATTCCTTGACTCTGTCTTGCGTGATATTTGCCATGCACTCCCAAAAGAAAATGTAGCGCTCGGTAGCCTCACCCATCATATAGGTTTCGGTGTAACACTCGTTATCGCGGTACTGTGTCCAAGCGTCTTGCGACTTCAAAAAGTAAGGCAAGGCTAACGGTTCGCCTTCTTCTTTAAGTGACTTGTCATTGCTTTCAATCTTGGATTTCGCCGATTGCAGGCTTTTATCCAGTTCACGGGCCGCATGATCGAATTTGCGGTGCGAACACTGCGCCAAGTCGCTATTGCTTGCATGCTCTCCAGTGTCACACATACGCGCTACATCGGCGGCGCTATGACCTGAAAAATATTGCTCCGGCGATTGAAAATAGTGATAGTTAAATTCGCCAGAATACACGGTCTTAGCTGGTGCAATGACCGGAGCAATCGCGAGTGCGAATATTAGACTAGTGTGACGAATCATAGACTCCTGCCTCAAACATTTCCGCTTCACGGTGTCGACGCCGCAGCAACCCTTTAATCGGGTAGCCCTTAGACGTGGCGTACTGCCTCATCTTATCACCTACCCTGTCGTAATCGCCGGTATTAACGAAATCGAGCAGACCGTCGCCATGATGCCGCAGGTTGTACATAAAGCACACAAGTGCATCGTATTCAAATTGAAACAGCGGGATCTGAATTTTTCTATTAATCGTATTTTCCGCCCACTTGACATCTTCCTTAAGCAGCGTCTCGGCCTGTGCTTCGGCAATTCCTTTCTGAAAGGGTTTTTCCGATGCTGCGCCGGATATTTTCCCAGAATGAACAAGGTGCCCATATCCAACCGTCGCATTTCCGGCTTTGCTGCCGTCATTGTCGTACATGGTCGCGCTGAACTGTTCCCAACCTTCAAGAAACTTAGCTCCCTGTTCGGAAAATTTCCACGGCTTACACAAGCGTGAAGAATATACAGTGACATTTGAATTGGGATCTGTATTGGTTACGCATTCGTGCAGCGGGTCAGTCATATTTACTCCGTTGTATGAGTTGCCTTGTCTCAATCCAGTGCAACAGGTCAGCCGTCTTCGGCACAAGAATCAGAAGAACCGCCCATGACACGGCCGCCCGTCGAAGTCTGGTCTTCTTTCAGTGCCAGTCGTACTGACATCGTTACACCCCGTGTCCAAGATATAAGGCTAGCTTCTGGTTCTCGCGCGTTCTGTAGCGGGCTGTACGTCCCGCGTGATCAGTAACGCCATGCTTCAACTCGCCCGATGGAAATCGGACCGTATAGAACGTATCGGGAAGCACGCGTCCGTTGTGGTCCCGAAGCGTGAACTGTTCATCGAAATGCTTCTGTGAGCGTCCGCGACAAGTGCACGCCCGTGCGTAACCCAGGGCTTCGGCCATGTCGTAACCGGTTGCAAGCGAACGCACCCTGTCAAACGGAAAGAACTCACCGGTTTCAACGTTCAAGGCCTGTGCGTGCGGCATCGGCGGGAAGTTGGCATATATCGAATAGGTAATGCGACAAAGGTCACAGACCTCCTCGTCCTTCGTCCCGCTCCCGGTGCTTTTCTGTTTCTGTTGATCCATTGGATTCCTCATGAATGTTCCGGCGATGCCACGAGAATTGACCATCGAAAGGGTCAGGGTCAACAGCTTTAATTCGGGATAAGCCCGTTTTGACAACTATTTACGATTGTTTTGGCTATCCCATTTCTATTGCATATTCCTGCTGGCGCGGGACAAAAAAAAGCGGCATTGAGCCGCCCTCATCGTCAAGGATTGACGCCGGTTGAATCCGCCTCGATGCTTTTGACAGCAAGCAAAAGCGCCCCTCACCCCGCCGCCAACCTCCCCACCCTCCTAACCTGCCTCGGCAAAACAACATACATCCCCCACGCCACGACAAGAATCGCGCGCAGCACATCCGCCGCATGAGCGGGCAGCGAAATCGCGAGATCGGCAATCGCGAGGCTTCCAGGCACCTCCCAGGCATACGTCGTGAGGCCGAGCATCAATGCGTGCCAGAAACCGAACCGTTCAGGGTGAGGAAAAGCATGCGCCACCAACCCGCTGCGGACCATATATCCCGCAATTGGCAAGCTCACGAGCAGGTAGATCACAACCGCCACAATCGCCGGCATCGCCGCAATCACCTCCGACCATGCCGGTGAACTCCTCGCGAGTTCAGGCGTAATCAGATGCTCAGAAAATTTCATCAACGGCACGGCTGTGCGCGGCACCAGAAAGTGAAACGCCATGACGGCGACGATGAAAAGCAGCGTACTCGCGAGCCACTGACGCCACGCGCACGACCACCACACATACAGGCGTCGCCCGATACTTATTTCGCGGCCGACGCTGAACATCGCGCCCTTATCCCTGAACGCCGCGAAGCCCACCAGCACGAAGAACAACACTGCCGCCAGAACCAGCGCATAAGGACTCGATATGAACGCGCCCGCATGCTGTATCCCCGACGACGACGTCGCCGAAAAGTTCTGCAAATGGTGCTCAATGTAGTCCGAGGGATCGAGCGCCTGCGAAGAATCGTTCGTTGCCATCTCGTCTCCGTATCCCGTGAACTCACGGTGCAAGAAAACCGTCAATGGATCACGTCCTTCAGCATAGACGCCACGCAGCCTATCTGTCTTATGTTTTCGCCGCGCGAGACCGCCCTAATCTGGCTTATTCGCCAGGTCCAGCACTGACCCGTTCAGCGGCCGTAAGATGTAAGCGATTCATGACAAAAAGCGTTTCGTCATTCGCGACGTTGGCCCACACCCGGGCATTCCCGCCCCGCTCAATGCCCGTGCCGTTCGCCCACCGCGACCGGCGCATGCTTCGTCTGCCGGCTCAGCATCAGCGTCACGACCGCCGACACCGCCAACGTCGCGCCGACCACATAAAGCCCCGCCGTATAGCCTCCCGTCACGTTCTTGAGCCAGCCAATCGCAAACGGCCCGACGAAACCGCCCAGATTGCCGACCGAGTTGATCATCGCAATCCCCGCCGCCTCTCCGGCGCCCGACAGGAACATGCTCGGCATCGCCCACAGCGGCGCCTTCGCCGCACTGATGCCGACGTTCACGACCACGAGCGCAAGCACGATCATCACCGCAGTGCTCGCATTGCCGGCGAACACGAAGCCGACACACGCGAGCGCGCACGGAATCACGACGTGCCACGTGCGTTCCCCGGTGCGATCCGAGTTCTTCGCCCATAGCACCATCGCGATCACCGCGAGCACGCTCGGCACGGCGGCAAGCAGCCCCGTTTCGAACGAGTCGAAACCGTATTGGCGGATGATCAGCGGCGCCCACAAGCCGAGCGTATAGAGTCCCGCCGACGTGCCGAAGTAGATCAACGCGAGCGCGAGCACACGCGGATCGCGCAATGCACTGAGCGCGCCCGCTGTATGGCCCGCATGCGCGCGCCGCCCGTCGGCTTCGAGCTTCAGCTTCGCGATCAGCCAGTCGCGCTCTTCGGGCTGCAACCACCCGGCTTGCGCGGGCTTGTCGGTCAGATACCTGAGCACGCAGAAGCCGAGGACAACCGCGGGCAAGGCTTCGAGTATGTAGAGCATCTGCCAGTCGGCGAGTCCGGCAATGGGCGGCAGCTTCATGATCGCGCCGGAAATCGGCGAACCGATCGCGGTCGAGATCGGCGCGGCGGCCATGAACCACGCCGCCGCGACCGCGCGCTGACGCGCCGGAAACCACAGGCTCAGATACAGAATGATGCCGGGAAAGAAGCCCGCCTCCGCGACGCCGAGAATGAAGCGCAGCGCGTAGAAACTGTTCGGCCCAACGACGAACGCCGATGCGAGCGACACGAGCCCCCACGACACCATCACGCGAGCAATCCAACGACGCGCGCCAACCTTGTGCAAGATCAGGTTCGACGGCACTTCGAACAGAAAATAGCCGATAAAAAAGAGCCCGCCGCCGAGGCCGAAAGCGGTCGGCGAAAGACCGATCGCCTTGTTCATCGATAGCGCGGCAAAGCCCACATTCACGCGATCGAGAAAGCTCACGAAGTACAGCAGCATGACGAACGGGACGATCCGCAGCATCAGCTTGCGGGACACCCGGCTTTCCAGTTCCGAACTCATTGTCTCCTCCTGCGGCGCGCGGCAGTGGACGCGCACGAGCCTCGCGCCGGCCGACGTTGGGCCGAGCTAGTCGAGTGATGGTTGTGTGCCGGCCACGTCGTGGCCGGGGCGTAGAGCGCGCGCCTGTTTTGCGCCTGGTTCCCGCTCAGTTCGCGCGAAGCCGACGCTCAAGCCGCGTTCGCCGCTGGCGTCGCCGCCTGTTCGATGAACGCGCAAACAGCCTCCGTCACCTGCGCGGTCGTGGCCGTACCGCCGAGGTCGCGCGTATGCAGCGCCTTGTTCGCGGTGACCGCTTCGACAGCCTGCATGACGCGCTTCGCGGCGTCGAATTCGCCGAGGTGTTCGAGCAGCATCACGACCGACCAGAACGTGCCGACCGGATTCGCGAGCCCCTTGCCCATGATGTCGAACGCGGAACCGTGGATCGGCTCGAACATCGACGGATAGCGGCGCTCCGGATCGACGTTGCCGGTCGGCGCGATGCCAAGGCTGCCCGCTAGCGCGGCCGCGAGGTCGCTGAGAATATCGGCGTGCAGGTTAGTGGCGACGATCGTGTCGAGCGTCGCGGGACGATTGACCATGCGCGCCGTGGCCGCGTCGACGAGTTCCTTGTCCCACGTCACGTCCGGGAACTCCTTCGAGATTTCGAGCGCGATCTCGTCCCACATCACCATCGCGTGACGCTGCGCGTTGCTCTTCGTGATCACGGTCAACAGCTTGCGCGGACGCGACTGCGCGAGGCGGAACGCGAAGCGCATGATGCGCTCGACGCCGGCGCGAGTCATGATCGACACGTCGGTTGCGGCTTCGATCGGATGGCCCTGATGCACGCGGCCACCAACGCCCGAATATTCGCCCTCCGAGTTTTCGCGGACGATCACCCAGTTCAGGTCCTCGGGCTTGCAGTACTTCAGCGGCGCGTCGACGCCGGGCAGGATGCGTGTCGGGCGCACGTTCGCGTATTGATCGAAGCCCTGGCAGATCTTCAACCGCAGACCCCACAACGTGATGTGATCGGGAATGTCCTTGTCGCCCGCCGAGCCGAACAGGATCGCATCTTTGTTGCGGATCGCGTCGAGGCCGTTCGCCGGCATCATCGCGCCGTGCTGGCGATAGTAGTCGCCGCCCCAGTCGAAGTTCTCGAAATCGAACGCGAAGGCGCGCGTGGTCTTCGCGAGCGCTTCGAGCACCTGCGCGCCGGCCGGCACGACCTCCTTGCCGATGCCGTCGCCGGGGATGGTTGCGATCCGATAGGTTTTCATGTCTCCGTCCTGTGCTTTGTGAAAGATGTGAATGCACTCTAGCGCGGTCCCGCGGGTAAAAACCGGTGCTAGACTCAAAGCATCTTTAACTTGAATTCACAAATACAAAGGCGCGAAACTGGCGATGCGCGACACCGTCCAACCGTCGGATCTGAGCTTTTTCTCGACGCTCGCCGCGAGCGGCAGCCTGAGCGCGGCCGCGCGTGAACTGGGGTTGACGGCAGCCGCCGTCAGCAAGCGCCTCACGCAGATGGAGCAGCGCGCGGGCGTCGTGCTCGTGAACCGCACGACGCGCCGCATGATGCTGACGCCCGAAGGCGAGCTATACCTCGAACACGCGCGGCGGATTCTCGACGAGATCGACGAGCTGGCCGAACTGCTCGGCTCGGCGAAGAAGACGCCGAAGGGTTTGCTGCGCGTGAACGCGACGCTCGGCTTCGGGCGCAGCCATATCGGACCGGCGATCTCGCGCTTCGTCGCGCGGTATCCGCAGGTGTCGGTTCAACTGCAGCTGTCGGTCACGCCGCCACCGCTTACCGACGACAGCTTCGACGTCTGCATCCGCTTCGGCGAGCCGCCGGATACGCGCGTAGTCGCGCGCCGTCTTGCGCCGAACCGGCGTCTGCTGTGCGCGGCGCCGTCGTATCTCGCGGCGCACGGCATGCCGCTCACCGCGCACGATCTGACGCGCCACAACTGCATCGGCATTCGTCAGGGCGACCAGGCGTACGGCGTGTGGCGGCTGACTTCGGGACGCGGCGCCGCGCGCAAGACGGAGGCAGTGCGCATCAAGGGCACGCTGACCACCAACGACGGCGAGATCGCCGTCAAGTGGGCGCTCGAAGGACACGGCATCCTGATGCGCGCCGAGTGGGACATCAGGCAGTATCTCGCGGATGGATCGCTCGTCCAGTTGCTACCCGATCACGACACACCGAACGCGGACATCTTCGCGGTGTATTCGCCGCGGCATCAGATGTCGAATCGTATTCGCGCGTTTGTCGAGTTTATTGCGCGGGAGTTGGAGGGTGAGGTGGGGGTGGTTGCGTAGTGCTGCGCAACGATCGTGCACATGACAGCCGCCGCTTCGGCGGAACGCAAGCCCTTAATGTCGAGGTGCGGCTGCCTGACTTTTGGACGTGCGATGAAACGCGTTCAGGAGGCAGCGTCGGCAAAGCCTCGGCGACGATCCGTACGCGGTCCGTTGAGGCTTTCCTGGCTGTTCCAGCTATCGTCAGCAGCCTCGGTGGCAATCTGCGGTAACCGCCGTCATGCAGGCCGGTCCGAGACCATATTGTGTCACCGTGGGCGAGCACGGCGCTGCATGGCAGAATGACTTGATCAGAAGGTCTCCCACATTTCGCCTTCGGTACTGGCCGATGTCCTCGCTGCAGCAACCGCTTTCGCACCCGCCGATTGCGAGGCTGCTTGCGGTTTCGAAATGGTTGCCCGCACCTTCGGTGCGGGCACGTGCGGCCTGTTCCGCGCAATGACTGCTCGTGAGATCGAGGAACTCGTCTCGGCGAGCTTGAACACCGAGACGGCATCACTCAGTGTGCTTGCCTGCTCTTCGAGCGACTGGGCAGCGGCTGCTGCCTGTTCGACGAGCGCGGCGTTCTGTTGAGTGACCTCGTCCATCTGCACGACCGCCTGGTTGACCTGCTCGATACCGCGGCTCTGCTCCTCGGACGCAGCCGCAATTTCACCCACGAGATCGGACACCTGCTTGATCGCCTGCTTCACTTCGCCCATGGTCGCGCCGACTTCGCCTGCCTGTTGCACGCCATCCTGAATCAACGCCACAGACGAGCCGATCAGCTCCTTGATCTCCTTTGCGGCAGCGGCCGAACGCTGAGCCAGGCTTCGGACCTCACTCGCGACCACCGCAAAACCACGGCCTTGTTCGCCGGCTCGCGCGGCCTCAACGGCTGCGTTTAACGCGAGAATGTTGGTCTGAAATGCAATGCCTTCAATGACGCCGGTAATTTCCGAAATCTTCGTCGAGCTGCCGCTGATCTTTTCGATCGTCCCAACCATGCTCTGTACGGCTTCATTGCCTGAGTTGGCAACGTCCGAGGCCCGCGTTGCCAGCGTGTTGGCTTGCCGTGCATTATCGGCGTTCTGTTTCACCGTTTCTGTCAGTTGCGTCATGGACGCCGCCGTTTCTTCGAGCGAGGCCGCCTGCTCTTCGGTCCTCGCGGAAAGATCAGTGTTGCCGCTTGCAATTTCCCTCGAAGCCGTTGCAATGCCGTCGGTGCCGATGCGTATTTGGCCGACCGCGGTCTGCAATTGGTGCCGCATGAGTTGCATCGAATGAAGAAGACTTCTTTCGTCGCCGCCCGCCGTCGCGATCGAAACCGATAGGTCGCCGCGCGCGATGTGTTCGACGATACGCGCTGCGTAGTCCGGTTCCCCGCCAAGCTGCTTCAAAAGGCTTCTCGTGATGACAACAGAAATGCCTATGGCGAGAGCCACTGCAAGCGTCGAGAGGGCGATCATCAAGCTTCGCCCGACGCTATAGGCGTGATGCCCTTGCACCCTGCTCTCCGATAGCGCCTTGATTTCGTAGTCACGAAACTGCTGAAGCGCGGACAGCCAGCGATTGATCGCAGGGTCCGCTTCGTTCACGAGCACGTCGCGACCGGCAGGGTCGTGCGCGAAGCCAAGGGCTGCGGCTTTTTGCAGTGAAGGTAGCGCCGCAGACCGCAGATCGGCGAGCTGCCGGAGAAAATTCCGCTCGGCCTGCTCCGTGCCTGGGTCCTGATTGAACAGATCGTTGTACTTCTTTTCAGTCGCCTCGTAGCTCGCCAGGCTCTGCTCCAATCGCTGCTTCTGCGCGGCGGTGCTGGCAGCGTCGGTCAGCAACGTCAGATTACGCAGGGAAACCGACGCCTCCGCGACGTATCGCTGCGCCTCGTCAATAAGGTCGACTTCGTTTGCATTGAAATCGACGGCGTTCGTCAACTGGTCGTCCATTGCGTCTAGCCGCGCGACACCAAGCGCACAAACGGCGAGTAACACGACGAGAACGATGCCGAACCCGAAACCGAGGCGCGCGCCGACTTTTAGATTTGAAATCTGCATGAAAGGTATGCTCGAAGAAGAAACCATCTGCTGAGGGCATCGCCTTCCCGCCGCCTGCAAATCGTGCACGTGTTTGAGAAGTGGATTGATGCTGATTGAATTTCGGCCAACAAAAAAAACTCTGAAGGTCTGCGGGGATAAGAATTTCCTGAATACCGCATCAGGACTTTTTTTTGGTTTTGTCGAACTATGTCGGTACGGTGAGCCTAACGACGGATCTATCTCAACGAGCGAAACTGGCTCGCGAAGTACGAGCGTGAACAAGGTACGTCTGCGGCCGTCGCCAACGGCAAGGTGACGGACTCTATCGAATAAAACTCCCTGATATCGTAAAGTTGAGAGACTAAAGACCGAGCCAACTCCCTTACTCACCAAGACCGGACCTGACCAATCCGGGTAACGATGCCGAGACCAGACCCTGCGCTTTACCGCAGCCAGAGAACCCCGATGACCCGGCGTCGCCGGCGTCTTCTGATCATCGGCGCGATCTTGCTCGTCGCCGTGTTCGGCTGGATGCTCGCACTAATACTAGAGCCCGCGTTCCAGCGTACGATCGTCATCACCTCCGGTGCGGACGGCGGCATCTATCGCGGCTTCGCCGATCGCTACGCACCGCTGCTGAAGCGCGAAGGCATCAAGCTCGACATCCGCAGCTCGTCGGGCTCGGTCGAAAATTATCAGCGGCTGGCGGACCCGGACAGCGCCTATCAAGTCGGCTTCATCCAGTCCGGCACGACCAATCCGAAAGACACAGACAACCTCCAAACCATCGCCGCCGTATCGTACGAACCGATCTGGGTGTTCTATCGCGGCGACGCGACGCTCGACCGGCTGTCGCAAATGCGCGGCAAGCGCATTTCGATGGGCGTGCCGGGCAGCGGGCTGCTCAACGTCTCACAGGTGCTACTCGGCTATAGCGGCGTCACGAGTCAGAACTCAACGCTGCTGCAGATGGACGCGAACGCCGCGTATCAAGGGCTCGAAAGCGGTCAGGTCGACGCGGCGTTCTTCATCGGCCGGCCCGACGCCGACATGCAGCGCACGCTGCTGACCAGCAACCTGAAGCTGATGAGCTTCGCGCAGGCCGACGCACTAGTACAAAAATTCCCTTCGCTGTCGAAGATCGTGTTGCCGCGCGCATCGACGAGCGTCGCCGACGATCTGCCGCGCAACGACGTCACGCTGCTGGCGGCGACGGCGCTGCTCGTGTCGAAGGACACGCTGCATCCGGCGCTCGTCTATCTGCTGCTCGACACGGCGCGCGCGGTGCACGGCGGCGAGGACTACTTCACGCCGATCGGCACGTTCCCGAACCTGAACACCGAAGAATTCCCGATCTCCGGCGAAAGCGAACGTTACTTCAAATCTGGCCGGCCGTTTCTGTATCGCTACCTGCCGTTCTGGCTCGCGAGTCTGATCGAACGGCGACTACTGATCCTGGTGCCGTTCCTCGCGCTTCTGATCGGCCTCGCGCAAGCGCTGCCACGCATGCTCGAAGCACGTATGAAGAAACGGCTCTTCGTGTGGTACCGCGCGATCAAGGCGCTCGAGGACGAGGTGTGGAAGAACGCCCAGCCGTCTCGTGCGCAGATCGCGCAATGGACTGAGGAAATCGAAAGCATTGACGCGCACGCGAGCCAGATCCGGATTCCGTATCGCTACTTTCAGGACGTTTACGCGCTGAAGCAGGCGATCGGCATCGTGCGCGACCGGATTGCGCATGTCGCGCAGAAGGTGGGGCGCTAGAGACGTCATTTGCCTACCCTGGGCATTTCCCGGGTATCCACCACCGCCCTGCCCGTTGATTTTCCGCGCGGCCCCATCAGACGGTCGCCTACCACCGCGCAAGCAAAAAAATCTCAGTGAATCGACACGCGCGATAGGTGGATTCAATTGGCGCGCTCCCGGTTCGCATCCTGTAATGGACTCCTACCGTTTGCATACCCTCATCCAGCCCGCCGCCCTATCCGGAGAGACCCTAATGTTCCAGCCCGAACAGAATGTGGACGAAGTAGTCCGAAGCATCGCCGAAGAAACGGGCACGCCGACCGAAACGGTGTCCCGCATGTACGCCGATACGCTCGCTCAATTCCGGACCGAGGCGCGCGTGTTCGACTACGTGCCGCTGTTCGCCGCGAAGAAGGTCCGCAACGAGCTTCGCGACAAAAAGCATCACCCGCACTGAGTTCGCTCTACACGGTGATGCATTCAGTCACCGCACCGTCGCACGCGCCCGTGGCTCCAGATTTTGCGTATAGGGTGGAGCTAACCATCGCGTCGCAAATTTTCTATGCTGGCGGTTCCACAGATTGCCAAAGGAGCCGCCCATATGTCCGCCCCGCTGCAGATTCGCGCCGTCACCCTTGACGATTTCGACGCATGGCTACCGCTCTGGGACGCGTACAACGCGTTTTACGGGCGCTCCGGCGAGACCGCGTTGCCACGCGAAATCACGCAGATCACGTGGAACCGCTTTTTCGACGGCTACGAGCCGATGCATGCGTTCGTCGCCGAACGCGCCGGGCAGTTGCACGGTATCGTGCATTTCCTTTATCACCGCCACACGACAATGGCGGGTCCGATCTGCTATCTGCAGGACCTGTACACGCTCGATAGCGAGCGCGGCAAGGGCGTCGGCCGCGCGCTGATCGAGGCCGTCTATGCACGGGCGAAAGCCGACGGTGCGCAGCGCGTCTACTGGCAGACGCATGAGACCAATGACGCCGCGATGCAGCTCTACGACAAGATCGCGGACAGGTCGGGGTTCGTCGTGTATCGCAAGGCGTTGTGACGTACGGCGAATCGGGCACGCGGTGCTATGCTTTGATCCGGTCGATCGGCGCGGCGGATCCCAGCCGCGCGCCCGCGCCGCCCAAGCGTATGGAGTCCACGCCATGCCCAACGCGATCCAGATTCAGGTTGCCGACTCGCATCTTTATCCGGGCTGCGCGGTGCGCATCGCGGATCTGCCCGAACCGGCCGGGGCGGCAGACCTCGCCGAGGCACATGTCGAGTTTGCGGATGGCTCGGGCGCGCACGCCACCTGCCATCGGCGCGCGCATGACGAACTCGAATTGACCGTCGACGGTTATGCGACGCAACGGCGTCATCTGATCGACGCACGCCACTGGCTACTATTCGCAGTCGATGCCACGCATCACAGCTGGCGCGTGAAGCGCCGGCTCCCGTAAAGCCGCGAGGCCAGCCGGCCTCGGCGGATCCGTAACCGGTGTCGCACGCGCGCCGCTTCGAGCGGCGCTGATGCGAGCGTCACGTCTCCTTCCGAACTCACCGATGACCGACCACGATCCTCACCTGCCGCCGAAACTGGACAATCCCGACTCAATCGATAACACCAACGACGCGCCCGACGATCCCGAACGCCGCCGCGTCCTGACCGGTCTCGCGGCGGTCGGCCTCGGCCTCGCGCTGACCGGCTGCAAAACGGGCGAGGGACTCGCGGGCAACGGCCCGCCGCGCAGCGCCGCCGACTTGCGGCTCGACGCTGCGCTGCACGATCAGGTGAAGAACATCGTGGTGATTTACGCGGAGAATCGCAGCTTCGCGAACCTGTACGGCAACTACCCGGGCGTCCAGCATCCGCTCGACGCGGTCCCCGCCGAACGCTACATCCAGCTCGATCGCGACGGCAAGACGCCGCTGCCTCGGTTGCCGGCGATCTGGGGCGGACTCGTGCCGCAGGCGCAGGAAGTGGACGGCAAGCGCTACATGATTGGCGAAAAGGATCTCGACCATCTGCACAACCAGCCGTTCCGCATCGTCGATGCGCACGGCGCGCCGCTGCCGACCGGCGTGATCACGCGCGACCTCATCCATCGCTTCTATCAGAACCAGATGCAGATCAACGCGGGGCGCAACAACCAGTTCGCCGCATGGGGCGATTCCGGCGGCCTCGTGATGGGGCACTACCGCAATTCCGCCGACACGCTGCGTCTATGGAATCTCGCGCTGCAGAACACGCTGTGCGACAACTTCTTCATGGCCGCTTTCGGCGGCTCGTGGCTGAACCACATCTTCCTGATTTCGGCGCAGGCGCCGTACTATCCGGACATCCACAACAGTCCGGCGAAGAAATTGGTGTCGGTCGTGGAGGGCGACGATCCGACCGGCACCCGTTTGAAGCTCGCGCCCAATTCGCCCGCGTCGGCGCTCGACGGTCCGCCGAAGTTCGTCAATGACGGCGCCTTCACCGCCGACGGCTACGCGGTCAACACGATGGCGCCGCCGTATCAGCCGAGCAGCGTGCGGCCGGCCGCAGGCGGCGACCCGGCCTTCGCGGATCCGTCGGACCCGCGCGTGATGCCGCCGCTGCATTACGCGACAATCGGCGAGCGTCTGACCGACAAGGGTATCGACTGGGCGTGGTACAGCGGCGCGTGGCAATTCGCGCTCGATCATCGCGATACGGGGTCGATGCCCGACTTCCAGTACCACCATCAGCCGTTCAACTACTTCGCCAATTACGCGCCGGGCACTGCCGCGCGCCGCCGTTATCTGCGCGACGGCGGCATGGGCAATGACGCGTCGACCAATCGTCTGATCGCCGACATCGATGCGGGACGTTTGCCGGCCGTCACGTTCTACAAGCCGCAAGGCGACCTGAACATGCATGCGGGGTACGCCGACGTTGCGTCGGGCGACCATCACATCGCGACGCTGATCGAGCACATTCAGCGCGGACCGCAGTGGCAGAACACCGTCGTGATCGTCACCGTCGATGAAAACGGCGGCTGGTGGGATCACGTCGCGCCGCCGGTCGGCGATCGCTGGGGTCCGGGCTCGCGGGTTCCCGCGCTCGTGATCTCGCCGCTCGCGAAAAAGGGTTATGTCGACCACACCGTGTACGACACCAACTCGATTCTGCGTTTCATTAGCCGTGTACATGGACTCGCGCCGCTCGATGGCGTGGCCGCGCGCGACAAGGCGTTCGCCAGCAACGGACTCGCACCGCTCGGCGATCTGACCGCTGCGCTCGATCTCGCCTGAGCGCCTGCCGGCTGCGTTGATTTGCCGCGGCTCGCGGTGTGCATGGGGTGGTTACAGCATGCACGTCGCGTACGCCGCGGTGCATCGAGCATGCGCCGTACCCCGGCACACCGTTTCGCGGAATCTTTTTCCACTCGCGCGTCATGCCTTTGTCTTGCATAAAGTGCCGAGCCGCCTACACTGATAAAGATCTTCGCAATTTATGAACGGAACTGACATGCGACTGACCATCCTGATCAACGGTTCCGATCCCACCGTAAGCCATGATTACGCTGTGCTCTGGCTCGATACCGATGAACATCGGTGGTCGCGCGAAGCTCATCAAGGGATCGACTTGCCCCCTTGGGGCGAATTGCACGACGACAACGGCGTGACTACGCTGTGTGCACCGAGCGCCGACGCGCCGCTTTGTACGTTGCGCGGTCTGCACGTCGATCGCAAGGAGCGAGTGAGCGCCGCGCAAGGCGCCGCCGCATGGACTGCGCTGCAAACACACAAAGCGACCAGCGGTTTCTGGCGTTTGCAGGCGGTGGATCGTCAAAAAGTCCGCGCTGAAAATAGCGTGTTCGGCAATTAATGTCTTGCGCGATTCGTCGCGCTTTCCCTTTTCCGGTCGAAACTTCCGACTCGCGCGCCAGCAATACTCACGCGTGCGAATCCGTTTGTGCGCCAACGAACAGAACGGATAACGCAATATCGCATCGCTTAAGATCTTCTTAAGATTGCGTGCGTACAGTCGGAAGTCCACGCATTCGGGTCGCTGCAAAGCGGCCCACTTTTTTGCCCGGCGCACCCCGCTTCTTCCCTTTCCATTTCCCCTGACTTCGATTCGCATGGCGCTGTCGCTCGATGCGGGCCGCGACGCTATACTTTCGCCCCCATCCCTCGAACCAACAACACATGAAGAAATGGCTTGCCTGTCTGTTATTCGCGGTGGCCGCACATGCGAGCGCGGCGCCTTCCTGCACCCAGTTCACGCCGAATGCGCAATGGCCCGTCCTGACCAATCAGAAGATGGCGCCGAAAACGCGCCTGCTTTGCTATAGCGATTTCGCGGTGCTGCATTCGGGTATCACGCACGGTCCGCTGTGGTCGGCCGAGCATCTGACGCGCGAGCACATCGAAGAAGCGAAGGACATGGTGCGCACCAACAAGTTCTTCGAAGACGCGCGTCTGCCCGAAGGCGAAGGCGCGACACTCGCCGACTACAAGCGCAGCGGCTTCGACCGCGGTCATATGAGTCCAGCGGGTAATCGCTGGAACGATGAGGCGATGGCCCAGTCGTTCTCGCTCGCGAACGTCGTGCCGCAAAACCGTCAGAACAACCAACGATTGTGGGCACGCATCGAAACCGCGGTGCGCAAGATCGCGCTGGCCTACGACGACACCTACGTCATCACCGGACCGCTATTCACCGGCCAGCAATTGCAGACGATCGGACCGACGCGCGTCTTCGTGCCGACCCAGTTGTACAAGGTCGTCTACGTACCGTCGCGTCAACTGGCATTCGCGGTCGTGGTTGATAATGTATCGACCAACCGCTACGACATCCGCACGATTCACGAACTCGAAGCGATGTCGGGCATCCGTTTTCCGGGCGTTCCGGATAACCTCAAGGACCAGCGTCCAGGAGGACTAAAAGGTGTTTAAGCCCTATTCGAACGATGATGACGTGCTCAACATCCAAGGCGATGCGCTCACGCTCAGCAACGGCACGACCCGTGTCGTGCTGAACGGCACGCTCGAATTGACGCGCGATCAGCGCGGATTGAAGGCGGCGCTCGCGCTCAAGGAAGCGCTCGATGCGATTGTCGCGAGTCTGCAGGCGCAAGCGGATTTGCCGGCGAAAGTGCAGGACGAGCCGGATGCCAAACCCGGGATCGTGCAGAACCCGTTCCAATAATTGAACTCGCCGGCGTTGCATTTGCGCAACCTAGCGGACCAGGATTGTCCCTCAAATCACTCACGCAAACCTTTGCGTGAGCGCCTATTTTCCAATCTCGCGCCAGTAGAGCGGATTGCCTTCCCTCTGTCACAGAAAGTACATGGAGAAACCTTAGCGTGCGAGGTTTCCTCATACATGGACTGGCGTCGCCATGCATCCAGCGTTCTCGAGATTTCGCCGTTCTTCGGCACAGGGGAATCCACGCACTGCCGGGGATCTGTGCCAGGAAGTCCCAACGGTAGACGTTGAGGACCACAACTCAGTGGTCATGGAAATCTTTTCAGTGCGCCGCGACATGCAGAGTCTCGCTGTCATCGATAACCAGCGTCCCATCGGCCTGATCAACCGCGATATTTTCATGTCGCAAATGAGCAGACCTTTTCATCGAGAGCTTTACGACAAGAAAAGCTGCATCGCGTTCATGGACAAGGAGCCGCTCATCGTCGATGCCGACGTGAGCATCGAAGCGCTAACGTTCAGGACTGTCGAGGCGGGAGAAAAGGCGCTGGTCGATGGTTTCATCGTGACGCGTGAGGGACTCTTCTCGGGCCTGGGCAGCGGTCTTCAGCTGATCAGCGCGGTGGCGGAAATGCAGGCGGAGAAGAACCACCAGATCATGCAGAGCATCGAGTACGCCAGCGTGATACAGCGTGCCATGTTGCGCGCTTCCAGCGAGACGCTGTCGATGAAGCTGCGCGACGCGGCGATGGTCTGGGAACCTCGCGACGTCGTCGGCGGCGATTTCTATCATTTCGCGGCCTTTCCGAGCGGCTGGTTTGGCGCCGTCGCCGATTGCACCGGGCATGGCGTTCCCGGTGCTTTCATGACCTTGCTTGCTTCGGCGTCACTGTCGAGGGCGCTCGAGCAGATCGGTCCGCGCGACCCGGCTGCCCTCCTCGCAGCCGTCAATCGAAACGTCAAGGGCATGCTGGGGCAAGTGAACAGCGCGGATGAAGGCACCCAATCCAATGACGGTCTGGATACCGCACTCTTCTGGTTCGATGCCACGGAGAGCGTGTTGCATTTTGCCGGGGCGAGGATCGCGATGCACATCCTGTCGCCCGACGCCGCACAGTTCGAAACCATCGGAGCCGACCGGATGGGCGTCGGCTATGTGGACAGCCGCGCCGACTATGCATGGAACCTGCGCTCGATTCCGGTCACGGCGGGTAGCCTGCTGTTTATCTACACCGATGGGCTCGCCGATCAGATCGGCGGCCCGCGCAGCATTTCATTCGGCCGGCGCCGTGCGCTCGACCTGATTCTCGAACACCGCGCCGAAACCCCGGCAACGATTTGCGAGCGCGTCCGGCTCGCGCTCGCGCAATGGCAAGGCAACCAACCACGCCGTGACGACGTCACGCTTTTCTGTGCCCGCATTTAGTGAACTCCCAGCATGTCCCCACTACTCGAACAAGACAGCGCCTTCTTCGAACTCGCTCAGCGACGCAACGTGCTCTTCTATCACAAGGGCTACTTCTCCCATAACATCGTCGCGTCCATGGGCGAGGTCGTGAAGCTGCAGCTGGAAGTCGCTGGCGTGAGCGGTCCTACCCGCCGCAAACTTTTCTCATCGTTTGTCGAGCTGTCGCAGAACATCGTTCATTACTCGTCGAATGCTTTGGAGCCCGGCGGCGAAGCGGCAGGCGCGATACGCGAGGGCGCGGTGTGCATCGCGAAGCGTGGCGAGCATCACGTGATGTTGTGCGTGAATCCCATCGCGACAGCCGAGGTCGAAGGTCTGCGAAGCAGGCTGGAACCCCTGCGCAACATGTCTCTTGAAGAAATCAAACAGGCGTACAAGGTGACATTGCGCACCGACGCTCCGAAAGACAGCAAGGGCGCCGGCCTCGGCTTCCTGACGATGGCGCGCGATGCGAGCGCGCCACTTGAATTCGCTTTTCATCCGCGTGCCGACGAACCCGGAACCACGCTGTTTTGCCTCATGGCCATCATCTGAGCAGGAGGGCGCACGAACCATGGAAAACCTACACATCCCCGCGACGACCACGTCGCCTGAAGTCGATTTTCGCTTCGACCGGCACGCCTTGTCGATCAAGGGTGAGTCCTACCCTGAAAATGCAGCCGCCTTTTACGCGCCGATCATCGAGCAGATGCGCAAGTACCTCGCCGAGAACGCCGGGGCCGAGATCACCATCGACGTCGCGCTGACGTACTTCAATAGCTCGAGCACCAAGATGCTGTTCAGCATTTTCGACGCGCTCGATCAGGCGGCGGAATCCGGAAGCCGCGTGTCGTTGAACTGGTATCGCGACGAGGAAGACGAGACCATTGCCGAATTCGGCGAAGAGCTGAAGGCCGATTTCCGCGCGATCGAGTTCACCGATCGTCCCATCGCGCCCCAGGGACGATAAGGTGCGCTCGACAACTTCCCGTAACGTGTCCCCGGGGAACGCGCCCGATCTCTTCCAGAACGAGAGCTCGGCGCTGGACAAGGCTCGCGCCATGCATTCGATCATCGATGCGGGTGCCGCGGAGTATCGCCAGTCGTTGGGCGAACTGATCGAACACTTCCAGCGCCTGATGCGCGAAACACGGCGTCTGATCGGCCGTAGCGACCGGGCTGAACGCGAGATGCAGGCGCTGGCCCAGCAGCTGGCGTATCGCGCCTCGCACGACGCGTTGACGGGCGTACTGAACCGTAGTGCCGTGATCGAGCGCACCACCAAGGTCTTGCGCACGAACAGCGCGGTCATGATCATCCTTGACATCGACGAGTTCAAGCGGATCAACGACGACTACGGCCACCCCACTGGAGATGCGGTCATTCTGGGGGTCGTCGATTGTCTGCGGAGAATCGTGGGGGAACAGGGCTTCATCGGACGAGTGGGTGGCGAGGAGTTCACCGTGCTGCTACCGGGTCATGATCCAGCCAGTGGCGCCCTTCTCGCCGAACGTATGCGGGAGGCGATCAGCGAGTCGCTGGTCGTTGCACCGGTCGATCGCCGCATCACGGCCAGCTTTGGCGCCAGCATCAACGAAATCGGAACCGGCTTCGACACCGCATATGGCCTCGCCGATGCGGCTCTGTACCGCGCCAAGCGAAGCGGGCGCAACCGCGTGGAATTTGCCGATCGATAGGTGGAACAGCAGACACATAGCGCACCGTTACCAGCCAGACTCGCAGCGCATTGAGGCAAGTCATGCAGCCACCTGAACATTCACAATCCGTGCGGGCCGGATTTCGCTCGCGCCGCGTCGACGGAAAGGGAAGCGCCGTGGGACAGGAAGCAACGCGCAAAGCCGCTACTGTCATAGCCGTGATTGCCATTCTCGCCGTGATTGCGACGAGTACCTACCTCGCAATCCGCCAGAGCAGCGAGCAGGACAGTTCGCTTCGGACCATCCAGGCTTCCGGGCGCCTGCGTCACGACCTCGACCAGGTTCAGCAAGTCATGCTCGACGAGCATGCGACTCTCTACACCTCGATAGCAACGGTGCCGTTCTACAAACGCGCTGGCTATCGCTTTCCGATGCTGGAGCTGCTCGCATTGACGCGCGATGCGCGCGAGAGTTGCAGCGAGAATCAGGAATGTGTTTCGCGACTGTCCGACCTGGACGACATGATCGGCAGACTCAGCGAGCTGAGCTTCGGGCTTGCGCGCAGGGTTGACGAGCATCCCGGCAGCGTGGCTGTGGGCGACCCCAGACTCGAGGAAATCGACGCGTATTTCTATAGCGTCCTCGAGCGGGTCGTGGATGTACGACTCGCGGCCGACGCCAAAGTTGCATCGGTCATCAGCAAATCCTCGCTCGATGCAAAGTGGTTCACGCGCATGCTGTTGAGCTGCGGCGTCGCATCGGCGTTGCTGCTACTTTCGCTGATTCACTGGAATGGGCGTATCGGATCCCATCTTCGTCGCTCGCTCAGAAGACTTGAGCATCAAGCCAAATACGATGCGTTGACTGATCTGCCGAACCGCGTGCTGCTCGACGAACGTCTGTCAGAGTCGCTTGTCCGCGCAGCAGCTACGGGCCAGAACGTGTCTGTCCTCTTCCTCGATCTCGATCGCTTCAAGGACGTCAACGATTCGCTTGGACACCGCATCGGTGATCTGCTGCTAAAGGCCGTGGCGCGCCGGCTTCAGCGTCTGCTCGACGCCACGGATTTCGTCGCGCGCTACGGGGGCGACGAATTCGTTATCGTCGCCGAACGGGCCGACGCGAGGGAACTCACCGAGATGCTGGACAGGCTCATTCGCGAGATGAGCGAGCCGTATAGCATCGGCGAGCATGAGCTTTACCTTGAAGCAAGCATTGGCGTCAGCACGTTTCCACAAGATGGAGCCAAGCCGGAACTGCTAACGCGGAACGCAGATGCGGCGTTGTACGTGGCCAAATCGCGCGGGCGAAACGGATACCAGTTCTACGAACCGGAACTGAGCCGGGCCGCAGCCGAGAAGTTGCGGCTCACGACGCGACTGCGGCGCGCAGCGAAAGCCAACGAGTTGTATCTGGCGTATCAGCCGCAGGTCGACATGAAAACCGGACGCATCGTCGGTGCCGAGGCGCTGTTACGGTGGCATGACGAGGAGCTCGGTGAGGTCTCGCCGGCCGCATTCATTCCGCTTGCTGAAGAAACCGGTCTGATCCAGAACATCGGCACGTGGGTATTGCGACAGGCTTGCCTGCAGGCGAATGCATGGGTACGCGCAGGCCTTCCCCCGGTGCGCATATCGGTCAACGTTTCGCCACTCCAACTCGAGCGAGCGGACCTTCCGGGCGTAGTGCGATCGGCGCTTCGGGATGCCGATTGGCCCGCGGAACTGCTGGAACTCGAAGTCACCGAGGGCACGCTGATGCGCAATGCGGACGAAGCGCAACGGGCCTTTCGCGAACTGCGCGAGCTCGGTGTGTCGATCGCGATCGACGACTTCGGCACGGGTTATTCGAGCCTGAGCTATCTGAAACGCTTTAGCGTCGACCGCATCAAGATCGATCGCGCGTTCGTTTGCGAAATCGGCAGAGACACGGAACTCGAAGCGCTCTCGCTCGCCATCATCGCGATTGCGGAAACGCTGAGCTTCGATCTCGTCGCTGAAGGGGTAGAGCTCGATGTCCAGCGCGAGTTTCTGGTCCGCCACGGATGCACGGTCGCTCAAGGGTTCCTGTTTAGCCCGGCGGTCTCGCCCGAGGCTTTAGCGCAAATTCTCGGCAAGACCGCGGTCGAGCCTTCATTGAGCATGGCGCCCGTCCGGGGATTCGCCTTCTGAGCCGCGACATGTATCCGCGCTGACGCACTAGTTACGTTTTGTCACCAGCGCAGCGTCAACTCCTGTATTCCGCCCTACGTTAAACCGGCAGCGCTGAAATAATTCAGCCGCGACAAACGAATCCACCGATTCAACCAGGAGTCACATCATGAAGACGCTTTTCGCCGCTGTTGCTTCCGCTCTGCTCGTGTCGACCGCATTTGCCCAAACGGCCGCACCGTCCACCGCACAACCCGCCCAACCCGCGCAGGCTACGCAAATGCCGGCCGCCGGCCAGGCGAATCTGAAGGCGAACACCGCGGTGCAAGCTGGCGCGACGAAAGACGTCGTGACCACCACGAAAGCGCCTGCCGAAGCCACCAAGCAGAAGCACGTGAAAAAGATTTCCACCCATACGAAGAAGACCCACAAGTCCGCCAGCAAAAACGCCGTCGAAACGAGCGCCGCGAAGTCTAAAACGGACAGCGCGAAAGAGGCCAGCAAGACCCCGGCGAAAGCCGACGGCGCACAAACCGACACGACCAAAGCGCAATAACACGTGATCGGTTCCGGCGCTAACCGGCCATGCAGGTGCTGTTCAAATAGAAGTTGATCGAAGCCGGGTTGTGCCGTTCGGGAGGGCGAGTCTTGTGACTCGCCTTTTTTTCTGCTCGCCAGGTACTTCCCTGTCGTATCTTTTTGTCGACAGGTACGCGAATTTTTGCACCGTATTTACTCGCGGGCACTTACTCTGGAATCGTTCCAATTCACCATCGCGTCACACCAACGCCACATCACATGGCTCTCACGCAATCGCTCGACAAGCTTGCGCCGCAACCGGCCAGCAGGCAGGTTCAACGCAACAACGTCATTCCGTTTCCATCAGCGCGCGCGCGTTTGCTCGTGACGCTGCCGCACGCCCAGTTGCGCGCACTGCTTCGTTCGCCGCTCGGCGTCTATGTCGTCAACACGGACGCCGCGCGCGAAGAAGTCCGCGTGCAACTCGACATTGCGCGCGAAGATCTCGACTTCACGCTGCATACGCTGCTCGCGACGTTGCCCGTCGGGACGATCGGCCCATTGAAACGCCGCATCAGCCACGCAAACGCGCATTAATCGCGCTCGACCATGGCCTGTTCGCGCAGCTTGTCCGCATCGACGATTTCGATCTCCGCATAGCGCAGCTTCAATGCGCCCTGCGTCTCGAAGTGCTTGAGCACCTGGTTGATCGTCTGCCGCGACAACGCGAGCATCATCGCGAGATCTTCCTGCGGGACCTTCAGCACGCTTCGCAATGCGCCGGGTTCGCCATAGCCGCCCGCCATCAGCAACAGGCGCCGCGCGACGCGCGGCGCGGCGGGCAGGAGCGCGGCTTCCTCGATCGCCTCGAACGCGAGACGCAGCTTGTGCGTGAGCAGCAGACCGAACGCATGCCAGTAGGCCGGCGTGCGTTCGAGCAACGCGGCGAGCGCCGCGCGCGGCACATGAAACAGCGCGGAATCGCGTTCGGCATAGGCGTCGTGGGTTCGCGAACGGTTGTCGAACAGCGTGATCTCACCGAACCAGTTCACCGGCTCGATCACCGCAAGCAACGCTTCCTTGCCCGTCGAACTCGCCGCACCGATTCTGACGAGACCGTCGAGTACGCAGTAGAGGCCGTCGTCGGCATCGCCTCGCGTGAAAAGCCGCTGCCCGGCCGCGAGAGATTCGACGCGCCCCGCGCCGAGCAACTGCATCCGCAGATCGGCTGGCGCGGCGCGAAACCACGCGCTGCGTGCGAGCAGCGCGGCCAGCTCATTCGTTGAAAAGCGCTCTGTCATGGATGGCATTCGTGGGCGATCGTCGCTGATTGTCGGCTACCCGATGGTTTGAAAATCCGCTGCCCGCGATTATGCTGACTTTGAAACAGGAGCGGCATTGATGAGAACGCTGACCCAGCAACTGACGCAATACGCGGCCTACCATCGCGACCGACGCAATATCGCCAGGCACTTCGTGGGCATTCCGATGATCGTGCTCGCGCTCGCGGTGTTGCTGAGCCGCCCGACGTTTGGCGCCGGGATGTTCCCCGTCACGTTGTCGCCCGCATGGCTGTTGTTCGTCGCGGCGACCGTCTACTACCTCGCGCTCGACGTGCCGCTCGGCGTGATGATGGCCTGCGTCTCGGCGCTATGTGTCGCGTTCGGCGAGTGGATCGCCGCGCATGCGACGCTCGTGTGGCTCGCGACCGGTATCGGGCTGTTCGTGATCGGCTGGGTGTTCCAGTTCATCGGTCACGTCGCGTACGAACATCGCAAGCCGGCCTTCGTCGACGACGTGATCGGCCTGTTGATCGGCCCGCTATTCGTGCTCGCCGAAGCGCTGTTCGGTATCGGCTGGCGCCCCGAGCTGCGCGATGCGATCGATGCGCAGGTGGGGCCGACGCGCATCAATCCAGAGCGGACCGGAGCGCATCGCTGAGCGTTGCGCCGCCGCTCAATTCGACGCGAGCCGAACGAAGCGCACGCTGTACAGCGCGGTCAGCGCGACGGCAATCCAGATCGGCACATAGGTCGCGAGTTGCGCGGCACTGAGCGTTTCGCGCAGCAGCGTGATCGACACGAACACGAGCAGCACCGGCTCGACGTAGCCGAGAATGCCGAACAGCGCGACCGGCAGCAGACGACTCGCCTTCAGATACGAAGCGAGCGCGAGCGTGCTCAACGCGCCGAGGCCCGGCAACAGCAACCACCACATTTCCCCGCGTCCGGCGATCGCTTGCAGCGAACCGCCGACGACGATGGACAAGATCGCCACCGGCAGCAGCAGCGCCATTTCGACGGTGAACATCGCGAGCGAATCCTGATTGATCCGCCGACGCAGCACGAAATAAGGCGGATAGCCGAGCGCGACGACGAGCGTTGGCCACGAGAACGCGCCCGTCACCCACAGCTCGTGAGCGACGCCAACCGCCGCACATGCGACCGCGAGCCACTGCAATGCGTCGAGTCGCTCGCGATAGTAGAAGCGTCCGACCAGCACCATCACGAGCGGCAGCAGGAAATAGCCGAGCGACACTTCCAGCATGCGCCCATGCAACGGTGCCCACAGAAATATCCATAGCTGCACGCCGAGCAGGCCCGCGGTGACGATCATCGCAGCGCCGAGCTTCGGCTGCGTCATCATGCGGACAACGAGCGCGCTCAGAATCGGCAGACGTCTGCGTACCGCGACGAGCAACAGCGCGCCGGGCACGGTCCACACGATCCGCCACGCGAAGATGTCGAGTCCCGTGAGCGGCTTGAGCAGCGTCGCGTAAGCGGACAGTAATGCGAACATTGCCGACGCACCGGCCGACAAGGCGATGCCGCGCCTGAAGTCGTGGTGGTTCATTGCGCGGTCCGCGATCGGCGTGATGCGTGGGCTTGCAGCGCGCGACCCAGGCGCGCGGCGTTCGTTGTCGTCATGAATGTGATGTCTGGTGAGCAGGCGGCCACGTGGGCAAGGAGGCAGACGCTGCGAAGCGGGCATTCTAGACGGGTTATTCGCTTACGGGCCTGCGCTTTTTCGTCAATCGGCTGCAATTAGTCGTGCGCATCGCGCGTCGATGCACTAGAACATAACTTCATGCGCCGTGGCTCGCGAATTCCATTTCCGGTTCGTCATCGCCGCGCGCGAATCTTGCTACGAAGCTTTGCACGCTGTGGCCGCGTCACTCGCGATCACGACAACCACAGCGGCACGAAACTGGCAGCACCCTCGAGCCGGGTCGGAAAATGCAGCTCCGAGCGTAGTCTTGGAAGCCACCACGAACCGACGCCCGCGCATCTCGCCCACGGCATGCGTCAACCGCGTTTTATCGCGCATGCCACCGCCCGGCAACAATCCCGCTCATCGAATGTGACTACTGGAGCCAGCATGACCCAGCCAGCCCTATCGCTCAGCAACTCGCCTTCCGAACTGCGCCGCGCCTTCGCCGCCGCCGTGTACGCCGGCCTCACCCACGCGCCGCAGAAAGAGTTGCCGTCGAAGTATCTGTACGACGAAGTCGGCTCCGCTCTTTTTGAAGTGATTACCGTATTGCCCGAATACGGCGTCACGCGCGCCGAAGAACGGCTGCTCGCGAGGCACGCCGCCGATATCGTCGAGCATCTGCCGCATGACGTGACGGTCGCCGAACTCGGCAGCGGCAGCGGCCGTAAAACGCGGCGCATTCTCGAAGCGTTGTGTAAAAAACGCCCTACTTCCTACTGCCCGATTGAAATTTCGCGCAGTGCGCTGCAGTTGTGCCGGCGCGAACTCGGCGACATCGAGCGGATTTCGATCGTCGGTTATGAGCGCGACTATCTGGCCGGTCTCGCCGAAGTGAGCCGGCAGCGCGCACCCGGTGACCGCTTACTCGTCCTGTTTCTCGGCAGCACGATCGGCAACTTCGGCCGGCTCGCGGCGACGCGTTTTCTGCGCGACATCCGCAACATGCTCGCGCCCGGCGACGCGCTGCTGCTTGGCACCGATCTGATCAAACCGACGCCGGTGCTGGTCGCCGCTTACGACGACGCGGTCGGCGTGACCGCATCGTTCAACCTGAACCTGCTCGCGCGGATCAACCGCGAGCTCGACGGCGACTTTCCGCTCGAAGCGTTCGAGCACGTCGCGCGCTTCAATCCGGACGCGCGCAGCATCGAGATGCATCTGCGTGCGAAGCGCGATATCACCGCACACGTGCGCGCCGCGAAGCTGACGGTGTCGCTGAAGGAAGGCGAGACGATCTGGACCGAAAGCAGCCACAAGTACCGCGCGGAGGAATTGCCCGCGATCGCCGATGATGCTGGCTTCATGTGCAGCCATCAGTGGATCGAGGATGAGTGGGGGTTTGCGGAGAGTTTGCTGGTGGCGCGGTAGGCGCTGACAACGCAGCAAATGCGGCTCAAACGAAAAGCGGCGCACCATCCTCTCGACGGCGCGCCGCTTTTTTAACTCGCGCTGCGCTTGCTCAGTGCTGCTCGAACCGTTCGTAGACCTTGTCCGTCACGCGCTCCTCGCCGCTCACCTCGGTCACGCGCGCCGCCGGCGGTCCGTGCCGCAGCCACGACAGCATCCGGTCGATCTGGTTGGCCGGTCCCTGCAACATCGCCTCGACCGAACCGTCGTCGAGATTCGCGACCCATCCCTTGATGCCCAGCGCGTGCGCCTGGCGCACGGTTGCGAGGCGAAAGCCGACGCCCTGCACCATGCCGCGCACCCGCGCGTAATACGTTTCGATCCGCTCGTCCAGATCCGGGGCCATGCCGCTACCTCCTTTTAATGCCTGACAGTCTTTCAAGCCGGCATTCTAGTCGCGTCGCGCCGAGCGTGCTCGACAACACCCATCCCTCGTGCGAGCCACGTACAATCCGTCGACCTTCATGCAGGGAATGGACACAGAATGACCGAACAGAATCGCGATCTCGTACTCGTGACCGGCGCGTCCGGCTTCGTCGGCTCGTCGGTGGCGCGCATCGCGCAGAGCAAAGGCTTCCGCGTGCGCGTGCTGGTGCGCGCGACGAGTCCGCGCAAGAACGTCGAGTCGCTCGATGCGGAAATCGTCGTCGGCGACATGCGCGACGAAGCGTCGATGCGCAACGCGCTGCGCGGCGTGCGCTATCTGCTGCACGTGGCCGCCGATTATCGGCTGTGGGCGCCGGACCCTGGCGAAATCGAGCGCGCGAATCTCGAAGGCACCGAGGCGACGATGCGCGCGGCGCTGAAGGAAGGCGTCGAGCGCATCGTGTACACGAGCAGCGTCGCGACGCTGAAGGTGACGAGCTCAGGCCAGTCCGCCGACGAAACCGCGCCGCTTCGCGCCGACCAGGCCATCGGCGTCTACAAGCGCAGCAAGGTGCTCGCCGAGCGCGCGGTCGAGCGCATGATCGCTGAGGACGGCCTGCCCGCGGTGATCGTCAATCCGTCAACGCCGATCGGCCCGCGCGACCTGAAGCCGACCCCGACCGGGCGCATCATCCTCGAGGCGGCGCTCGGCAAGATCCCTGCATTCGTCGATACGGGCCTGAACCTCGTGCACGTCGACGACGTCGCCGCCGGCCATTTCCTCGCGCTCGAACGCGGCAAGATCGGCGAGCGCTATATTCTCGGCGGCGAAAATCTGCCGCTCCAGCAGATGCTCGCCGATATCGCCGCGCTGACCGGCCGCAAGGCGCCGACGCTGAGTCTGCCGCGCTGGCCTTTGTATCCGCTCGCGATGGGCGCGGAAGCGGTCGCCAAGTTCACTAAGCGCGAACCGTTCGTCACAGTCGATGGGCTGAAGATGTCGAAGAACAAAATGTATTTCACGTCGGCGAAGGCCGAACGCGAGCTGGGATATCGCGCGCGGCCTTATCGTGAGGGTCTCGCCGATGCGCTCGAATGGTTCCGGCAGGCGGGCTATTTGAAGGGCTGAACGGCGGCCGCAAGCATTTTGTTACAAGTCCCCGGGGCCGGCGACGGGTCCAAGCCCGCGCGCAGCAGGTAAAATCGCGGGTCCTACCAGAGAAACCTCGCATGAATCTTCACGAACAGCTCGGCGCGCTGGAAATGGGCGTCGATCAGCTCATTCAGGCTGTCGTGGCCACGCAGGCCGAGAACAAACCCGAGACAAGCACTGACACGGCGGCATCGCCCGCGACGGTGGAACATGCCGCGCACGACGCAGCGGCAGAAGCGGCAGCGCAACAGCCCGCCAATACCGAAACGAGCGCCGAAACAAATCCTGAGCCGGCCGCCCGGCAATTCCAGCCGACGCTAGAAATCAATCGCCCCGCGCGCGACGAAATCACGATGACGATCGGTAACCAGACCGTCGCGCTGCGCCCGGAACAGATCAGCCGGCTGATCGAGGAACTGTCGAACGCGCGTGCGTCGATGACGCCGGAACAGCCGCAGGGCATCCCGCAGGGCTGGCAATTCGTATCGACGAAGAATCCGATGATGGCCGTGCAGAAGCAGTCGAGCGGCGACCGCCTGCTCGTGATGCGCCACACCGGTCACGGCTGGGTGCCGTTCACGTTCTCGCCCGACGTCGTGATCCAGATGTACATGATGCTCACGAATGCTTGACGAAAAGCGCGTGACATAAAAAAAGCGGCTTAAAGCCGCTTTTTTTACGTCAACGCTCCTGCACCGGCGCCTGCACGCGCGCCTTCCATTGCCCGCCCTTGCCACGCCAGTAACGCACCGCCGACGCGAACGTCGCGCCGACATAGAACAGCGCCACGAGCGGCAGAAACGGCGCCCACAGCGGCGAGCGCCGGTAGTAGACGAGCATCGGCGCATACGCGCAGCACATTGCCGCCCACGCGAGCCAGGCCGGCCAGCCGAGCGGCCCGAGAATCAAAGCCGCGACCGGCGGCAACAGATAGATGATCGCCATGCCCAGAAGCGTGCCCGCGAGCAGCAGCGGCGAGTAGCGCAGCTGCGTGAACGCGGTGCGCGCAATCATGTTCCAGATATCGCGCCAGCTATCGTATGGACGCAGCGACACGCTCTTCGCCGCCACGTCGAGCCGGATCGGATGACGCCCAGTGCCGCGATGCTTGATGCGCGCGGCGAGGCTGCAATCGTCAATCAGCTCGGCGCGGATCGACTCGATGCCGCCCGCTTCCTCGAGGGCCGCGCGGCGCACCAGCATGCAGCCGCCCGCCGCGGCCGCGGTGCGATTGCGTGGATTGTTGACCCATGCGAACGGATACAGCTTCGCGAAGAAGAAGACGAACGCCGGAATCAGCGCCTTTTCCCAGAACGAATCGCAGCGCAGCCGCACCATCAGCGAGACGAGGTCGCGCTTTTCGGCATCCGCGCGAGCGACCAGCTGCGCGAGCGCATCGGCGGGATGGCCGATGTCGGCATCGGTCAGCAACAGGAACTCGGCGGGCAGATCGAGCGTGCGCACCGCCTCGATCCCTTGCGACTGCGCCCACACCTTGCCGGACCAGCCCGGCGGCAACGGCTTCGCGCTCAGCACGGTCAGACGCTCGGGGCATTGCTGCTGTAATGCGGCGGCACGAGCGGCGTCGGCGGTGCCGTCGGTGCTGTGATCGTCGAAGACGATCACGTGGAACGCGCCCGGATAGTCCTGCTCGAGCAGCGACGTGACCGCCTCGGCGATCACGTCGACTTCATTGCGCGCCGGCACGACGGCCGCGACGGCCGGCCATATTTCACGCGACGCGATGCTGAGCGGCGCGGCGGGACGCGCACGCCAGAAGCCGCCGCGCGCGAACAGCAGCACGCACCAGATCAGCAGGGAGACACAGGAAAGAACGAACAGAACCGCCGCCATTAAGCATTACCCTCGATGGAGTGCGCCGCCACGCCGACGCGTCTGGATAGTTGCGTTGTCAGGGTGCGCGCCGCCACCACGCACCAGTCGAACAGATTGAGTACCGGGCGCTCGCGGAACACATCATAGTCCGCGCGCTCGATGCGCTCGAGAAACCGCAGGCCCGCCTGCACCGCGCCGCACAGCTCGAAGCCGAGCCGCCCCGGCATGCGCAGCGCGAGCGGCGCGCCGCGGATCAGCATGGCGCGCACGAACGCGATTTCGTGCGCCATCAGCGCACGCCACGCGTCATCGACGACGCCGGCCGCGATCTGCGCCTCGGTCACACCGAAGCGCTGCAAATCGGCCTGCGGTAGGTACACGCGCTGTCTTTTCCAGTCGGCGGCGACGTCGAGCCAGAAGCTGATCAGTTGCGAGGCCGTGCAGATCGCATCGGCATCGGCGAGATTGTGCGGCGTCGCCGCGTCGATCAGATGCAGCATCAGATGCCCGACCGGATGCGCCGAGCGGCGGCAATAGTCAACGAGCGCGGCACGATCCGCATAACGATTCGTATCGATATCCTGTGCGCAGCCGTCGAGCAGATCGTAGAACGGCTCGAGCGGCAACTTGTATTGCGCAATCACGCCGGCAAGCTTGCCGAACAGCAGCGGATCAACGGGCGCCGCGCGGCGTTGCGCGATCGCATCGAGCCCGGCGCGGAAATCCGCAAGCCGGGCGTGGCGCTCGGCGGCGCTCCAGTCGCCTTCATTGGCGATATCGTCCGCAGTGCGCACGACCTGGTAGATAATACCGACAGGCGCGCGCAGCGCCTTCGGCAGCAACACACTCGCGATCGGAAAATTTTCGTGCTGATCGACATCCATCCAGCGAGCCTCGAAACCATTCTGTAATACAGCGCGCCGTGTGCGCAGCAAGGATCGGTAGTTTAAGGGTTCCGCCGTGACGGTGCAGTGTGCGGCCATGGCCGGGCGCGTTACGAGGCATTCTCGCGCTGGCCTCATTACACGGTTGAAGCGCTCGTAGACGCGGCCCTGTGCGACAACGCTCCGCGGCTGCGGCAAGCGCCCCACACAAGGGCTGAGCCAAAAAGCAAAGCGGCCCTGATAGCGTTAGAATGCGCGTTTGGTTTTGCTGTACCGGCACGTCGCCGGGGCTCAAGACGTCAACTAATCAAGATGTGCGCGGCGATAAGGTCAGTTTCACGACTTCTTCGATACCCGCGTTAGTCGGAGTCCGCCAATTTATGCGAGTCATCCTTGCTCAGCCCCGCGGCTTTTGTGCGGGCGTTGTCCGCGCAATCGAAATCGTCGATCGTGCGTTACAGCAACACGGCGCGCCCGTGTATGTGCGCCACGAGATTGTCCACAATCGGCACGTGGTCGACAATCTGCGCCAGAAAGGCGCACGATTCGTCGAGGAGCTCGATGAAGTGCCGCAAGGTGCCGTCGCTATATTCAGCGCGCATGGTGTCGCGCAAACGGTCGAGCGTGACGCGGAAGCGCGTGGCCTCGACGTGCTCGACGCGACCTGCCCGCTCGTCACCAAGGTGCACGTGCAGGGACGTCAGTACGTAGCCGCCGGTCGCACGCTGATCCTGATCGGCCACGCCGGCCATCCCGAAGTGGAAGGCACGATCGGCCAGATTCCCGGCACGGTGCTGCTCGTGCAAAGCGAGGCTGAAGTCGCGAAGCTCGACCTGCCGGCCGAAACGCCGCTCGCCTACGTGACGCAAACCACGCTGTCGGTCGACGACACCCGCGGCATCATCGACGCGCTGCTGCGCCGCTTTACCGACATCGTGGGTCCGGACACACGCGACATCTGCTACGCGACGCAGAACCGCCAGGCGGCAGTGCGCGAATTGAGCAAAGAGGTCGATGTGCTGCTGGTGGTCGGCGCGACCAACAGTTCGAACTCGAACCGGCTGCGCGAAATCGGCAGCGAGAGCGGTGTGGCGAGCTACCTCGTCGCCGACGGCTCCGAAGTGAAGCCGGAATGGTTTGCTAACGTGCGGACGGTCGGCATCACGGCCGGCGCGTCGGCACCGGAAGAAATGGTAGAAAACGTAATCGATGCGCTGCGCGCATTGGGGCCCGTCGATGTCACGACGATGGCGGGCCGTGAAGAGAAAGTCGAATTCAAGTTGCCATCGAAACTGATGCAACCTCTCGCTGCACGCGAAGTTTAAGAATTAAGGAGGACGCCTTGTCTATTCCGCTGCTACAGAAAGTCCGCGTCGGCGCATACATCATGCGCCAGCATCTCTCCGGCAACAAACGCTATCCGCTCGCCCTGATGCTGGAGCCGCTGTTCCGCTGTAATCTCGCCTGCAATGGCTGCGGCAAGATCGACTATCCGGATCCGATCCTGAACCAGCGTCTGTCGCTCGAAGAATGCCTGCAGGCCGTCGACGAATGCGGCGCGCCGGTCGTGTCGATCGCGGGCGGCGAGCCGCTCCTGCACAAGGAAATGCCGCAGATCGTCAAGGGCATCATGGCGCGCAAGAAGTTCGTGTACCTGTGCACGAACGCGCTGCTGATGGAAAAGAAGATGGACGACTACGAGCCGAATCCGTACTTCGTCTGGTCGGTTCACCTCGACGGCGACAAGGAAGCGCACGACCACTCGGTGTCGCAGGAAGGCGTGTACGAGAAGGCCGTCGCCGCGATCCGCGAAGCGAAGCGCCGCGGCTTCCGCGTGAACATCAACTGCACGCTGTTCAACGACGCGCAGCCGGAACGCGTGGCGAAGTTCTTCGACACGCTTGGCCCGATGGGCGTCGACGGCATCACGGTGTCGCCGGGTTATGCCTATGAGCGCGCGCCGGACCAGCAGCACTTCCTGAACCGCGACAAGACCAAGCAGCTGTTCCGCGAAATCTTCAAGCGCGGCAACAACGGCAAGAACTGGTCGTTCAGCCAGTCGGCGATGTTCCTCGACTTCCTCGCGGGCAACCAGACCTACGAATGCACGCCGTGGGGCAACCCGGCGCGTACCGTGTTCGGTTGGCAGAAGCCGTGCTATCTGGTCGGCGAAGGCTACGTGAAGACCTTCAAGGAACTGATGGAAACCACGGACTGGGACAAGTACGGCACCGGCAACTACGAGAAGTGCGCTGACTGCATGGTCCACTGCGGTTTCGAAGCGACGGCCGTGATGGACACGGTCGCGCATCCGCTGAAGGCACTGAAGGTCAGCATGCGTGGCCCGAAAACCACGGGCGCGTTCGCCGAGGACATCCCGCTCGACAAGCAGCGTCCCGCCGAGTACGTGTTCTCGCGTCACGTCGAGATCAAGCTCGAAGAGATTACGCGCGCCGGCAAGGGCAAGAAGGTGGAGACCGCAACGGCGGCACACTGATCGGTTTGACAGGATGGCGGCCGCGTGCCGCCCCTGCATTGCGCATGGTGACTAGCGCGTGCGGCATGAAAAAAGCGCGGTGGCCAATCAAGGCCACCGCGCTTTTCTTTTGCCGACTGAAAGTTCTGTCGACGCGCTTACGCGCCGCGCGCATTATGCTCGGTCAGAAATTTGATCAACCCGTCGATGCCGCCTTTGGCGATCTGATCGGCGAACTGGGTCTGATACACCTGGATCAGCCAGGCGCCCATCATGTTGATGTCGTAGATCTTCCAGCCGGACGGACCCTTGGTGAGCCGATAGTCGATCGCATCGTCGCCGCCAGTGCTGATCACGTGCGATTGCACGACGATGTCGGTGGCGCCGCCTGGTGCGCTCACGGGCGCAAATTGGAACTTCACCTCCTGGTTGCGCAGTTGTGATAGCGATGCGGCATAGGTGCGCGTGAGCAGCAGCGTAAACTGCTCGTACAGCTGCTTCTGCTGCTCCGGTGTCGCGGTCGCCCATGGCTTGCCGACCGCAATACGCGTGGTGCGCTGGAAGTCGGTAGCGGGCAGGAAGTGCGTCTGGACGACCTCGGTGATCTTCGCCATGTCGCCGCCACGCGCCTGCGGATCGGCCTTCATTGCAGCCACCGTGCCCTGGACCGCACTTTTTACCACCGCGTCGGGCGCGCTTTGCGCGAACGCCGCCGTGGATACCACGGCCGTGGCCAGAAAAGCAGACAGATATCGTTTCATACGCTTGTCGTGATCTGAAAGAAGTAGCGCCGGCAGACCGCAGCCCCACGGCTCAGAGGAATAGACCAGTATAGCGGGGATTGCGTTCCCATCCGGGCCGGACGGACGGTCAGGAGCCGTACTTGCTATCGAAGTCGGGTTTGCTTGCCCGGCCTCTGTATACTTATGCACCTTCGTCAAAAACAACACTCGTCATAAGGCCACGTCCGCCTACATGCTGAAGCCATATATCGTCCGTCTCGTCGCGTACTCGGTGCGTCATCCGCTGAGGATCATCGCGCTGTCGATCGTGCTCGCTGTTCTGAGCGGTGTATACGTCGCGCATAACTTCAAGATCAACACGGACATCAGCCGTCTCATCGAGACCGACAAGCGCTGGTCGGCACTCTCGGACGCAATCGACGCCGCCTTCCCCGAACGCGGCGGCTCTGTACTGGTGGTGGTCGAGGCGCGCGCGCCCGAATTCGCCGACGCCGCCGCCAACGCGCTAACCTCCGCGCTGAAAGCCGATCCGAAGGAGTTCACCTCGGTCTCGCAGCCCGCCGGCGGCCCGTTCTTCGAACACAACGGCCTGCTGTTTCCGTCCACCGACGTGGTGATGTCCACCACGTCCCAACTCGTGCAATCGCGCCCGCTCGTCAATCAGCTTGCGCATGATCCGAGCCTGACCGGCCTCGCCGGCACGCTGACCACGACCCTGCTGCTGCCGCTGCAACTCGGCCAGGTCAAACTCGCCGACATGAGCCGGCTGCTTGCGCAAAGCGCGAACACGCTCGATCGCGTGCTGGCCGGCCAGCATGCGTCGTTCTCGTGGCGCGCGCTGGTCGATAAGGGCGCCGCCACCGATCCGGCGCGCTCGTTCATCGTCGTGCAGCCGGTCGTCAACTACGACGCGCTGGAGCCGGGCGCGGCCGCATCGACGGCGATTCGCGCGACTGCGGTCTCGCTGCATCTCGAATCGCGCTACGGCGCGACGATCCGCCTGACCGGCGAACAGCCGCTCGCGGATGAAGAGTTCGCGTCGGTGCAGGACGGCGCGGTACTCAACAGCATCGGCACCTTCATCGTCGTGCTGTTCATCCTGTGGCTCGCGCTGCGCTCGGGCCGCATGATCGCGGCCGTGTTCATCACGCTGTTCGTCGGTCTCGCGATCACGGCCGCGCTCGGCCTGATGATGGTCGGCGCGCTCAACATGATTTCGGTTGCGTTCATGGTGCTGTTCGTCGGGCTCGGTGTCGACTTCGGCGTGCAGTTCGGCGTCAAGTATCGCGAGGAGCGCAACCGCGACAACCGGCTATCGGCCGCGCTGATGCACACCGCGCACAGCATCGGCGTGCCGCTCACGCTCGCGGCCGTCGCCGTCGCGCTGAGCTTCTTCTCGTTCCTGCCGACCGCGTATCGCGGCGTGTCGGAGCTTGGCCAGATCGCAGGCGTCGGCATGTTCGTCGCTTACTTCACGAACATGACGCTGCTGCCGGCGCTGTTGAAGGTCTTCAATCCGCCGGGCGAAGCCGCCTCGCCGGGTTTCAAGCAACTCGCGCCCGTCGACGACTTCCTCGATCGCCATCGCAATCCAGTACTGATCGGCACGCTGATCGTCGTGCTCGGTGCAACGCCGCTACTCGCGCACCTGCGTTTCGACTTCAATCCGCTGCATCTGAAAGATCCGCATACGGAATCGTTGTCGACGTTGTTGTCGTTGAAGGATTCGCCTGAGGCCGCGGTCAACAACGTGCAGGCGCTGGCGCCGTCGCTCGCCGACGCCGACGCGATCGCCGAGCGTCTGCGCAAGCTGCCCGAAGTGGGCAGCGTCAACACGCTGAGCACCTTCATTCCGGCCGACCAGCAGCAAAAGATGATGCTGATCGCGAGCGCCGCGCAGCAGCTTCTGCCCGCTCTGCAACAGCAGCCAGCGCCGCAGGCCACCGACGACGTGCGCGTCGCCGCATTGAAGCGCGCGGCGAATCAGTTGTCGCTCGCCGCCGAAGACCATCCCGGACCGGGTGCGGCGGATGCGCAGCACCTGTCGGCGACCTTGCAAAAGCTCGCCGCCGCCGATGCCGCCACGCGCGACCGCGCCGAAGTCGCGATGTCCGACACGCTGCGCATCGCGTTGAAGCAACTGGAGAACCTGCTGCAGCCGACCGAAATCACCCAGGAGAACCTGCCCCCGGGCATCATCGCGATGTGGATCGGCAAGGGCGGCCACGCGCTCGTCGATATCGCGCCGAAGGTGCCGCCCGGCATCGATCCGAACGACGACCAGATGCTCGCCCGCTTCGCACACGCGGTGAAGGCGGCCGAGCCCGGCGCGATCGGCGGACCGATCTCGATCCTGCATTCGGCCGACACGATCATCAAGGCGTTCCTGCAATCGGCCGTCTACGCGATGCTGTCGATCGCGGTGCTTCTGTGGATCGCGCTGCGCCGCCTCAGCGACGTGCTGCGCACGCTGGTGCCGCTGCTCGTCTCGGCGCTCGTCACGCTCGAGTTGTGCGTGGTGTTCGGCATGCCGCTGAACTTCGCGAACATCATCGCGCTGCCGCTGATGCTTGGCGTCGGCGTCGCGTTCAAGATCTACTTCGTGATGGCGTGGCGGCACGGCCAGACCGGCCTGTTGCAGTCGAGCCTCACACACGCGGTACTGTTCAGCGCTGCGACAACGGCCACCGCGTTTGGTAGCCTGTGGCTGTCGCACCATCCGGGCACGTCCAGCATGGGTAAGCTGCTCGCGCTTTCGCTGTTCTGCACGCTGATCGGCGCGGTGGTTTTCCAGCCGGTGCTAATGGGCAAGCCGCGTCAACGTCACGGGAAGCAAAAAGGAATTTAAGCATGAAGCTGCGTAACGCCGCGCTGGCGCTCACTGCCGCGAGTCTTATTTCCGGTTGCGCGACCGCTCCCGACCGCAAGCCGGGCGATCCGTTCGAGCCGGTGAACCGGGTGATCTTCAATTTCAACGACGGAGTCGACCGCTATATCGCCACGCCGGTCGCGAAGGGCTACCAGAAAGTAACGCCGCAGCCGCTGCGCACGGCTGTGAGCAATTTCTTCTCGAATCTCGGCGACCTCACCAACGCCGCGAACGCTCTGCTGCAGCTGAAGGTCACCGATGCGACCGAAGACATCATGCGCTTCGCATTCAACTCGGTGTTTGGTATCGGTGGCCTGCTCGACTGGGCCACGCCGGCCGGGCTGCCCAAGCATAATCAGGACTTCGGTCTGACGCTCGGACATTGGGGCATTCCGTCGGGTCCGTATCTGGTGCTGCCGCTGTTCGGGCCGAGCACCGTGCGCGACGGCTTGGGGCGCGTCGTCGACGTGAAGTTCAATCCGCTCAACTATATCGAACCCGCGACGCGCAATCCGCTGTACGTGCTGCAGTTCGTGAGCACGCGTTCGGATCTGCTCGGCGCGACCACTCTTCTGGAACAGGCCGCGCTCGACAAATACTCGTTCGTGCGCGATGCCTATTTGCAGCAACGCCAGGCGCGTCTGCGCGGCACGAGCACTGCCCCTCCGCCGCTGCCGGAATATGACGATCACGGCGACACGGGCGAAGCGCCGAATGGGGCTTCGGGTGCGGGCGGCGCGACCAAGGGCGCGCCGGGTGGTGCGTTGCCGAATTACACGGATCCGGGTGAGTCCGCGCCGGCGCCCACCGGGGCTTCCGGCGGCGCGACAAACGCGCCCAGCGGGGACCTGCCGAACTACACCGATCCGGGCGATACCGGTGCGGGCGCAACGCCAGCCGTGCCTGCTGCGCCAGCCTCGGCTCCGCAATAGCGCCAGCGGTTGCCGCGCAACTGGCCGCTGCGCCGGCCGCGCCATAGCGCTTCAATCAAGCCACCCAAAGCGCGGCGGACCGCGCAGCCGCCCGCTCGACAGCGGGCGGGCAGGTAGGCCGGAACGTATTCCCTAATCCATCGGGTCATACTGGTGGAATCCTTGATAGCCGGTTGTGTCCTCTACCTTGGTTATCCGCCAGTGTCCGTTTTCCTTTGCGACGAACACGACCAGATTCTGTTTTGCCGTTGACCCGAACGTCACTGGAATTACCACCGTCCCGCCAAGCGCGATCGCCGGACGCAAAGTCATCGTTTTGAGCCATATTTGCGGATCGAGGTCTTGCACCCGCGTGAAGTAGTCCGCACCGCCCGGCAGGCGTTTGTGGTGATAGTCGTCCCGCAGATTATCGACAGTCGGTTTTGCCACATAATCGTATATGTGGCTATCGGTCAGTTGATAAACGCTGCCCTCCCGCTGTAAATACCACGTGTAAAAAGCCTTCACAGTGGTTTCTGGCGTATTCGGAGTCGCTGCGGTGGTTATACCCGGCCCGAGTGCCAACGCAAGAGCAAGTGACGCAAAAACGCGTAAAAGAAATTTACTCATTGTCAGTCGTGACGGTATATTTTGTATGCAGGCTTGATGGTTCGATAGGCCTGCCCCGGATAAAAGCCGTTCATTTGTCGAAAGTCCGATATCCATATGTGGCCGTCGAACATCGCCATGTGTCCGTATGGATGACCTTTAATGGCCTGAATAACCACCACGTCGCCGCGCTGCGGAGTGCCGTGCACCTCGCGAAACCCCGCGCCAACGAGCGACGAACCGTAATCTTTCGCGGAGTCCGTACGCACAAGCCGCAGTCCACCCGCTTCAATCGCCCGCCTAGTGTACTCCGCGCATCGGCTCTGGCTTGATAGCGCGGCGTTAGCTTGCAGGTATCGTACCGCGCCGGCTTTGTCCCAAGTCATTTTTATCAGACTCCTTAAATTGAGGAGCCTAATATTTACCGCCGCGCGATAGGAAAGTCGATTATTAATACGTAACTTGACCAGAATTTACAATTAGACCCGCCATTTCTACTACGGCAGATGCCATCCCAAAATAAAACCTGCACTCATCGGCTAGAATCTTCTCGTTTTTTAAGGGGAGAACACCATGAGCAATAACTGGTATTCATTCGACAGACACAAGAATTTATGCGCCACACCGTGACGACCTATAACCGTCTGGTGCTGCCCAAGGACAGGCTGCTGTGATTGACACCGATAAGGCGGCGCTTCTGCTCGCCGCTAATGCGTTTGCGGCGGTTGCATGGGCGCCGATTCACTTCAGCGGCCAGTGGTTTCCGCTTCTGCTACTCGTACTGGCATTTGCGGGGCTTTGCGCGGATAACCAGCGGCTGCGCAACCGCCTAAGGGACTTAGGTGAAGACGCAAGTCGCCGTTCCAACGGCGGGTCACACACACGCTAGCGATTTGCTGACGCGTTGCCGCGCGTCGGCCCATATCGGCGCCGGGAATGGCTAACCGCCATCACCCGTCCTGCAACTGTTGACGCCCGCAATCCGCAGCGCGCCGCCCTTCCCCAAGGCCCCGCGCGCCTCGACCAGCGTCGTCCGCGCGGCACGCGCATCGGCGGCGAGGCGCAGCAACGCGCCAAGCTGCGACGGCTGCCGCAACAATTCGCGCAGAATCGGCCCGAGCGCGGTACTGCCGTCGTCGCGCAAACCCGCCGTTGCGGCCGGCGGCAGCGTGCGCCAGGCCGGATCGACCACCGCGCGACACACGGCGAACGGCAGACCGTGAGCGGCAGCGGTCGCGCCGGCGATGTGCGATTCCATATCCACCGCAAGCGCGCCGGTCGACTGATGCAGCGCGCGCTTGTCTTCGGCGGTGATCAGCGGCGCGGCGACCGCCGCTATCGCGCCGCGACGCAGACGCGCCGCGAGCCCTTCAGCCGTGCCGGCGGCAGTCACGGCGGCGGCAATCTGCTTCGCCCATTGCCGATCCGTGTCGATGCGTCCGAACGGCCCATGCACCGCATCCGCGACGATCAACGCCCCCGGCTCCAGGTCCGGCGCGAGCCCACCCGCCGTCCCGAAACTGACGATCCCCGCCGCGCCGCGAGCGACCGCCGCGTTCAGCGCGCGCTCGAGCAGATCGGCGCGCGCCGCGTACACGACCTCGACGCGCTCGCTGCCGTCGCCGCGCGCGATGCGCGCTTCGAACGCCATGCCGGTCACGATGATCACCGGAAAGCTGCTATCGCTCGTCCCCACGGACGGCGTCATCGACACAGACATCCGTTACATCCCGACCGTGACGCGCGTGAGCCCATGGCGCTTCAGATGACGGAAGCGTGCGAGCGCCCACAGCGGGAAGAACTTGCGATAGCCGTGGTAGCGCAGATAAAACACACGCGGAAAGCCCGTCGCGCTAAAGCGCGTTTCGTCCCACAGCCCATGCTCGCGCTGCTCACGCTGCAGATAGTCGATACCGCGTGCCACCGCCTCGTGATTGACCTCGCCAGCCGCCATCAGCCCGAGCAGCGCCCACGCGGTCTGCGACGCGGTGCTCGGCGCGCGCTCGTAGCCGTGATAGTCGAGCTTGTAGCTTTCGCCGCCCTCGCCCCAACCGCCGTCCTCGTTCTGGATCGACACGAGCCATTGCGCCGCGCGTCGCATGCGCGGGTCGTCGTGCGGCATGCCGGCGGCGTTCAGCGAGGACAGCGCGGTCCACGTGCCGTAGATGTAGTTCAGGCCCCAGCGGCCGTACCAGCTGCCGTCCGGCTCCTGCTCCTGCAGCATGTAATCGAACGCCCGCCGCGCCGGCTCGCTGCTTTGCGGCAGCTCGCCGATCTGCGCGAACATCGACAGACAGCGGCCCGAGACATCCGCGGTCGGCGGATCGAGCAGCGCGCCGTGATCGGAGAACGGAATGTTGTTCAGGTAGTACTGCGTGTTTTCCGGCTCGAACGCGCCCCAACCGCCGTCGCTGCTCTGCATGCCGACCACCCATTCGCGCGCGCGGGCAATCGCTTCACGATCCACATCGGATTGCGTAAGCGCCGCCGAGCGATGCATCGCCATCGCGACCACCGCGGTATCGTCGACGTCCGGGTAATGCGCGTTGTTGTACTGGAACGCCCAGCCACCCGGCCGCACGTTCGGACGGCGCGAAATCCAGTCACCGCGCACGTCGAGAATCTGCAGCGGACGCAGCCACGCAAGCCCGCGTTCGGCCGCCTGTTCGGCACGTGCCTCGCCGGTTTCGAGCAAAGCGTGCGCAGCGAGCGAGGTATCCCACACCGGCGACAGACACGGCTGGCAATATGCTTCGTCGTCCTTGATGACGAGCAGCTTGTCGAGCGACTTGCGCGCGATCGCGCGATGCGGATGATCGGCCGGATAGCCGAGCACGTCGTACATCATCACCGAGTTGGCCATCGCCGGGAAAATCGCGCCGAGGCCGTCCTCGCCGTTCAGCCGTTCGTCGACGAACGCGACCGCCGCGCGGATCGCGCGTTCGCGCGTCGCCTTCGGCAACAGGCCATCGACCGCGCGCAGCACCGTATCGACACAACGGAAAAAGCCGAACCAGCCCGCATGCTGATGCGGTGCGCGCTCGTTCATGCCGGTGTTCACCGGCGCGGCGCGGAACAGCTCGTCGATGCGCACCTTGCGCGGGTTGCGCGCGAGCGGCCGCTTCGCGTTGAGCACGAGCAGCGGCACGATCACCGTACGCGCCCAGTACGACACCTTCGACAGATGGAACGGGAACCACACCGGCAGCAGCATGATCTCGACCGGCATCATCGGCACCGCGCGCCACGACACCACGCCGAACAGCGCGAGCAGGATTCGCGTGAACACGTTCGCGCGTTCCGCGCCGCCATGCGCGAGGATCGCGTCGCGCGCACGCACCATGTGCTCGGCGTCGACCGGGTCGCCGATCATCTTCAGCGCGAAGTACGCCTTCACGCTCGCGCTGATGTCGAGCGCGCCATCGGTGAAGAGCGGCCAGCCGCCATTTGGCAACTGGATGCGGCGCAGATAACGCGCGATCTTCTGTTCGAGTTCGAGGTTCGGCGTTTCGCCGAGGTAGTGAACCAGCAGCACGTATTCGGCCGGAATCGTCGCGTCGGCTTCCAGTTCGTAGACCCAATGGCCGTCCGGCTTCTGCGCGGCGAGGATCGTGTCGGTCGCGCGCGTGATCGACGCGTCGAGCGCGCTCGGGGACGCGGCTTGCACGGGCTCCGGCGCAGCGGTTGCTGATGCGTCCGCCACGGCGGGCGCGTCGGCGGCTTCGGGCAGCACCGCGGCGAGCGGCTGGGTTTGAGACAAGTCGTTCATCGGCGTTCCATCGGTTGATTCAACAGCGTATCCGCGGCCTTCTGGCCGGAACGGATCGCGCCTTCGAGCATCGCGGGCAGGCCAGTGGCCGTCCAGTCTCCCGCGAGCAGCAAATTGTTCCAGCGAGTACGCGTGCCCGCCCGCATTGTCTCCTGCGCGGGCAGCGCGGCAAACGTCGCGCGCGGTTCCACCACCACCTGCCAGCGCGGCAACGGCGCGAGGGGCAGATTCACCGCTCGCGCGACCTCCGCCCAGACGGTCGCCACCAGCGCGTCATGCGGCGTGTCGAGCAGTCGCTCGGCGCCGTTGAGCGTCACCGACAGGCGGTCGTCGAACGCAAACAGCCATTCGGCCGTTCCGTTCAGCAGCGCGGTGACCTGCGGCAAGCCGAACGGCGGCTCGACCGCGAAATGCACGTTGAGCGCGGCCGCGAAGCGCGTCGGCGCGCGCAGACCCGGCACGAGCGCCGCCGCGGCGTCGGGTGGCAGCGCGAGAATCACCG